>NZ_JAKEKV010000004.1:0-296487 GCF_040148865.1 Paracoccus sp. NFXS7
TCAGGATGAACGCCTTCTGCGCTTCCGTAAACTTCGATGCCTTCATCGTTCTCCGCTCCTCTCCCAGCCAGGGAAGGTTAGCCGAAAACTCCAGCCTCAAACGGTCCAGTTCTCAGGGGGCAGAGCAAGTATGCGAACTTCTTATAGTCTCTTAGCGCCATGCCTTCAGAGAAACCGGGACCTGGAAAAACCGGGACCCGGAAAACCGGGGTCCCGGTCGCCCAATTACCCACTGCGGATTGCGTTGGATGAAGTATTGCAAAGCACGCGGTGGTGCCGACACGACCTTCACGCCGGAGAAGTTCAGCGCCAATGGCATAAGGGTCTTAGCCTTGACACCTGGTCGTCCCTCCCGGTTGATGGCGTCTCCGATTGAAATGGGGGGACGGAGAAATGCGGTATTGGACACAGGCGATGCTTGCCGGAGCAGTTGTGCTCGTCGCAGGGACGGCGCAGGCGGAGACGCGACTGACCTACAAGTCGGCCAAGACCGGCACGTCCTACTACCAGATGGGCGTCGAACTGGCCGAGGGCATGAAGGCCGCCTCAGATGGCCAGCTGGTGATGACGGTCGAGGAAAGCCAGGGGTCCGTGCAGAACGTCATGGAAGTCCGCGCGCGAGGCGCCGACTATGTCTTTACCGCACCTCCGTCACTGGTTGCGGATGCGCAAACCGGTAGCGGCGCCTTCGAGGGCCGGACCGCCCCGCAGTTTGCCGAAATCCGCGCGCTGTTCCCCATTCCCTCGCTGACCATGCACTTCGTCGTCGCCGGTGCCGAAGGTTCGACGACGCTGGACGCATTCGAGGGCAAGCGCATCCTCCTTGGAAAGGGCAGCTTCGGTGCGACCGAGGGTGAGAAGTACCTCGAACTGTTCGGGCTGATGGACGACGTGACCATCGCTGACGCCGAACTTTCCAATGCCGGTGACGCACTGACGAACGGTCAGATCGACGGCTTTGTCACGGCTGGCAGCTTTCCCGCGCCGAACGTAGTGGAGGCGGCCGCCAGTCAGGATGTCCGACTGCTGTCGCTGAGCGAAGAGCAGGTCGTCCAGACCGGGCAGGCCCGCGTCGTCATTCCCGCCGATGTGTATCCCGGTCAGGCGGCCGACATCGTGACCACAGGCCTGCCGGTGATCGCCTTCACGACCACCGCCATGGACGATGATACTGCGTATGAGCTTACCAAGGCATTCTGGACACGGCGCGAAGCGATGGCCCAAACGGCCCCGTGGTGGGCCGGTGTCTCGCTGGAGCAGGTTGCGGCGCTCGAGGATCTTCATCCGGGTGCGGCGCGCTATTACCAGGAAGCGGGCGTGGCCGTCGCGCAATGAGCGCGGTGTCCGGTGCCATGACACGGCGGGCAGTCATGCTGTCCGCCGCGTTTCTGCTCGTCGCCTTTCATCTGGGGCTGATTTTTTCGGGGCTGGTGCCCAACCTGGTGGCCAGGCCGCTGCATGTGGCACTGATCCTGCCATGGATATTCTTGTTCACTGACCAGCGTGCCGCGCGCTGGGTATCGGCCTTTGGCGTCGTCCTGGCAATCGCGGGGATGGCAGCGGCCATCTGGATTGCACTGAACGCCGATCGACTTACCGACCAGTATGGCTTCGTCGAGACGGGGTTCCAATATGCCGTCGGTGGCGTCCTGCTGCTGGCCGTGCTGGAGGCCGCGCGTCGTGCAATCGGCTGGCCATTGCCCATCGTCGCGGGGCTGGCGCTGCTCTACGCTGCTTTCGGTCAGCATGTCCCGGGCGAGTTCGGGCACGCGCCGCTACCGCCCGCCAGCCTGATGGGGACGCTGACCCTGGCGGAAGGCGGGATCTTCGGGCAGCTGACGGGTGTCTCGGTGGGCGTCGTGGCAATCTTCGTCATCTTCGGCGCGGTCCTGAACGCGGGCGAGGCAGGGCAGGGGTTCATGAACCTTGCCGCCGCGGCCGCGGGCCAGTTGCGGGGCGGCGCGGGCAAGGTCTCCGTCATCGCCTCGGCGCTGTTCGGGTCGATCTCGGGATCGGCCTCGGCCAATGTCGCATCGACAGGTGCGGTGACCATCCCGGCAATGATCCGCATGGGATATCCACGCCGGATCGCCGGAGCGGTCGAGGCTGTCGCCTCGTCGGGCGGCCAGATCATGCCGCCGTTGATGGGGGCTGGGGCTTTCATCATGGTCGAACTGACCGGCACGCCCTACACGCAGATCATCATGGCTGCCATGCTGCCTGCGCTTCTATACTTCGCGGTGGTCTGGTTCGGGATCGATGCCTATGCACGCCGGCTGGACCTGGGGGGATTGCCACCCGACCAGCAGCCCGCCCGGCGGGAGGTCCTGATCACCTCGGCCTTCTTCATGGTGCCCTTTGCAGTTCTGCTGGGGGCGATGTTCTGGGCCGGTTACACGCCGCAGTATTCCGCGGGCCTGGCGATCATCGCGGGGGCGGCTCTGCTGCTGACAGGCGCCGACATGCGCATCGACCTGCGGCGTGCCGCGGGCCGGGCCGAGGTCGCGCTGATCGGTGCCGCGCGGCAGGTGTCGCTCATCGCGGCCATCATCCTGTGCGCCTCGATCATCGTCGGCGTGCTTGCCATCACCGGGCTGGGGGTCAAGATCACCTCCCTGATCCTGTCGGCGTCGAACGGTGGCCTGTGGCCTTCCCTTCTGCTGACAGCACTGGCCTGTCTTGTTCTGGGCATGGAGGTGCCGACGACTGCGGCCTACGTGATCTGCGTCTCGGTCGCAGGGCCGGCGCTGACCACGCTTGGCCTCGAGCCGCTGCAGGCGCATCTCTTCGTGTTCTGGTTCGCGCTTCTCTCGACCATTACCCCTCCGGTCTGCGGCGCTGTCTTCATTGCGGCCGGAATGGCGGAGGAGAACTGGCTGCGTGTGGCGATGACCGCAATGGCACTCGGTGTGGGGCTCTACCTGATCCCCCTCGGCATGATCGCGCGCCCGGACCTGATCCGCCTGGCAGAGGCCCCGGGCGCCGCACTCCTCTCCGCCGGTCTAGTGGGCGGCGGGTGCATCGCCATATCATATGCGATCATCGGCGTGCAGAAACCGATGTTGCGAATGATGGGCCTGGCAATTGGGATGGCCCTCATTTTTGTGCCCTTGGGATGAAGACAAGACGGCCGACGCCGCGCCGAAATCGGCGGCCCGGGTGTCGGCCGGGTGAAGCTCTCTCCGCTTTGAACTCTGGCATCTGGCCGTGATCTGCTGTTCAGCCGAGCAGCGCGTCCTGACCTAGCATCCGCACAACAAGACAGCATGTGCATGCATCCGTGCCATCAGTCCGCGTCCCCGCCTGGTCCCTGGAAACCCGGGGGCGGCACGGCGTCTTCGGCATCGGGGTCGCGGCCCTGCGCGCGGTCCAGCATTCGCATGATCGGTGTGACCGATAGGCCGTGCATGATGATGGACATCAGCACGACCAGTCCGACGATCGCCCAAAGACGCGCCGGGTGCTGCAGATCGTCGATGTGGTTCAGGCCATAGGCCAGGTAGTAGAACGACCCGATGCCCCGGATGCCGAAGAAGGCGATCGTCATTCGTTCATGCCAAGGGGCGCTGATGCCCGTCATGCCTACCAGGGCGGTGATCGGGCGGATCACCAGCAGGATCACCAGGGCCGCCGTGATATCCATGGGGACCAGAGGCGACAGCAGCCCATTGACGATCGCGCCTCCGAACAGGAGCAGAAGCACCATCATTGAGATCCGTTCGATCTGTTCGATCAGGTCATGCATGGATTTGTGGAAGTCGTGATCCCTGTGGGCCTGTCTGAAGGTCAGGGCGGTGACGAAGACCGACAGGAAGCCATAGGCATGGAACACCTCGGTCAGGCCATAGGACACGAATGTCGCCGACAGCGCGATCAGGCCGTCACCGGTCTTTACCAGACGGCTTTCCGCGGGGATGTGGAACGTGATCCATCCAAACAGCCGCCCGACCAGATAGCCGCCCAGGATGCCGACGCCGATCTCCCAGACGACATTGTAGGTCAGCCAATCCAGGGCCCAAGGTTCGTGCGTCACGGACGCTGCCGCCAGGGCTATGGCCAGATGGACGAAGGGGAAAGCGGCGCCGTCGTTCACGCCCGCCTCGGATGTCAGGGCGAACCGGACCTCGTCCTCCTCGCCCGTCTTCGGGGGGCCGACCTGCACGTCCGAGGCCAGGACCGGATCCGTCGGTGCCAGAACCGCCCCGAGGAGCAGCGCCATGGCCCACGGCAGGGCCAGCCATGTCCCCGCAAGGACGGCAATCAGCGCTATCCCCAAGGGCAGGGTCAGAAAGATCAGTCGCCAGGTGATCAGCCATGAGCGCAGGCCCAGCACCCGATCGATCTTGAGGCCCGCGCCCATCAGCGCGATGATCACCACGAATTCGGCAAACCGTTCGGTGATTTCAGGGTGCTCCAGGGGCAATGGGGCGAACCGCAATCCGGGGATGGCACCCAGACCCATGCCAAGGCCGATACAGACGATCGGGAGGGACAGTGGAACACGGCGGAGAGCCAGGGGCAGCCATGCGACAAGTGCAATCAGCAGCCCCAGCCCCATCATCAGAAGGATGTACGGATCGGGTGGCCGGGTCAGGGTTTCGAACATGTCATGCCTTTCGAAACCGCGCCGAAGGCAGGGTTCGATTGAGGGAAGTGAACGGGAAAGGAAAGTCCGGCGGTCGGACGACGTATGGTGGTAAGACACCGCGATGTGTCCGGGCAGCCAACCGTGATGCTGCCGAAAGGTTCCTGAGTTACATGTGCGGCTGAAGAGTTTGACAGATGACGGAAGGGTTCCGACCTGGACGTCGATGACCCCGGACCCTGTAGGATCGCCCATCTACTGGGCAGGCGGCTGATGAGAAGTGCATGACGATGGATAGGGTTTTTTGTTAGGACGTCCAAGACGGGCCGCGCGCCTTCATGCGGTGCGTCGATCAGTTTCACCTTTGAACGCGAAGGATATCCCATGGCCAGACTGTCCGGAAAGACGGCCCTCGTGACAGGCGCGGCGCGCGGCATCGGTGCGGCCATCGCAACGGCCTTTGCCAACGAGGGCGCACATGTCGTTGTCACTGACATCGATAGGATCGGCGGCCATGCCGTGGCAGACGCGATTGGTGGGACATTCGCCCGGCTCGACGTCACCTCCGAAGCGGACTGGAGTACGATTGCCGAGCAGTTCCCGACGATGGATATCGTCGTCAACAACGCCGGGGTCACCGGGTTCGAGGGATCCGTCCCACCGGCGCATGATCCGGAAAATGCACGGCTTGCCGATTGGCGCGCCGTTCATGCCGTCAACCTGGACGGTACCTTCCTGGGCTGCCGCTATGCCATCCGCGCCATGAGGCCGAAAGGCGTGGGATCGATCATCAACATCTCCTCGCGCTCGGGGCTTGTCGGCATCCCGATGGCAGCGGCCTACGCGTCCTCCAAGGCCGCCGTTCGCAATCACACGAAAAGCGTGGCGCTGTACTGCGCGGGGCAGGGCCTGAACATCCGGTGCAACTCGATCCATCCCGCGGCGGTGATGACGCCGATGTGGGAACCCATGCTGGGCAATGGCCCCGACCGCAGCAAGCGGGAGGCGGCAATGGTGGCCGACACGCCCCTGCGCCGCTTTGGCAGGCCCGAGGAGGTTGCTGCGCTGGCGGTCATGCTGGCATCGGACGAGGCGGCCTACATGACCGGGGCTGAACTGACGATCGATGGGGGTATCCTGGCAGGTTCGGCCGCCGCGCCCGGACGTTAGGCCACAAGGGGGGGAGCGCTGTAGGTTCACCGGCACTACCGACTGCAGGCGGTGGCGACCATACCCACGGGCAATCCCGAATGGCCGGCAAAGTATGGGTGATGTCCCTACTTTTGGGATGTCAGGCTAAGCCAGACGAAGCGGGTGGGCCGGATCGGGGTGCGGGAAGGTATTGCGCTTTCACGGCCTCATGAAGATCATCGCTCAGGAGAGAGATTGAGGCCCGGCACATGACCCGATCGCACATGCCAAGCCGACCACCACGGCTTGCAACCTTGCCTCTCGAAGCCTTCGCTCCCACGGATGCCTGGATCATCGACGACGCAGATATGAGCAGTGCGGACCGTCTGCAACTGTATGTCGCAGCCGAAGAAATCGGTGACGCCCACACAGACTTCGTCAGGGACCCGGCTTCAGCCATTGTGCTGCCCTTCAGCCAACGCTCAGATGTGCTCTTTTTCTGTGTGAATGCGATCGTCCTGGCGGTCTGCACGAAGTGCGGCGCACTGGCAGGCGGCGTCAGCAATTACCATCCCATCGTGTTTCCCGCGCACCGGGGACTTGGCATCGGTCGCGACTTTCACCTCTTGGCGGATGAGAATGGCATGATCCTGTTTCAGCCTGAATACTTCTCAAGGGCAGGATACGCCGCCCGTTTGGCAGCCCATAAAGCGGCCGTTGTTCAGGCGATCAGAGAGGGTCGCGTTGTCCATCCGGAAAACCGCATGCGCTATCGCAATGCCTGGTAGCGGGCCGCTTCCCAAGGCATTGCCCTGTAACTTGTAAAACTGACCCTGCTACAAAAATAACGTTAGACAGCGCGCCCTGTTAACCTTAAGAAGAAAATAATAATAAGAACTACCTCAGTAGTTGAGCGCACTTCGGCGGCAGAGATCGAGGGCACGAGCAGTACGACAAAGACGCATTGTCGATGACATGCGTGGGCTCCCGGGTAAGCTCCGGGAGCTTCTTCTTTTCTACAAAGAGGTTTGACGCGTTGAACCGTCGGCTGACCGGCGCCCGCGTTATGCTGCATACCGTTACGCTTCCTCAACAGGTCAAGGTGACCCTGTATTCAGGCCCATCATGGTGTAAGGCCGGTATCGTCGTGGCTTTTGCCCGGCAGATGTTCATAACGCGAAGAGTTCATGCGCCTTCAGTCGAAACTAGCCCTAGGGCTGTCATGTCTGATCGCAACTGCGATTGCGGTCCTGACGCTGACGCCGGTACCAGCGCCGCCTTTGGGGTCAGTCGCGGAATCTGACAAGATCTACCACATGGTCGCGTTCGGGGTGCTTGCCTTTCCGATGGCCTATCTTCGGCCGCGTTGGCTGATGCTGGCTGTACCCGCTTATCTGGCGTTTGGTGGCTTGATTGAAATCCTTCAGCCATTCGTCGGGCGTGACCGCAGTCTTGGGGACTGGGTTGCGGACCTGATCGGTCTCGGGATTGGTGTGGTCATCGGCTTGGCTGCCGGGCGGTTTGTACCCTTTGCACGGCCGCGCATGCGCCGGTAACCACGACAGGTGCTTGGCGGAAAAGCCACATTGTCACGTGACGCCGACGCGCCAGCAGATCAAGGCATTTGGAACCATGGGGGTGCTGTCGTGCTTGCAACCACATGAACGATGATTTGCACAAGGCGCGCTTTGAACGGCTGGAACAGCTTTCCGGCAAACTGGATTCGGTGTTTCGAATTCCAGGCACACGGTTTCGGGTCGGATACGACGCGATCGCAGGTTTGGTGCCGGGGCTCGGCGACGCTGCGGCAATGCTGCCGGCGGCATGGATCGTGTTGGAAAGTTATCGCATGGGGCTGCCTAGGCACAAGCTTATAAGGCAGGGGCTCAACGTTGCCGTGGACACGACATTTGGCAGCATCCCTCTTATTGGAAGCGTCTTTGATGCTTGGTTCAAGTCCAACCTGCGCAACGTCGACATTCTGCGCTCGCATCTCAATCGCGCTAGGCTTGCTGGGGTTGGCGCACCTTATGGTGACGAAACACCATCCTAGAATCTCTCATGGAAGATCTATCGGGAGCCTGCTTGGTCGCCTCACGGAGTGGAGGCCCGTCGCATTCAATGCGACCGGTTTCCCGGGAGCGCTTTGCCGATGTCATGTTCACCGCAGCTGTTTTGTTTTGGCTCTGATGCTCAATGAATCTGGAGCCTCATTGGGACGTAGGTTGGAAATGGCTGGTCGTTTTTCTCTCCCGTTTTTATTCAGAAGCCACTCCCAACCACTTGATCCGCAACTGATAGCCACTAGTGCCCCAGCACCGTGACCTTGATCAGCATCCAGACCGCCATGGCGATCATCATCAGGTTCTCGGTCAGGGAGACGAACCCCAGGGGGACGTTGCTGTCGCCGCCGACGCAGGCGCATTTGATGTCTCGCTTGTCGACATAGACGGCCTTCCAGACCGACACGGCGCCGATCGTGCCGATGAACAGGGCGACCGGAATGGACAGCCACATCAGCGCGCCCGCGACCATCAGGACGCCCGCCAGTCCCTCGGCGAAGGGATAGACGTAGCCGTAACGGACCCACCGCTGCGCCAGCAGGTCATAGTTCAGGAACATCGTGGCAAAGCTGTCGACGTCTTTCAGCTTCTGCAAGGCCAGCAGACACATGGCAAAGGCCACGAACCATTCGGCCGCGGCAATGGTGATCAGCTGGCCAAACGCGGCCCAGCTGGTCGCAAAAGCCATCGCGGCGGACATCGCGAACAGCGCGATCACGGGGCGGTAGGTGGTCGCGGACTTGTCGCGGACGGCCTTGCCGAAATGCCGCCTGAGGTCGTCATAGCCGCCGATCCGCCGACCGTCGATGAAGGTCTGCGGAGTGGTCCCGACGTCGTGTTGTTCCTTGAAGGCATCGACCTCGGCACGGGTGGTCAGGTGGTGGTCCTCGACGCGAAAGCCCTGGCGCCGCAGCAGGTCCAGCGATTTGAGGCCATAGGGGCACATGTGCTTGGCCATCACCATGCGGTGAAGGGTGGCGGTTCTGGGGGTCGTCAGGGTCATGGTCAACCTCGATGGCTTGCAAACACGCGGGTCTCGGACCCGGTCCACAGGATGACGTCATAGGGATCGCGCCGCCCGCCCATCTCCATGCCGGGCGATCCGGCGGGCATGCCGGGCACCGCCAGGCCTGCCGCCGGCGGACGCTGCGCGAGCAGGGCGCTGATGTCGGTGGCGGGCACATGCCCTTCGATCACATAACCGTCGATCAGGGCCGTGTGGCAGGAGCGCAGCGGCGCAGGCACGGCATGGCGATCCTTGACCCCCTGCATGTCATCGGTCGTGACCACCTCCACGGCAAAGCCGTGATCCCGCAGATGCGCGACCCACGCGCCGCAGCATCCGCAATCGGGGGCGCGAAAGACCCGCGTGCGGACCGGCGCCTGACCGGACCATGCCATCGCCGGGCCGGCAATAATGCCCGCCGCCAGCGCCGTCATGAACATGCGTCGCTCCGTCATCAGCCGATCCTTTCCTTGAATCCCCGTTCGGGCCGCCTGCGGGACAACGGATCGTCATCCGTGTCCAAGGTCTCCAGCCGCTGCAGGATCGGGCAGTTCGGACGCTCGTTTCCTGCGCAGGCATTCGCCAGTTCCTCCAGCGTGTCGGCCATGTCCTGCAGGTGCGCGATCTTGTGGCGCAGGTCCCGGACCCGCGCCTGCGCCAGCGCCTTGACGTCGGCGCTGCGCCGGTCCTTGTCGCGCCACAGGTCCAGCAGTTCGGTGATCTCGGCAACCGAGAAGCCCAGGTCGCGCGCGCGGGCGATAAAGCGCAGCATATGGACGTCGCGCGGTTCGTATTCGCGATAGCCCGAGGCCGTCCGGCTGGCTGTCGGGATCAGGCCGATCCGTTCATAGTATCGGATCATCTTGGCCGATACGCCCGAGCGGTTGGCGGCGTCTCCGATGTTCATGGCAGGGCTCCGTCATTGCGATGACAGAGATATGGGGCTTCCCATTATGGGAAGGTCAAGGGCGTGATGACGCCGTCCGCGCGGCATTGACCTTGCAACGATGGGAAGGATTATCTGAGATCGGGAAGAAGGAGAGCACTGCCATGAAAACGTTCGTCCCCATCCTGCTGACCGCCCTTGCCGTCGCCGCGCCGGGTCTTGCCCAGCAGACGATGGACCATTCCGCCCATAGCGACATGGCGCAGATGGATCATTCCGCGCATGGCGACATGGCGATGTCAGGTGCACGACCCGACGACACGCCGGCGACGACGGCCTATCGCGCAGCGATGGCCGAGATGCACGCGACCATGGACGTCGAATACACCAATGACGCGGACGTGGACTTCATGCGGGGGATGATCCCCCACCACCAGGGCGCCATCGACATGGCGCGCATCGTCCTTGAACACGGCCAGGACCCCCAGGTGCGCGCCTTGGCCGAGGAGGTCATCGCGGCGCAGGAGGCCGAGATCGAGATGATGGAGGCCTGGCTGGCCGGACACGACAGCTGAACGATGACAGACAGCGCCACGCAGGTGGTGCATGGCGCTGCGTCAGGCGGGCAGGGCGCCCGCCACGGGGCGCAGCAATCGCGCCGCGGGCCGGTCGAAGCTTTGGCGACCGGCCTTGAAGCCCATCAGTGGTGCCGCGATGGTGGCCAGTCCATCCTCGGCCGTCGCGGCATCCAGCACGATCAGGTCGGCGCGATCGCCAACTGACAGCCCGTAATCGGCAAGCCGCAGAATGCGGGCCGCACCGTCGGTGATCATCCGTAGGCAGGCCGCGAAATCGCCGGCGCCAAGGTGCATCACGTTGGCATAGAGATTGGCCATCCGCAGCAGCGAGCAGTCGCCATAAGGCGTGAACGGGTTCATCACGTTGTTCGTCGCCACCGCGACCGTCACCCCTTCCAGCAGGTGCAGGGGCGCCACGCCGCGGGGCGCACGGTGACCCTGGTCCATGCCGTTCAGGTACAGGTCGGTGGCGGGCAGGGCGGTCACGGCGACCCGGGCCTGGGCCAGCATCGCGGCGTGATCGCGCAGGGCACCGTCGGTCATCACCGCCAGCTTGGTCACATGGCCCAGGTTCACGCGGCCCTGCCAGCCGTGGCGGATCGTCCGGTCGCAGATTGTCTTGATCTGGGATCCGTCGGGGTCCAGGTCGAAGTCCAGGTGAAAGTCCAGATCGACGTCGTGCCGCACGGCCATCGCGAACAGGATGTCGATCTGCGCCAGCGGGTCGCTGTCGGTATAGGGGCAGCCGCCCAGAAGGTCGGCCCCCTGCGCCAGCGCCTGTTCCAAAAGCGCCTCGGTGCCGGGATCGTTGGTCAGGCCTTCCTGGGCAAAGGCGCAGACCTGCAGGTCCAGCGCAAAGGCATAATCGTCCTTCAGGGCCAGCACTGCCGTCAGGCTGCGCAATTCGGCGCGGGGGTCGACCTCGACATGGGTGCGCATGTGCATGGTGCCCTGCCGGATCGCGGCCTCGATCACCTGCGCGCCGCGGCTGCGAACATCGTCGACGGTAAAGTCGCGCTTCAGCGCGCTGACCGCGGCCACGGCGGCCTGCACGCTGTCGGCCTGACCGCAGCGGCACAGCAAGCCGGCCTTGTCCAGGTGGATATGCGCCTCGACCAGCCCCGGCAGGACGGCGCGGTGTTCGATGTCGCGGACCTCGCACGACGGGCCAAGGTCACGGCCCAGGGCGGCGATGCGACCGCCGGCGATGCCGATATCTGCAGCACCCTGCGGCAGGCGGGCATTCTTCAGGATCAGATCCAGCATCGTTCTTGTGTCCCCGGCGACCTTCTGTATTCTGCTAGTGTATGCACTTCACCCCGCCACAGACAAGCAGAGAGCGTGATGAACCAGAACACCGAAAAAGACTTGCAGGCGGTCAAGGACTATCTTGCGGCGTCGATGGCGCCCGATCCGGTGCTGGCCGCGACCTTCGTCGCGCCGGGCTTCACCTGCCGGTTCACGGGCGGGCGCGTCTTCGACACGCCGTCGGGGCCGACCGGCTTCAACGCCGCCCGCTATGCCTGGGTCAAGAAGCGGATCGAGCGGTACGACGTCGTGCCGGCGGGCGAGCAGACGATCGTCTATAGCCTGGGCTATCTGCATGGCGCCTGGCCGGACGGCACGCCTTTCGACGGGAACCGCTATATCGACCGGTTCACGGTGCAGGATGGGCTGATCCTGGACACGGACGTTTGGAACGACAGCGCTGAATGGATCCTTGATCCCACCATCGCCAAGGGCTGATCAGCCCTTGGCATAGGGCTGCAGGATGTTGACCAGATCGCGGCTGCGGCTGCGATCGCCCGACAGCAGGGCGCGGGCGGCCACGGCCTCCAGATGCTCGGCCATCAGGTCGGCGGCCTTGTCGGCGGGCCCCTTGGCGATCAGGTCGATCAGGGCCAGATGCTCGCTGATGGCGCAGTCCGACGAATGCGGGCGGGCCAGCGCAGACAGCGACAGGCCCGCGCGATAACAAATTTCAGTGACATAGCGGACCAGGATCGGCTTGCCGGTCATCTCGGCCAGGCGGATGTGGAACTCTGTTGCCAGCCGGATCGACGCGCCGTCGGGCCCGTGGCGCGCATCATGTTCCTGGCGAACGATCTCCTTCAGGGCGGCGACCTGGTCGGGCGACAGGTGACCGGCCAGATGCTGCACGACCTGACGTTCCAGGGCCACGCGGATGTCAAAGATGTCGCGCGCATCGGCGGGCGTGGGCGCGGTCACGGTGGCGATGCGGTTGCGGCGCAGATCGACCAAGCCTTCGGCGGCCAGCTGCCCCAGGGCATGGCGCGCGATGGTGCGGCTGACGCCGAAGCTTTCGCCAAGGGCATCCTCGGGCAGGCGGTCGCCGGGCATCAGCGCCCCTTCGATGATGGCCCGACGTATGCCCTGGCAGATCGCGGCCATGCGGTCGCCGCCGACGGAACGCGCCCCCGCCGTCATGCGACCGCCTGCAGATCGGGCATGTGGCCCGAAACTGGCGAAAGTTTCGGCATCGACCATCCGGCCACCATTTTCCAGCGCCCCCCGGTTTGCGTGGTTAGGCACCGGCGGGCTAAGGAATCGGTATAAAGTGTATGCACTTTTGTCATGCACCTTTGACAGGGGAACCTCATGAACCCGGATCTTGCACAGATCGCGCCGGAACGAAAGCGACCAGCGGTTCAGCTGTCGCGGGCATCGGTCGCCTTCGGACAGGGCGCAGAGCGCGTCCAGGCGCTGCAACCGACAGACCTGCACCTGGACGAGGGCGAATTCCTGGCGCTTGTCGGGCCGTCCGGCTGCGGCAAGTCGACGATCCTCAAGCTGGTCGGCGGCCTGACCCGCCCGTCCGGCGGAGAGATCATCGTGGGCGGACGCGAGGTCGCGGCCCGCGCCCTGCGCGTCGGCATGGCGTTCCAGAATCCGACCTTGCTGCCATGGCTGACGATCGAGCAGAACGTCATGCTGCCGCTGAAGATCGTGCGCCCGTTCCGACAGGATTACGCCCGCAAGAAGCGGGGCGAGTACCGCGACAGGGTCCACGCGCTGCTGGCCGATGTGGGCCTGGAAAAGTTCGCCGGTCATTTCCCCTGGCAGCTGTCGGGCGGCATGCTGCAGCGTGCCAACCTGTGCCGCGCGCTGATCCACGAACCCAGCCTGCTGCTGCTGGACGAACCCTTCGGCGCGCTGGACCAGTTCACCCGAGAGGAGCTGTGGGGCACGATGCAGGATCTGTGGATCAAGCGTCGCCCCACCGTGATCCTAGTGACGCATGACCTCAAGGAGGCCGGGTTCCTGGGCACGCGGATCTGCGTGATGAGCGCGCGCCCCGGCCGCATCATCGACGACAGCCCCGTCACCTTTCCCCGCCCGCGCACGGTCGAGATGACCTTCCAGCCTGATTTCGTGGCCCTGAACCAGCGCCTGCGCGAACGCATCATCGATGCCCGCGGCGAATCCGCCCGAAAGGTCGCGTCATGAACTATGCCATCCGTCGCCGCATGTGGTCCGCCGCGCTGATCGTCGCCTTCTTCCTGGGGTGGGAGGTTCTGTGCCTGGCCCTGAACGTGTCCGACCTGGTGGTGCCGCGCCCGTCGCAGGTGATGGCGACGTTGGTCGCGCGCTTTCCGGTCCTGTGGCCGCACATCATCCAGACGCTGTGGACCACCATGATCGGCTTTGGCCTTGGCGTGGCGGTCGGCGTCGTGATCGGCGCGCTGATCGGCACGTCGCGGGTGGCCTATGACACGGCCTATCCGCTGCTGATCGGGTTCTCGTCCATCCCGAAGGTCGCGGTCGTCCCGATCTTCGTGCTGTGGTTCGGGGCGGGGCCGGTGCCTGCGGTCCTGACCGCGCTGGCCATGTGCTTCTTTCCCATCGTGGTCAACATCGCCACCGGCCTTGCCACGACCGAGCCCGAGATGGAGGACGTGCTGAAATCCCTGGGCGCCGGCAAGATGGACCTGCTGCTGAACGTGGGCCTGCCGCGCACCATGCCGTTCTTCTTCGCCTCGCTGAAGATCGCGGCGACCTATGCCTTTGTCGGCACCGTGCTGGCCGAGACCGTCGCCTCGAACAAGGGCATCGGCAACGTGATGATGAGCGCATCGTCGAACTTCGACGTGCCGCTGGTCTTTGCCGGCCTGTTCATCCTGGCCTTCCTGGGGGTCGCCCTCTACGTCCTGTTCTCGGTCATCGAGGGCCGCGTCGTGGGCTGGGCGAACCGCCGCACCGACCTGTCCCCCTCCTGATCCGAAAGGTATCCCGATGCTGAAATCGCTGCTTGCCGCCGCATCCCTGATCGCGATGGCCGCCCCCGCGCTGGCCCAGACCGACATCCGCTTCACCCTGGGCTGGAAGACGCAGGGGTCGGATGCGCCCATCCTGCTGGCCCAGCAGAAGGGCTATTTCGAGGAGGAGGGCCTGAACGTCACCATCGACCAGGGCGAGGGGTCCGCCGCCACCGTCACCCGGATCATGTCGGGCACCTATGACGCGGGCTTTGGCGACATCAACGCCATCATCCAGAACGCCGCCGAACGCCCCGACCAGACCCCGGTCATGGTCTATCAGCTGTGGAACGATCCGCCCTTCACGGTCGTGACCCGCAAGGAAAGCGGCATCACGACCCCTGCCGATCTGGCGGGCAAGACCCTGGGCGGCGCGCCCGGGACGCCCACGACCAAGCTGCTTCCGGTCTTTGCGCGCATGAACGACGTCGACCTTGACAGCATCACCATTGAAAGCCTGGCGCCGAACCTGACCGAACCCATGCTGATCCGCGGCGACATCGACGGGGCGATGGTGTTCAACATCACGGCCTGGTTCAACCTGATCAACAACCGCCAGGACCCTGCCGCCGATTTCAACTGGCTGAACTTCGGCGATCACGGCCTGGACCTCTATGCCAACGGGGTCATGGTCTCTCAGGCGATGATCGCCGACAACCCTGACGCCGTGACCGGCCTGGTCCGTGCGATCAACCGCGCCGCGGTCGAGATCGCCCAGGACCACGAGGCAGGTGTCGATGCCGTCCTGGCCTTTGACAACCTGGCCAATCGCGACCTCGAGATGGCGCGGATGATGTTTTCGTACGAGAACCTGATCGCCTCGGACGAGGTGACCCGGATCGGTCTGGGCGATCTGGATGACGACCGCCTGTCGCGCGCCATCGACATCGTCGCCGAGGGCTATCAACTGCAGACCACGCCCGCAGCCGGGCAGGTCTTCGACCGCAGCTTCCTGCCGCCGCTGGACGACCGCCAGCTGGTCCTGGCCGACTGATGGCGGCCGCCGCGATGCAGCCGATGGCCACCAGCCCGCACCCGCTGGCGACACGGGCCGGGGCGGACGTCCTGCAGCGTGGCGGCACCGCGGCCGAGGCCGCCGTGGCGATGGGGGCGGTCCTGGCCGTGGTCATGCCGCATTTCTGCGGCCTGGGCGGCGACGCGGTCTGGCTTATGGCCGACCGCGACGGTTGGGCGACGACGCTGATGGGCATCGGCCAGGCGCCGGGCGTCCTGCCGGACCTGCCCGACGCGTTGCCCCTGCGGGGGCCGGGGTCGATGCTGACGACCGCCTGCGCCGTCGACAGCTGGGACCATGCCTTGCGCCTGTCGGGGTCCCGATGGGGCGGGGCGATGACGCCGGAGGCGCTGCTGGCACCCGCGCTGGCCCTTGCGCGCGACGGGTTTCGGCCCAGTGACAGCCAACGATTCTGGCTGGACTTTCGCGCCGCGGACTGGCCGGACTGGCCGGGCTTTGCGGCCCAGTTCGCCGCTGCCGGAAACGACCTGCTGCGCCAGCCGCAACTGGCCGAGATCCTGTCCCTGATGGTCCGGGACGGGCTGCGCAGCTTCTATCAGGGACGGGCGGCGCAGCGGATCGCCCAGGGCCTGGCCCAGGCGGGTGCGCCGCTGACCACCGCCGACCTTGCCGCGACGCACAGCCGGGCGGCGCAACCGCTGTCCCAGCCCTATCGCGACCTGATGCTGCTGGCGCCGCCGCCGCCCACGCAGGGGGTGACCACGCTGGCCATCATGGGCATCCTCGACCGGCTGCGGATCCCCCGCGACCCCGCAATGCGGACCCATCTGCTGGTCGAGGCGGTCAAGCAGGCCTTCCTGGACCGCGGGCGTATCGCCGACCCGGACCACGCGGGGGACGACATATCGGCGCTGCTGTCACCGGATCGGCTGGACGCCAAGGCGGGTGCGATCCGCGCGGATCGTGCACTGGCCTGGCCGCACAGGGTCCGGCATGGGGATACCGTGTTCTTTGCCGCAACGGACGGGCAGGGGCGCTGCGCATCGGTCCTGCAGAGCACCTATTTCGACTGGGGCAGCGGCTGCGTCATCGGCGATACCGGGATCATCTGGCACAATCGTGGCGCAAGCTTTGCTACCGATCCCACCCACCCGAATGTCATCGCCCCCGGAAAGCGGCCCTTCTATACGCTGAACCCCGGCATCGCGCTGAAGGATGGCCGGCCGCATCTTCTCTATGGAACGCAGGGCGCGGATGGCCAGCCGCAGACACTGGCCGTCCTGCTGAGCGGCCTGATCGACCTGGGGCTGTCGCCCGAGGCAGCCTTGGCGCAGCCGCGCTTTCTTCTGGGGCGAACCTTTTCGGACAGCCGCGACAGCCTCAAGGTCGAGGCCTCCCTGGGCGACGCGGCGATCGCCTCTCTGGCCGCAATGGGGCATGAGACGGCCGAACTGCCGGCACTGTCTCCGATCTTCGGCTGCGCAGGCGCGATCCGCATCGACGCGACGGGCTGTTCGGGCGCGCATGATCCCCGGGGCGAGGGGCTGGCCCTCTGACGCCGCGACCGGTCGCGTCGTGGGGGATCAGCCGCCGCCGATATGGGGTGCCCGGTATCGGTGGAACGCCGTGCCGGTCCCGGCCATGGGCCGTGCACCATGTCCAGGTGACGGATCACCCTCGCCAAGGTGACGATGCTGTGCCAGCCTTGCCCGAATGAGACCTGCCTTCGCCCTTCTTGTCAGACGCACCCTGCGCCGGTGGCGTCGCGACTTGTATCCCGTCCTGCGCATTGCGGCCGACCGGGCCCTGCGACAGGTGCAGTTCTGGGTGCTGGCGCTGCTGATCGGCATCGCGGCGGGATTTGCGGCGCTTGGGTTCAGGCTGGGTATCTCGGGGGTTCAGACGGCCCTCTACGGCGCCGACGACCTGACGCTGGCCAGCGTCGCGCGCGACCTGCCTTTGGGTTGGGTGCTGGTGGTGCCGGTCCTGGGCGGGCTTGTCGTCGGGCTGATCCTGGACCGCTTTACCCCAGACGGGCGCGTGCGCGCCGTGTCCGACGTGATCGAGGGCGCGGCGCTGGACGGGGGCCGGGTCGAGGTCCGCGAGGGTCTGGCATCGGCCGCGGCCTCGCTGATCACGCTGGGCACCGGCGGCAGTTCCGGGCGCGAGGGGCCAGTCGTGCATCTGGCCGGCGTCGTCTCGACCGCGGTCGCGCGGCGCATCAAGGCCAGCCCTATGACCGGCAGGGAGCTGTTGGGATGCGCCGTCGCGGGTGCGGTCGCCGCCAGCTTCAACGCGCCCATCGCCGGGGCGCTTTTCGCGCATGAGGTCGTGTTGCGGCATTTCGCGACGCGCGCCTTTGCCCCGATCGCGATCGCCGCGGTGGCGGGCACGGTCATCAACCGGCTGCAGTTCGGCGGCCTGACCGAATTCATGCTGCCGGTCGAGCCTGACCTGGCCTTCCATATCGAATTGCCCGCCTTCATGGTGCTGGGCCTTGTCTGCGCGCTGGTCGCGGCGGCGATGATGGGCGGGATCTTTCGCGCCGACAGCCTGGCGACGCGGGCGATGGCGCGGATCGGCTGGCCGCGCTGGTCCCGGCCCGCGCTGGCGGGGCTTGCCCTTGGCGTGATCGCCATTCCCTTTCCGCACATCATCGGCGTGGGCTATGAAACCACCGCCGCGGCACTGTCCGGCCAGATCGGCCTGGGCCAGGCGGTTATGTTCGCGGTCGTCAAGGCGTTGGCGGTCGCGATCACGCTGGGCGGGCGCATGGGGGGCGGGGTGTTCTCGCCCGCGCTGGTCATGGGGTCACTGACCGGCCTGGCGTTCGGGATCATCGCCACGACCCTTGCGCCCGGCTATTCCGGCAGCGTCAACGTCTATGCCTTTGCCGGCATGGCCGCGGTCGGCGCGGCGGTCCTGGGCGCCCCCATCTCGACCGCGCTGATCGTGTTCGAGATGACCGGAGACTGGCAGACGGGCATCGCGGTGATGACCTCGGTCTCGCTCAGTTCTGCCCTGGCATCGACCCTGGTCAGGCGGTCGTTCTTTCTGACCCAGCTGGAGCGGCGGGGCATCCATCTCTCCGAAGGGCCGCAGGCCTGGCTGCCCCATCAGCTGCGCGTCACGCCGGTCATCCGCGCGCTGGACGCCCCGGACGCCCCGACCGAGGATCTGGTCCGCGCCATGGCGGAACGCGGTCCGACCGTGGCCCCGACCACCACCCTGGCCGAGGCCCTGCCGCTGTTCGAACGAAGCGGCGCGGTGTTTCTGGCCGTGACGGCCTGCGACGGCCCGGACGACCCCCTGCGCCTGATCGGCAGCGTCCATCACGTCGACGTCCTGCGCGCCCTGAACCAGGCCCTGGAACAGACCGCCGCCGAAGAGCACGGCTGACACAGCGGCGGCCCCATGCCCGCGATGCCTGTCACGGTGGCCGGCGGGTCATTGACGCCGGTCCGGGGCGGGACCAGAAATGGACGCGAACCAGCGGAGGGCGGGGCGATCTGCAACCTTTACAACCATACAACGCCGCAGGAGGCGCTGGTCCGGTTGATCGACGGGCTGACGGACCGGTCGGGAAACCTGGCGCCGGGCAGCGTCTATCCCGACCAGATGGCGCCGATCATCCGGAACGGCGCGGACGGGCCGGAACTGGTCAAGGCGCGGTGGGGCATGCCGTCGCCGCGCTTTGCGCTGAAGACGGAGCGCGACCCGGGCGTCACGAATGTCCGCAATCTGGAGTCGCCCCATTGGCGGCGCTGGCTTGGCCGCGAGCATCGTTGTCTGGTGCCGCTGACCAGCTTTTCCGAACCGCGCGGCAAGGGCAAGGGCGTGCAGTGGTTCGCACCCGCCGACCCAGGTTCGACCCTGTTCTTCGCCGGGATCGAGACGCGCGGCTGGCGATCGGTCCGCAAGGTCAAGGATGGAGAGACGGTCGACGACCTCTATGCCTTTCTGACCTGTCCTCCGAACGCCGAGGTCGCGCCGATCCATCCCAAGGCGATGCCGGTGATCCTGACGCGCCCCCAGGAATGGCACGCCTGGCTGGACGGCATACCGGCGACTGAGCTGCAGCGGCCGCTGCCCGACGGGGCATTGACGCTGGTCGAGGCGCCGGTGTGATGCCCAAGGGCCATCCCGAGTCACGCGTCGCGCGGGTCCGTCCGTGGCGCAACGGACCGCCAGCCTTGGAAAGGAGCGATGGGACATGCATGTGGACCTGACCCGCTGGTCACCGCCCCCGGCCCCAGCGCGGGCGGTGATCGCTGGACGATACGTGCGGCTGGAACCGCTTCAGGCCGGTCATGCAGGGACGCTGTACGCGGCCGCATCCGCAGGTGGGGCCGATGACCGCTTTCGCTGGCTTTTCGAGCATCCGCCCCAGGATCGTGACACCTTTGCGGATTGGGTCGACCATGTATCGTCATCGGCAGACCCGATGTTCTTTGCGGTGGTCGATGCCGCCACGGGACGCGCCGAGGGTCGTCAGGCGCTGATGCGGATCGACCGCACCCATGGCGTGATCGAGATCGGCAGCATCATGTGGGGCCCCGCCCTGCAGCGCAGCCGCATGGCGACCGAGGCGCTGTTCCTGTTCGCCGACCACGTCTTTGCGTTGGGCTATCGGCGGTTCGAATGGAAATGCAACGACCTGAACACGCCTTCGAAACGGGCCGCCCTGCGTTTCGGTTTTCGGCCCGAGGGGGTCTTTCGGCAGCACATGGTCGTCAAGGGGACCAACCGCGACACGGCCTGGTTCGCGATGACCGATCAAGACTGGCAGGAACTGCGGCCCGGCTATCTGGCGTGGCTGGCGCCCGACAATTTCGATTCAGATGGCGTTCAGCGATCCACGCTTGGGGCCTGTCTGCGCGGCTGTGCATGACGGATGCATCCCGCGCCGCCGGGCGCGGGGTGCAAGGATCACCGGCCGGCGATCAGATCTTGTCGCGCCCCGTGGCCACGATGCAGATCAACGAGATCACGGCAGCGCCCAGCAGATAGTATCCGACCTGCGCCATGCCATAGTTCATCTGCAGCCAGGTCGCTGCATAGGGTGCCAGCGACGCGCCGAAGATGCCGGCAAAGTTGAACGTCAGCGACGACCCGGTATAGCGGACCTGGGCCGGGAAGGGCGCCGCCAGCGCCGCTCCGATGACGCCATAGGTCAGGCCCATCAGCATCAGGCTGATCGTGACGAACAAATAGACGCTGGCCTCGTTCTGGGCGCTGCCCTGCATCAGCGACCCGAAGGACAGGGCAAAGGCCCCGATCAGGATGGTCACGATGATCAGGAAGCCATAGCGCCCGGTGCGATCCGCGATCTTGCCCGCGACGGGGATCGTCAGGCCGAAGACGACCGATCCATAGATCTGGATCAGCAAGGCATCCTTGAACGGGATCCCCAGGACCTTGACGTTGTAGGACAGCAGCCACGCCGTCGCCAGATAGAACAGCACGAAGGTCGCCAGCGCCGCGAAGGTGCCCAGGAACACGCTCAGCTTGTGATGCCGGAACAGTTCGGCCAGGGGGACGGACACGCGCTTGTCCTTCTTCACGGCTTCGGCGAATTCGGGGGTCTCGGTGATGGACAGACGGATCCACAGGCCGATCCCGACCAGCAGGATCGACGACAGGAACGGCAGCCGCCAGCCCCAGGCCAGCAGCTCGTCCTGGGTGATGAAGTGCAGTAGCACCCAGAAGAACCCCGACGACAGCAGAAGACCGACGGGCGCGCCCAGCTGCGGAAACATCCCGTACCAGCTGCGCTTGCCCTCGGGTGCGTTCTCCGTCGCCAGCAGCACGGCCCCGCCCCATTCGCCGCCCAGGCCGAAGCCCTGTCCGAACCGGCACAGCGCCAGCAGCAGCGGCGCCCAGACGCCGATCTGGTCATAGGTCGGCAGCAGGCCGATGGTGACGGTCGACACCCCCATCGTCAGAAGCGCGGCGACAAGCGTGGCCTTGCGCCCGATGCGGTCGCCGTAATGGCCAAAGACGATGGCCCCCAACGGCCGCGCGAAGAACGCGATCGAGAAGGTCGCAAAGGACGCCAGCAGCGCCGTGGTCGGGTCCGATCCCGGAAAGAACAGCGACGGAAAGATCAGCACCGCGGCCGTCGCATAGATGTAGAAGTCGAAGAATTCGATCGTCGTGCCGATGAGGCTGGCCGTCAGGACCTGGGCGGGCGAATTGGCGGGGGCCGCGCCGGCGGGCGGGGCGGATGGTCGGGTGGATGTCATGGCGGGTCCATAGGGCGCATGATTTCAGAGGATCTCGGCCCGTGCGCTGCGACCGGCGCTGATGATGCAGCCCTGATGCGTCGGCCTGTACGGAGGAGGATCGTCGGATGGCCGTTCCGTCGTGAACGACCGGTGCCGACTTAACCGGACGACCGGCGGTGTCAAGTTTGCACATGTCGGGCGGCCCGCCCTTGCATGACGCTGCCCGGCGCGCTCAGGTGGGGCGGGGCGTCCCCCCGCAGGCGATGTCGATCACGGAAGGCCAGGCCATGTCGAATTTCTCCAGAACGCAACGCATCCGCAAGGAGGTCGTCTGGACCGATGGCGGCGTCGTCGCCGCGCAGCATCGCAAGGCGGCCGAGGTCGGCGCCGCGGTCCTGGCCGTCGGGGGCGACGCGATGGACGCGGCGGTCGCGACGTCCTTTGCGGTGGGCGTGGTCGAGCCGTGGATGTCGGGTCCGATGGGCGGCGGCATGATGACCCTGTGGCGCGCGGGTGAACAGCGGGCCGAGACGATCGAGTTCGGGATGCGCGCACCCACGGGCCTTGACGTCGCCGACTATCCGCTGGAGCCGGGGCGGCAGGCGGCGGACCTGTTTCCCTGGACGCGCGTCAGGGACGACCGCAACATCTATGGCGCGACCTCTGTCGCGGTGCCGGGCACGGTCGCCGGGATGGCGCTGGCCCATCGGCAGTACGGGACGCGCGACTGGGGCGATCTGCTGGCCCCCGCCGTGGCCTTGGCAGAGGAGGGGATGCTCCTCGACTGGTATTCGTCGCTGTTGATCGCGTCCGCGGCGCGCCAGCTGGCGCAGGACCCCGATGCGGCGGCGCTGTTCCTGGCGGACGGGCAATGGCCCGACATCGCCGGTTGGACCACGGCCTCGGCCGCGCGACTGGATCAGCGCGTCCATGCGGCCACCCTGCGCCGGCTGGCCGAACATGGCGCCCAGGATTTCTATCACGGCGACATCGGCCGGATGCTGGTCGATGACGTGCGCGCCAAGGGCGGCTGCCTGTCGATGGAGGATCTGCGCAGCTATCAGGCAGAGGCCCGTGCGCCCCGTACGGTCCGCTATCGCGATGCCGTCATCCATGCGCCGTCGGGTCTGTCCGCGGGGGCCGAACTGGTCACGGCCCTGCAGCAGATGCAGGCGGCCTTCGATCCCGGTGATGCGCCGTCGGCGGCCAGCTATGCCGCGCTGGCGTCAGGCCTGGGCGATGCCTATCGCGACCGGCTGGCCCATGCGGGCGACACCGGCGAAAGCCCGCGCGCCCCGGCCTGCACCACCAGCTTCAGCGTCGTGGACCGGCACGGCAACATGGTGAACGTCACCCAGACCCTGCTGTCGATGTTCGGCAGCCATGTCGTGTCCGGGCAGACCGGGATGCTGTTGAACAACGGCATCATGTGGTTCGACCCCGAGCAAGGCCGACCGAATTCGCTGGCGCCGGGCAAGCGGTGCCTGATGAACGTCTGTCCCACCGTGGGGCAGGTGGGCGACCGGATGTTCGCCATCGGCGCGTCGGGCGGCCGCAAGATCCTGCCTGCGGTGGCCAACCTGGTCAGCTTCATGGCGGATTTCGGGATGGACCTGGAACAGGCGTTCCACACGCCGCGGATCGACGCCTCTGCCGCGACAGGCACGGTCATGGACGAGGATCTGCCGCAGGACGTGGCGCAGGCGCTGGCCGCCCTTGGCCCCGTGACGACCGCCAAGCGGACGGTCCATCCCTATGCCTTCGCCGTGCCCGCGGGCGTGATGCGCCAGGCGGGCCGGAACTGCGGCGCGACCGAGATCATGAGCCCCTGGGGCGACGCCGTCTGCGAAGCGGACATGTGATCGCCAAGCGTCATCCGCAGCATCTGCGGGTGACGCAACAACCCTGCGGCGCGGGATCTGGGTGCATTTGTGGGTGAATGGTGCTGTGAGAGAGGATTGAACTCTCGACCTCACCCTTACCAAGGGTGTGCTCTACCACTGAGCTACCACAGCAACGTGAGGGGGCGTTTAGACAAAGGTTTCGATCCCTGCAAGGGGGTCCGAACGATTTTTCGGGATTTTGGCGATTGATCGCGCGCGGCGTGTGCGTTTGCTGGACGTGCGGCCCGCGCGGCGCTAACAGGACTGCCATGACCGACCGACGCAATGACAAGCCAAGCCCCGACAGCCGCGAGGAACGCCTGCGACAGGCGCTGCGCGCGAATCTGGCACGGCGCAAGGAACAGGCGCGGGCGCGGGCGGATCGGGACGACAACAAGACTGCCCCGGATGCGGGCGGCGAGACAGGCAAGGACAGCTGATGGACCAGATCATCGTCACGGGGAACGGCCCCCTTCACGGGGAAATCCCCATCGCGGGTGCCAAGAACGCCTGCCTGACGCTGATGCCCGCGACGCTGCTGACCGATCAGCCGCTGACGCTGACCAATGCGCCGCGCCTGTCCGACATCCGCACCATGACCGCGCTGCTGGGCTCGCTTGGGGCCGAGGTCGCCAGCCTGCAGGAGGGCCAGGTTCTGGCGCTGTCCAGCCATGCGATGACCAGCCACCGGGCGGAATACGACATCGTGCGCAAGATGCGTGCCTCGATCCTGGTGCTGGGGCCGATGCTGGCGCGGGACGGCGTGGCCGAGGTGTCGCTGCCCGGCGGCTGCGCGATCGGCGCGCGGCCCGTGGACCTGCACCTGCGCGCGCTGGAGGCGATGGGGGCAACGCTGGACCTGTGCGAGGGCTATGTCCACGCCAAGGCACCGGCGGGGGGCCTGAAGGGCGCGGTCTTCGAGTTCCCGGTCGTGTCGGTGGGCGCGACGGAAAACGCGCTGATGGCCGCCACGCTGGCGCGCGGCACGACCGTCCTTAAGAACGCCGCGCGCGAGCCCGAGATCGTCGATCTGGCCCGCTGCCTGCGTGCGATGGGCGCCCAGATCGATGGCGAGGGGACCGGGACCATCACCATCCAGGGTGTGCAGGCCCTGCATGGCGCGACGCATCCTGTGGTGACCGACCGGATCGAACTGGGAACCTACATGCTGGCGCCCGCCATGTGCGGCGGCGAGGTGGAGTTGCTGGGCGGCCGGATCGAGCTGCTGGCGGCCTTCTGCGAGAAGCTGGACGAGGCCGGGATCAGCGTCGAGGAGACCGAGCGCGGGCTCAAGGTCGCGCGCAGGAACGGCCGCGTGCGCGCCGTCGATGTTCGGACCGAGCCCTTCCCCGGTTTCCCCACCGACCTGCAGGCGCAGTTCATGGCCCTGATGTGCCTGGCCGAGGGCACGTCGGTGCTGGAGGAGACGATCTTCGAGAACCGCTTCATGCACGCGCCCGAACTGGCCCGCATGGGCGCGCAGATCGAGGTTCACGGCGGCCATGCGACCGTCACCGGGGTCGAGAAGCTGCGCGGCGCGCCGGTGATGGCCACCGACCTGCGCGCGTCGGTCAGCCTGATCCTGGCGGGGATGGCCGCGCAGGGGCAGACGACCGTCAGCCGCGTCTATCACCTGGATCGGGGTTACGAACATGTCGTGCGCAAGCTGCGCGGCGTGGGTGCCCATATCGAACGCGTCAAGGAGGAGTGATCCATGGCAGAGGATGCCCGTTTCGCCGATGCCGACCCCCGGCCGCTGGCCCTGAGGGCCGAGGACGAGGCCGACCTGCGCATCCTGTCGTCGCTGGTCCAGGATGCGGTTCTGACAGGCGCCGACATCAGTCATGACGCCAAGGCGCGGCGGCTGTCGCTGCTGATCACGCGCTTTCGATGGGAGGATGCCGCGGACGCCCGGTTGCAACACCGCGAATTCGAACGCGTGCGTTCGGTGCTGGTCATCAGCGACGTGATGCGCGTCGTCAGCGACGGCGTCGGGCACGACGGTGACACCGTCCTGTCGCTGCTGGCGATCCGCTGGCAGGCCGGAGAGGACGGGACAGGCCGCCTGTCGCTGGATTTCGCGGGGGACGGGACCATCCTGGCCGATGTCGAATGCATCAATCTGGACCTGCGCGACGTGACGCGCCCGCATCGGGCGGTGTCGGGCAAGGCACCGCGGCATCCTGACTAGGGCCGCTTCCGGGTCTTTGGGCAAGAACGAAGCCCGCGGCATCCTGTCCGCCCCCTGACGCTTGAGCCGGACGGGGGCGCAGGATAGGGGCGCGCGGGAACACGAAGGGAATGATGATGCCGGTCTTTCTGAACAGCACCGATGCCGATTTCGAACAGGGCTTCCGCGCGATGCTGGGTGCCAAGCGCGAGGATTCGTCGGACGTGAACGACGCGGTCACCGCCATCATCCGCGATGTCCGCGACCGCGGCGACGCGGCCCTGTGCGATCTGACGACCCGGTTCGACCGGCTGGACCTGACGCCCGCCACGCTGCGCTTCTCTCCCGAGGAGATCGCGGAGCAGGTGGCCCGCGTGACGCCCGAGGACCGCGCGGCCCTGGCCCTGGCGGCCGAGCGCATCCGCGCCTATCACGCCCGCCAGATGCCCGAGGATGCCAGTTGGACCGACCCCGAGGGCGCGACCCTGGGCTGGCGGTGGAGTGCCGTGTCGGCGGCGGGCCTGTATGTGCCGGGCGGGCAGGCGGCCTATCCCTCCAGCGTGCTGATGAACGCGATCCCGGCGCGTGTCGCGGGGGTGGAACGGCTGGTCATCTGCGTGCCGACGCCGGACGGGCTGATCAACCCGCTGGTCCTGCTGGCGGCGCAGCTGTCGGGGGTCGATGAGATCTATCGCATCGGGGGCGCGCAGGCGGTGGCGGCGATGGCTTACGGCACGGACACCATCGCGCCGGTCGACAAGATCACCGGTCCCGGCAACGCCTATGTCGCGGCGGCCAAGCGGCAGGTGTTCGGCCGCGTGGGCATCGACATGATCGCCGGCCCGTCCGAGGTTCTGGTCATCGCGGACGCGGACCAGAACCCCGAATGGCTGGCCTGGGACCTGCTGGCGCAGGCCGAGCATGACGCGGATGCGCAGTCGATCCTGATCACCACCGACCCCGCCATGGCCCGCGCTGTCGCGGCCGAGGTCGAGCGGATCATTCCGACGCTGGATCGCGCCGCCATCGCGGGGGCCAGCTGGCGTGATTACGGCACGCTGATCGTGGTGGACGACCTGGATCAGGCCGCAGCCCTGTCGAACCGCATCGCGCCCGAGCATCTGGAACTGTGCGTGGCCGACCCCGAGGGGCTGGCCGCCAAATGCGTCCATGCCGGCGCGATTTTTCTGGGCGCGCATACGCCCGAGGCGGTGGGCGACTATGTCAGCGGCCCGAATCACGTCCTGCCCACGGCGCGGTCGGCGCGGTTCAGTTCCGGCCTGTCGGTGATGGATTTCCTCAAGCGCACCACCATGGCGCGGCTGACGCCGGGGGCATTGGCCGCGATCGGCCCCGCCGCGGTGCGTCTGGCCGCATCCGAGGGCTTGCAGGCGCATGGCGCTTCGGTTCAGGCTCGGCTGGGGACATTGAACGAAAGACCGCTGGAATGAGCCGCATCACCCGGATCGAGATCGACGACAGCGCCATCGCCCCGGCCACGCCGGAAATGGAGCAGGAGCGGCGCGTCGCCATCTTCGATCTGATCGAGGACAACAGCTTTGCCGTTCCCGGCCGCGACGGGGGTGCCGCGCCAGACGGGCCCTTCGTGCTGGAGCTGTGCATCCGCGAGGGGCGGCTGGTCTTCGACGTCACCGCCGAGGATGCAACCAAGGTGGCCGAGTTCCACCTGTCCCTTGGGCCGTTCCGGCAGGTGGTCAAGGATTACTTCCAGATCTGCCAAAGCTATTTCGACGCGGTCAAGCGCCTGCCCCCCGCCCAGATCGAGGCGATCGACATGGCCCGGCGCGGCATCCACAACGAAGGCGCCCGCACCCTGCAGGAGCGGCTGGAGGGCAAGGCCAGCCTGGACATCGACACCGCGCGCCGCCTGTTCACCCTGATCTGTGCGCTGATCCCGCAGGGCTGATCCGATGACGCAGGACAAGATCCCCTCATCGGTTCTGTTCTGCTGCGACCACAATTCCATCCGCTCGCCCATGGCCGAGGGGATGATGAAGAAGTTCTATGGCCGCGCGGCCTATGTCCAGTCGGCGGGCGTGAAGAACGACATGGAGGTCGACGGCTTCGCCATCGCCGTCTGCGACGAGATCGGCGTGCCGCTGGCCAACCACCGCAGCCGCAGCTTCGAGGAGATGCAGGACTGGGGCGACGACCTGGGTCAATTCGACCTGATCGTGGCCCTGTCGCCGGCAAGCCAGCGGATGGCGCTGGAAATGACGCGTCATGCGCATCTGGACGTGGAATACTGGCCGATCATGGACCCGACCGGCCTTGCCGAAGGGCGCGAGGCGCGGCTGGCGGCCTATCGCCAGACCCGCGACCAGATCGAGACGCGGATGCGCGCCCGCTTCGGCCCGCCGCACGACCCCACCTAGCAGCGGACGTCCCGTTCCTGGCGCCAATGGGCGGGCACGTCCCAGATAGGGCGGGACATTTCGGCGATCACGTCGTCGCGGGTCAGCCCGATGTCGCGCAGCTGGTCGTCGGACAGGCGCGACAGGTCGATGCGGGTGCGGCGTACGTCGAACATGGTCAATACGCGTTCCACCCACCAGGGGCGGGGCAGGATGCCATGGCCGGTCACCACGCGCAGCAGGACGTTCTTCTGGGTCATCGTTCAGCCTCCTTGATTGAATACATCATCAGAGATGATGGATATTGTTCCGATCATCTTTCCAGTTGATGAATATCGTCCAAGGGGGTATTTGTGAAACGAATGGTTTTGATGTGATCCATCAGGGAAACTACATGATGCGCAATCTGGATATCGCGACGCTTCGGTCCTTGCAGGCGGTCGCCGAATACGGTGCCGTCACCCGGGCGGCCGAGGCGCTGAACATGACGCAAAGCGCCCTGTCGATGCAGATGAAGCGGCTGGAGGAGGTGTTCGGCCGTCCCATGCTGGCCAAGGTCGGCCGGGGAGTCATCCTGTCGGATTTCGCGCAGGACCTGTTGGGCGAAAGCCGCAAGCTGGTGGCGCTGAACGATGCGATCCTGTCGCGCTATACCGGGCTGCAGCCCGAACAGAAGCTGCGCGTGGGTCTCAGCAGCGACTGGCTGTTCGCCAAGGTCGCCCAGACCGTGCGCGCCTTTCGCAAGGATTACCCCCGGGTCGAACTGGTCATGCGCGACGCCCGCACCAAGGACCTGCGGGCACAGATGCGGCGGGGCGAGCATGACGTCATCCTGACCACCGAATTCGAGGCGCCGGCGGGCGCGATCCATCTGGCCAAGGTCGATCTGGCCTGGGTGGGCGCGGTGGGCGGCAGCGCGTGGCAGGATCGGCCGCTGGCGCTGGCGACATCGTCGCATTGCGCCTATTACCCCGCGGCCATCGCCGCGCTGGATGCGGCAGGGATCGGCTGGACCCACCCTGCCGGAGAGGGCGGGGACGAGAACTGGCACATTCTGGCCGCCGCCGATCTGGGCGTCACTGTGCGCCCGCGCGGCATTCCGCAGGCGGGGCTGGAGGATGTGGAACATGGCGGCGGGCTGCCGCCGCTGCCGCCGACCTGGTTGAATGTCTATGTAGCGGACGGCCCGGCGCGGCGGACGGCCTCGGATTTCGCGGGCTATCTGCGCCGCGTCGTCTGCGAGGTCGCCGCCGCCGCCTGACGGATCAGACCACCACGCCCGCGCCTTCGGTCGCAGGCCCGGCATTGGCGCGGAAGGCCGCGAACAGCTCGCGTCCCAGGCCCTCGTGGCTGCCTTTGGGGTCGAAGACGGCGGCATCGCGGGTGTCGAAATCGGCCTCCAGGCATTCCAGCGTGCCGTTCGCCGCATCCAGCCGCACCCGGTCGCCGTCGCGCAGCCGCGCCAGCGGGCCACCCATCGCCGCCTCGGGCGAGACGTGGATCGCGGCAGGCACCTTGCCCGACGCGCCCGACATGCGCCCGTCGGTGACCAGCGCGACCTTGAGGCCGCGGTCCTGCAGGACCGCCAGTGTCGGGGTAAGCGAATGCAGTTCCGGCATGCCGTTGGCGCGCGGCCCCTGAAAGCGGACGACGACGATCGTGTCCTCGGTGAACTCGCCGGCGCGGAAGGCGGTCTTGACCGATTCCTGGTCCTGGAACACGCGGGCGCGGGCCTCGATCAGGTGGCGTTCGGGGGCGACGGCGCTGATCTTGATGACGCCGCGGCCCAGGTTGCCCTGCAGCTGCTTCAGCCCGCCCGTGGCTGCGAACGGATCGCTAGCGGGGCGCAGGATGCGGTCGTTCAGCGTGATGCGCGCTCCGTCCTCCCACCGGATGGTGTCGCCGTCCAGCTTGGGTTCGCGGACATAGCTGTCCAGCCCCGACCCCGTGATCGTCTTGACGTCCGGATGCAGCAGGCCCGCCTCCAGCAGCTGCCCGATCATGTAGCCCAGGCCCCCCGCCGCGTGGAAATGGTTCACGTCGGCCAGCCCGTTGGGATAGACCCGCGCCATCAGCGGCACATTCTCCGACAGGTCGTGGAAATCGGCGATGTCGATGATGACGCCTGCAGCCCGCGCCATCGCCGGCAAGTGCAGGACAAGGTTCGTGGACCCGCCCGTGGCCATCAGGCCGACGATGCCGTTCACGAAGGCGCGTTCGTCCAGCACCTGACCGGCGGGGGTGTATTCGTTGCCCAGATTGGTGATCTGCGCCGCGCGCTGGACCGCGGCCACGGTCAGCGCCTCGCGCAGCGGCGTGTTCGGGTTCACGAAGCTTGAACCAGGCAGGTGCAGGCCCATGAACTCCATCAGCATCTGGTTGGTGTTCGCGGTACCGTAGAAGGTGCAGGTGCCAGCCGAATGATAGCTGGCCATCTCGGCCTTCATCAGCTCGTCGCGGCCGACCTCTCCGGTGGCGAATTGCTGGCGGACCTTGGATTTCTCGTCATTGGGTAGGCCCGAGGGCATCGGACCCGCGGGGACGAAGACCGCCGGGATATGCCCGAAGGTCGCGGCCGAGATGATCAGCCCGGGCACGATCTTGTCGCAGACGCCCAGGTACAGCGCCGAATCAAAGCAGTCATGCGACAGGGCCACCCCGGCGGCCAGCGCGATCACGTCGCGCGAGAACAGCGACAGCTCCATCCCCGGGCGGCCTTGCGTCACGCCGTCGCACATGGCCGGGACGCCGCCCGCGACCTGCACCGTGGCCCCCGCCGCGCGGCCCGCGGCGCGGATCACGTCGGGATAGCGTTCAAAGGGCTGATGCGCTGACAGCATGTCGTTATAGGCCGTCACGATCCCGATATTGGGCTTTCGCGTCGTCGCCATGTCGACCTTGTCGTCCATCGCGGCATAGGCATGGGCCTGGTTGCCGCAGGACAGGTGCGCACGGGCCGGGCCGTCCTGCGCCGCACGGGCGATCTTGGCCAGGTAGGCGCTGCGGCTGTCGTGGGACCGCTCGCGGATGCGGTCGGTGACGCGGTCGATCATGGCGTGAAGGGTCATGGGTGCCTCCTCTGGCTTTGCGGCACTATACGCCGTTAGCGTTAACGGTTCAACCATCGGCGGTGGCCAGCCTTGTGCGCGGGGGTGGGAAATGTCAGATCGACCGCAAAAGGAGTTTTGCCATGAGCGAACTGCACAGCGACGACCAGACCGCCGGCCATCCCAACGATCGCGCCGTGATCCGGTTGCGCCCGAAATCCAAGCCGCAGGCGATCCGCCACGGCTTCCCCTGGGTCTTTGCCGACGAGGCGGTGCTGGACCGCCGTACCAAGGCGCTGCCCCCCGGCGGCCTGGCTGTGCTGGAGGATGCCGAGCGTCAGCCGCTGGCCCTGGTGACCGTGAACCCGGTCAGCAAGATCATCGCCCGCGTGATGGACACCGACCCGGGCGCGGTGATCGACGGCGCCTGGCTGCGCGCGCGCCTGACCCGCGCCCTGCAGATGCGCCAGCGGATCTATGACGAGCCCTTCTATCGTCTGGTCCATGCCGAGGCCGACGGCCTGCCGGGCCTGGTCATCGACCGCTTCGGCGACGCGGCTGTGATCCAGCCCAACGCGGCCTGGGCCGACGGCATGGCCGAGGACATCGCCGATGCGCTGATCGAGGTCGCGGGCGTCTCCACGGTCGTCCTGAACGGGCAGGGCCGGTCGCGCGGCCTGGAAGGTCTGGCCGAGCGGCTGGAGGTCATCCGCGGCACCGCCCCATCCGGCCCGGTCCAGGTCCGCATGAACGGCGCGACCTATCTGGCCGACCTTCTGGGCGGGCAGAAGACGGGCCTGTTCTTCGACCAGCGCCCGAACCACGCCTTCGCACAGCGGCTGGTGGATGGCGGGTCGGTCCTGGACGTGTTCAGCCATGTGGGTGGTTTCGGCCTGGCGGCGCTGGCGGCGGGGGCCGACAGCGCGCTCTGCATCGACGGCAGCGCGCCCGCGCTGGAGCTGGCACGGGGCGGTGCGTCCGCCATGGGTGCCGCGGACCGGCTGAAGACGCAGCAGTCGGATGCCTTCGACGCGCTGGAGGACCTGGCCGAACAGGGGCGGACCTTCGACGTGGTGGTCTGCGACCCGCCGGCCTTCGCGCCGTCGAAGCCCGCGCTGGAGAAGGGCCTGCGCGCCTATGAGCGGGTGGCCAAGATGGCCGCGCCGTTGGTCGCGCCGGGTGGCTATCTGGTCCTGTGCAGCTGTTCGCACGCGGCCGACCTGACCGCGTTCCGCAATGTCAGCGCGCGCGGTATCGGACGCGGCGGGCGGCGCGGGGTGTTGATCCACACGGGTCAGGCCGGGCCCGACCATCCGACCCTGCCGCAGCTGGCCGAGACGGGTTATCTCAAGGCGCTGTTCTTCCGGCTGGACTGATGCGCGCCGTCCTGGACGCCAATGTGCTATTCCCCACCATCCTGCGCGAGATCCTGACCGATCTGGCGCAGGCGGGGCTTTACCACGCGCTTTGGTCGGACCGCATCCTGGAGGAATGGCACCGCGCCGCCGCCCGCATCGGCCCTGATGCCGAAAGCGTCGCGGGGGCCCAGATCGCGCTTCTGCGCCTGCGCTTTCCGCAGGCGGTGCAGGCCGCTGACGGGCAGGCGGCGATCGATCTGGACTTTCCCGACCCTGCCGACCGCCATGTGGTCGAGGCTGCCCTGGCCGGGGACGCATCGCTGATCGTCACCGCGAACCTGCGCGATTTTCCGCAGCGGATGATGGCCGGGCTGGGCCTGCGCGTGATCCATCCCGATGCGTTCCTGCTGGATCTACTAGCGCGCGACCGGCCCGCGGTCCTGTCCGCGCTGCAGGCCGCCCGCGACCGTGCAGAGGCCGCCGGCGGTGCCATGAGCATGGCCGAGATGCTGAAGCGCTGTCGGCTTCCGCGGCTTGCGCGCGCAGTGAAAGGTTGAACGGCATTGCTGTTATCGCTAACAAGGGGTAAGGCGAACGCCACCCAACAGGAGGACAGCATGGTCTCTCGTGTCATTCCGGTCGATGACTTCGACCTCGTGATCTTTGGCGCCACGGGCGATCTGGCCCATCGCAAGATCCTGCCCGGTCTCTACCGGCGCTTCAAGGCGGGACAGTTCCCGGCCACCAGCCAGATCATCGGCGCCGCGCGCACCGACCAGGACGACGACGCCTTCCGCGCCGAGGCGTCCAAGGCCATCTGCGAATTCGCGGGCGCCAAGGCGGACGACCCGCAGCTGGCCGAGTTTCTGGGCCTGCTGGGCTATGTCTCCATCGATGCCAAGGGCGAGGGCGGCTGGCAGGCGCTGAAGGACCGGATGCGCAAGGGCGCCGTCCATGCGTTCTATTTCTCGGTCGCGCCGGCGCTGTTCGGCGACATCGCCGAGCGTCTGGCGGGCCACGGCATCGCCGATGATGACAGCCGCATCGTGGTGGAAAAGCCCTTCGGCCGCGACCTGGCCAGCGCCAAGGCGCTGAACGCCACGCTGGCGCAGCATTTCAACGAACAACAGATCTATCGGATCGACCACTATCTGGGCAAGGAAACCGTCCAGAACCTGATGGCGGTGCGCTTTGCCAACGTGCTGTTCGAACCGTTGTGGAACGCGCAATACGTGGACCACGTCCAGATCACCGTGGCCGAGACCGTGGGCGTGGCCGGACGCGGCAGCTATTACGACAAGTCCGGCGCGATCCGGGACATGGTCCAGAACCACATGATGCAGCTTCTGTGCCTGATCGCGATGGAGCCGCCCTATCACTTCGACCCCGACGCCGTGCGCGACGAAAAGCTGAAGGTGATCCGCGCGCTGGAGCCGCTGGAGCCCGCCGACATTGTCCGCGGTCAGTATCAGGGCGAGGGCAGCGACTATCTGACCGACGCCGAGGACCCCGATTCGCGGACCGAAAGCTATGTCGCGATGAAGGTTCGCATCTCCAACTGGCGCTGGCAGGGCACGCCCTTCTATCTGCGCACCGGCAAGAAACTGCGCGCGCGGACCAGCGAAATCGCGATCACCTTCAAGGAACCGCCGCATTCGATCTTCGACGACAGCGGCCATCCCAAGGCCAACGAGCTGGTCATCCGCCTGCAGCCGAACGAGGGCATGAACCTCAAGGTGATGATCAAGGAGCCGGGGCCGGGCGGCATGCGCCTGGTGCAGGTGCCGCTGGACATGTCCTTTGCCGATGCCCTGGGGCCGGAGGGCGCGGACATGCCCGACGCCTACGAGCGCCTGATCATGGACGTGATCCGCGGCAACCAGACGCTGTTCATGCGCGGCGACGAAGTCGAGGCGGCCTGGGCCTGGACAGACCCGATCATCAAGTCCTGGGAGGAGGGCAAGCGCCGGCCCGAACCCTATGACAGCGGATCCTCGGGGCCCGAGGAGGCGTTGCGCCTGATGCACCGCGACAACCGTCGCTGGAGGGAGATCAGGGCATGAGCATGGATTTCAAGGAATACCCCGACCGCGAGATGCTGGCCCTGTCGGTCGCCGACCGCATCGCCTCGCAGCTGGCGCAGCATCTGCGTGGCAATGACCGCGCCACGCTGTGCGTTCCGGGCGGCACCTCTCCGGCGCCCGTGTTCGAGACGCTGTCGGGCACCGATCTGGACTGGTCCCGCGTCACCGTCGTCCTGGGCGACGAACGGTGGGTGGACGGCGATCACAAGCGGTCGAACTCTCGCCTGCTGCGGCGCCACCTGCTCAAGGACAAGGCAGCCGCGGCCGAGTATATCGACCTATACACCGGCGACGCCTCGCCCGATCTGGCGACCGATGGCCTGGCAGAGCGGCTGGCGCCGACCCTGCCGCTGACGGTGGTTCTGCTGGGCATGGGCAACGACATGCACACCGCCAGCCTGTTCCCCGGCGCCGATCACCTGGAGGCCGCGATGGCCGCAGGCGCGCCTCCCGTCATGGCCATCCGCGCCGATGGCGCCGAGGAGCCGCGCATCACCCTGACGCGACCGGTTCTGGCCGACGCGCTGAACATCCACGTCCTGATCATGGGCCCCGAAAAGCGGGAAGCGCTGGAGCGCGCGCAGAAGGCGGACCCGATGCAGGCGCCGATCCGTGCCTTTCTTGACCAGGCCACCGTCCATTGGGCCGAATGAGGAACTGACATGACCGCACTTTGGAACCGCCTCAAGGATCATCGCAAGGCCCAGGGGTCGGGCCGGATCGAGGCGCTGTTCGACGCCGACCGCGCCACCGATTACCGGGTGCAGGCGGACGGACTGACCTTCGACTATTCCAAGACGATGATCGACGCGGGCGCGCGTGATCTGCTGCTGGAACTGGCGGCCCCCGTGGCGGCCCGCCGCGACGCGATGTTCGCGGGCGAGAAGATCAACGAGACCGAAGGCCGCGCCGTCCTGCACACCGCGCTGCGCAACCTGCAGGGCAGCGTCACCGTCGACGGCCAGGACGTCATGCCCGCCGTGCGCGAGACGCATCAGCGCATGACCCGCTTTGCGACCCAGGTCCGCGACGGCGGATTTGCGGGGCAGGGCGGTCGCATCACCGACGTGGTCAATATCGGCATCGGTGGGTCGGACCTTGGCCCGGCCATGGCGGTGCTGGCGCTGGCGCCCTATCACGACGGGCCGCGCACGCATTTCGTCAGCAACGTGGACGGTGCCGACATCGCCGACACGCTGAAGTGGCTGGACCCGGCCACGACGCTGGTGATCGTCGCCTCCAAGACCTTCACCACCATCGAGACGATGACCAACGCCCAGACGGCCCGCGACTGGATGGCCGCCTCGGTCACCGATCCGGGCGCGCAGTTCGTGGCCTTGTCCACCGCTGCCGCCAAGGCCGCCGATTTCGGAATCGCCGAAGACCGTGTCTTCGGCTTTGAGGATTGGGTCGGCGGGCGCTATTCCGTCTGGGGCCCGATCGGGCTGTCCCTAATGCTGGCCGTGGGGCCGCAGGCGTTCGACCAGTTCCTGGCCGGCGGCGCGGCGATGGACGCGCATTTCCGCACGGCCGAACCGGCGCAGAACCTGCCGGTGATGCTGGCCCTGACGGGCATCTGGCATCACCAGATCTGCGGCTATCCGACCCGCGCGGTGCTGCCCTATGACAACCGCTTGATGCGCCTGCCCGCCTATCTGCAGCAGCTGGAGATGGAATCGAACGGCAAGCGCGTGGCGATGGATGGCAGCGATCTGGAGGTCGTGTCGGGCCCCGTCGTCTGGGGCGAACCCGGCACGAACGGCCAGCACGCCTTCTATCAGCTGATCCACCAAGGCACGATGCCAGTCCCCTGCGAGTTCATCCTGGCGGCGCGCGGGCACGAGCCGGACTTGGCGCATCACCACATCCTGCTGGCCGCGAACTGCTTGGCGCAGTCCGAGGCGCTGATGCGGGGACGGTCGCTGGACGAGGCGCGCGCCCTGATGCAGGCCAAGGGCCTTGAGGGCGCCGAACTGGACCGTCAGGCCCGCCATCGCGTGTTCCCCGGCAACCGGCCTTCGACCACGCTGCTGATGGAGCAGCTGACCCCGTTCGCCTTGGGCCAGATCGTCGCGCTGTATGAACAGCGTGTCTTCGTCGAGGGCGTGATCCTGGGCATCAACAGCTTTGACCAGTGGGGGGTCGAGCTGGGCAAGGAACTGGCCCTCAAGGTCGAACCGCTGCTGAAGGGAGAGGCCGCGCCCGGCCACGACCCCTCGACCGAGGCGCTGGCGGGGCTGATCCGGCAGATGCGCGGCTGACGCGCCCCCGAACCGTGGGACATCAAAGCCGCCCCGATCCGTCGGGGCGGCTTTTCCTTGGCGCCGCAAGCGGGTAGGGTCCGCCCGGCACAGCGAAAGGTCGGATCATGGCGTTCTTTACCAAACTGCGAGAGCGGCTGACGCGGTCCTCCTCCAAGATCGGGGCGGGGCTGGACGATATCGTCGGAGAGACCGCGACGGCCCCCGTCGCCCCCGCCGCGGCCCCCGAACCGTCGGGGCTGGTCGGGCGCCTGTTCGGCCGCGCCGAGGCGCAGGTCGAGGAGCCCCGCCGCGCCCTGGACGACGAGATGCTGGAGGAGCTGGAGGACATGCTGGTCCAAGCCGACCTGGGCGTCGAGACGGCCCTGCGCGTCACAGCCAACATCGCCGAGGGGCGCATGGGCCGGCGCATCTCCTCGACCGAGCTGAAGCAGCTTCTGGCGACCGAGATCGGGCGCATCATGGCCCCGGTCGCGCGCCCCTTGCCGATCTATCCGAAGAAGCCGCAGGTGGTGCTGGTCGTGGGCGTGAACGGCGCGGGCAAGACCACCACCATCGGCAAGCTGGCCAGCCAGTTCCGCGCCGCGGGCAAGTCGGTCGTGATCGCCGCGGGCGACACGTTCCGCGCGGCGGCCGTCGAACAGCTGCAGGTCTGGGGCCAGCGGGCGGGCGTGCCGGTGATGGTCGCGCCGCAGGGCAGCGACCCGGCCAGCCTGGCATGGGACGCGATGGTCCGGGCCGAGGCCGATGGCGCCGACCTGCTGATGATCGACACCGCCGGCCGCCTGCAGAACCGTCAGGACCTGATGGAGGAGCTGGCCAAGATCGTCCGCGTGATCCGAAAGAAGGACCCCGACGCGCCGCACAACACCCTGCTGGTGCTGGACGCCACCACCGGCCAGAACGCCCTGAGCCAAGTCGAGACCTTCCGCAAGCTGGCCAATATCTCGGGACTGGTGATGACCAAGCTTGACGGCACGGCGCGCGGCGGCGTGCTGGTGGCCTTGGCCGACCGCTTCGGCCTGCCGATCCACGCGATCGGCGTCGGCGAACAGATCGACGACCTGGACGCCTTTGACGCGGACGAATTCGCCCGCGCCCTGGTCGGCCTCTAGGCGTCCAGCAGCGTCTTGCGGTTGCGGTCGTGCCGCTGCACCAGGCGCCGGGCATGGCGACCCGACAGCAGCGGCCGCGCGGGCGTCAGCGCGCGTCCCGCCGTCAGCTGCCTGATCCGCCGGGCGTTCTGCGCCCCAAGAGCGCGCAAGGCCACGGGACCGGGCAGCAGGCTTTCCGCCCATGCGCCCTCGGCCACCAGCACCTGGTGATCGGCCAGCAGCACGTGCCAATAGGTGACGTCGCAACGCTTGCCCTGCACCGTGATGCCCGGCAGGCCCACCAGATGACGCGCCGCGACCAGAACCTCCGCCTCGCCGGTCATGCGCTCGGCGATGGGAGAGCGGATCAGCACGCGGTGCTGGGGCGACACGACCAGATCGCGCCCGGGCTGGCCGGGGCCCAGGGCATGGGCCGCGATCCGGATCGGCCGATGGTCGGGACGCTGGTCCAGATCGCGGGCCTGCATCCGGCGATGACCGATCCACAGGACCGGCTGATATCCGTGGTCCATCGTCCGCAAAAGCGTGCCGGGATGCAGGTCCTGGACCCTGCACGGTCCGGATGCCGTCTGGATCAGCGTGTCCTGCGCAAAACAGGCCGAAGCCGTGGGGGCAGGCCAGGGCTGGGCGTCGTCACCCGGCCCGAAGCTGCGAACGCCCGCATAAGTATAGCGCGCCCCGGGATCAAAGACCGGCTCGATCCCGTTCTCATCGGGAATGGGGAAGATCAGAAGCGACTGGCGGCCCCCGAATTCGATGCCGGCGCCATAATGCTCGTAGCTGCGCGGATACATGACGACATAGCTGTCTTCCGCGTCAGAGGTGATGATCGAGGCGACGAAATTCGACATCTGCGTTCCCGCAGGGGTGATCTTTGCATTGTCCCCATGACCAAAGACCGCGTCATGGACCAGAAGCTGGTCCGTCTCATCGTAAGTATAGGTGCCGCTGCGGAACGCATCGTCGTCATCGCTGATGACGATCGTGCTGAGGACCGGGTCATTCATCACGATCGGCGCGCCGTTCGACCACGGGGCATCGGCCAGCAAGCCGATGCCGCCTGCCGGGATGACATTGCTGATCGTCAGGACCGTGATCGTATGTTCCATGGAAAACCCTTGTGCTGCCGGTCGAACGGACCCGGCAGTCACATGTCACCGGGCAGTACCGGACCCTAGGGCGACAATGGTTAACGCTTGGTTAACCGATTCAGGAAAAGTTAACGATTCCCGCAGGTCAGGCCGGGATCGACGCCGAGGTGCCGCGTTCGCGATAGGGCGTGCTGCCATATTGCGCACGATAGCATTTCGAGAAATGCGACGGGCTGGAAAACCCGGACGCCAAGGCGATCTCGATGATCGACATCTCGGTCTGCATCAGCAGGTTGCGGGCGCGGGAAAGCCGGGTTTCCATGTAGTACCGCTTGGGGCTGCGGTTCAGATAGCGGCGGAACAGGCGTTCCAGCTGCCGGGTGGACATGCCCGCGTCCAGCGCCAGCTGGGCGGGGCTGACCGGGTCCTCCAGGTTCGCCTCCATCCGCGCGATGACGGCGGCCAGGCGAGGATGGCGCACGCCGATGCGGGTGGGGATCGACAGGCGCTGGCTGTCCTGGTCGGTTCGGATCGCGGTGTGCAGCATCTGGTCGGCCACGTCCGCGGCCAGCGCGTCCCCCTGCGCCAGCGCGATCAGGTGCAGCATCAGGTCGATCGAACTGGTCCCGCCCGCCGCGGTCAGCCGGTTGCCGTCATGGACGAAGACCGACCGGAACAGGTCGACCTCGGGGAAGGCCTCGGCCAGGCCGTCGTGGTTCTCCCAGTGGATGGTGGCCTTGCGGCCGTCCAGCAACCCGGCCTCGGCCAGGATCCAGGTGCCGGTGCAGACCGCCCCCATCGCCGCGCCGCCGCGCGCCTGCCGGCGCAGCCAGGCCAGCACCGGGCGCGTCGCCTCGCGCGCGATGTCGGTGCCGCCGCAGACGATCACGACCTCGTCCCGGCCGGGCGGGGGGGCGTCAAGGTCCAGCCCGCCGTCCAGCATCACCCGTGTCCCGTTCGAGCACGTCGCCACGTCGCCCCGCGGCCCGACCAGGCGCCAGTCGAACAGCGTCTGCCCCGACGCGCGGTTGGCCAGACGCAGGGGCTCGATCGCGGCCGTGAAGGGCAGCATGGTGAATCGATCCAGCAACAGGAAGGTGAAGCGTCGCGGTTTTTCGGATGGCATGGGGGCTATCTTTGCGTGCGGTTGCGCCCCGCACCCAAACAGCCTTTTGACGCCGCGGCAAGGGGGCTTTCCGGAGGGCCGCGGCAGACCCTTTTCCTGCCGACTGTTAGCGTTTATACCGACGCGACATTTTCAAGGAGCGCAGGACATGACGCAGCAGACCCGCAAGACCGCCACCCAGGATTGGGACAAGGCCGGCTGGCGCGCCTATCCGCGCGTCCAGATGCCCGACTATACCGATCCCGCCGCGCTGGCGGGGGTGGAATCGCAACTGCGCCGCTATCCCCCGCTGGTCTTTGCCGGAGAGGCGCGCCGCCTGCGCGCCCAGCTGGCGGACGCCGCCGCGGGCCGGGCCTTCCTGCTGCAGGGCGGTGACTGCGCCGAAAGCTTCAGCGAATTCAGCGCCGACAACCTGCGCGACACCTTCAAGGTGCTGCTGCAGATGGCCGTGGTACTGACCTGGGGCGCGCAGATGCCCGTGATCAAGGTCGGGCGCATGGCGGGCCAGTTCGCCAAGCCGCGCAGCGCCCCGACCGAGGTGATGGACGGGGTGGAGCTGCCCAGCTATCGCGGCGACATCATCAATGGGTTCGATTTCACCCCCGAGGCCCGCATCCCCGACCCGACGCGGATGCTGGCGGCCTATACCCAGGCGGCGGCGTCGCTGAACCTGCTGCGCGCCTTCTCGACCGGCGGCTTCGCGGACATGCACCGCGTGCAAAGCTGGATCGCCGACTTCGTGGGCGGCCCCGAGGCCGCGCGGTACCGCGACATCGCCGGCCGCATCGGCGATGCGATGGCCTTCATGCAGGCGGCGGGCGTCAATTCCGACACCGCGCACCAGCTGTCCAAGGTCGATTTCTATACCAGCCACGAGGCGCTGCTGCTGGAGTACGAGGAGGCCCTGGCCCGCATCGACAGCACCACCGGCCTGCCGGTGGCGGGGTCGGGCCACATGATCTGGATCGGCGACCGGACGCGTCAGCCTGACGGCGCGCATGTCGAGTTCTGCCGCGGCGTGCAGAACCCGATCGGCCTGAAATGCGGCCCGACGACCACGGCGGACGACCTCAAGGTGCTGATGGCCAAGCTGAACCCCGCCAACGAGGCCGGGCGCCTGACGCTGATCGCACGCTTTGGTGCGGGCAAGGTGGGCGACCACCTGCCGCGCCTGATCCGCGCGGTGCAGGACGAGGGCGCGAACGTCGTCTGGTCGTGCGATCCGATGCACGGCAACGTCATCAAGTCGTCGACCGGCTACAAGACGCGCGCCTTCGATTCGATCCTGCGCGAGGTCCGCGAATTCTTCGGCGTCCACAAGGCCGAGGGCACGATCCCCGGCGGCGTGCATTTCGAGATGACCGGCAAGGACGTGACCGAATGCACCGGCGGCGTGCGCGCCGTCACGGACGAGGATCTGTCGGACCGCTATCACACTGCCTGCGATCCGCGCCTGAACGCCAGCCAGTCGCTGGAGCTGGCCTTCCTGGTCGCCGAGGAACTGCGCGCCCGGCGCGAGGACGCCGCGCCCGTGCGGACCGCCGCCGCCATCTGATCACGAAAAGGCCCCGCCGATGCGGGGCCTTTTCATTTCCAGCGGCGGTGAACCCAGAACCACTGGTCCATGTGGCGCCGCACCAGCATCTCCAGATCGTCGTTCAGCGCCTGCATCATCGCGCGGGAATCGCCATGCGCGATGGGCGCGCCGACATGGACCTTGAAGGACAGCCCGTCCGGCTGGCGGATGCCGCAGATCGGTACCAGCAGCGCGTCATAGCGGCGGGCCAGGTCCGCCGGCGTCAGCACCGTCCGCGTGGGCAGGTCGAAGAACCGCAACTCCGCCCCCTCGCGGTCGAACTGATCGAAACCCAGGGCCAGCCAGCCGCCACCCTTGAGAAACCGCAGCATCGCCGCCAATCCGGCCCTGCCGCGCGGGAACAGCGGCTCGGCGATGGCGGTGATGGCGGGGACGTAATGGCGGTTGAACGCCTCGTTGTTCATGGGCCGGTACAGGGCGCCGACCGGCCAGCCACGCGCGGCAAGCGCGGCCCGCATCGCGTCGTAATTTCCGAAATGCGCGCAGGCCAGGATCACCGGGCGATGGCTGTCCAGAGCCTCCTCCAGCGCGCCAAGGCCGGGGCCCCGCAGCGGATCGGCCGTGCGGATGCGGTCCGTGAATTCGTCGGCGGAATAGATCTCGGCCACCGACCGGCCCGCATTGTCGGGAACGGCGCGCACCAGCGCCTCGACCTCTGCCGGGGACAGGTCGGGGCGGGCCAACGCCAGGTTGTCGCGGATGCGCCTGCGCCAGCCGGCGATGGGCGCAATCATATGCGAAAACACCCAGCCCATCGCCGGGATGCGGCGCGAATAGGGCAGCAGGCGTGCCAGCCCCATGATCGCCACGAACGCGCCGTTGGCCAGCCGGTCGGTTATCGTGGATCGGTCATCGCGCATCACGCCCCCTTGGCGGCCCGCGCCTCGCGCGACCAGACATACAGCCCCGCGGCCACGATAATGACCGCGCCGGTGACGGTCCAGACATCCGGAAGCTGCCCGAAGAAGACGAACCCCCACAGCCCGGCCCAGATCAGCCCCGTATAGCCGAAGGGCGCCAGCGTCCCCGCCTCGGCCGCGCTGAACGCCTTGACCAGCAGGTACTGGCTGACCGTGCCGAACACTGCCAGCGCGGCGAATGCCCACAGATCGCCCGCCGCGATCGGCTGCCAAAACATCGGCACCACGATGCTGGAGGCGATGGTGCCCACGACGGCCGACCACAGCACCGAGGTCGCCACCGAATCGGTCCGCACGACGCGCGTCAGCAACGCCCCCGCGGCATAGGTGAAGGCCCCGGCCAGTGGCAGCAGCGCCGCAGGCTGGAACACGCCCAGTCCGGGACGGATGATCAGCAGCGCGCCGACCAGTGCAACCGCGATCCCCGCCAGCCGCCGCGGGCCGACCTTCTCACCCAGGAACAAGGCCCCCCCAAGCGTGATCAGGACCGGGTTCAGGTCCATGATCGCCGTCGCCTCGGCCAGCCCGATGTATTGAAGCGAGGTGAAGAACAGCCCGACCGACCCAAGCTGCATCATCGCCCGCGCGAACTGCATGGCCGGCTGGCGCGTGCGCAGCAAAGGCAGCATGGCCCCGCGAAAGATCAGCACAAAGATCAGCAGGTTTCCGATGAACCGCGCCCAGATGACCTGCGCCGGATGATAGGTCTGCGTCAGGTGCTTGGCCGTCGCATCCATCAGCGTAAAACCCAGGATCGCCGCCAGCAGCAGCGCGATGCCCCGTGCCTGGTCCGATCCGGGCCGCCGCAATCCATCCCGCTCCCGACCCATCAGCGCGAATGCGCGCGCCAGGACGCGCATCAGAAGGCGCGGTCATGGGCGTCTGGGCAACGAAGACGCAGTTTCTCCTTTGCCCAAATACCCATCGCGACGGTCGGTCCGGGTATCACAGCAGCGCTTTCGCGCGCTCTGCGACAGCCTCGGCGGTGATGCCGAACTCCTTGTACAACTCGGGTGCAGGACCCGAGGCGCCGAACCCCTCCATGCCGACGAAGGCAGAGCGGTCCTCCTGGCCGCGCTCTCCCAGCAGCAGCCAGTCCCAAGGCTGGCGCACCGCGGCCTCGATCGCGATGCGCACGGTGTTCGCAGGCAGCACCTCGGCGCGATAGTCGCGCGGCTGGTCGCGGAACAGCTCCATCGAGGGGACGGACACGACGCGGGTCGGAATGCCCTGACCCTCCAGCGCATCGCGCGCGGCGACCGCGATCTCGACCTCCGATCCGGTGGCCATCAGTACGACCTTGGGCGTGGCCGAGGCCTCGCGCAGGACATAGGCGCCCTTGGCGGTCAGGTTCTCTCCAGTCTCCTGGCGCAGCAGCGGCAGATTCTGACGCGACAGGGCCAGGACCGACGGCGTCGCGTCCTGCGACAGGGCGATCTCCCAGGCTTCGGCGGTCTCGGTCTGATCGCAGGGGCGGAAGGTCAGCGTGTTGGGCGTGGCGCGGCAGATCGCCAGGTGCTCGACCGGCTGGTGGGTCGGGCCGTCCTCGCCCAGGCCAATGCTGTCATGGGTCATCACATAGACGACCGGCAGGCCCATCAGCGCCGACAGGCGCATCGCCCCGCGCGCATAGTCTGTGAAGGTCAGGAACGTCCCGCCATAGGGGCGGAACCCGCCATGCAGCCAGATGCCGTTCATCGCCGCCGCCATGCCGTGTTCGCGGATGCCGTAATGCAGATAGCGGCCCATGCGGTTTTCGGCGCTGAAGACGCCTTGGCCGCCGGTCTTGGTGTTGTTCGATCCGGTCAGGTCGGCCGATCCGCCGAAATTCTCGGGCATTTCGGCATTCAGCACCTCCAGCACGTTCTCGGAGGCCTTGCGGGTGGCGACCTTGGGCTTGGCCTCCAGCGTCTGCACCTTGAAGGCGTCGATGATCGCGTTCAGGCGCGGATGGACCTCGTTGCCGATGCGGCGGGCAAAGTCGTTGCGCGCCTCGTCGGACAGCCCGTCCACGCGGTCGTTCCACGCCGCGCGCTGCGCCGCACCGCGCTGGCCGATGGCCCGCCAGTCCGCGACAATCTGGTTGGGCAGGTGGAAGGGCTCATGGCTCCAGCCATAGGCCGCGCGGGTGGCCGCGATCTCGTCCGCGCCAAGCGGGGAGCCGTGGGCCTTGCTGCTGTCGGCCTTGTTCGGCGCGCCAAAGCCGATGATCGTCTTGCAGTCGACCAGCGTCGGGCGGCCGTCATCCTGCGCGGCTTGGCTCAGCGCGCGGTCGATGTCGGCGGCGTCATGGCCGTCGCAGGACAGGACGCGCCAGCCGGCGGCGGCAAAGCGGGCATGCTGGTCGGTCGCGTCCGACAGGCTGACGCGGCCGTCGATGGTGATGTCGTTGTTGTCCCACAGCACGATCAGGCGGCCCAGCTTCTGGTGGCCGGCCAGGGCGATGGCCTCGTGGCTGATGCCCTCCATCAGGCAGCCGTCGCCGGCGATGACCCAGGTGCGGTGGTCGCACAGATCGGCACCGAACTCGGCCCGCATCGCCTCCTCGGCGATGGCAAAGCCCACGGCGGTGGCGATGCCCTGGCCCAAGGGGCCGGTGGTCGTCTCGACCCCCTCGACATGTCCGTATTCCGGATGGCCCGCGGTGATCGCGCCCAGCTGGCGGAAGTTGCGCACCTGGTCCAGCGTCATCTGCTCATAGCCGGTCAGGTGCAGCAGGCTGTAGATCAGCATGGACCCGTGGCCCGCCGACAGGATGAACCGGTCGCGGTCGAACCAGTGCGGCGCGCTGGCGTCGAACTTCAGGTGGTTGCGGAACAGGACGGTGGCCACGTCCGCCATGCCCATCGGCATGCCGGGATGGCCGGAATTGGCGGCCTCGACCGCGTCCATGGACAGCACGCGGATCGCGCTGGCCAGGTTCCAATGGGCGGGGTCTGCGGTGCGGCGGGCGGCGATGTCCATGGGATGTTCCTTGCGGCACGTGGGGTTGGCGCGTTGTTATGGGTTGGCACAGGCGGTTGCAAGCCGCCCCCGGTCAGCCGTCGGTGGCCGTGGGCAGGGGGCGGATGCGCAGCCGGGTGATGCGGTTCTCGCGCCGCGTGACGACCTCGAAGCGATAGCCCGCGAAACTGAACACCTGTCCCTGCTCGGGGATCGACTGCGCCATGTGGATCACCAGGCCTGCGATGGTGTTGGCCTCGTCGTCGGGCAGGGTCCAGTCCAGCTGGCGGTTCAGGTCGCGGATGGTCATGCCGCCCTCGACCAGGTAATCGCCCTGGGCGTTGGGCTTGAGGGTCTGGTCCTCCTCGGTGTCGTGCTCGTCGGCGATCTCTCCGACGATCTCCTCGATGATGTCCTCCAGCGTGATCAGGCCGCGCAGCGATCCGTATTCGTCCACGACCAGCGCGAAATGCGTGCGCCGCTTCAGGAACTCGCGCATCTGCTCGTCCAGGACGCTGGTCTCGGGGACGAAATAGGGGGGCATCATCACCGCGGCCAGATCGAACCGCCGCGCGGCGCTGGCATCGCCCGCATCGCCGACGGCCCGGTTCACCGCGCGCAGCAGGTCCTTGGCGTGGATCACGCCCACGATGTTCTCGCGCTCCTCGCGATAGACGGGCAGGCGGGTGTGCGGGCTGGCCAGGACCAGTTCCAGGATCTTCTCGGGCGGCAGGTCGCCGTCGATCATCTGGATCTCCGAACGGTGGCGCATGATCTCCTCGACCGTGCGGTTGCCCAGGTCCAGCGCACCCAGCAGGCGGTCGCGGTCCTCCTTGTTCACCGCGCCCTGTGCGTGGCCCAGGGACAGCGCCCCCTCGATCTCCTCCTCCAGCGAAAACATGTGCTTGCCGGGATCGGTCTTCAGGCCGGCCACCGACAGCATGCCCCCCACGATCAGGCGCACGACGCTGACGATCGGGGACAGGATGACGGTCAGGATGCCGATGGGACGTGCCACCAGGCTTGCCACCTTTTCGGGGGCAGAGATGGCGTACGTCTTGGGCATCACCTCGGAGAAGATCAGCACCAGCACGGTCATCACCAGCGTGGCGATCGCCACGCCGCCCGCGCCCAGCAGGCGCGTGAACAGCGCGGTCGCAAGGCTGGCGGCCAGGATGTTGACGACGTTGTTGCCCAACAGGATCGCCCCGATCAGCTTCTCGCTGTCGGCGGTGACGCGGACGGCGGCTTCGGCGCCGCTGTCGCCCCGGTCGGCGCGGGCCCGCAGCTTGGCCTTGCTGGATGCGGTCAGCGCGGTCTCGGACCCCGAAAAGAAGGCCGACAGCATCAGGCAGATCAGGATCGCCGCGATGGTGACGACGGCCGCAAAGTCGAGCGCAGAGGTAAGTTGGTCCATGAGGTCCCGGTCAGTTGGTGTTGGCGGCATCGTCAGGCGACACGCCGCGCGCTAGAGGGTGGTGGTTCAGAACCAGATCGCGCATGCGATGGTTCAGCACATGAGTATAGATTTCCGTCGTGCCCAGATCGGCATGGCCCAGCAGCATCTGGATGCTGCGCAGGTCGGCGCCGCCTTCCAGCAGGTGGGTGGCGAAGGCGTGGCGGATCACGTGCGGCGTCACGCGCGCGGGATCGATGCCCGCCGCCACCGCCATCTGGCCCAGCAGGCGCGAAAAGCTCTGCCGCGGCAGGTGGCCCGCCGCGCCCGGTGCGGGAAACAGCCAGCGCGCGCCGCGACCCGCCAGCAGGCGGTACAGCGGGCTGCCCTGGGGGGCGTTGTCGCGGATCTCCAGCCAGTCGCGCAGGGCGGTCCGGGCGGCCTGGCCCAGGGGGACCATCCGGTCCTTGCCGCCCTTGCCGCGGATCACCAGGACCGCTGGATCGCCCCGGCACCCGGCCACCGGCAGGCTGACCAGCTCGGTGACGCGCATGCCGGTCGCGTACAGTATCTCGATCAGGCACATGTTGCGCGTGCGGTCGATCCGGCCCCGGCCGATGCCGGGGGCGGCGTCCAGCAGCGCCTGGATCTCGGCCCGGTCCAGCGTGCGCGGGATGCGCTTGGCGCGGCCGGGGCCCGCGATGCGGATGGCGGGGTCGTCCTCGCGCCAGCCCTCCTCCAGCGCAAAGCGGGTGAACTGGCGGATGGCCGACAGGCGGCGGGCGCGGGTGGCCCGTGACAGGCCCTGCGCATCGCAATGGGACAGGTAATCCTCGACCTGCTCGCGCGTCAGCCCGGCCAGCGTCAGCGCCCGCGCGCCCAGCCAGTCCGACAGGTCGCGCAGGTCGCGGCCATAGGCCAGCAGCGTGTTCCGCGCGGCCCCGGCCTCGGCGGCCTGGGCGTCCAGAAAGGCGCCGATGGCGTTGTGGTCGGCGCTCATTGCGGGGCCTGCATCTGCTGCAGAAGGGTGATCTGCGCCTCGGCGCGGTCGGCATCGGGGTCCAGACCCAGGGCGCGCAGCATGGCTATGCCACGCCCGGCGCGGGCCAGATCGCCCTCCAGCGCCGCGTCGATATCGGCCATCGCGGTCAACAGCGCCTCTCCGCGACGGGTGTCGGGGGGCGTGGCGGGGGGTGCGGCCATCTCGGGCGCGGGATCGGGGATCACGCTGTCGGGCAGGCCCATCCAGGCGCGCATCAGGTCGGCCACCTCGGCCGCGCGGGGATCGCTGATGCCGGTGGGCAGGTCGGCCGCGACCATCGCTGCCAGCAGGTCGGCCATTCCGGCCGCGCGGAATTCGTCGAAGGCGCGGGGCAGGGCCTGCGCCAGATCGCCGCCCGCCAGTGCGGCCTCCAGCGTGCGCATGACGCCGGCGCGTTCCCAGACCCCGCCCGATGCCGCGGGCCGCTGTTCGCCATAGATCTGGCGCAGGGTCGCGGCGGGCAGGGCGCCGGTGCGCGCCAGACGCTCGGCCGCCTCAAGCCGGGCCTTGAAGCCGCTGTTCAGGCGCAGGTCGGATTGCGCGAAGGCCACCGGCAGGGGCTGCGTCGGCAGGGGCTGTCCCACGGCCTCGTGGATGCGGAATTCCAGCGGGGTCATGCGGTCGGCGGGGGCCAGCAGCTCTGCCGTGTCGACGAAGGCGTCGTCCAGGAAATGCGTCAGCAGGATCGCCTGGCGTTCGTCGATCAGGCCAAGCGCCTCGGCGCCGTGCAGGCCGATCGCCGCCGCAGCCCAATCCCCGGTCTGCGCCAGGCAAAAGATGCGTGCCGCAAAGCTGGGCGCGATGCCGGGGGTGCCGTTCATGATCGCGCAGGCGCGGCCTTCGTCGCCCTCCAGCAGGGCGATGTCGAACATGCGGCGAAAGATCTCGGGCTGGCCGGGGCCGGCGGCGACCAGCAGCGACTGCGCCTCGTCCAGCGCGCCCATGTCCAGCAGGCGGTCGGCGCGCGACAGGAACAGCTGCCCCCGCATCCCTTCTGGCGCGGCCGGGGGGGCCAACTGTGCGGTCAGCACGCGCTTCAGCAACGCCTGCATGGATTGCAGGCGGGCGGGCGTGGCCAGCACCATCTGCGACAGCTGCGCGGGGTCGCTGCCCGCCCACAGGTCGGCCGGCAGCCCGGCGCGGCGGGGGCTTTGCGTGCCGGTGTGGTCTGGGTTGCCCTGGTCCAGGCGGGTGACCTGCACCGGGCCCACGGCGCCGCTGGTGGCAACCGGCTGCGGTCTGGCGCTTGGCCGGGGCGGTGGGGCGTCGCCGGGCCGCCAAGCCGAGCTTTCGCGCACCGGGCCGCGGACGCTGCCCGACAGCCAGTCGCTGGCCGACAAGGGCTGCTGCTGCGCCAGGGCAAGGCTGGGCAGGAGCGCCAGGACCAGTGCGCAGAGGGTGGTTCTGTCAGTCACCGGCAGCCTCGGCCGGCTGTTCGGCCGCGGGGGCGTCCAGCTGCAGGGGGGTGCGGACCTCTTGGCGGGTCGGGGCCATGTCGCCGAAATAGGCATAGCCCGCGAGGCCGATCAGGCCCGCCAGAATCAGCACCACCAGCAGTTTCAACATCCGCATTGCATTCGCCTTTGCTCGACCGTGTTTTCTGTGTTCTTGCACCGGTCTTGGGCCGGCTCGGGGCGAATATATATGGCAATTTCCGAAAGATCACGTCATTCAGTCACCCGATTGACGGGGGGCCGGATGACACAGGTGCTGACGCGCCATATCGTGCTGATCGGAATGATGGGCGCGGGCAAGACCGCCATCGGGTCGGAACTGGCCCGCAGGCTGCGCGTGCCGTTCACCGATTCCGACGCCGAGATCGAGGCCGCGGCGGCCATGTCCATCAGCGAGATCTTCGCCCGCGACGGCGAGGCGTTCTTTCGCGCGCGCGAGGCGCAGGTGCTGTCGCGCCTGCTGGCGGGGGCACCGGGCGTCGTCTCGACCGGGGGCGGCGCGTGGATGCGCCCCGAGAACCGGCAGATCATCGGGGAACGGGGCCTGTCCGTCTGGCTGAACTGTTCGCCCGAGACGCTGTGGGCGCGCGTGCGCCAGCGCCCGACACGCCCCCTGCTGCAGACCGCCGACCCAAAGGGCACGCTGCTGCGCCTGCTGGCGGAACGCAGCCCCGTCTATGCGCTGGCGGACCTGGAATTCGTGTCCCGCGCCGGCGACACGATCGACGCGACCGCGACCCGCCTGATCGCCGAACTGACCGCCGCCCATCCCACCCTGACCCAGGAGAAGCCATGACCGATCCCGTCACCGTTCCCGTGCCCCTTGGAGCGCGCGCCTATGACGTCCGCATCGGGCAGGCCCTGCTGGGTCGCGCGGGCGCCGAGATCGCACCGCTTCTGTCGCGGCCGCGCGTGGCGATCGTCACCGACGCAACGGTGGCAGGGCTGCATCTGGCACCGCTGCAGGCCGCGCTGCGCGACGCGGGGATCGCCAGCGAGGCGCTGGTCCTGCCGGCCGGGGAGGGGACCAAAAGCTGGCCGCATCTGACGGCCTGCGTCGACTGGCTGCTGGACCAGCAGGTCGAGCGGCGCGACGTCGTCCTGGCGCTTGGCGGCGGGGTGATCGGTGACCTGGTGGGTTTTGCGGCGGCGATCCTGCGGCGCGGGGTGCGGTTCGTGCAGCTGCCCACGACGCTGTTGGCGCAGGTCGACAGCAGCGTGGGCGGCAAGACCGGGATCAACAGCGCGCATGGCAAGAACCTGGTCGGCGCGTTCCACCAGCCCTCGCTGGTCCTGGCCGATATCGACGTGCTGGACACGCTGCGCCCGCGCGATTTCCTGTCGGGCTATGGCGAGGTCGCCAAGTACGGTCTGCTGGGGGATGCGGATTTCTTCGCCTGGCTGGAGGAGAACGGGCCCGACCTGGCGCGGAATGCGGGCCTGCGCCAGCAGGCGGTCGCGCATTCGGTGGCGATGAAGGCTGGCATCGTCACCCGTGACGAGACCGAGCAGGGCGAACGCGCGCTGCTGAACCTGGGCCACACCTTCGGTCATGCGCTGGAGGCGGCGACCGGGTATTCGGACCGGCTGCTGCATGGCGAGGGCGTGGCCATCGGCTGTGCGCTGGCCTTCGATCTGTCGGCGCGGATGGGTTTGTGTTCGCAGGAGGCGCCGAGCCGCGTCCTGGCGCATCTGCGCCAGATGGGCATGCCCGCACGGCTGTCCGAGATCCCCGGCGCCCTGCCGGACGACGGCGGCCTGATCGCGCTGATGGGGCAGGACAAGAAGGTCGTGGACGGCCAGCTGCGTTTCGTGCTGGCCCGCGGGATCGGCGAGGCCTTCGTCAGCGACGCGGTCGAAGGTAACATGCTGGCACGCGTCCTGCACGACGCGCGCTAGGCGTCCGTCCCGGCCCGCAAAGCCGCGACAGCCCCCATCGAGGGGGCCGCCACGGCTGGCTGTCGCCGAAGCCGCCTCAGGCGGCGCGACGGGTGGTCAGCATGTCGTGCACCATCTGATCGGCCACGGCCGAGGGCAGCTGGTCCGTGTCGCGCGCGCGGGTCAGCATCTGATCGACGCGGCCGGCGATGGCGGTCAGGCGATCCAGGCGCCAGGCGTCGGGCTTGCCGTGGATCTCGCTTGCGACGCTGATGATGCCGCCTGCGTTCACGACATAATCGGGCAGATAGGCGATGCCGCGTGCGGCCAGGATGTCCGCCACGCCGTCATCGGCCAGCTGGTTGTTCGCGGCGCCGCAGACCAGCGTCGCGGTCAGGACCGCGGCGGTGTCCCGCGTCAGCACGCCGCCCAGGGCGCAGGGAGCCAGGATGTCCATCTGCTGATCGAAGACCGCGTCGGGCGTACACACGGTCGCGCCAAGGCGTGTCGCGGCGTCGTCCAGCACCGCCTGATGGATGTCGGTCACCATCAGCCGTGCCCCCGCAGCGGCCAGCTTTTCGGCCAGCGACAGGCCGACATGGCCCAGCCCCTGCACCAGCACCCGCCGCCCGGTCAGATCGTCCGTGCCGAACGCATGGCGCGCGCCCACGCGCAGGCAGCGGAACACGCCCTCGGCGGTCCAGGGCGAGGGGTCGCCCGAGGCGCCGGACAGGCCCACGGCAAAGCGCGTCGCCTCGGCCGCATGGGCCATGTCCGCCGGAGAGATGCCGACATCCTCGGCCGTCCAGTAGGTGCCGCCAAGCGCGTCGACGGCCTCGCCGAAGGCGCGCATCATCGCCGGGGTCTTGTCGGTGCGCGCGTCGCCGATGATTACCGCCTTGCCGCCGCCCAGGCCTAGGTCGGCCATCGCGTTCTTGTATGTCATGCCGCGGGCCAGACGCGTCACGTCATGGATCGCGGCATCGTCGTCGGCATAGGCCCACATGCGGCACCCGCCCGCGGCTGGGCCGAGCGTGGTCGAATGCAGGCAGATCAGCGCGCGCAGCCCGGCCTGCGGGTCCTGTGCCAGAACCAGACGTTCGAACCCCTGGGGTGCGGTCAGATCGGTAAGTGTCAGTGCCATCTGCAAGCCTTCCTGTGGCAGGCGCGCGGGCCGTCCCGCGCAGAGATCAGCCCAGAAACCGCCAGCGCGGACGCAATGCAAGCGCAGGATCATTCGCAAAGCCCGGACTGCCCGCCGCGCAACTTGCGGCAAGGGCGGGGTGTGCGCCGGCAAGATCGCGTCGCGCGCCGGCAACGAAAAAGGGCGGCCCAATGGTCGCCCCTTTCCGGTGATTCGCCCTGATCGGATCAGAACGGGATCTCGTCGTCGTAATCGGCGCGTCCGCCGCCTTGGCCGCCGCCGCCGCCGCGCGACGACGATCCGCCGCCCTGGTTATAGTCGTCATAGCCGCCGCTGTCGCGACCACCGCCGCCCATGCCGCCGCCACCCATGCCGCCGCCACCGCCGCTGGCGCCGTCCAGCATGGTCAGCGTGCCGCCGATGCCGCGCAGGACGATCTCGGTCGAATAGCGGTCCTGGCCGGACTGGTCCTGCCACTTGCGGGTTTCCAGCTGGCCCTCGACATAGACCTTGCTGCCCTTCTTCAGATAGCGTTCGACGACGCCCACTAGGCCCTCGTTGAAGATGGCGACGGTGTGCCACTCGGTACGCTCCTTGCGCTCTCCGGTGGTGCGGTCCTTCCAGTTCTCGGAGGTGGCGATGCGCAGGTTCGCGACCTTGCCGCCGTTCTGAAAGTTGCGGATTTCCGGGTCGCGGCCAAGATTGCCGACCAGAATGACCTTGTTGACGCTGCCTGCCATGATCAGGATCCTTGGATTATGTGCCTTTGCGTCGGGTCTAGCCCAGCCCGCCGGGTGAAGCCAAGCAGGAAGTCGCGTAGCGCCAAGGCCCGACTGGCAGCATGACCGATTTCGTGTATAGTCCGGGACAAAAGCGGCGACAGGCCGGTGCGACAAGGACGAGGGCGGAGATCATGCGGCTAGGCCATACCCTGAAGGCAACCTTCTGTGCAGCGGTGATCGGAAGCCTGGCACTGCCTGCCGACGCGCAGGGCCTGCGCCTGTCGGGCGCCTCCTCCAAGTCGCGCGCCGAACAGTTCGCGCGCCAGACCCGGCTGATGGATTCGCGCCTGTCGACCCAGTACCAGTCGTCTGCCCGGCTGCAGCCGAATGCGGGCCGCCAGGAGGTGCTGCTGGAAACGGCGCCGAACATTCCCCGCTATACGGGCCGGCGCAGCGAATACCTGCCCCATGCGCGTCAGGCGGCGCAGCGTCACGGCATTCCCGAGGACCTGTTCCTGCGGCTGGTCCAGCAGGAGTCGGGCTGGAACCCGAACGCGCGCAGCCACAAGGGCGCGATGGGACTTGCGCAGCTGATGCCGGGAACGGCCGCCAAGCTGGGCGTGAACCCCAACGATCCGGTACAGAACCTGAACGGCGGGGCGCGCTATCTGCGGATGATGTACAACCAGTTCGGCAACTGGACGCTGGCGCTGGCCGCCTATAACGCGGGGCCCGGCGCGGTGCAGAAGCACGGCGGCATCCCGCCCTATCGCGAGACGCGGAACTATGTCCGCATCATCGCGGGCGGCTGATCCTCAGCCGCTGAGGCCGGTCCGCTTCAGCAGGCCCTTGCGCTTGGCCTCGTAGTAGTAGCCGCGCGAATACCACATGACGGCACGGTCGGGGTCGCCCTCGGCCACCATCCAGGCGCCGCGCAGGTACTTCACGCCATAGCGCAGGTTCGTGTCGGCATCCAGCAGACCACGATCCGGCCCGCGATAGCCCATCGTGCGCGCCGTCTGCGGCGCAATCTGCATCAGCCCGTGATACGGGCCGTTCCGCATGTCGGGACGGTGGCTGGATTCGCGCAGGATCACCCGTTGGACCAGCGAACTGGGCACGTCGTAATGGCGTGCCCAGAAGTTGATGCGCTGGCGCAGATAGGGCGTCTCGTTCGGGTAGAGGCCCGAACCGCCGATCCGCCCGTTGCTGCCCGACCGGACCCCGCCACCGCCGCATGCGGCCAGCGCCAGGATCGAGATCAGCAGCCCGCGCCGACCCAGATGGGCCGCAGGCCGCGGGGGCAGGGCCCCCGCCACCATACGCGCGTCAGGCATGAATGGCGCCGCCGCCGCAGGCCAGCGCCGCCTCGCGCACGGCTTCCGACACGGTCGGATGCGCGTGGCAGGTCAGGGCCAGATCCTCGGCCGAGGCGCCGAATTCCATCGCCACGCAGACCTCGTGGATCAGGTCGCCCGCCGATGGGCCGATGATGTGGCAGCCCAGGATGCGGTCGGTCTCGGCGTCGGCGATCAGCTTGACGAAGCCATCGCCCAGGAACTGCGCCTTGGCGCGGGCATTGCCCATGAAGGGGAACTTGCCGATCTTGACCTTGCGCCCGCCTTCCTTGGCCTGCTCCTCGGTCAGGCCGACATTGGCGACCTCGGGGGTGGTGTAGATCACGCTGGGGATGACGCCATAGTTCACATGGCCATGCTTGCCCGCGATGACCTCGGCCACCGCCATGCCCTCGTCCTCGGCCTTGTGGGCCAGCATCGGGCCGGGCACCGCGTCGCCGATGGCATAGACGCCCTTGATGCTGGTCGCCCAGTGGTCGTCGACCTTGACGAAGCCGCGATCGGTCATGGTCACGCCAAGCGCGTCGAGGCCCAGGCCCTCCACATGCGGACGGCGGCCCGTGGCGACCAGGACCACGTCGGCGGTCAGGTTATGGGTGCTGTCATCCTTTTTCAGCGCATAGGTAACGGTGGCCTGGCCGTCCTTGGCCTCGGCCGACTGCACGGCGGCGCCCATGACGAAGGACAGGCCCTGCTTTGACAGCATCTTCTGGAACTGCTTCTGCACCTCGCCGTCCATGCCGGGGGTGATGACGTCCAGGTATTCGACCACCGTCACCTTGGCGCCGAGGCGGGCATAGACCGAACCCAATTCCAGACCGATGACGCCTGCGCCAATCACGACCATGGATTTCGGGATCTTGGGCAGGGCCAGCGCGCCGGTGGAATCGACGATCACGCCCGCGTCGTTGTCGACCGTCACGCCCTTCAGCGCGGCGGGGGACGATCCGGTGGCGATGACGATGTTCTTCGTCTCGTGGACGGTGTCGCCGACCTTGACCTTTCCGGCTTCGGGGATCGAGGCCCAGCCCTTGATCCAGTCGATCTTGTTCTTCTTGAACAGGAATTCGATGCCCTTGGTGTTCCCCTGGACCGTGTCGGCCTTGTAGGACTGCATCTTGGTCCAGTCGACGTCGACATGGGCGTTCATCAGGCCCATCTTCTCGAAGTTCTCATGCGCCTCGTGCAGCATGTGGCTGGCATGCAGCAGGGCCTTGGAGGGGATGCAGCCGACGTTCAGGCAGGTTCCGCCAAGAGCCTCGCGGCCCTCGACCACGCCGACCTTCAGGCCCAGCTGCGCCGCGCGGATGGCGCAGACATAGCCGCCGGGGCCGGCGCCGATCACGATGAGATCATACATGGCAGTTCCTTTTATCAGACCGCGGCCGGGGGCTTCGCGCACCCGGGCCCCGCGGGGTATTTTCACAAAGAAGAAATCAGGGCAAAGAGGATCATCAGCACCGTCGCCGCAAAGCCGACAACCCAGATGATCGAGCGGCCCGGCACCCAGCCCCGCACATAGGCGGGGATATAGAGGATGCGCGCGGCCACATAGGTCCAGGCGCAGATCGCGGTCAGCGTGCCGGATGCGTCTCCAAGCGTGACCACGACCACCGCCAGGGTGAACATGATCAGGCCTTCGAAATGGTTGTTGAAGGCTCGCTGCAGGCGGCCGGCCGTCCCGGTCAGCTCGACCTTGCCGCCGTCGCGCGGGCTCATGGCAGCACGGCGGCCGACCTGGCGCTGCGCCATCACGGAATAGGTCGCGAACTGCGCGGTCTGGATCAGGCCGGCGACGGCTAGGGCGGCGACCTCGGGGGGCATCAGACGGTTTCCACGAAATGTGCGTCGGTGGCGGTGACGCCGGCCTGGGTCGCGAAGACCGCCGCCGCGCCGTCCAAGTAATCGCGGGCGGCCTTTGGGTTTCCGACCTGGAACAGCGCCCAGGAATGACCGTCATCCTCGCGCCACAGTTGCAGCAGCGTCAGGCCGTTGCGGCCCCGATCCTCGGCATCGGCGTCGAAGGCCGTGCGGAACGTGGCAGGGTCGGCATGGGTGTAGCGGACGATCAGTTGCATGGGTCAGGCTCCGGTTCGTGACGGCCCAGCTTTGGTCCTGCGCCGGCGGCAGCGCAAGCCCGTGGTACGAGAGGGGCCCCGAAGGGCCCCCGGCGGGATCAGAGATCCATCAGCAGGCGGCGCGGATCCTCCAGCGCTTCCTTGACGCGGACCAGGAAGGTCACGGCGCCCTTGCCGTCGACGATCCGGTGGTCATAGGACAGTGCCAGGTACATCATCGGGCGGATGACGATCTGACCGCCGACGACCACGGGACGCTCCTGGATCTTGTGCATGCCCAGGATGCCCGACTGCGGGGGGTTCAGGATCGGCGACGACATCAGCGAGCCGTAGACGCCGCCGTTCGAGATGGTGAAGGTGCCGCCCTGCATCTCGGCCATGGACAGCTTGCCGTCGCGGCCCTTCAGGCCCAGCTCGCCGATCTCCTTCTCGATCGCGGCAAAGCCCTTCTGGTCGGCGTCGCGTACGACCGGCACGACCAGACCCGACGGTGTGCCCACCGCGACGCCCATGTTGACGTAGTTCTTGTAGACCACGTCGGTGCCGTCGATCTCGGCATTGACCTCGGGGACTTCCTTCAGCGCGTGGCAGCAGGCCTTCACGAAGAAGGACATGAAGCCCAGCTTGACCTTGTGCTTCTTCTCGAAGGCGTCCTTGTACTCGTTGCGCAGGCCCATGATCGCGGACATGTCGACCTCGTTGTAGGTCGTCAGCATCGCGGCGGTGTTCTGCGCGTCCTTCAGGCGGCGGGCGATGGTCTGGCGCAGGCGGGTCATCTTGACCCGCTCCTCACGCGCGGCATCCTCGGCCGGGCGGGGGGCGGCGGGGGCCTTCGCGGCGGGCGCGGGGGCTGCCTTGGCTTTGGCCACGTCCTCCTTCATCACGCGGCCGTCGCGGCCCGAACCCTGGACCTGGTCGCGGGTGACGCCCTTTTCGGCCATGGCCTTCTTGGCCGAGGGTGCATCCTCGACGTCGCGCGGCTTGGTCTCCTCGGGACCGGCATTCGGCAGGACGGTCTCCTGCGCATCCGACGCCTTGGGCGCGGCGGTGCCGGCGGCACCCTCGGTGATGATCGCCAGGCGCGCCTTGGCGTCGACGGTCGCGCCTTCCTCGGCCAGGATCTCGGCTAGGACGCCCGCGGCGGGGGCCGGGACCTCGACCGAGACCTTGTCGGTTTCCAGCTCGCACAGCATCTCGTCGGCCTCGACGCGGTCGCCCGGCTTCTTGAACCAGGTGGCGACGGTCGCCTCGGTCACGCTTTCGCCCAGGGACGGGACCATCACGTCCACGGAATTGCCGCTCATTGTCTTCTGTTCCTCGGTCTTTTCGGCCGGTGCTTCGGCCTTGGCAGGTTTCGGGGCGGGGGCGGCGGCTTCGCCACCCTCGCTGATCTGGGCCAGCAGCGCGTCGGGCCCGACCGTCTCGCCCTCGGCGGCGACGATCTCGGCCAGGGTGCCGGCGGCGGGGCTGGGCACCTCGACGGTGACCTTGTCGGTCTCCAGCTCGCACAGCATCTCGTCAACCTCGACGCGGTCTCCGGGCTTCTTGAACCAGGTGGCGATGGTGGCCTCGGTGACGGATTCGCCCAAGGCGGGCACGCGGACTTCGGTGGTCATCGGATCATCCTTCAAGGTTCAGGGCGTTGGCGACCAGCGCCTCTTGTTCGGCCTTGTGGCGCGATGCCAGGCCCGTGGCGACCGAGGCCGCGGCGTTCCGGCCCGCATAGCGCGCGCGGGTGTGCTTGGCGCCAAGCCGCTCCAGCACCCATTCCAGATAGGGCTCGACAAAGCTCCAGCCGCCCTGGTTCTTGGGCTCTTCCTGGCACCAGACGACCTCGGCCTGCTTGAAGCGACCCAGTTCCTTAACCATCGACTGTGCCGGGAACGGATAGAACTGTTCCAGACGCAGCAGATAGGTGTCGGTGATCCCGGCCTCGTCGCGGGCCTTCAGCAGGTCGTAGTAGACCTTGCCCGAACACACCACGACGCGCTTGATCTGGTCGTCGGCCACCAGCTTGGTGTCCGAACGGCCGCGCTGCGCGTCGTCCCACAGCACGCGGTGGAAGGTCGAACCCGACTGGAACTCCTCGGCGCGGCTGATGGCCAGCGGGTGGCGCAGCAGCGATTTCGGCGTCATCAGCACCAGCGGCTTGCGGAAGCCGCGGTGGATCTGCCGGCGCAGGATGTGGAAGTAGTTCGCGGGCGTGGTGCAGTTCGCGACGATCCAGTTGTCCTCGGCGCATTGCTGCAGGAACCGCTCCAGACGGGCCGAGCTGTGCTCGGGGCCCTGGCCCTCGAAGCCGTGCGGCAGCAGCATCACCAGGCCGGACATGCGCAGCCATTTCTTCTCGCCCGAGGAGATGAACTGGTCGAACATGATCTGCGCACCGTTGGCAAAATCGCCGAACTGCGCCTCCCACAGGGTCAGCGTGTTGGGCTCGGCCAGCGAATAGCCGTATTCGAAACCCAGCACCGCGTATTCCGACAGCATGCTGTCGATGACCTCATAGCGGGCCTGACCCTCGGCGATGTTGTTCAGCGGATAGTAACGGTCCTCGGACTTCTGGTCGATGAAGGCCGAATGCCGCTGGCTGAACGTGCCGCGGGTGCTGTCCTGACCGGACAGGCGCACGCCATGCCCCTCGGTCACCAACGAACCGAAGGCCAGCGCTTCGGCCGTGGCCCAGTCAAAGCCTTCGCCCGTCTCGAACATCTGCTTCTTGGCTTCCAGCAGGCGGCCCACGGTCTTGTGCAGGGTCAGCCCATCCGGCGCGTTGGTCAGCGCACGGCCGACCTGGGTCATCACCTCGGGGGTGATGCCGGTCTCGCCGGCGATATAGTCCGTGCCCTCGCGGTTCAGGCCCGACCACTTGCCGTCCAGCCAGTCGGCCTTGTTCGGCTTGTAGTTCTTGCCGATCTCGAACTCTTCGTTCAGGTGCGCCTGGAAGGCGGCCTTCATGTCCTCGATCTCGCCCTCGGGGATCAGCCCGTCGGCGACCAGGCGTTCGGTGTACAGCTGCAGCGTGGTCTTCTGCGCCTTGATCTTGGTGTACATCGCCGGGTTCGTGAACATCGGCTCGTCGCCTTCGTTGTGACCGAAGCGGCGATAGCAGATGATGTCCAGAACCACGTCCTTGCGGAACTTCTGGCGGAACTCGATGGCCACGCGGGCGGCATGGACCACGGCCTCGGGGTCGTCGCCATTCACGTGGAAGATGGGCGCCTCGACCATCAGCGCGATGTCGGTCGGATAGGGCGAGGTGCGGCTGAACGCCGGCGCGGTGGTAAAGCCGATCTGGTTGTTCACCACGATGTGGATGCAGCCGCCCGTGCGGTGACCGCGGATGCCCGACAGCTGCAGGCATTCGGCCACGACGCCCTGGCCCGCAAAGGCCGCGTCGCCGTGCAGCAGGATCGGCAGGACCGAGCTGCGGTCCGTCAGGTCGCCCAGCTGGTCGCCCTTGGCGCGCGCCTTGCCCAGCACGACCGGGTTCACGGCCTCCAGGTGGCTGGGGTTGGCGGTCAGCGACAGGTGGACATTGTTGCCGTCGAATTCACGGTCGGCGCTGGCGCCCAGGTGGTATTTCACGTCGCCCGAACCGTCCACGTCCTCGGGCTTGAAGCTGCCGCCCTGGAACTCGTGGAAGATCGCGCGATAGGGTTTCGACAGCACGTTGGCCAGGACCGACAGGCGGCCGCGGTGCGGCATGCCGAACACGATCTCCTTCACGCCAAGCGCGCCGCCGCGCTTGATGATCTGCTCCATCGCGGGGATCAGCGCCTCGCCGCCGTCCAGGCCGAAGCGCTTGGTGCCCATGTACTTGACGTGCAGGAACTTCTCAAAGCCCTCGGCTTCGACCAGCTTGTTCAGGATGGCGCGACGGCCTTCGCGGGTGAAGGCGATCTCCTTGCCGTAACCCTCGATCCGCTCCTTCAGCCAGGCGGCTTCCTCGGGGTTCGAGATGTGCATGTACTGCAGCGCGAACGTGCCGCAATAGGTACGGGTCATCAGGTCGGTGATCTGGCGGATCGACGCGATCTCCAGGCCCAGGACGTTGTCGATGAAGATCGGACGGTCCATGTCGCCGGGACCGAAGCCGTAGGTCGAGGGCTTCAGCTCGCCATGATCGGGCACTTCGCGCAGGCCCAGGGGGTCCAGCTGCGCGTGCAGGTGTCCGCGGATGCGGAAGGCGCGGATCAACATCAGCGCGCGGATGCTGTCCAGCACGGCCTGACGCATCTGGTCGGTCGACAGCTTCAGGCCCTTTTCCTCGGCCTTGGCGGCGATCTTCTTGATCGCGGCGTCGGCGTCGCCCCTGGACGCGGAGGGCCATTCGCCGGTCAGGGCGCTGGTGGTGTCATCCTGGGGGACCGGCGGCCAGTCGGCGCGCTTCCAGCTTGCACCCTCGGATTCGCGGACGGCCACGTCCTGATCGTCGCCAAGCGAGCGGAAGAAGCTGTCCCAGGCTTCGTCCACCGCGCCTGCGTCCTTGGCCCACTGGCCGTACAACTGTTCCACATAGGCCGCGTTATGGCCCTGCAGGAACGAGGAATCGTGGAAATCGGTGTTCTTTGGCTGGTCGGTCATGGCTGGTCCCCGTTCAGGGCAAATATGGGTTGGATCAGGCGCAGTAGATGTCGAAGATGCGGGCGCCGGGATCGGCGGTCGGGTCAAGCCGGGGCTGCTGCTGGATCCGCAGCGGGGCCCGACGTTCAAGGCCGCACAGCGCGACGGCGGTGCGGCTTTCGGCATTCGGCGGGGCATAGGCGGGGCGATAGATCACCCGCCACCCGAAATCCCGACGAGAGACGGTGCGCACCGATTCCGGCGGCAGGCCGCTGGCCTGGTGCAGGTTGGTGCGCGCCGGGATGCCGCCGGGCAGGATGTCGTTGGTCATCCTGTCCCCGCAGCCCGCAAGGCCCAGCAGCGCCACAAGCGACAGCCACCGGCCCGCGCGGGGTGCGGATGCTGTCATGTCGCGTTGGCCTGCCTGCTGGTCCACGGTCTTTCCCTTTGCGTCAATCCGCCCCCCAACAGGTGGGTACCGGGGGGCGGACTGTCAAATCATCAACCCTTGATCGCCTTCAGCACGGCCTCGCCCAAGCCCGCGGGGCTGTCGGCGACGATGATGCCGGCCTTCTTCATGGCCTCGATCTTGGATTCCGCGTCGCCCTTGCCGCCCGACACGATCGCGCCGGCATGGCCCATGCGACGGCCCGGAGGCGCGGTGCGGCCCGCGATGAAGCCCGCGGTGGGCTTCCACTTGCCCTTGCGCTTCTGCTCGGCCAGGAACTCGGCGGCCTCTTCCTCGGCCGATCCGCCGATCTCGCCGATCATGATGATCGACTCGGTCTCGGGATCGTCCAGGAACATCTGCAGCACGTCGATATGCTCCATGCCCTTGATCGGGTCGCCGCCGATGCCGACCGCCGAGGACTGGCCCAGGCCCACGTCCGAGGTCTGCTTGACCGCCTCATAGGTCAGCGTACCCGAACGCGACACGACGCCCACCGACCCGCGGCGGAAGATGCTGCCCGGCATGATGCCGATCTTGCATTCGTCGGGGGTCATGATGCCGGGGCAGTTCGGCCCGATCAGGCGCGACTGCGACCCGGCCAGCGCGCGCTTGACGCGCATCATGTCCAGCACCGGGATGCCTTCGGTGATGCAGACGATCAGCGGGATCTGCGCGTCGATGGCTTCCAGGATCGAATCCGCCGCGAACGGGGGCGGGACATAAATCACGGACGCATTGGCACCGGTCTTGGCCACGGCCTCGTGGACCGAGTTGAAGACGGGCATGCCCAGGTGATCCGTGCCGCCCTTGCCCGGCGTCACGCCACCGACCATCTGCGTGCCATAGGCGATCGCCTGTTCGGTGTGGAAGGTGCCCTGGGATCCGGTGATCCCCTGGCAGATGACTTTGGTATTCTTGTCGACGAGAACGGCCATCATGGCCTCCTTGCGTAAGCGGCGCCAGACGCACCGCGATGTTCCAGAGGAGGACGCGCGTGACCCGCGCGCCCGGATGGATCAGCCCTTGACCGCTTTCACGATCTTCTCGGCGCCGTCCTTGAGGTCGTCGGCGGCGATCACGTTCAGGCCGCTGTTGGCAATGATCTCCTTGCCCAGCTCTACGTTCGTGCCTTCCAGGCGGACGACCAGCGGGACCTGCAGACCGACTTCCTTCACGGCGGCGATGATGCCCTCCGCGATGATGTCGCAGCGCATGATGCCGCCGAAGATGTTGACCAGGATGCCTTTGACGTTCGGGTCGCTGGTGATGATCTTGAACGCCTCGGTGACCTTCTCGGTCGTGGCGCCGCCGCCGACGTCCAGGAAGTTGGCGGGCTCGGCGCCGAACAGCTTGATGATGTCCATCGTGGCCATCGCCAGGCCTGCGCCGTTCACCATGCAGCCGATCTCGCCGTCCAGCGCGATGTAGTTCAGGTCGAACTTGGAGGCGGCCAGCTCCTTGCTGTCCTCCTCGGTCTCGTCGCGCAGCGCCATGATGTCGGGCTGGCGATAGAGCGCGTTGTTGTCAAAGCCCATCTTGGCGTCCAGGCACTTGATCTGGCCTTCGGGCGTGACGATCAGCGGGTTGATCTCCAGCATCTCCATGTCCTTCTCGATGAACATGCGATACAGGTTCTTGACCAGGGCCACGCACTGCTTGACCTGCTGGCCTTCCAGACCCAGGGCAAAGGCCACGCGGCGGCCGTGGAAATCCGACAGGCCCGACGCCGGATCGACGCTGAAGCTGACGATCTTCTCGGGGGTGTGCTCGGCCACTTCCTCGATGTCCATGCCGCCCTCGGTCGAGGCGACGAAGCTGACGCGCGAGGTCTGGCGGTCCACCAGCAGCGCCAGGTACAGCTCGCGCGCGATGTCGCTGCCGTCCTCGATATAGATGCGGTTGACCTGCTTGCCGGCCGGTCCGGTCTGGTGCGTGACCAGGGTGCGGCCCAGCATCTGGCGGGTCAGCTCCTCGGCTTCCTCGACCGACTTGGCCAGGCGGACGCCGCCCTTCTCACCGGCCGCAGCCTCGGTGAAATGGCCCTTGCCACGGCCACCGGCGTGGATCTGCGCCTTGACGACCCACAGCGGACCGTCCATCTCGCTGGCGCAGGTCTTGGCCTCGTCGGCCTTCATCACGATGCGGCCTTCGCTGACGGGCGCGCCGTATTGACGCAGCAGCGCCTTGGCCTGGTATTCGTGGATGTTCATCTCGACCCCCTCATTCGGTTCGACAGATTTGGGGCCTTGTGCCACGCATGAAGGGCACACAGAAACGAATTCCCCGTAAATTGCCGAAAACCGGCGGGAAGCCGCCGAATGTGATCACAGCCAGATTTGCCGTGATCACAAACATCCGCGCCGATAGCGCAAGCAGGTTGATTCGCGCGCCGCGGTCAGTTCAGGAGCAGCATGTAAAGCCCCGCCTGGCCCTGAAAGCCGTTCAGGAACCGGTCCCAGTTGTCGCGCCCGACGGTCAGGCCGGGGCGGGCATAGGGCAGGGCGGCGGTGCCCTGGACCCAGTCCGCCACATCGACCGGGCGCGGATCGTCCAGCCACATCGCCAGGTCGACCCCATGTCCGGGGGCAAAGCGCCAGAAGGGGATCAGCATCCGGCCGGCCAGTGCCTGGTCGACCTCGTCCAGGATCGCCAGCCACATCGACCCCGTCTCCGGCGGCAGGGCAAAGCCAAGCGCCGCCTGCTGGGCATCGTTGGGAATCCATTCGCGGTCGTCGTCGGTCTCCTGCGCGACCTCGGTCCAGAAGACGCGGTTGGCGGCGACCATCGCCCGCAGATGATCCCCCGCGGCGCGGGTCAGCGCAGGGTCGGGCTGGCGGCGCAGCGTCTGGATCACCACCGCCACCCGGTCCACGATCGGGCCGAAGGCGCGGGCCTGTATGTCGAAATTGGGCGCGCGGGCCATCTGGCCGGGCGGTTGGGCAAACTGTTCGGCCAGCGCCGCATCCAGCGCGATCCGCTGCGCCAGCGCGGGTTCGGGATCGAAGGCCAGGATCAGCGTCGCCACCCCGTCGATCAGATGCGTATAGGCACGCAGCCAATGGATGTCGGCGGTGTCGAACCGCACCACAGCTAGGCCTTCGGGCAAAGGCAGGCCCGACAGCGCCGCCAGATCCTCGGCCGGACCGCGCGTGCCGTCGCCGTCGACGTCCAGCCACAGGTCGCGCACGTCCAGGGTCAGCGTCGCGGGGCCGTCGGGCAGGGCGTCGCGGGTGTCCTGCATGGCCTGCGATAGGTCGCGCATCATCGCGGTGACGAAATCGGCCGTCATCGGTTGCGGATCGGGGTTCGGCGGCAGCGTCGCCCCTAGCAGCGGCAGGGGCACCAGCGGGTCCGTCGCGCCGATCCGGTGGCGGGCCTGGAACGCGGCCTCGACCCCGCCCAGGAACCGTGTCGCGGCGATGGCCAGGTCGCGGTCGGCCGAGGGCGCCTGCGCCAGCAGCTGCGTTCGTGCCCCCATCAGGCCCCGGTCCGCGATCAGCGCCGACGTCTCCTGCGCCAGGGCGGGCGCGGCAAGCAGCGACAGGACAGCAAGAAGGCAGCGCATGGCACACCTGAAACGGGAAACGGCGCGCCGATCATGGCGCGCCGTTCCGGGATTTCGCAAGCGAAGATCAGGCCAGCGAGGAATCGATGCCCTTGCAGGCTTCGACCAGACCCTTCACGGCCTCGATCGACTTGTCCATCATCGCCTGTTCGTCGCGGTCCAGCTTGATGTCGATGATCTTTTCCACGCCGCCGGCGCCGATCACGGTCGGCACGCCGACATACATGCCCTTCAGGCCATAGGCACCGTCCACATGCGCCGCGCAGGGCAAGACGCGCTTCTGGTCTTTCAGATAGGCCTCGGCCATCTCGATGGCGCTGGTCGCGGGGGCATAGAACGCGCTGCCGGTCTTCAGCAGGCCCACGATCTCGGCGCCGCCGTCGCGGGTACGCTGAACGATGCCGTCCAGTTTCTCCTGCGTGGTCCAGCCCATCTTGACCAGGTCCGGCAGCGGGATGCCGGCCACGGTTGAATAGCGGGTCAGCGGCACCATCGTGTCGCCATGGCCGCCCAGCACGAAGGCCGTCACGTCACGCATCGACACGTTGAACTCCAGCGACAGGAAGTGCCGGAAGCGCGCCGAATCCAACACGCCGGCCATGCCGCAGACCTTGTTGTGGGGCAGGCCGCTGAACTCGCGCAGCGCCCAGACCATCGCGTCAAGCGGGTTGGTGATGCAGATCACAAAGGCGTCGGGGGCGTGCTTGGCGATGCCCTCGCCCACGGATTTCATGACCTTGAGGTTGATGCCCAAGAGGTCGTCGCGGCTCATGCCCGGCTTGCGCGGAACGCCCGCGGTCACGATGCAGACGTCGGCGCCGGCGATGTCGGCATAATCGTTGGCGCCCTTCATGCGGGCGTCGAATCCTTCGGACGGGCCCGATTGCGCGATGTCCAGCGCCTTGCCCTGCGGCGTGCCTTCCGAGATGTCGAACAGGACGACGTCGCCCAGTTCCTTCATCGCGGCCAGATGCGCCAGCGTGCCGCCGATCTGCCCCGCACCGATCAGTGCGATTTTGGGTCGGGCCATGGATAACCTCCGATTGGGTGGTGAAAAGTTGCGGCAGGGGTAAGCGGTCGCGCAAGGAATCGCAAGACGGTCCCACGGCCGGGTGGCATGGTTGTGCTAACACTTGTCTTCATCCCCGCCACGGGCCACAGATTGCACGTCGTGCAGGGAGAGGCCCATGCTGGAATTGTCGGGCGCGGGCTGGGCGCTGGCCGTGATCGCGGCGATCGCCGTGGGCCTGTCCAAGGGCGGGCTGGCGATGGTGGGCATCATCAGCGTGCCCCTGATGTCGCTGGTGATGTCGCCGGTGCAGGCGGCGGGGCTGCTGCTGCCGATCTACGTGGTGTCCGACGTGGGCGGGCTGATCGCGTTCCGCCGCAACCTGGACCGGCGCGTGCTGATGCTGGCGCTGCCCGGGGCGATGGCGGGAATCGCGGTGGGCTGGGCGACGGCCAGCGTCGTGCCGGTGCGGGGCGTCACGTTGATCGTGGGGGTCATCGGGTTGGGATTCGCGCTGAACGCGCTGATCCGGCCGGCACTGGACGCCGTGCCCCGGCCCGCGCGGGGCAGGGCGGCCACCATCTGGGGCGGGCTTGCGGGTTACACCAGCTTCGTCAGCCATGCGGGCGCGCCGCTGTGGCAGGTCTATGCCCAGCCTTTGCGTCTGTCGCCGCTGATCTATGCGGGCACGACGACCTGGTTCTTTGCCATCGGCAACTGGGTCAAGCTGATCCCCTATGCCGCCTTGGGCCAACTGTCGCCGGCGAACCTGGCCACGGCGGCGGTGCTGATGCCGGTGTCGCTGGCGGCGGTCTGGGTGGGGCTGCGGCTGGTGCGGATCATTCCACCCGCGCTGTTCTATCGGCTGATCACCTGGGGCCTGCTGGCGGTGTCGCTGCGGCTTATCTGGCAGGGGCTGGCGGGCTGATCGCCGCAGTGCGGCATTTTTCGCTTGCCATATATGGCGCAACGCGGCACCAAGGCGCAACATTGTTGCCCGGAGGTTTCTCATGGCTCGTCCCTACCGCTCGGTTCTGTACATCCCCGCTGCCAATGCCCGTGCGATGGAAAAGGCCCGCGGCCTTGCCGCCGACGCGATCATCTTTGACCTCGAGGATGCCGTGGCCCCTGATGCCAAGGCCACCGCGCGCGATGCGCTGGCCCAGGCCCTGACCCAGGATTACGGCCCCCGCGCGCGGATCGCGCGCATCAATGCGCTGTCCACGACATGGGGCGTGGACGATGCCAGCACCTGCGCCGGGCTGGACATCGATGCGGTGCTGGTCCCCAAGGTGGACGGCCCGGACGATCTGGACCGCGTGGCCGCGCTGATCCCCGACACGCCGCTCTGGGCGATGATGGAGACGCCCCTGGGCATGCTGAACGCCGCCGCCATCGCGGCGCATCCGCGGCTGGCGGGGATGGTGATGGGCACGAACGACCTGGCCAAGGATCTGGGCAGCCGCTTTCGCGCCGACCGCCTGCCGATGATGGCCGGGCTGGGGCTGTGCCTGCTGGCGGCCAAGGCGCATGGGGTGGTGATCGTCGACGGCGTCTTCAACGCCTTCAAGGACGATGACGGCCTGCGCGCGGAATGCGAACAGGGCCGCGACATGGGGTTCGACGGCAAGACCCTGATCCACCCCGCCCAGCTGGAGATCGCCAACGCAGCCTTCGCGCCCACCGAGGCGGAGGTCGCCCTGGCCCGCCGCCAGATCGAGGCCTTTGATGCAGCCACCGCGCAGGGGCAGGGTGTGGCCGTCGTCGATGGCCGCATCGTCGAGAACCTGCACGTCGCCACCGCGCGCCAGACGCTGGACCGTGCGCAGGCGATTGCGGCCATGGCGCAATAAGGGCAGTCTGCGCGCCACAAGCTCCAGCAAGAGGAAAGCCAGATGCTGATCCTGATCCTAGGCGTGGCCCTGTGGTGGGCGGCGCATCTTTACAAGCGGGTGGCCCCCGCCAGCCGCGCCTCGATGGGCGAGCGGGGCAAGGGCATGGTCACGGGCCTGTTGGTCCTGTCGATCATCCTGATGGTCATCGGCTATCGCGGGGCCGAGGGCGCGTTCTTCTGGGGGCCGAACCCGGCACTGGTGGGAATCAACAACCTGCTGGTCCTGGTGGCCCTCTATCTGTTCGCGGCCAGCGGCATGAAGACCCGCGTGACCGCGATGACGCGCCACCCGATGCTGTGGGGCTTTGCCCTGTGGGCGGCGGCGCATCTGCTGGTGAACGGCGACACGCCGTCCTTCATCCTGTTCGGCGGCCTCTTGGCCTGGTCCTTCGTCGAGATGGTGGCGATCAACCGCGCCAGCCCCTGGGTCCGCCCGACCGGACCCTTCCCCGCCCGCAAGGAGGCGATGGCCGCCGTCGGCGCCGTCATCGTCATGATCGTGATCGGCCTGATCCACGGCTGGATCGGCCCCTGGCCCTTCGGAGGAGCCTGACATGCCCCTGATCTATCGCTGCATCACCGACGACGACACGTCCAAGTTCTGCCACCGCGTCAGCGAGGCCCTGTCCAAGGGCTGGTCGTTGCACGGCAGCCCGTCCATGGCCCATGACCCGATCAAGGGCGTGATGCGCATGGGGCAGGCCGTCACCAAGGAGATCGAGGCCGAATACCACCCCGACATGAAGCTGGGACAGCAATGACCAAGACCAATCCCGGCCGGTTCTTCGAGGATTACACCGTCGGCCAGACCATCCGCCACGCCGTGCCCCGCACCGTGGCGGAAGGCGAACGGGCGCTGTACCACGCGCTGTATCCGGCGCGGCACGCGCTGTATTCGTCGGACGAATTCGCGATCACCTGTGGTTTGGACGGCAGCCCGCTGGACGATCTGCTGGCCTTTCACACGGTCTTCGGCAAGACGGTGCCCGATGTCAGCCTGAACGCGGTGGCCAATCTGGGATACGCCCAAGGGCGCTGGCTGCGGCCGGTCTGGCCCGGCGACACGCTGCGCGCCGAAAGCCAGGTGATCGGCCTGCGGCAGAACTCCAACGGCCAGTCGGGCGTGGTCTGGGTGCGGACCCAGGGCCTGAACCAGGTCGAGGAGGTCGTGCTGGACTATGTCCGGTGGGTCATGGTCCGCAAGCGCGACCCCCAGTCCCCCGCGCCCGAGGCGGTGGTTCCCGATCTGGCCGACAGCGTCGATCCAGCCGACCTGATCGTGCCGGAAGGGTTGAGCTTTGCCGAATACGACTTTGATCTGGCAGGGGAACGGCACCGGTGGGGCGATTATGCCGTGGGCGAGGTCATCGACCATGTCGACACCGTCACCATCGAGGAGGCCGAGCACATGCTGGCCACCCGCCTGTGGCAGAACACGGCCAAGGTGCATTTCGACGCCACGCATCGTCCCGACGGGCGGCGGCTGATCTATGGCGGCCATGTCATCAGCCTGGCGCGCGCGCTGTCCTTCAACGGGTTGGCCAACGCGCAGATGATCGTGGCGCTGAACGCCGGCGCGCATGCCAATCCGTGCTTCGCCGGCGATACGGTGCGCGCCTGGTCCCAGGTCCTGGACCGTGCGCCGACGGATGCGCCGGGCGTCGGCGCGATCCGCCTGCGGCTGGTCGCGACGCGGAACGGCGCGCTGGCCGGCACGCTGCGCGACGATCAGGGCAAGTATCTGCCGGACGTGCTGCTGGATCTGGACTATTGGGCGCTGATGCCGGTGTGACGGCGCGTCGAGTCGCGACGTTTCGATGTCCGCCGCTAACGGCGGGAAACCTGTGATCACAGCCGCCGCGCCTGTGATCACAAAGCCCCATTTCCGCGTCATTTGCGCGCGCGGGGTGGTATCTGCGGATGACAGATGGCATCTGTAGCGTCAAGAACGGCACCAATCGCCAGCCCGCGCGGCCAGCCCGGTCCCTTCCGGGCCCCTGCGACGGGACAAGCTGAACCGACAAAGGAGGGCCGCCGATGGCCGACGTGAACCGGGGCAACCGGCCCCTTTCCCCCCATCTTCAGGTCTATCGCCTGCCGATCCCCGCGGTCACCTCGATCCTGACGCGCATCACCGGGCACGCGCTGTCGGCGGGCATCCTGCTGCTGGTCTGGTGGCTGGTCGCCGCGGTTAGCAGCCCCGGCGCCTTCGCCACGGCCGATTGGGTCCTGCGGTCCTGGCTGGGCTTCCTGATCATGACCGGCTCGACCTGGGCGCTGTGGTTCCATGCCCTGTCGGGCGTGCGTCACCTGTTCTACGACAACGGCCTGGGCCTTGAGATCGACGAGGCCAAGCGCGGCTCCTGGGCCATCATCATCGGTTCGGTCGCGCTGACCGTGCTGAGCCTGATCATCTTCTTCATCGGCTGAGGGCATCATGCGTTACATCACCCCCCGCAAGGCCGCCCAGGGTCTGGGCTCTGCCCGCGCCGGCACCGCGCATCACTGGAACATCACGATGAGCAGCTATGCGCTGATCGTGCTGACGCCCTTGTTCCTGATCGCCGTGGGCGGCGCCATCGGCCTGCCCCAGGATCAGGTCGTGGCCCATTTCGGCCGACCCTTTCCCGGCATCATCACCGCGCTGTTCGTCATCGTGGGCATGATCCATTTCATCAGGGGCTCTCAGGGCGGGGCGATCGCGGACTATGTCCACGGCACCGCCCAGCAACTGACGATGGTCGCCATCGCGATCTTTGGCTGGGGCGTGATCGCCGCCGCCATCTTTGCGCTGGCCAAGATGGCCTTCACCCTTCCCGCGATCTGAGGACGACATGGCAGCTTACGAAACAATCGTTCATGACTATGACGTGGTCGTCGTCGGGGCCGGCGGCGCGGGTCTGCGCGCGACGCTCGGCATGGCCGAACAGGGGCTGCGCACGGCTTGCGTGACCAAGGTGTTCCCGACGCGGTCGCATACCGTGGCGGCTCAGGGCGGCATCGCCGCGTCGCTGTCCAACATGGGCCCCGACAGCTGGCAGTGGCACATGTACGACACCGTCAAGGGGTCGGACTGGCTGGGCGACACCGACGCCATGGAATACCTGGCGCGCGAGGCCCCCAAGGCCGTCTACGAACTTGAGCATTACGGCGTTCCGTTCAGCCGGACCGAGGACGGGCGCATTTATCAGCGCCCCTTCGGCGGTCACACCACCGAATACGGCGAAGGCCCCCCGGTCCAGCGCACCTGCGCCGCGGCCGACCGCACCGGCCACGCCATCCTGCACACCCTGTACGGCCAGTCGCTGAAGAACAACGCGGAGTTCTTCATCGAATATTTCGCGCTGGACCTGATCATCACCGATGGCCGCTGCACCGGCGTCGTCTGCTGGAAGCTGGACGACGGCACGATGCACGTCTTCAACGCCAAGATGGTGGTGCTGGCGACCGGCGGCTATGGCCGTGCCTATTTCAGCGCGACCAGCGCCCATACCTGCACCGGCGACGGTGGCGGAATGGTCGCCCGCGCGGGCCTGCCGCTGCAGGACATGGAATTCGTGCAGTTCCACCCGACCGGCATCTATGGCTCGGGCTGCCTGATCACCGAAGGCGCGCGGGGCGAAGGCGGTTACCTGACGAACTCGGCAGGCGAGCGGTTCATGGAGCGCTATGCGCCCACTTACAAGGACCTGGCCAGCCGCGACGTCGTCAGCCGCTGCATGACGATGGAGATCCGCGAAGGTCGCGGCGTCGGTCCCGACAAGGACCACATCTTCCTGAACCTGATGCACCTGCCGCCGGAGACGCTGGACCTGCGCCTGCCCGGCATCAGTGAAAGCGCCAAGATCTTTGCCGGTGTCGATCTGACCCGTGCGCCGATCCCGGTCCTGCCGACGGTTCACTACAACATGGGTGGAATTCCCACGAACTATTGGGGCGAAGTCCTTGCGCCGACGGAAGAAAATCCCGATGCGATCTTCCCCGGCCTGATGGCCGTGGGCGAGGCTGGCTGTGCGTCGGTGCATGGTGCGAACCGTCTTGGGTCGAACAGCCTGATCGACCTGGTGGTGTTCGGCCGCGCCGCCGCGATCCGCGCCGGCGAGGTCGTGGACCGTGCCGGTGCCGTTCCCGCAACCAACAAGGCCGAGGTCGACCGCGCGCTGGACCGTTTCGACGGGCTGCGCCATGCCAAAGGCACCATGGCCACCGCGGAGCTGCGCGACCAGATGCAGCGCACGATGCAGCTGGATGCTGCCGTCTTCCGCACCGACAAGACCCTGGCCGAGGGCGTGGTCAAGATGGAGGGCATCGCGGGCAAGATGGATGACATCAAGGTTACCGATCGCGGATTGATCTGGAACACGGACCTGATGGAAACGTTGGAGCTGACGAACCTGATGCCCAACGCCCTGACAACGATCGTCGCGGCCGAGGCCCGCAAGGAGAGCCGCGGCGCCCATGCGCACGAGGATTACCCTGAGCGGGATGACGCCAACTGGCGCAAGCATTCGCTTGCCTGGGTCGATGGGAACAAGGTTAAACTGGCCTACCGCCCCGTCCACCTGGAGCCGTTGACCACGGCCGAGGAAGGCGGGATCGACCTGCAAAAGATCGCTCCGAAGAAAAGGGTTTACTGATGCGCTTCAATCTCATCGCCGCTTTCGGCATTGCCGCCGCCACCCTGGCGGGCTGCGTCGCCCCGGTCCCCATGACCGGCCCCGCCGTGCCGACCGCCCCCGGCGTCGCGCCCGCGCCGACCGTGCTGGACGCGGCGTCGCGCCAGATCGCCCGCAACGTCGTCGACAGCGAGATGCAGCGCCGCCTGCCGGGCGTCAACGTCACGCCCTATACCGACTGCGTGGTCAACAACGCCTCGACCGCCGAGCTGATCGACATCGCGCAGATGTCGCGTTCGGGCGTGACCGGCACCGCCGACAGCGTGGCCGCGATCGTGTCGCGTCCGGCGACGACGCAGTGCATCGCCGCCGCGGCGCGCACGGCGTGATCTGATGATCGCGCGGGCAATCTTCGTGGGTCTGCTGCCTGTGGTGGCGGCCTGCGGTCCGGTCCCGGTGGACCAGGCCGAACGAAGCTGCCTGCGCGACGCCGAAATGGCCGAACGCCCCCGCGGCAGCATCGCGATGGGCGTCGGCTCGGGGTCGGGGGGAACGCGCGGCTTCGGCAGCGTCGAGCTGGAGATCAGCAGCGACTACATCCGCGGCCGCGATCCGTCCGACGTCTTCAACCGCTGCGTCCAGCGCCGGTCGGGCCAGATGCCCGAGCGCGCGCTGGCCGACCAGCCCGGCTGGCGGGGGACGCGGTGAGCCGTCCGCTGTTCCTGCATGTCGGCGTCCAGAAGACCGGCACCACCAGCCTGCAGCGGTTCCTGCGCCGTTCGGCCCCGGCGCTGGCGGACGCGGTCGTGATCCGCACGCCCGAGGAGGGGACGCCGATGCGTCCGCTTGGACGTGCGGCCATCGCATGCAGCCTTGCACCCGACGATGATCACCGCGCCACGCTGGTCGCGGCATTCGAGACGGTGCTGGACGGTCTGCCGGACGACGACCGCCCGGTGATCCTGTCCCATGAGAATCTGGCCGGTGCGATGCCCGGCAACGGCGGAGAGACCCGTCTGTTCCCGGCACTGCCCGCGATGCTGGCGACGCTGGTGCAGGTCGCGGCCGATCGCGGCTTTGCTCCGCATGTCGTGATCTATACCCGTCGGATGACGGCGTGGCTTCCATCGGTCTGGGCGCAGGCCGTGCGCACCGACGGCTATGCCTTGACGCTGCCCGAATTCCGCGCGCAGACGTCCGAACTGCCCGGATGGGGCGACCTGCTGTGGCGGTTGGACGACGCGCTGTCGACTGTTCCCGTTACCCGGCTGCGGCTTGAGGACGAGGCGGACGCCGATCGTCCCGGCCGTCAGCTGCTGTCGCTGGCGGGCGTCCCTGACGCGCGTTTGGACGCATTGCCGCCGCTGGAATCCCGCGCGATGGAGCGTCTGACGCCCGGCGCCACCGAATTCCTGCGCCGCCTGAACGGGCTGGCGCTGAACCCTCATGCCCGCGACCGGGTGGCCGATCTGGTGGCCCGGTCGCAACCCCTGTTTGCGGCCCATGTGCCGTCCGAAGGCACTCTCTGAAAGGAGCTACCCATGGTCCAGTTCACCCTGCCCAAGAACAGTCAGATCCGCGTCGGCAAGACTTGGCCCAAGCCCGAGGGCGCAACCAACGTCAAGAAGTTCAAGATCTACCGGTGGGACCCCGAGACTGGCGAGAATCCGCGTCTGGACACGTATTTCGTCGATCTGGACAAGTGCGGGCCGATGATGCTGGACGCCCTGATCAAGATCAAGGCAGAGATCGACCCGACCCTGTCCTTCCGCCGGTCCTGCCGCGAGGGGATCTGCGGGTCCTGCGCGATGGTGATCGACGGCGGCAACAAGCTGGCCTGCATCTTCGGCATCGACGAGGTCAAGGGCGACGTCGCGATCTATCCGTTGCCGCACATGCCGGTGGTCAAGGACCTGGTGCCGGACCTGACGCATTTCTATGCGCAGCACGCGTCCGTGAACCCCTACCTGCAGACCAAGACGCCGACCCCCGGCAAGGAGTGGAAGCAGTCGATTGAGGACCGCAAGAAGCTGGACGGTCTGTACGAGTGCATCCTGTGCGCCTCCTGTTCGACGGCCTGCCCGTCCTATTGGTGGAACGGCGATCGGTACCTGGGGCCGGCCGCGCTGCTGCACGCCTATCGCTGGATCATCGACTCGCGCGATGAAGCCACGGGCGAGCGTCTGGACGAGCTGGAGGATCCCTTCAAGCTGTACCGCTGCCACACGATCATGAACTGCACCAACACCTGCCCCAAGGGGTTGAACCCCGCCAAGGCCATCGCGTCGATCAAGCACATGATGGTGGAACGCGCGGTCTGACTGCGTCCCGCGACGGCGGGCGGGGGGCCAGCCCCCCGCACCCCCCGCCGAGGGGACGTGCCGTCCCGTCGGGCTCCCCTGCGGCAGGGCGGACATACAAAGACGGCCCGGAGAGCAATCTCCGGGCCGTTTTCGTTTGGTGGGGCTTTAGCCTTCGATGCGGGTGAAGTCGGCGATCTGGCGACCGGCTTCGCGGATGCGGGACAGCAGGTTCAGGCGGTTGCGCCGGACGATCTGGCTGCCGGTGTTGACCTGCACGGCCTCGAAGAACGCGTCGATCGGCGTGCGCAGGGCTGCGATGGCGGTCATGGCTGCGGGGAAGTCCTGCCTGGCCATCGCGTGGCGGATCGCCGGTTCGGCGGTGTCCAACGCAGTGAAGAGGGCGCGTTCCTGGTCCGTCTCGGCGAACTTGACGTCGGCGCCGAAGCTGTATTCGACGCCGTCCTTCTCCTCGGCCTGCGCCAGGATGTTTCCGGCGCGTTTCAGGCCTTGGGTCAGGTTCTTGCCGTCCTCTGTCGCCAGCATGGCATTCAGCGCGGTGGCGCGGTTCACCACCTGCACGAGGTCGTCGCTGCCCTCCTGCGCCAGCACCGCGTCGATGATGTCGTGGCGGATGCCCTGATCTCGCAGATAGACCTTGAGGCGGTCGTGGAGGAAGGACAGGAGGTCAGCACTATCCTCATCAAAGACCGAATAAGAATCCTTGTGCTTTAGGCGCGTCCCGTCCGACAGGCTCCAGAAATCATCCAGCGGTATTCGCGTGGTTTCTTTCCTCAAGAGGGTGGGCAGCTTCTCTTTGGCTAGCAGCCTAAGCGCCGCAACAGCATTTTCTCGTTCGGTTTGAGTAGACGTAGCCAGTCCAAGACTATTCAGGACTTCCTCATAGTGCTTGGCGCCGGCATCCATCTCCAACCCAATTTGACGTTGGTAGAATGGTGCAAGAGCCAACTCAAACAGGGGAACCAGATTGATTTGCCAGTTTCCTGCATTGATGAGGCGGATGACTCCTAATGCTCCTCGCCGGAGTGCATAGGGGTCCTTTGAACCAGTCGGCTTCTCCGCGATAAACCAGAAACCCGCCAGCGTGTCGATCTTGTCGGCTAGCGCCACGGCGACCGAGACGGGCGCGGTCGGAACCGCGTCGGAGGGACCAAGGGGCGAATAGTGGTCGCGGGCGGCGTCGGCGACGGCCTCGGGTTCGCCGGCCTCCAGCGCGTAGTAGCGGCCCATCGTGCCCTGCAGTTCGGGGAACTCTCCGACCATGGCCGAGCGCAGGTCCAGCTTGGCCAGGCGCGCGGCGCGTTCGGCCTGATCGGGATCGGCGCCGACCAAGGGAGCGATTTCGCGGGCCAGGGCCGCGATGCGTTCGATCCGGTCGGCCTGCGAGCCGAGCTTGTTGTGGAAGGTGACCGAGGACAGGCCCGCGGCCCAGGCCACCATGCCCGATTTCGCCTCGCGCAGGTCGTTTTCCCAAAAGAAGGCCGCGTCCGACAGGCGCGCGGCCAGGACGCGCTGGTTGCCGGCCAGGATCGTCGCGCCGTCGTCGGGCGTCTGGATGTTGGCGACGGTCACGAACCCTTCGATCCGGCCCGTTGACGGATTGCGGGCCGAGAAGAACTTCTGATGCTCCTTCATCGAGGTCTGCAGCACCTCGGGGGGCAGGGCCAGGAAGCGGTCCTCGATCACGCCCATCAGGGGCACGGGCCATTCGACCAGGCCCGCGACTTCGGCCAGCAGGGCGTCGTCGGGGACGATCTGCCAGCCGCGGGCAAAGGCCAGGTTGTCGGCCTGCGACCGGATCTCGGCGGCGCGCTCCTGGGTGTCCAGCATCACGCGGGCGCGGCGCAGCTTGGCGGCATAGTCGTCAAAGCCGCTGACCGTGAACGCGTCTGGCGCCATGAATCGGTGGCCGCGGGTGGTGTTGCCCGCCGCGATGCCGTCGACGGTCAGCGGCACGACGGTCGCGCCGGCCTCGTCCGACAGGATGCACAGGATCGAATGCAGCGGGCGCACCCACCGCAGGCCGCCCGTCCCCCACCGCATGGATTTGGGCCAGGGGAAATTGCGGATCGTCGCCTCCAGCACCTCGGCCACGATGTCTGCGGCGGGGCGGCCGGGCTTGGTGACGGTGGCGTACCAGACCTGTCCCTTCTTGTCGTCGCGGGCCTGCAGCTGGTCGCGGGTCAGCCCGGTGGAGCGCAAAAAGCCCTCCAGCGCGGCATCGGGGGCGTCGGTGCGGGGGCCCTTGCGGTCCTCATGCGTGGTGGGGCTGGCGGCGGTCAGGCCCTCGACCGCCAGAGCCAGGCGGCGCGGCGTGCTGAAGGCACCGGCGCTGGCATAGGTCAGGCCGGCCTGAACCAGGCCATCGGTCACCAGGCGCTTGAGGTCCTCACGCGCGCGGGCCTGCATGCGGGCGGGAATTTCCTCCGAGAAAAGCTCGATCAGCAGGTCGGGCATCAGTCCATCACTCCGCGTTCCGGGGTCTTGTCGTTGTATTGGTGCCAGCCGTAGACGCGGCCGTCGGGATAGATCGCCAGCACGCGGTCCACGTCGGGGCGGATCTCGCTGACCGACAGCACGGCGCGGGCGGCGCCGCTTTCCAGGTCGCCGCCGATCCGCGCCGCGTCGAAGCAGGCGAACCAGCCGGGCGCGTTCAGGGGCGTGGCGCCGTCGAAGGGCAGGGCGTCGGTGGGAACCGTGTCCACCGTGGCGCAGGCCCGCCAGCGCAGCGGGCTGCTGTCGGCATCGATCCCCTCGAACCCGGTCAGGGTCAGGGGTCGTTCGCCGGCGGGGGTGGTCACCGCAATGGCGGCATCGAGGCCGGTCGGGTCGATCGGGTCATAGTACAGGTATTCCTGCGCGTACCACATGCCCGCGCCCGCGGCGATGGTGCTGCCCAGCAGGGCCAGCGCCGCGACCTTGCCCCAGTTCACGCGGGCGACCCCGCCGCATCGGTGGTCAGGAACAGATCGGCGCAGCCCTTGGCCAGCGCCCGAACCCGGCCGATATAGGCCTGGCGTTCCGTGACCGAGATCACGCCGCGCGCGTCCAGCAGGTTGAACAGGTGGCTGGCCTTGATCGCCTGGTCATAGGCGGGATGCGCCATCGGGATGGTGCGGCCCGCGCCGTCGGTGCGGTCGGCGGCCAGGATGCGGGCGCATTCAGCCTCGGCGTCCTTGAAATGCTGGAACAGCATGTCCGTGTCGGCCTGGTCGAAGTTCCAGCGCGAGTATTCCTGTTCGGTCTGGCGGAAGATGTCGCCATAGGTCAGCGCGATCGGGCTGTCCGGGTCGTTGAAGGGCATGTCCATCACGTGTTCCGCGCCCAGCACGTACATGGCCAGGCGTTCCAGGCCATAGGTCAGCTCTCCGGAGACGGGGCGGCAGTCATGACCGCCGACCTGCTGGAAATAGGTGAACTGGCTGACCTCCATGCCGTCGCACCAGACCTCCCAGCCCAGGCCCCATGCGCCGAGCGTAGGCGATTCCCAGTCATCCTCGACGAAGCGGACGTCATGGACCATCGGGTCCAGGCCGATGGCGCGCAGGCTGCCCAGATACAGCTCCTGCAGGTCGGGGGGCGACGGTTTGATGATGACCTGGAACTGATAGTAGTGCTGCAGGCGGTTGGGGTTCTCTCCGTACCGGCCATCGGTGGGGCGGCGCGACGGCTGGACATAGGCCGCGGCCCAGGCCCGCGATCCAAGAGAGCGCAGCGTGGTCCCGGGGTGGAACGTCCCGGCGCCCACCTCCATGTCATAGGGCTGCAGGACGGCGCAGCCCTGGCCTGCCCAATAGGTCTGCAGCGCCAAGATGATCTCCTGGAAACTGCGGGGTCGGTTGGGGCTGGTCATCGGGCCATCCTTTTGCGTAGATCGGGCAAGGCGTCTTCTAGGCGCGCGATGCAACAGGGTCAATGAAGGCCCGACGGCGGGGGGACACCCGCGACAGGATGGACAGGATGACGACGCCTTTGCGCTTGGTGATGGGATTGGTCCTGGCGGGGGCGCTGCCCGGTGCGGCGCTGGCCCAGGGCGCGGTGATCCGTCTGGAGGCCAAACGCGATCCCCAGGCGGCGGCGCTGGCGGCGCAGGGATGGGCCGACCGGTTCGACGGGGTCGTGACGCTGGCCCTGCCGGGCGGCTGGACGGGGATCGCCATCGGACCGCTGCCCGAGGATCGCGCCGGGCCCCTGCTGGAGCGGCTGAAGCAGGCCGGCAAGGTGCCCCAGGACGCGTTCGTCAGCACGCCCGCGCCGGGGACCGCGCTGGTGCCGGTGGGCGATACTTCGGCGACGGCCCCGGCTGTGGTGGCCCCGCCGCCCCCCGACGCCTATCTGCGGCTGGAATCGGTTCAGGCCGAACCCGAGGCCCGCGCCGCGCTGGCGCGGATCCGGGCCGATTTCCCCGAGGCCGGGCTGTGGCGCCTGCCCGACGGGTGGTTCGCGGTGGCGCTTGGCCCGGTGGCCGACGATGCGGCCGCCGCCTGGCTGCCGGTGCTGGCCAAGGCCGACATGATCCCGGACGACGCCATGCTGGCCCGCGCCGCCGATCTGGGCGAGGCGCTGGACGCGGGCCAGGCCCCGGACCTGCCCGCGCCCGGCGCGCCCGAACCCCTGCCGCCGCTGGACCAGGTCCAGCGCGCGTTGCGGTGGGCGGGGCATTACGACGGCCAGATCGACGGCAAGGACGGTCCCCGCACCCGCGCCGCGATCCAGGCCGAGATCACGCAGACCCGCGCCTCGACCGATCCGGGCACGGCGCTGCGGCTGCTGGCGGAACGCCGTGCGGCTTGGGCCGACGCGCAGGGGCTGGCACCGCTGGTCGACGCGGCGACCGGGCTGACGGTCACCGCCCCCCTGCGCGCGCTGACCTTCGACCGGGCCGAACGGGCGCTGTCGATCTATGGTCCGAAGGACGGATCGGGCGCGGCGCTTATCCTGTTCAGCCAGCCGGGTGGCCAGCAGGAGCTGCTGGATCTGGCCGGTCTGGTCACGGCGCTTGGCTGGGTGCCCCGGCCCGACCGCGTGGTCAAGCCGGGCCACGTGACCCTGCATGGCGCGAATGACGCCCATATCGGTGCCGCCGAAGGCTGGGTCCGCGATGGCCGGGCCGAAGGCTTCGTGCTGATCTGGCCGGCGTCGGACGCGGAAACCCAGACCCGCCTGCAGGCGGAACTGAGCGACAGCCTGACGCGCCACGGTCCCGGCGCGAATGCCGGCGCCGCGCCCACCGCGCTGCCCTAGTCGCGCCAGAACCGCGGCAGCAGCAGGACCAGGACCGACACCAGCTCCAGCCGGCCCAGGAACATTCCCACGGTCATCAGCCACTTGGCCGAGGTCGGAAATTCCGCGATCGAGCCGTTGCGCGTCACCTCGGGGCCCCAGACGGGGCCGATATTCGCGATGGCGGTCCAGGCGGCGGTCAGCGCGGTGCGCGGGTGCAGGCCGGTCAGCGACAGCCCCACGATCAGCAGGCCGAAGGTTAGGAAGAACAGCGTGAAGAACGCCATGACCGAATCGACCACGTCCTGTTCCAGCGGCTGGCCGTCATAGCGCAGCGGATAGACGCGGTGGGGCGAATGCATCCGGCGGATCTGGGCGCGCACGGCCTCGAACAGGACCAGATAGCGGAAGACCTTGACCGAACAGCCGGTCGATCCGGTGCAGCCGCCGATCAGCCCGCAGATCACCAGGATCATCAGCGGCAGATGGCCCCACTGCGTCACGTCGGTGGAGGCGAAGCCGGTCCCCGAGAAGGTCGAGATGACGTTGAACACGGTCTCCCGCAGCATCTCCTCGGGGTGGCCGGTCTGGCCCAGCCACAGGACGCGGTACAGCAGGATGATCACGCAGGCATAGCCGATCCAGCGCAGATAGGCGCGCACCTGGATGTCGCGCCACAGCGGTTTCGCCTGGCCGCGCATCAGCTGGACCATGCGGATGAACGGGATCGACGCCAGCACCATGAAGACCGACGACGCCCATTCCGCAGGCCCCAGGAACGCCCCGAAGCTGGCGTCGTAATTCGAGAAGCCCCCGGTCGAGATCGTGCTGAACGCCTGGACGACGGCGTCGAACCCGGTCAGGCCCAGGATCAGATACGTGATGATGCAGGCCCCGGTCAGGATCAGGTACAGCTGCGTCATCTCGGTCGCGATCTGGCCGGCGCGGGGCAGGACCTTGCCAAGCGTGTCAAAGCCTTCCGACCGGAAGAACTGCATGCCGCCGACCTTCATTACCGGCAGGAAGACCATCGCCACGACGACGATCCCCAGGCCCCCGGCCCAGTGCAGGATCGCGCGCCACAGGTGGATGCCGCGCGCCAGCGAATCCAGCTGCGGCAGGACCGTGGTGCCGGTGGTCGTGAAGCCTGACATCGATTCGAACATCGCGTCGGTGAAGGTCGCGTTCGGCGCGCCCAGCATGAACGGCAGGGCGCCGAACAGGGGCAGGACCAGCCAGATCCCCGACGTCAGCAGGAACGCCTGATGCAGCGACAGGTGGTCATAGCGCCCGGCCGTCGCCACCGCGACGAAGACGCCCGCCGCCATGGTGATCACCGCCGATTGCAGGAACACCATCCAATGCGGGTCGCCATGCCACCAGTCGACCACCATCGGCGCCAGCATCATGCCACCGATCGCGGTCAGGATCTTGCCGATCGGATGGGCAACGGGACGGATGTCGATCATCGCTTCTGGTTGCCGCGCCCCCGCGCGCCCGTCAAGTGGCCGCGGCGGTCGCGGCCCCTTGAATGGTCGCCGATGGCAGGTTACGTTTTGTTCAACTTGTCATCGGAGGGCGTGTGTTATGACGCCCAAGCGTCCTGCGGGTGCGGACGCGTTCCCGAGAAATACGGTCGAGCCGTCGGGCACCCGACAACCTGATGAAGGGGCGCTGTATGCTGCCTTGGATTTGGGAACGAATTCTTGCCGGATGCTGATTGCCCGACCGACGGGCAGTCAGTTCCAGGTCGTCGACAGCTTCTCCAAGCCGGTTCAGCTTGGTCAGGGGCTGGAAGCTTCGGGACGCCTGTCCCGCAGCTCGATGGCGCGTACCGTGCACGCGCTGCAGGTCTGCAAGCGCAAGCTTGATCAGCACAAGGTGCGCAACATGCGCCTTGTGGCGACCGAGGCATGCCGGCGCGCGCGCAACAGCCGCGATTTCCTGCGCACGATCCGGCGCGAGACCGGCCTGCCCATCGAGATCATCGGCGCCGAGGAGGAAGCACGGCTGGCCGTCATAAGCTGCGCGCCGCTGGTCAGCCACAAGACCGAGACGCTGATGGTCGTCGACATCGGCGGCGGATCGACCGAACTGGTCTGGATCGACCTGGAGGATGTGGAGCCCAAGGAGCGACCCCGCGCGATCATGCGCCTGTCGGACGGTTTCGGGAACCCGCAGCCGGGCGGCGCCCGCGTGGTCGACTGGATCAGCGTGCCGTTGGGGGTCGCGACGCTGCGCGACCAGTTCGCGGATGTCGAGGACGACCAGGGTCGCTTCGCGCTGATGTCGTGGTTCTTCGAGGAGGCGCTGGCGAATTTCACCCCCTATGCGGACGGATCGCCCGACGAGGGGTTCCAGATCATCGGCACATCAGGGACGGTCACCACGGTCGCGGCCAGTTTCCTGGGCCTGCGCCGCTATGACCGAACCAAGGTGGACGGGCTGGAGATGACCAGCGACCAGATCGACCGGGTGATCCATTCCTATCTGCAGCTGGGCCCCGAGGGGCGGCGCACGGACCCGCGCATCGGGCGCGAACGCCATGCGCTGATCATGTCGGGCGCCGCGATCCTGCAGACGCTGATGCGGGTCTGGCCCACGAACAAGCTGTCGGTCGCGGATCGCGGCCTGCGCGAGGGGTTGCTTTATGCCCAGATGGTGCGCGATGGGGTGCTGGCGCCGGAAGGTTTGAACGGAGTGGCATGAGATGACGAAGACACCGACCAGCCGGGACGGCAAGACCAGCGGCCGCGGTGCGCGCGATCTGCGCGTGCGGGTGAAATCGGCCAAGGGGCGCAAGCTGTCCTCCACCCTGTGGCTGGAGCGGCAGCTGAACGACCCCTATGTGGCCCGCGCCAAGCGCGAGGGCTACCGCGGGCGCGCGGCCTACAAGATCTTGGAGCTGGACGACAAGTACCGCTTTCTAGTGCCCGGCGCGCGGGTGCTTGACCTGGGCTGCGCGCCCGGTGGCTGGTGCCAGGTGGCGGTGGCCCGCGTGAACGCCTTGGGCACGAAATCGGGCAAGAAGGTCGGGCGGGTGCTGGGTCTGGACCTGCAGGAGGTCGATCCGATCGCGGGGGCCGAGATCCACGTGCTGGACTTTCTGGAGGACGGGGCCGACGACAAGGTCAAGGCCTGGCTGGGCGGACCTGCGGATGTGGTGATGTCCGACATGGCGGCGGCATCGTCGGGGCACAAGAACACCGACCACAACCGGATCGTGGCGCTGGTCGAGGCTGCGGCGCAGCTGGCCTTCGACGTGCTGGAGCCGGGCGGTACTTTCGTCGCCAAGGTCCTGGCGGGCGGTGCCGAGACCGACATGCAGACCATGCTGAAGAAGAACTTCACCAAGGTCGCGAACGTGAAGCCCCCCGCCAGCCGCAGCGATTCGTCCGAGAAATTCGTGGTGGCCACCGGGTTCAGGGGCCGCGAGACCCCCGCCGAGGACTGATCACCCCTTGCGTCCCGCGACGCCGGGGGACTGGCCGTCCCCCGGACCCCCTGCTGGGCGCCCAGCCTAATCGTGGGGTGGGGCGTTTCGCATCTGGCTGCGGTACGCCTCGGGCGTGCGGCCGGTCGCGGCGGCAAAGGCGCGGGTGAAATGGGCGTGGCTGGCATAGCCAAGGTCCTGAGCCAGGCGCGGAACGGGTCGGTCGGTATGGCGCAGCAGTTCGGCCGCGCGGTCCACCCGAAGTTCATGCAGCAGGTCGATGGCGCGATGGCCCCGCGCCTCGATGCAGGCGTGGTCCAGATGGGTCAGCGTGGTGCCCAAGTCCTGCGCCAGATCGGCCAGGGTCCGGCACGACCCCATCTCGACCGCGGCCAGCGCCAGGAAGCGGTCGACCAGCGGGCGATCCGTGTGGACCGCGCCGGGATCGGTCCGGTGATCCCGCGGCGGGTCCAGACGCGACAGGCGCAGCGACAGCATGTTCAGATAGCAGCCTAGGGTGCGGTGATCGGGGCTGCGGGCGGCCTCGGCCATCAGTTCGGCCAAGGTGGCCGACAGCAGCGCGGCACCGGTGCCCGGGCATCCCGCGACCACCGAACGGGGCAGGGGCGGATCGACCTGCGCGGTCAGTTCGGGCGCGATCAATAGCACCTGACCCTCTGCCCCGTCCAGTGGGCGGGCGGCGAAGGCGGTTCCGGCGGGGACGAAGCGGACGTCGCCTGCGACGAGAATGCCGCCGCTGCGCGGAAAGTCGATGCGCATGCGCCCGTCGGTCACCCAGATCAGCACATGGTCGGGGCGCGTGCGCGGCTGGACGGGCACGGCACGCCCGCCCCAGGTGAAGGCGCCTGCAGGCAGCAGGCGAAGGCTGGCCTGCCGCGGCCCGAACCGGTGCGAGGCGGGCGCAACGCGGACGGACAGCGCCTGCGGAACGGCCACGCGGTCCGCGGCCCTTGCCCGCTGCACGGGCATGGGCATGGGGGCGGTGCCTTCGGTCTGCAGGTGAGGGCCGTTGACGTCGATCTGGCCGCCTTGCCCGCGGATGCCCCGACCAAGTGGCGCCAGCCGGGTCGGCGTGAATGGAAACCCCTTGGTCCAGTCAGAGCGATCCCATACCGACATGACACCCTCCCACATCACGGATCCTATCGGCGGATTATCGCCGATCTGTGGGAAAACTCAATGAACGCCGTATGGGTTTCCGGGAATTAAACCGTGATCAGCCCGGCGTTGCCCGCCTGCCACATCTGCCAGTCGCGCATTCGGCCGCGGAACCAGACCCGCTGCGCCTTGGCATATTGCCGTGAGGCGATGATGGCGCGTTCGGTGGCCTCGGCCAGGGTCGCATGACCCTGCAGGTGGGCGACCAGATCGGGCGCGCCGATGGCCTTGGCCCATTGCGCGGCCGGGTCCCACAGCGGCAGCATCGCGCGTACCTCCTCCAGGGCGCCCTGGTCCAGCATCGCGTGAAAGCGCGCGGCGATCCGGTCCGCCAGCCAGTCGCGGTCACTGGTGATCAGCACGCGCTGACAGTCGTCGGGGGCCAGCAGGGGCGGGGGCGTGTCGTCCTGCCAATCGGCGATGCCGCGGCCGGTGGCGGTCAGAACCTCCCAAGCGCGCTGGACGCGGACCGGGTTCGCAAGATCGATCTGCGCGCGTGTGCGGGGGTCCAGTTCGGCCACCATCGCGGCCCGACCACCGCCCGCGATGCGCGCGTCCGCCGTGGCGCGGATGGCGGGGGGCGTCGGCGGAATCTGCGCCAGCCCGCGGGTCAGCGCGGTCAGGTACAGCCCCGTGCCGCCCACCACGATCAGCCGCCCCCGCAGCGCCGCGACCTGGCGCAGCCAGTCGCCGACCGACCAGGCGGTGCCCGGCGCGACATGTCCGTAGAGGGCGTGGGGCGCCTGTGCCAGGTCGGCGGCGGACGGGCGGGCGGTCAGCACCTGCCAGCAGGACCAGACCTGCAGGGCATCCGCATTGACCACCGTGCCGCCCTGTGCCCGCGCGACCGCCAGTGCCAGCGCAGATTTGCCGCTGGCGGTGGGTCCGGCGATCAGCAGGTGGCGGGCGGCGTCGATCTGTGTCAGGTCAGGGTCACGCATGGCCGATCCGGGCAGTTGATCCGGCAGCCCTTTTGCGACATTTAACGGCGCGATGAAAGCAGCCGGCGACAGGAGCCCCCTATGACCACCGAAGTCCCCAAGCAATATGGCCGCGTGATGCTGAAAATCTCGGGCGAGGCGCTGATGGGCGATCAGGGATACGGCCTGCATCCGCCCACCGTCGCCCGCATCGCAAGCGAGGTCGAGGCCGTCCAGGCGATGGGCGTCGAGGTCTGCATGGTCATCGGCGGCGGCAACATCTTCCGCGGTCTGCAGGGCAGCGCCCAGGGGATGGAGCGGACCACCGCCGACTATATGGGCATGCTGGCGACGGTCATGAACGCGCTGGCCATGCAGTCGTCGCTGGAAAGCCGCGGCCTGCATTGCCGCGTCATCAGCGCGATCCGCATGGACGAGGTCTGCGAGCCCTACATCCGTCGCCGCGCCATCCGCCACCTGGAAAAGAAGCGGATCGTGATCTTTGCCGCCGGCACCGGCAACCCGTATTTCACCACCGACACCGCAGCCACCCTGCGCGCGTCGGAGATGAACTGCGAGGCGATCTTCAAGGGCACCAAGGTCGACGGCGTCTATGACAAGGACCCGGTCAAGCATGCCGACGCGAAGCGGTACGGCAATGTCAGCTATGACGAGGTGCTGCAGAAGCATCTGGGCGTGATGGACGCATCGGCCATCGCGCTGGCCCGCGACAACAAGCTGCCGATCATCGTCTTCTCGCTGGACGCGCCGGGCGGGTTCCGGTCGATCCTGGAAGGCCGCGGCACCTATACGCGGGTCCACAACTGATATGACCACCAGCCTGCGGGGCCGCGTCGACGGCTTCATCCACGGGCCCCGGGCCCAAGGCGTGATCACGGCCGTGATCCTGTTCAACGCGCTGATCCTGGGGCTGGAAACCTGGCCGCGGGTGATGGCGGCGGCCGGCCCGCTGCTGATCGCGCTGGACCGGGTGTGCCTTGCGATCTTCGTGATCGAGATCGGGCTGAAGCTCTATGCCCGCGGGCTGCGGTTCTTCCGTGACGGCTGGAACGTGTTCGACTTCATCGTCGTGGGAATCGCCGTGCTGCCCGCGACCGAAGGGCTGTCGGTCCTGCGCGCCATGCGCATCCTGCGGCTGCTGCGCATCGTGTCGGTCACGCCCCGCCTGCGCCGCGTGGTCGAGGGATTCCTGTCCGCGCTGCCCGGCATGGCGTCGGTCTTCCTGCTGATGGGTATCATTTTCTACATTTTCTCGGTCATGGCGACCAAGCTGTTCGGGCCGACCTTTCCGGACTGGTTCGGGGACATGGGCAATTCGGCCTATTCGCTGTTCCAGATCATGACACTGGAAAGCTGGTCGATGGGCATCGTGCGCCCGGTGATGGAGGTTCACCCGAACGCCTGGCTGTTTTTCCTGCCTTTTATCCTGGTCACCACCTTTGCGGTGATGAACCTTGTGGTGGGTCTGATCGTGAATTCGATGCAGGAGGCCCACCAGGAGGAAGGCACCGCTGCGACCGAGGCCTATCGCGACGAGGTCCTGGCCCGGCTGGCCCAGATCGAGGCGCGGCTGTCCGCGGGCGAACCCCCGCGGAACGATCCCTGACGGGGCCGAAAAGCGGGCAAAGGCTTTGCCAAGCTGCGGCATTCCCGTTACAAGCGAAAAAAATTCAAAGCAGAGGCAGTCCGACAATGGCTGAGGACATCGAGATCGATATTGACGACCTGGAGCGCCGCATGAAGGGCGCGATGGAAAGCCTGCGGGGCGAATTCGCCAGCCTGCGGACCGGCCGGGCCTCGGCCTCGATGATCGAGCCGGTGCAGGTCGAGGCCTATGGCCAGATGACCCCGATCAACCAGCTGGGCACCGTCAACGTGCCCGAACCGCGCATGGTCACGATCAACATCTGGGACAAGGGCATGGTCAACAAGGTTGAGAAGGCCCTGCGCGAAAGCGGCCTGGGGATCAATCCGCAGACCAACGGCACGATCATCATGCTGCCGATCCCGGAACTGAACGAGGAGCGTCGCCGCGAGCTGACCAAGGTCGCCGCGCAATACGCAGAGAGCGCCCGCGTCTCGATCCGCAACGTCCGCCGCGACGGCATGGACCAGGTCAAGAAGGGCAAGGCCAACGGCATGCCCGAGGACGACCAGAAGCTGTACGAGACCGAAATCCAGTCCCTGACCGACCGTATGATCGCATCGGTCGACGAGGCGCTGACGGCCAAGCAGGCCGAAATCATGCAGGTCTGATCCGACGATGGCGTGGGGCTTGTCGAGAGCTGCCGAAACTGGGGGGACGACCCGTCCCCGCCATGTCGCGGTCATCATGGATGGCAATGGCCGGTGGGCCACCGAACGCGGCTGGCCGCGTCTGGTCGGTCACCGTCGCGGGGCCGAGCGGGTCAAGCAGATCGTCCGTGCCTGCCCCGACTTGGGGGTGGACTGGCTGACCATCTATGCCTTCTCGACCGAGAACTGGAAGCGCTCGACCGAAGAGGTTCTGGGTCTGATGAAGATCTTTCGCCGCTATATCCAGCGCGAGGCCGAAGACATGTCGGCCGAGGGCGTGCGGATGCGCTTCATCGGCGAACGCGGCCGTCTGGACCGCAAGCTGCAGGACCTGATGGCCTCGATCGAGGCGCGGACGGCGGGCAACACGCGGCTGAATCTGACGGTCGCCATCAACTATGGCGGCCGGGACGAGCTGGTCCGTGCCACCGGGCGTCTGGCCGAACGCATCGCCCGCGGCGACGTGATCAACCCGACAGAGGCCGACCTGGCCGATTGCATGGACACCGCCGGGCATCCGGATCCCGACCTGGTGATCCGCACCTCCGGTGAGACGCGGACCTCGAACTTCCTGCCCTGGCAGGCGGCCTATTCGGAATACGAATTCACGCCGACCCTGTGGCCCGACTTCACCCCCGATCACCTGGCGACGATCCTGGACCGCTTCGGCCTGCGCGACCGGCGCTTTGGGGGCGCATGACCTCAGCACGGCATTCCGCCGGGTCCGTGCCCGGCGCTGGCGGTCCCGGCAAGTCGGGCGGCAAATGGGGCGACCTGTCGCGTCGTGTGGCGTCTACCCTGGTCCTTCTGGGCATCGGCGTGATGCTGGCGGTGGCGCAGGGACCGTGGCTGCGCCTGGGCATGGCGGTCATCTCCGCGATCACCTTCTGGGAGCTGGCGGCCATGACCGGCTGGCGCAACCCGGCGCGGCACGTGACGCTGTTCGGACGGTCGCGCCCCATCGCGCTGGCCGCGATCGCGGGCGTGTCGCAGGCCTTTGCGCTGACCGGGATGCCCTGGGCGTGGGTGGCGCTGGCCGTTCCGATCCTGCTGGGCCTGCCGGGCGCGGCACGGCGCGACCGCGCGACCTATACCCTCTTCGGCATCGCGATCCTGATCGTGGCCTTCGGCCTTGTTGGGTTTCGTGAGAATTACGGACTGAACTTTGTCCTGTGGCTGATGGGGGTCATCATCATCTCGGACACGGCGGGGTATTTCTTTGGCCGCATCCTGGGTGGCCCCAAGTTCTGGCCCGCGCTCAGCCCAAAGAAGACCTGGTCGGGCACCATCGCAGGCTGGATCGGCACCTGCCTGTTCGGCGCGATCCTGTGGATGGCGGGGCAGGGTGACGCAACGCTGATCTGGGTGTCGCCCATCGTCTGCCTTGCCGGGCAGATGGGCGATCTGGCCGAAAGCTGGCTGAAACGGCGCGCGGGAGTCAAGGACAGCTCGAACCTGATACCGGGGCATGGCGGGTTCATGGATCGTTTTGACGCAGTGACCGGCGCGGTCCTGGCGACCATGCTGATCGGGTTTCTGACGAAACTGCCCGTGGTGAACTGACCGATGCGACGCATTTCCATCTTCGGCGCGACCGGGTCGGTCGGCGCGAACGGCGTCGATCTGATCCGCCGCGATCCGCAATCCTATCAGGTCGTGGCCCTGACCGGCGGGCGCAACATCGCACGGCTGGCGCAGATGGCGCGCGATCTGCGCGCCCAGATCGCCGTCACCGCGCATCCCGAACTGCTGGACGACCTGCGGACCGCTCTTGCCGGCACCGACGTCCAGGCCGCCGCCGGCGAGGCCGCGCTGATCGAGGCCGCGCACCGGCCCGCCGACTGGATCCTGTCGGCCATCGTCGGCGCCGCGGGCCTGGCGCCGGGTCTTGCGGCGCTGTCACAAGGCGGTGTGCTGGCCTTGGCCAACAAGGAATCGCTGGTCTGCGCAGGCGCGCTGCTGCGGGATACCGGCGCGCGGTCGGGTGCCACGATCCTGCCCGTCGACAGTGAACATTCCGCTTTGTTTCAGGCGATTGGGGCCGATAAGCTGGAATCCGTCAAGGATGTGACCATCACCGCATCGGGCGGCGCGTTCCGCGATTGGCCGCTGGAGCGGCTGGCGGCCGCGACGGTGGCCGAGGCATCGACCCATCCGAACTGGGCAATGGGTCAGCGGATCACCATCGACAGCGCCTCGATGTTCAACAAGGCGATGGAGGTGATCGAGGCCAAGGAGTTCTTCGGCCTGACCGCCGACCGCATCAAGGTTCTGGTCCACCCGGAATCGATCATTCACGCGATGGTCACCCATCATGACGGCGGCACCATAGCCCATCTGGGCGCCCCCGACATGCGCCATGCGATCGGCTATGCGCTGCACTGGCCCGAACGGCGGCCGCTGCCCGTGGCCGCGCTGGATCTGGCCGCGCTTGGCAGCCTGACCTTCCGCGCCCCCGACGAGACGCGCTGGCCCGCCCTGCGCCTGGCGCGCGAGGTGATGGCCGCGGGCGGGGCCGCCGGCGCGGTCTTCAACGCCGCCAAGGAACAGGCGCTGGACGATTTCATCGCCGGGCGCATTCGCTTTACCGACATGGCCCCCCGGGTCGAGGCCACGCTGGAGGCGCTGTCCGCCCAGCCCGGCTTTGCCCGCGACCCCGAAGACCTGCCCGCCGTCCTGCATTGGGATGGCCTGGCCCGACGAAAGGCCGCCCAGTGATCGACGCCTTTGCCCAGACCGCCGGCACGCTGCTGGCCTTCGTCACCGCCCTGGCGGTCATCGTGACCGTCCACGAATACGGCCATTACATCGTCGGCCGCTGGTCGGGCATCCGGGCGGAGGTGTTCAGCGTGGGCTTTGGCCCGCGCCTGTTCTTTCGCCGTGATCGTCGCGGGACGCTGTGGCAGGTCGCGGCGCTGCCGCTTGGCGGCTATGTGCGGTTCCTGGGCGACGACAACGCGGCCAGTGCCGGGCCGGGGCGCGCTGTCGACCCCGTCCTGCGCCGCCAGACCTTGCAGGGCGCGCCGCTGTGGGCGCGGTTTGCGACGCTGCTGGCGGGGCCGGTGTTCAATTTCGTGCTGTCGATCCTGGTCTTCGCGGGCTTCGCGATCGTCCAGGGCCTGCCCGTGGACGAGGTGCGCGTGGGCGCCGTCAGCGAGGCGCCGCCCGCCATCGTCAACGACCTGCAGCCCGGCGACCGCATCCTGGCCCTTGGCGGCCAGCCGGTCGCCACCTGGCGCGACATTGGCGCGCTGACCGAAACGCTGCCGGTGGCCGGGCAGCAGGACTGGCAGGTCGAACGCGACGGCCGGACGCTGACCGTGACAGGCCCCGACCCGATGCCGGCGCGCATCGGCGGCGTGGCGCCGCGCAGTGCCGCGGCCGATGCCGGCATGCGCGCGGGCGACGTGGTGCTGGCCATCGACGGCCAGCCCGTCACCCGCTTTACCCAGATGCGCGAGGCGGTCGAGGCTGCCGAGGGCCGGCCCCTGGCCCTGCGCCTGTGGCGCCCCGGCACCGGAGAGCTGGACGTGACCCTGTCGCCCAAGCTGTCGGACCTGCCCGCCGATGGCGGCGGGTTCGAGCAGCGCTGGCTGATCGGGGTGACGGGCGGCGAAAGCTTCTTCTCGCCCCAGACTCGCAGTGCCGGGCCGCTGGAGGCGCTTGGCCTGGGCGTCGGGCAGACCTGGGGGATCATCACGTCGTCGCTGACGGGGATGTGGGCGATGATCTCTGGGCAGATCGGCACCTGCAACCTGGGCGGCGCGATCAGCATCGCGGAAAGCACCGGTCAGGCAGCCAGCGCGGGCGGCGCCAACTTCCTGTGGTGGATCGCGGTCCTGTCGGCGGCAATCGGGTTCCTAAACCTGCTGCCGATCCCCGTGCTGGATGGCGGCCACCTGATGTTCTACACCTACGAGGCCGTCCGCGGACGCCCGCCGTCGGACAAGGCGCTGAACCTGCTGACCGCGATCGGCATGGCGGCGGTCCTGTCACTGATGATTTTCGGGCTCACGAACGATCTTTTCTGCCCTTGACGCGCTTGCGGTTTTGACAGCCCCGCCCCGATGGGGCTACAGACCATAGGCAAAACGACAGCCCGAACCGGGCGCGTGCAGGCGGATACAAGAGGGGCCATCATGGAACGGAAACTGGGCAAGGGCGCATTGGCGCTGGTGACGTCCCTGGCGATCGCGGCGCCAATCGGAATGATCCCGCAGCAGGCCGCCGCCGTGGTCTTCGGCAGCATCCAGGTTCAGGGCAACCAGCAGATCGAGACGGGCGCCGTGCTGTCCACGCTGGCCTTGCCGCAGGGCCAGGACCTGAGCCCCGGCCAGATCAACGACGGTTTGCAGCGCCTGCAGAATTCCGGCCTGTTCGAGACGGTCGAACTGATCCCGCAGGGGTCCATCCTGGTCGTGCGCGTCAGCGAGTACCCGATCGTCAACCAGATCACCTTCGAGGGCAACCGCCGCCTGAACGACGAGCGTCTGGCCGAGATCGTGCGCAGCCAGTCGCGCCGCGTCTATCAGCCCAGCCAGGCCATCCAGGATGCCCAGGCCATCGCCCAGACCTATGCCGCCGAGGGGCGCCTGGCCGCCCGCGTCGATCCGCGCATCATCCGCCGCAGCGGCAACCGCGTCGATCTGGTCTTCGAGATCCGCGAAGGCAACGTCACCGAGATCGAGCGCGTCAGCTTTGTCGGCAACCGCGCCTATTCGGACCGCCGCCTGCGCAACGTGCTGGAGACCAAGCAGGCGGGCCTGCTGCGGACCTTCATCCGCCGCGACACCTTCGCGCCCGAGCGCATCCCCCTGGACGAACAGCTGCTGACCGATTTCTATCGCTCGCAGGGTTACGCCGATTTTCGCGTGCAGGGCGTGGCGCCCGAAATCGCGCGTGAACGTGACGCGTTCTTCATCACCTTCAACATCTCGGAAGGGCCGCGCTATCGCTTTGGCCGGGTCGAGACCGTCTCGGAGATCCCGGGCGTCGATGCGTCGCTGTTCGCCGAGCAGAGCCGTGTCCGGCGCGGGTCGTTCTACAACCCGTCGGTCATCGACACGTCGATCCGCCGGATGGAGACGATCGCCATCCAGCAGGGCCTGAACTTCGTCAACATCGAGCCTCGCGTCACCCGCAACCCGGAAAACCAGACGCTGGACTTGACTTTTGCGCTGACCCGCGGCCAGCGCGTCTTCGTCGAGCGCATCGACATCGAGGGCAACACCACGACGCTGGACCAGGTGATCCGCCGCCAGTTCACCACCGTCGAGGGCGACCCCTTCAACCCGCGCGAGATCCGCAATTCGGCCGAACGCGTGCGGGCGCTTGGCTATTTCGCGGATGCGCAGGTCCAGACCCGCGAGGGCAGCAGCCCCGACCAGGTCATCGTTGGCGTCAATGTCGAGGAACAGCCGACCGGGTCGCTGTCCCTGGGCGCCAGCTATGGCGTTAATTCGGGCGTGGGCTTCAACATCGGCCTGACCGAGCAGAACTTCCTGGGCCGCGGCCAGACCCTGGGCCTGCAGCTGCAGACCGCGACCGACGACCGCGCTGCCGGGGTCACCTTCATCGAGCCGTTCTTCCTGGGCCGCGACCTGCGCTTTGGCTTCTCGGCCAACTATACCGAGACCGAGGGCCTGAATTCGGATTTCGACACCCGTCAGATCCGCATCCAGCCGTCGCTGGAATTCCCGATCTCGGCCAATGCGCGGATCGAGCTGCGCTACCGCATTTCGGAGGACAAGCTGTCCAACGTGACCGAGGACAGCTCGGCCCTGCTGATCGCCGAGGAGGGCACGCGCCTGACTTCGTCGCTTGGCTATACCTACAACTGGGATTCGCGCCGCACCGGGCTGGATCCGCTGACCGCGTACCGGTTCCGCTTCTCGCAGGATTTCGCGGGTGCGGGGGGCGACACGAAGACGATCACCACGACCGCGCTGGCCGGCGTCGAAAGCACCGCCTGGCGCGAGAGCGTGACCCTGCGCGGCGAGGTCGAGGCGGGGGCGATCTATACCTACGGCGATTATTCGACCTGGATCCTGGACCGCTTCCGCACCGGCAACCGCGTCCGCGGGTTCGAGCCGAACGGCATCGGGCCGCGCGACCTGGCCGCGGTGAACGAGGACGGCCTGGGCGGCAACTTCTACTGGGCGGCGCGCGGCGAGGCGCAGTTCCCCATCGGCCTGCCCGAGGAATACGGCATCCAGGGCGGTCTTTTCGTCGATGTCGGCTCGCTGTGGGGTCTGGACCGGACCATCGGCACCGGCGGCGTCCCGGTCGATGACGACATGTACACGCGCGCCGCGGTCGGCGCGTCGATCTTCTGGACCACGCCGATCGGTCCGCTGCGCTTCAACTTCTCGCAGGCGCTGCAGAAGGAAGACTATGACCTGGAACAGAATTTCGACCTGACGATCCAGACGAACTTCTGATGCCGGTCCTTCGGACGGGACTGGGGCTGGTGGCGGCGGCGTTGATGGCGCTGCCCGCTGCCGCGCAGGATGCGACGGTGCCCGACATCCCGGCGCCCGAGATCCCGCCGATCGCCACGCCGCCCGTCCTGCCCAACAGCACCATCCCCAGCCCCGAGGAGGCGGCCGAAAGCGCGCCGATCCTGACGCTGGACCAGGAGGTTCTGTACCTGTCCTCGGCCTGGGGTCTGCGCGCGCAGGCCCGGCTGGAGGCCAAGGGCGAGGAGGTCACTGCCGAGAACGACCGCCTGACGCAGCTGCTGTCGTCGGAGGAGGCGCGCCTGACCGAACAGCGCAGCACGCTGCCCGCGGCCGAATTCCGCGAGCTGGCCGAAAGCTTCGACATCCGCGCGACGCGCATCCGCCGAGAGCGCGCGCAGGCGGTCCAGGACCTGAATGCCTGGGCCGAGGCCGACCGGGCGGCCTTCTTTCGGGCCGCGCTGCCGGTGATGGGTCAGGTGATGCAGGACCGGGGCGCCGTGGCGGTTCTGGACCGGCGCACGATCTTCGTGTCGCTGGACGCGATCGACGTCACTGAACAGCTGGTCGCGGCGCTGGACGATCGCATCGGCGACGGAGAGGGGGTCGTGCCGCTGCCCGAACCGCCCCCGTCCGAGGATGCGCCCTAGGGCAGCCGCGCGATGCGGTCGTGGATCATGTCAAACAGCGCGTCGCGGTCCACGTCCTTGAGGAACAGCGCGTTGGGTGTCCGCCCGCTGACGCGCCACCAGTCTGCGACGGTCATGCCGGTGGTCCAGCGGCCCTCGATCTCGATCTCGACGTTGATGTGGCGGCCCTGGAACAGGTCGGGGTCCAGCAGCCAGGCGATGGTGCAGGGATCATGCAGCGGCGCGCCGAGGCTGCCGTATTTCGCGGTATCGAAGCGTTCGAAGAAGTCGGTCCAGCCCGCGACGGCCGGGCCGCAGCGGCCGGGCAGGGCGCGCATCGCCTCGACCCAGGCCCGGTCGGTCAGCGCCTTGTGCGTCACGTCCAGCGGCATGACGACCAGCGGCACGCCCGCGGCGAACACCTCGGCCGCGGCCTCTGGATCGACATAGATGTTGAATTCGGCCGCGGGGGTGATGTTGCCCACCTCGAAATAGGCGCCGCCCATCAGCACGATCTGCTGCACGCGTCCGATGATGTCGGGGGCGCGGCGGAATGCCTCGGCGATGTTGGTCAGCGGGCCGATGGGCACCAGCGTCACGGTGCCCGCATCATGGGTGCGCAGGGTCTCGACGATGAAATCGACGCCGTCCTGCGCCTGCAGGGGCAGGGTGGGCGCGGGCAGCTCGATTCCGTCCAGCCCGGTCTTGCCATGCACGTGTTCGGCCGTCACCAGATCGCGCGCCAGGGGTCGGTCGCGGCCTGCAAAGACCGGCACGTCGGTCCGGCCCGACAGTTCGACCACCTTGCGGGCGTTCACCTCCGTCAGGGCCAGCGGCACGTTGCCGGCCACCGCGACGATGCCCAGGACCTGCAGTTCCGGAGAGGCCAGCGCCAGCAGGATGGCCACCGCGTCGTCCTGACCGGGGTCCGTGTCGATGATGATCTTCTGTGCCAAACCGCGTCTCCAAGGCTCACAAGCGGCGATGATTGCGTCAGCAACGAAAAAGGCGCAAGCCCGCGCCTGCGCCTTTTGCGGACATCTGTAAGTTTCCTTGCGTCGGGGGGTTGGGGCCCCGACGCAAGAGGCCGTCACCCGTCGAAGTTGACGCGCTCGATCAGGTCCAGCGCCTGCGGGCGCAGGTCCGAGATCTCGGTCAGCGTCAGGTCGTCGGCGGTGAAGTCGCCCCAGCTGGCCACCAGCTCGGACCGCTCGACACCCTCGGTCACGGGGAACTCGTTGTTGGTTTCGGCATAGATGCGCTGTGCCTCTTCGCCGGCCAGGAACTGCATCAGCTGCAGGGCCGCGTCGCGGTTCGGCGCGGACTTGGTCATCGCCACGCCGGACACGTTCACATGCGTGCCGCCATCCTCGAAGGTCGGGAAGACGATACGGACCGATTCGGCCCATTCCTTCTGCTCGTCATCCTTCAGCATCGCGCCCATGTAGTAGGTGTTGCCCAGGCTGATGTCGCATTCGCCGGCCCAGATCGCCTTGACCTGGTCGCGGTCGCCGCCCTCGGGACGCTTGGCCAGGTTCGACTTGACGCCCTCCAGCCAGGCAACGGTCTCCTCCTCGCCGTGATGGGCCAGGTAGGCCGCGGTCAGCGCGACGTTATAGTCGTTGGTGAAGCTGCGGGTGCAGATGCGGCCTTCCCATTTCGGATCGGCGAGGTCCTCGTAGGTGGTGACCTCTCCGTCGGCCACGCGCTCCTTGCTGGCATAGACGATGCGGGCGCGGGTGGTCAGGGCGAACCACTGGTTCTCGTCGTCGCGCAGGCCGGCGGGGATCGCCTCCAGCGCCGGGTCCTCGACCGGCTGCAGGACGCCCGCGTCCTTGACCTCGCCCAGGCGGGCCACGTCGACGGTCAGCACCAGGTCGGCGGGCGAACGGTCGCCCTCGGCCTGCAGGCGCTCGACCATGCCCTTGTCGACGAAAGCCACGTTGACCGGAATGCCCGTCTCGGCGGTGAAGGCGTCGATCAGCGGCTGGATCAGCTCGGGCTGGCGGTGCGAATAGACGTTCACTTCCTGCGCCAGGGCCGGCATGGCGGTGGCACCCAGCAGCGTGGCGATGATCAGGGGACGCATGTTGACTCCTTTGGTCAGAATTCCCGCGTCTTGTGGCAATTCCGACCGAACCTGTCAAGCAATGCGGTGGATTGACCCCGACGCGGCGCCGGGCTAGGGCGCGGTCATGGCACGCGCACCCCTTTTGCAACTCTCCGAGATCTCGCTGACCTATGGCGGCGATCCCATTTTCGAGGGCCTGTCCCTGAACGTCCAGCCGGGCGACCGCGTCGCGCTGGTCGGTCGGAACGGGTCGGGCAAGTCCACCCTGATGAAGGTGATGGCCGGTTTCGTCGAACCCGACCGGGGCGAGGTGGTCCTGGCCGCCGGTGTCTCGACCGGCTACATGGAGCAGGACCCGGACCTGTCGGGCTTCGAGACGCTCGGCGAGTTTGCCCGCGACGGGTTGGAGCCGGGCGAGGATTACCGCGTCGACATGGCCGCCGAGGGCCTGAAGTTCGACCCCGATCGCCCCGTGGCCACCGCATCGGGCGGCGAGCGTCGCCGCGCGGCCCTGGCCCGCCTGCTGGCGCAGGCGCCCGAGTTGATGCTGCTGGACGAGCCGACCAACCACCTGGACATCGAGGCCATCGGCTGGCTGGAGGACCATCTGTCCCAGACCCGTGCAGGTTTCGTGCTGATCAGCCACGACCGCGCCTTTCTGCGCCGCCTGACCAAGGCGACGCTGTGGATCGACCGCGGCCAGGTCCGCCGGCAGGAACGGGGCTTCGAAGGCTTCGAGGATTGGCGCGAGGCGACCTGGGCCGCCGAGGATGACGCCCGCCACAAGCTGGACCGCAAGATCAAGGCCGAGGCCCGGTGGGCCGTCGAGGGCATCAGCGCGCGCAGGAAGCGCAATCAGGGCCGGGTCCGCGCCCTGGCCGCCCTGCGGGCCGAGCGCAGCAGCCAGATCCGCCGTCAGGGCACCGCCGCAATGGCGTTCGACAGCGGCACTACCAGCGGCAAGAAGGTGGTCGAGGCCACCGGCATCGCCAAGGCCTTCGGCGACAAGACCATCCTGCGGCCCTTCGACTTGCGCATCCAGCGCGGCGATCGCATCGCCTTTGTCGGGCCGAACGGCGCGGGCAAGACCACGCTGATCAAGATGCTGACCGGAGAGATCGCCCCCGACCAGGGCACGGTCACGATGGGCACCAACCTGGAGATTGCGGTCTTCGACCAGGCCCGCGCCGCGTTGAACCCCGACCAGACGCTGTGGGAATCGCTGACCGGCGACCCCGAGATGCGCGTGTCGGGCCGCGCCGACCAAGTGATGGTGCGGGGCCAGCCCAAGCATGTCGTGGCCTATCTGAAGGATTTCCTGTTCGACGACGCCCAGGCCCGCGCGCCGGTCCGCAGCCTGTCGGGCGGCGAGAAGGCGCGTCTGCTCTTGGCGCGGCTGATGGCGCGGCCGTCGAACCTGCTGGTCATGGACGAACCGACCAACGATCTGGACGTCGAGACGTTGGACCTGCTGCAGGACCTGCTGGGCGAATATGACGGCACCGTGCTGCTGGTCAGCCACGATCGCGATTTCATCGACCGCGTGGCCGACACCACCGTGGCGATGGAGGGTGACGGCCGCGCCACCGTCTATGCCGGCGGGTGGAGCGATTATCAGGCGCAGCGCGGCGAGACCGTGGTCGAAGAGCCCGTCGCGGTCGCCAAGACCGCGCCGGTGACGGAAAAGCCCAAGGCCGCGCGCGATGGCCTCAGCTTCACCGAACGGCACCGGCTGGACGCGCTGCCCGGCATCATCGCCAAGCTGGAGGCGGAGATCGCCAAGCTGTCGGAATTCATGTCCGACCCGACGCTGTTCCAGACCGCCCCGGCCAAGTTCGAAAAGGCCAGCCTGGCCTTGTCCGAACGCCAGGCTGCCCTGGCCGACGCCGAGGAGGAATGGATGTCGCTGGAGGAAAAGGCCGCCGTCTAGGCGGCCTTCCCCTCGCCGCGGGCAAGGTGGTTCTGCAGCCAGCCATGGGCGAAGGCGATCTTGTGCCGGACCGGCACGGTCAGCACGAACGGGTAGAGGTCGCTGTTGTCCAGCGCGCGATTGATGTCGTTGACCGCGATGGTGATCTCGGCCGCGATGTTCAGCAGGCGGTAGGGATCGGTCTCGGAATAGGGATGATAGTCCGGCGGCACCCCCGGCATGTCCAGATGCGTGCTGCAGAAGCTGTCGGCCACGTCCGTCAGGTGCAGCAGGTGGGCGACCGTCTCGGCCCAGTCCTCGTGCGGGTGCGAGGTGGCATAGCTGGTGATGAAATCGCCTGCCGGGTCGCGCGGATCGGCATAGTGGTTCTTGAGGGCCTGGGCGTAATCGGCCCGCTCGTCGCCGAAGACGGCGCGGAAGGCGGGCAGGAAATCGGGCAGCACCTTCAGGCGGTCGAACAGGAAATGCGCGATCTCGTGGCGGAAATGGCCGACCATCGAGCGGTACTGCTCGCCCAGCTTCAGCTGGCGTTTCAGGCGGATCAGCTCGTCCGCCTCGGTCACGTTGATGGTGATCTCTCCGTTGGCATGGCCCATGATGATCTGCTGGTCGCGCCCGCCGGTATGTTCCGACAGCATCAGGAACCGCGGACGCCGCCCCGGATCGGCCGGCGTGAACCAGTCCCATTCCGCAAGGTTGGCCAGAACCCACCGCTTGGCGCGTTCGGCGCTGGCCAGCAGGCGCTGGTTGTCGCCGATGTTCATCACCGGCACGACATGCGACATGGCGCAGGACGCGCAGAAGCCGCCCGGAACCTCGGCCGCCCAGTTGCAGGCGATGCGCGGGCGGTTGGCACAATGGGGGGCGTCCGCCACCATCCGCCGCAAGACCGGCGCATAGACCAGCGGCTCTCCGCACAGACAGATCAGGTTGTGGAAATAGGCGCGCGTGCCGCAATGCGGGCAGGAGAAGCGTTGCATCAGCTGGGGTCCGGTCCTGTCAGTGGCAGGGTACAAGCCCCGCGGTGCCGCAGGGTTCCGCACCATCGCACCGGCCTTGACAGGCAGGCCCGGATCGGGCAAATGCAGCGCACCGGCAGGGCATCCGCCCTTGGCCGGTCGATTGTTTTTAACGACACCCGCACAAGGGTGCGCCGTCCGAAGGCGGGGTTCGCCCCCCAACGCCGACATTGTCGGGGCCGCAGGACGCGGTGATGAAGGAAGAAAGCGATGTTCGCGGTTCTGAAAACTGGCGGCAAGCAGTACAAGGTGCAGGCGGGCGACGTCCTGCGCGTTGAAAAGCTGAATGCCGCGGCTGGCGATACGGTCCAGTTCAACGATGTGCTGATGGTCGGCTCGACCCTGGGTGCGCCCCTGGTCGCCGGTGCCTGCGTGCAGGCCACCGTGATCGAGCAGATCAAGGCCGACAAGGTCATCACCTATGTCAAGCGCCGCCGCAAGCACAGCTCGCAGCGGACCCGCGGTCACCGCCAGCAGCTGACGCTGCTGCGCGTCACCGACGTGCTGGACAAGGGTGCGGACAAGACCGGCGTCAAGACCGCCGTCGGCGCCCGCACGAAGGTCGAGGCCGCCGATGCGCCCGCCAAGACCAAGAAACCGGCCAAAGACGCCGCTGAAGCCTAAGGAGAACGACCCATGGCACATAAGAAAGCAGGCGGTTCTTCCCGCAACGGCCGCGACAGCGCGGGACGCCGTCTTGGCGTCAAGCTGTTCGGTGGCCAGGCCGCCATCGCGGGCAACATCATCGCACGTCAGCGCGGCACCACCTGGTGGCCGGGCGTGAACGTCGGCATGGGCAAGGATCACACCCTGTTCGCGCTGACCGACGGCCATGTGAGCTTCAAGAAGGGCCTGAAGGGCCGGACGTTCATTTCGATCGTCCCCGCCGAGCTGGAAGCAGCCGAGTAACCTTAGCGTAATATTCTGATGCTAAGGGGGGATCGGCGAGAGCCGGTCCCCCGAACCGTTTTATCGTCACATTTATTGATCGGTTTCTTGGGGAGGAAACATGGTGATGTCTGCACCCATGCGCGAGGGGAGTCGTCTGGACGACCTTGCGCCCGTCTTGGCCGATGGCCCGGCCCAGCCCGTGATCGCGACAGAGCGGTTCACGCTGCGACCGCTGCGGGCCTCTGATGCCGGCCTGATTGAACATTACACCGCCGACCGACGCGTGGCCGAAGGCACGCGCGCCATCCCCCATCCCTTGCCCCGCGGCGCCGCCGAGAGTTTCGTCGCCCGCTCCCTGGCCGCAGATCGGTCCGAGGATGTCTGGGCCATCGACGGGTCGGACCACAAGCTGGCCGAGCTGCTGGGCGTCGTGTCGCTGACCCGCATGGAGGGGTCGCAATCGGAACTGGGCTTCTGGATCGGCGCGGGCTTCTGGAACACCGGCTTCGCGACCGAGGCCGTGGCGGCCCTTGTCGCGGCGAACCCGCACGGGGCACGGACCCTGTTCGCCGAGGCGTTTCAGGACAATCCAGGATCGGCCCGGGTGCTGACCAATTGCGGCTTCGTCTATCTGGGCGATGCCGAAAGCTGGTCCGTCGCGCGGGGCGGCCGGGTGCCGACCTGGACCTATCTGCGCAAGATGGCCTGAACGACTGCCTGATATGTCCTGTCCCGTTATTGCAAAGCGGGGCAGGCGGCCTAGATCAGGGGAATGACACAGCATCTTCCCTATTCCGTTCTCGACCTGTCGCCGGTTCCCGAAGGGTTCACGGCGCAGGACGCCATCCGCAACACGATCGACCTTGCCCAACATGCCGAGGGCTGGGGCTATCACCGCTTCTGGTTGGCCGAGCATCACAACATGCCCGGCATCGCCAGCGCCGCGACCGCGGTCCTGATCGGACTGGTCGCACAGGCGACCACGACGATCCGCGTGGGGGCGGGCGGCATCATGCTGCCCAACCACGCGCCGCTGACCGTGGCCGAGGCCTTTGGGACCCTGGCCACGGCCTTTCCCGACCGCATCGACCTGGGCCTGGGCCGCGCGCCCGGGGGTGACGGCGCGGTGATCCGCGCCCTGCGCCGGGATCCGATGGCCGACAGCTTTCCGCAGGACGTGGTCGAGCTGCTGGACTATCTGGGCCCTGAACGCGCGGGCGCGGCCGTCCGCGCGCTGCCCGGAGAGGGGACGAACATCCCCGTCTGGATCCTGGGAAGCAGCCTGTTCGGCGCGCAGCTGGCGGCGCATCTGGGCCTGCCCTATGCCTTTGCAAGCCATTTCGCCCCCGAACAGCTGGAACAGGCGCTGAGCATCTATCGCGAACGGTTCCGACCCTCGCCTTGGGGGCGGAAGCCTTATGCGGTGCTGGCGGCGAACGTCTTTGCCGCCGACGACGCCGGAGAGGCCGCCTATCTGCGCACGACGATGCAGCTGGCCTTCGCGCGCCTGCGGACCGGCCAGCCCGGCAAGCTGCCGCGCCCGGTCCGCGACATCGACGCCGAGATCGGCGCGCAGATGCGCCAGGCCGTCGACGGTGCGCTGCGCATCAGTGCCGTGGGCGACCGCGAGCGCGTCCGCGACCAGCTGTCGCGTCTGGTCGAGACCTATCGCCCCGACGAGGTCATCCTGACCGGCCAGATCCACGATCACACGGCCCGGCTGCGCAGCTTCGAGATCGCGGCCGAGGCGGCATCGTCCCTGCCGCCGGTCCGGCAGGCCGCCTGAGACCCCGCCATGCAAAAGCAAAAGGCCCCCGTAAGGGGGCCTTTTTTCATGTCGCAGGTGCGTTGGATTATTCGCGGTTGCCCATGAAGGACAGCAGGAACATGAACAGGTTCAGGAAGTCCAGGTACAGCTTCAGCGCGCCCATGATGGCGGACTTGCCCAGGAAATCCGCACCGGAACCCTGCATCTGCAGGTAGGTGTTCTTGATGTTCTGCGTGTCATAGGCGGTCAGGCCCGCGAAGATCAGCACGCCGATGACCGAGATCGCGAACTGCATGGCCGAGGAGGCGATGAAGATGTTCACGATCGACGCGACGATCAGGCCGATCAGGCCCATCAGCAGGAACGTGCCCCAGCCCGACAGGTCCTTCTTGGTTGTATAGCCCCACAGGGACAGGCCCGCGAAGGCGATGGCCGTGACCAGGAAGGTCTGGACGATCGACACCCCGGTATAGACCAGGAAGATCGAGCTGATCGAGACGCCCATCAGCGCCGCGAAGGCGTAGAAGACCCCGGTCGCCGCCGAGACGGACAGCCGGTTCAGGGCCGCGCCAAAGGCGAACACCATCAGCAGCGGCGCGAACATGATCACCCACCGTAGCGGCGAGTTGTACAGCGTGTTGGCCACGGCCGGGTTGGTCATGGCGGCGGTCGCGGTGCCATAGGCGGTCGCGGCGGTTACACCCATGCCGACCGCCATCAGCCCATAAACCTTGTTCATGTAGGCCCGCAGGCCCTGGTCGACCGCCGCCGTGCGGTGGCCTACGCCCTGCGCGGTACGGTACGTGTTGTAATCTGCCATCGATGTCTCCCTTGGAAGGCATGCCGACGCAGCGCCGGCTTGGGTCCAATATCGGTGGAAAGGCAGGATTTTTCAATGCCGCGCTTGGCTCAAATGCGTCAGGATCACAGCGTGATGACCACTTTGCCGACGCTGCGCCGCTCTCTCAGCATGGCGTAGCCCTGGGCCAGATCGTCCAGGGGCAGAGTGGCGCCCGCGACAGGGTCCAGCCGGCCCGCGCGGAACAGGTCGAACAGCGCGTCGATGCTGTCCCGCAGCGCCTGCGGGTCCAGCCCGCGATAGCCGCCCCAGTAGAAGCCATGGATGGCGATGTTCTTGACCAGCGTGTGGTTCAGCGGCAGCACCGGGGGGCGACCGCCGGCAAAACCGATGACCAGGAACCGCCCGCCGGGACGCAGGGCGCGGAACGCAGCCTCGCCCGGTTCGGCGCCCACGGGGTCATAGACCACGTCCGCGCCGCCAAGATCGCGCAGCGCCGCGCGCAGATCGGGGCAGGTGGCGCTGTCGATCACGTGGGATGCCCCCGCCTGGCGGACTATATCGACCTTGTCGGCGCCGCGCGCGATGCCGATCACCCGGGCCCCCATCGCGGCGCCGATCTGCACCGCGGTCAGCCCGACCCCGCCCGCGGCCCCCAGAACGACCAGCGTCTGTCCCGCCTGCAGCGCGCCGCGCCCGGCCAGGGCCAGGTGACTTGTCCCATAAGCCACCTGAAAGCCCGCCGCCTGTTCCAGCGTCATGGCGTCCGGAATGGCCTGGACGGCCCCCGGATCGACCGCCATCACCTGCGACATCGTGCCCGGTGCCGAAACGACCACGCGTGTGCCGACAACCAGGCCCGATCCGGCAGGCGCCGAGAGGACGGTGCCCGCCCCCTCCAGCCCCGGCACGAAGGGCGGATCGGCCGGTTCCTGGTACTGTCCCTTGGCTTTGAGCAGGTCGGCAAAATTCAATGCCGCCGCGCCCATGCGCAAAAGCACCTGATCGGGACTGGCCACGGGGGGCGGAACATCCCGGATCACCGGGTCCTGCCCCAGGGCCGAGATGAAGGCTGCGCGAATCATTTGTGACATGTATTGTGGCCCTCGGATGTTGTCTGCACGTTCGCATCCCCGCTGGCCAAGTCAACGCGATGCCGATATGGCCGCAAGGACACCCCTGGACCTGTCTTTATGGTCAGGAAAGCCCCGATTAACCAAGTTGACACTCGAAAATTGTGCCTTTCCGGGCTAGAGCATCCTGAGATTGCAAAAGGTTGGGGCAATGAAGCATAGTGTAGATGTTCACGTTGGTAAGCGTATCCGCCATCGTCGCTGGATGATTGGCATGACTCAACAGCAACTCGCCGACAAGGTCGGCATCAAGTTCCAGCAGATCCAGAAGTACGAGACCGGCATGAACCGCGTCTCGGCCTCGCGTCTGTGGGACATCGCGCGGGCGGTCGACGTTCCGGTCAGCTTCTTCTTCGAGGGCCTGTCCGAGGGCGAGGTTCCCGGCGTGGTCGAAGGCGACATCTTCGCCGACAAGGAAGCGCTGCAGCTGGTGCGCGCCTATTACGCCATGCCCGAGGCACAGCGTCGCCAGATCTTCGAGCTGGCCCGCGTCCTGTCCGACGCCGCCTGAAAGGCCTGACCGCCAGAAGGCGGATGACCCTGCCGCCGTCCCGCGCCGCTTGACCGCCGGACGACGGCCCCCTTTGACCGCTGGTCCCCCGGCGCATGACAGGCTACACCCGGCGTGACGACACGCAGGGGGCCGCATGCAGGACGCAGACCAGATCACCCGCACCGCGCATCTGATGGCAGACGCTGCCCGTCGGGCGATCCTGCCGTGGTTCCGCCACGCGGATCTGGCGGCCGACAACAAGCGGTCGGCCGATTTCGACCCCGTGACCCAGGCCGACCGCGATGCCGAACGCGCGATGCGCGACGTGCTGGCGCGCGAGCGGCCCGATGACGCCATCCTGGGCGAGGAATATGGCGCGACCCCCGGCACCAGCGGGCTGACCTGGATCCTGGATCCGATCGACGGCACGCGCGCGTTCCTGTGCGGGGCGGCCAGCTGGGGCGTGCTGATCGGCCTGTCCGACGGGCGGGACGTCATCTATGGCCTGATCGACCAGCCCTATGTCGGCGAGCGGTTCGAGGGCGGGCTTGGCCATGCCCGGCTGACCTCGGCCGCGGGCGAACGGGCGCTGCGCGTGCGCGGCGGCACGCCGCTGGAGCGCGCGACGCTGCTGACGACCTTTCCCGAAATCGGCACGGCGGCCGAGGCCACGGCCTTTCGCCGCGTGGCCGACCGGGCGCGGCTGACGCGATACGGGCTGGACTGCTATGCCTATGGCCTGCTGGCCTTGGGCCAGGTCGATCTGGTGATCGAGGCGGGGCTGCAATCCTATGACATCGCGGGTCCGCTGGCGGTGGTGCAGGCCGCGGGCGGCATCGTGACCGACTGGCAGGGCGGGTCCGCCGCCCAGGGCGGTCAGGTGATCGCCGCCGCGTCCGAGGCGCTGCACCGCGCGGCGCTGGATCTGCTGAACGGCTGACACGACAAGAACGCAGGGGGCAGCATGGCCGACGAAAACCGCGCGACCGAAACCGACGATCTGCTGGACCGCGTCGACGCGGCGGTCGAGGCCGGCGACCGCGCCGCACTGGACGCGGCCCTGGAGCCGATGCACCCGGCCGACATCGCCGACCTGATCGAGCGGCTGACCCCCGGCGACCGCCGCGCCTTCCTGACGCTTTACGCCGACGGCATCGACGGCGATGTCCTGTCCGAAATCGACGAATCCATCCGCGAGGAGGTGCTGGAGCAGCTGCCCCGCGCGGTCCTGGACGATGCTGTCCGCGAGATGGACAGCGACGACGTCGTCGACCTGGTCGAGGACCTGGACGACGCCGAGCGGGCGCTGATCCTGGCCGCGCTGGATGCGGGCGACCGCGCGGCGGTCCAGCAGTCGCTGGCCTATCCAGAATATTCCGCCGGCCGCCTGATGCAGTCCGAGGTCGTCACCGCGCCCGAGCATTGGACCGTGGCCCGCGCCATCCAGTTCCTGCGCGCCGAGGAATGGCTGCCCGAACAGTTCTATCACATCGTCCTGGTCGATCCGCGCCGTCATCCGGTGGGCTATGTCACGCTGGGTCGCCTGCTGGCATCGCGCAGCGACGCCACGCTGCGCGAGCTGGCCGAGGACAGCTTTCGCACCATCAGCGCCTTTGCCGAGGAGGCCGAGGTCGCCTATGTCTTCAACCAGTATCACCTGATCTCTGCCCCCGTCGTGGACCGCGATGACCGCCTGGTGGGCGTCATCACCATCGACGACGCGATGCAGGTCCTGGACGAGGAGCATGAGGAGGACATCCTGCGCCTGGCCGGGGTGGGTGACGAATCCAGCATCTCGGACAGCGTGATGCAGACGGTGCGCCAGCGCGTGCCGTGGCTGGCCACCAACATCGTCACCGCCCTGGCCGCCGCCAGCGTCATCGCCTTCTTCGAGGACGCCATCGCCCAGCTGGTGGCTTTGGCCGTGCTGATGCCGATCGTGGCGTCGATGGGGGGCAACGCGGGGACGCAGACGCTGACCGTCGCGGTGCGCGGCCTTGCGACGCGCGACCTCAGCCGGGCCAACGCCCTGCGCGTCGTCCGGCGCGAGGTCATCGTGGGGCTGACCAACGGGGTGTTCTTCGGGGTCATCATGGCTGCGATCACCTGGGTCTGGTTCCGCGATCCGGGTCTGGCGGCGGTGATCGGGTCGGCGATGATCATCAATCTGCTGGTCGCCGCGCTGGCGGGCATCCTGATCCCGCTTGGCCTGAACAAGCTGGGCGCGGACCCGGCGCTGGCGTCGGGAACCTTCGTGACCATGATGACCGACGTGATCGGTTTCCTGGCCTTCCTGGGGCTGGCCACGGCGGTGCTGCTGTGACCGCGGACAAGGCCCGGCTGCGCGCGCAGGCGCTGGTGGCCCGTGCGGCGGGCGGCGACGGGCAGGCCCTGTCGCGCAACCTGATCGCGACGCTGGCACCCCACGCAGGCGCGGTTCTGGCCGGATACTGGCCCATGCGCGACGAGGCCGATCCCCGCGCCGCGATGGCCGCGCATGACGGGCCGCTGGTGCTGCCGGTGGTGACCGGCAAGGCGCGCCCGCTGGTCTTTCGCAGCTGGCGCGACGAGCCGCTCGTGCCCGGACCCTTCGGCACGGCGCACCCGGCCGATTCGGCCGAGGTGCTGACGCCCCGCGTGCTGATCGTTCCGCTGGCGGGGTTCGACCGGCAGGGAAACCGCCTTGGCTATGGCGGCGGGTTCTATGACAGGACGTTGGAATTGCTGCGCAAATCGGGCCCGGTGACGGCGATCGGGCTGGCCTATGCCTGCCAGCAGCTTGACCTGATCCCGGCCGAGCCGACGGACCAGCCGCTGGACCTGATCGTGACCGATGATGGTGTTATGACGCCCATGCGCTGATTTCCGCCAGGCGTGGCAGATCTGCATCGGCTGTGCGCAACCGGGGGATGAATTACGGATAAGCCTGTGGACAAGTCTTGGAGTGCCGATGGCAAGAGCCTGTTCGGACGTGATTTTTGACGCCGTATGCCGCGTGCACCGCCTGTTCCTGCATGTCTCTGTGCGCGAATCTTGCACGCAGCCATGGGGCGGTCTGTCAACGGCCTTCGCGAGGCTGATCGCTAAAAAATTCGGTTGAAACAGCGTCGAAGCGGCGGCAGTTTGTGGGCAATCGCCAGTGTGGCACAAGATGTGGTGGTCCTAATCGGGGGCGACCACAGGAACGTCGCAGCAGTCCTGATCTGACGGCCGTCCCCTGGGGCGGACGCGCCCTGCACGGGCGGATCGCGGCTGCGCGCAGGGGACCGGAAGGACAAGCAGGATGAAGATCGAGCGGCGCTTTACCACGGAAACCGGCGGGGCCTATGGCGGCATCGCGTTCACCACCACCCTCAGCGAGATCCGCAATCCGGACGGCACGGTGGTCTTTCGCAACGACGCGGTCGAGGTCCCCGAGGGCTGGAGCCAGGTCGCAAGCGACGTCATCGCGCAGAAATACTTTCGCCGCGCCGGCGTTCCCGCGCGGCTGAAGCCCGTCCGCGAAAAGGGCGTGCCCGAATTCCTGTGGCGCCACGTTCCCGACCATGCCGCGATGGCCGACCTGCCCGAGGACGCCCGCTTCGGCGGAGAGACCAGCGCCGCGCAGGTCTTTGACCGCCTGGCGGGGGCCTGGACCTATTGGGGCTGGAAGGGCGGCTATTTCACGACCGAGGCCGATGCCCGCGCCTATCTGGACGAGATGCGCCACATGCTGGCCCGCCAGATGGGTGCGCCCAACAGCCCGCAATGGTTCAACACCGGCCTGCATTGGGCCTATGGCATCGACGGGCCGGGGCAAGGGCATTTCTATGTTGATCACAAGACGGCCACGCTGACCGCATCGACCAGCGCCTATGAGCATCCCCAGCCGCATGCCTGCTTCATCCAGTCGGTCAGCGACGATCTGGTGAACGAGGGCGGCATCATGGACCTGTGGGTCCGCGAGGCGCGCCTGTTCAAGTACGGCAGCGGCACCGGCACCAACTTCTCGTCGCTGCGCGGCGAGGGTGAGCGGCTGTCCGGCGGCGGCAAGTCGTCGGGCCTGATGGGATTCCTGAAGATCGGCGACCGGGCCGCGGGTGCGATCAAGTCGGGCGGCACGACGCGCCGCGCGGCCAAGATGGTCATCTGCGACATGGACCATCCCGACATCGAGGCCTTCGTGAACTGGAAGGTGATCGAGGAGCAGAAGGTCGCGTCCCTGGTCGCCGGCTCCAAGCTGCACGAGCGTGAGCTGAACGGCATCTTCGCGGCGATCCGCACCGGCGGTGGAGAGGTCGATCCGGCCCGCAACGACGCCCTGAAGGCCGCGATCCGCAGCGCCAAGCGCGCGATGATCCCCGAGACCTATGTTAACCGCGTGCTGCAATACGCGCGCCAGGGCTTCGACAGCATCGAGTTCCCGACCTATGACACGGACTGGGATTCCGAGGCTTATGTGTCGGTGTCGGGCCAGAACTCGAACAACTCGGTCCGGGTGACGGATGCCTTCCTGCGCGCGGTGCGCGAGGATGCGCCGTGGGAGCTGATCCGCCGCACCGACGGGACGGTCGCCAAGACCGTGTCTGCGCGCGACCTGTGGGATCAGATCGGCCACGCGGCCTGGGCCTGCGCCGATCCGGGCATCCAGTTTCACGACACGGTCAACGCCTGGCACACCTGCCCCGAGGACGGGCCGATCCGCGGGTCGAACCCGTGCAGCGAATACATGTTCCTGGACGACACCGCCTGCAACCTGGCGTCCATGAACCTGCTGACCTTCTGGACCGGCGGCCGGTTCGACGCCGACGCCTATGTCCATGCCAGCCGGCTGTGGACCGTCACGCTGGAGATCAGCGTGCTGATGGCGCAGTTCCCCAGCAAGGAAATCGCGCAGCGCAGCTATGATTTCCGCACGCTTGGACTGGGATACGCCAATATCGGCGGTCTGCTGATGAACATGGGCCTGGGCTATGACAGCGATCAGGGCCGCGCGATCTGCGGGGCGCTGTCGGCGATCATGACCGGCACGGCCTATGCGACCAGCGCGCGGATGGCCGCCGAACTGGGCGCGTTCCCGGGCCATGCCCGCAACGCCGATCACATGCTGCGCGTGATCCGCAACCACCGCGCAGCGGCGCATGGCACGGCGTGCGAGGGCGTGAACGTCGCCCCCGTGTCGCTGGACGCCGCGAACTGCCCAGATGCCGGCCTGGTCGAGCTGGCCCGCGCAGCCTGGGACGAGGCACTGGCCCTGGGCCAGGCGCACGGTTTCCGCAACGCCCAGACCACCGTCATCGCGCCCACCGGCACGATCGGCCTGGTGATGGATTGCGACACGACCGGGATCGAGCCGGACTTTGCCCTGGTCAAGTTCAAGAAGCTGGCGGGCGGCGGCTATTTCAAGATCATCAACCAGTCGGTCCCGGCGGCGCTGGAAAAGCTGGGCTATGCGCCCGCGCAGATCGAGGAGATCGTGGGCCACGCGGTGGGCCACGCCACCTTGGGCAACTGCCCCGGCATCAACCATGCGTCGCTGGCCGGTCACGGCTTTGGCGCCACCGAGATCGCCAAGGTCGAAGGCGCGCTGCCGTCGGCCTTCGACATCCGCTTTGTCTTCAACCAGTGGACGTTGGGAGAGGATTTCTGCCGCGGCACCTTGGGCATCCCGGCGGACAAGCTGTCGGACCCGACCTTCGACCTGCTGCGCCACCTGGGCTTCAGCAAGGCGCAGATCGACGCGGCCAACGACCACGTCTGCGGGACGATGACGCTGGAAGGCGCGCCGCATCTGCGGGCCGAGCATCTGCCGGTGTTCGACTGCGCCAATCCCTGCGGCAAGACCGGCACGCGCTATCTGTCGGTGGAAAGCCACATCCACATGATGGCCGCGGCGCAGAGCTTCATTTCCGGGGCGATCAGCAAGACGATCAACATGCCCTCCAGCGCGACCATTGGGGACACGCTGGCGGCGTACGAGCTGTCGCACAGCCTGGGGATCAAGGCCAACGCCCTCTATCGCGACGGCTCCAAGCTGAGCCAGCCGCTGGCCAGCGCCCTGATCGACGACGACGACGAGGCCGAGGAGATCCTGGCCCACGGGTCCACCCACGACAAGGCCCGCGTCCTGGCCGAGAAGATCGTCGAGCGCGTCATCGTCAAGGAGATCGTCCGGTCGAACCGCGAGAAGCTGCCGCAGCGCCGCAAGGGGTACACCCAGAAGGCCATCGTCGGCGGTCACAAGGTCTATCTGCGCACCGGCGAATATGACGACGGCAAGCTGGGCGAGATCTTTATCGACATGCACAAGGAAGGCGCGGGCTTCCGGGCGATGATGAACAACTTTGCCATCGCCGTGTCGGTGGGCCTGCAATACGGCGTGCCGCTGGAGGAGTTCGTGGACGCCTTCACCTTCACCCGGTTCGAGCCGGCGGGCATGGTGCAGGGCAATGACAGCATCAAGAACGCGACCTCGATCCTGGACTATGTGTTCCGCGAGCTGGCCGTCAGCTATCTGGACCGCACCGACCTGGCCCATGTCGCCCCCGAGGGCGCGCGTTTCGACGAGATGGGCGGCGGCGAGGACGAGGGGCGCCCCAGCCAGCCGTCCGAGCTGAAGTCGCTGACGATGCTGAAGCAGATCAGCAGCGCGGGCTATCTGCGCAAGCGGATGCCGCAGGACCTGATGGCGCTGCAGGCCGGCGTGTCGGTGTCGGCGGTCACGACGGGCATGGCCACGGGGCTGGACCTGCGCGCCAAGGCCCGGATGCAGGGATACGAAGGCGATCCCTGCGGCGAATGCGGCAACTACACGCTGGTGCGCAACGGCACCTGCATGAAATGCAACACCTGCGGCGGCACCAGCGGCTGCAGCTGAGCATGGGTGGGGAATAAGGCGGCCCCCCGCGCCGTTTCCCCATCGACAGGCCCGGCCCGTCGCAGCAGCAAGCGCGCACAGACGCGCGACGACTGACCCCCGTGCGCGGCCCCGTGCACGGGGGTCTTTTTCACGGCGATTTCAGGGCGTGACTTGACGCTGACGGCGCTTGGCCCTTGACTGCGGGAACGACCGGCTGCAACCGGCAGGAATGATGACAGGGCGGGGTTCGCCCAAGGGGTTTGCGATGACGATGATTACACCGGTGCTGATGGCGGGCGGTTCGGGCACGCGGCTGTGGCCCGTGTCGCGCAAGAGCTTTCCCAAGCAGTTCGCCGCCCTGACCGGGGACGAGACGCTGTTCCAGGCCTCGGCCCGGCGGTTGTCGGGCGCGGGATTCGCGGCGCCGGTGGTGATGACCAATTCCGACTTCCGCTTCATCGTGGCCGAACAGCTGGAACAGGCGGGCATCGCGCCGGGCCGCATCGTGATCGAACCCACGGGCCGCAACACCGCCCCCGCGATCCTGGCGGCGGCGCTGATGGTCGCCGCGGACGATCCCGACGGACTGGTGCTGGTCGCGCCGTCCGATCACGTGATCCCCGATGCCGCGGCCTTTGCCGCGACCGTGGCCCAGGGTGCAGAGGCCGCGGCCCAGGGGCGCATCGTGACCTTCGGCATCACCCCCGACCGCCCGGAGACGGGTTACGGCTATCTGGAACTGGCCGGTGCCGGAGAGGGGCCGCAGCCCCTGGCGCGGTTTGTCGAGAAGCCTGACGCCGATCGGGCGGGCCAGATGCTGGCAGCGGGCAACTATCTGTGGAACGCGGGTATCTTCCTGTTCAGCGCCCGCACCATGATCGAGGCGTTCCGCGCCCACGCCCCCGCCTATCTGGAGCCGGTCCAGCAGGCGCTGGACCAGGCGCATCTGGACCTGGGTTTCTTGCGGCTGGCCAAAGCGCCCTGGGCCGGGGTCGAGGATCAGTCGATCGACTATGCCGTGATGGAAAAGGCCGACAACCTGACCGTAGTGCGGTTTTCGGGTCGCTGGTCGGACCTGGGCGGCTGGGACGCGGTCTGGCGCGAGGCGCTGGACCATGCGCCGTCGGATCACGGCGTGGTCACCGACGGCAATTCCACCGCGATCGACTGTCAGGACGTGCTGCTGCGGTCGGACAGCGACGATCTCAAGGTCGTGGGCATCGGGCTGCGCGACGTGATGGTGGTGGCGACCTCGGACGCGGTGCTGGTCGCCGACCGGGGCCGGGCGCAGGACGTGCGGCTGGCCGTGTCCGCGTTGAAGGCCAAGCGCGCCAAGCAGGCCGAGGCGTTCCCCCGCGACCACCGCCCCTGGGGCTGGTTCGAGACGCTGGCCCTGGCCGACCGCTTTCAGGTCAAGCGCATCGTGGTGAAACCCGGTGCGGCCCTGTCGCTGCAAAGCCATGTCCACCGGTCTGAACACTGGATCGTGGTGTCGGGCACCGCGCGGGTCACCGTCGACGACAGCGTGACCCTGGTGACCGAGAACCAGTCGATCTATGTGCCCCTTGGCGCCGTCCACCGGATGGAGAACCCCGGCAAGGTGCCGATGGTCCTGATCGAGGTGCAGACCGGCAGCTATCTGGGCGAGGACGACATCATCCGCTACGAGGATGTCTATTCGCGCAGCAGCGCCGACTGATCACATGCTTTCGCGGATCTGGGCGATGGTATGGGCCACGCCCGCCCGCGGAACGCCGCGCAGCATCTGGTCGCCGATCACGAAGGTCGGCGTCCCCTGGATCGCCATCGTCTGGCCCAGCTCGTGGTTCTTCTGCAGGACCGTGTTCACCGCATCCGTGTCCATATGCGCCATGATCGCGTCGGCATCGACGCCGATCTCTTCGGCTATGCCGCGCAGCGATTCATCCGTCGCGGGCGCGCGCAGGGCCATCAGCGCGTCATGGGCCTCTTCATAGGCCTCGTCCCCGGCGATCTGGTGGACCGAGATGGCAAAGCGGCTGGACAGCACGCTTTCCTCTCCAAGAATCGGAAATTCCTTCAGGATCAAGCGGATGTTTCCATCTTCCTCGACCGCGTCATGGACCTCGGCGTTGAACTGGCGGCAGACGCCGCAGCGATAGTCGATGAACTCGACCATCGTCAGGTCGCCGTCCGGGTTGCCGCCCACCCAGCTGTGCCCATCGTCGAACAGCGCATCGCTGTTGGTTTCGACCAGCTGCAGGTCGGTCTGCGCCGCATCCTGGGCCTGGCGGTTCTCCAGCACGTTGATCGATTCGATCAGCACCTGCGGGTTCTCCATCAGATAGTCGCGCACCGCCTCGCCGAAGGCGGCCTTTTCATCGTCGGTCATGGCGGAGATGTCGAAGGCCATCGCGGGCGCGGACAGGGCCAGGCTGGTCCCCAGGAAAAAGGCGGCGGTCAGGCGTGTCATGGGCATCCCTTGGTCTGATGTGGGCGACAGCTTGGACCGCCGCGTCCGCGATGGCAAGAACGCCCCCGACACGGCTGCGTGACGGCACGCCCCCGCCTAAAGGCTGGAGCGTGCCGCCGTCCCGCGCTATCACAAGGCAAAAATGAGGCCGAGCGAATGCGACACTCCCTGCGCGGACAGGTTGACCCGTTCATCGTGATGGACGTGATGGAGGCGGCCGCCCGGGCCGAGGCGGCAGGTCGCCACGTCATCCACATGGAGGTCGGCCAGCCCGGCACCCCCGCCCCCCTGGGCGCGCGACAGGCGCTGGCGCAGGCGCTGGAACAGCCTTTGGGATATACCGTGGCCCTTGGCCTGCCGGCGCTGCGACAGGGGATCGCGGACCTGTACCGCCGCTGGTACGGGGTCGATCTGGACCCGGCGCGGGTCGTGGTCACGCCGGGCAGCAGCGGGGCCTTCATCCTGGCCTTTTCGGCGCTGTTCGATGCGGGCGACAGCGTGGCGATGGGCTATCCGGGCTATCCCAGCTATCGTCAGATCCTGCGCGCGATGTCGCTGACCCCGGTCGGCATCCCGACCCGGCCCGAGGACCGCTATCAGCCCCGGCCCCAGGATCTGCCCGACGACGTGCAGGGGCTGATCCTGGCCTCTCCGGGCAATCCGTCGGGGACGGTGCTGACCGTGCCGGAGCTGGCGGGCCTGACCCAGGCCGCTGCCGCGCGGGGCATGGCGGTGATATCGGACGAGATCTATCACGGGCTGTCCTATGCCGACCGCTGCCATTCCGCGCTTGAGGTGACGGATGAGGTTCTGGTCGTAAACTCTTTCAGCAAATACTTTTCCATGACGGGGTGGCGGGTCGGATGGATGGTCGTGCCGCCCGATATGGTGCGCACGGTCGAGCGTCTGGCCCAGAACCTGTTCATCTGTCCGCCCCATGCCAGCCAGGTGGCGGCCCTGGCCGCGCTGGACTGCATCCCCGAGGCCGAGGCCAACCGCGCCGTCTATGCCGAGAACCGCCGCCTGATGCTGGAGGGGCTGCCGCGCGCGGGCTTTGACCGCATCGCCCCGCCCGAGGGCGCGTTCTACATCTATGCCGACGTGTCGCACCTGACCGGTGATTCCGTGGCCTTCGCGGCCGAGATCCTGGACAAGGCGGGCGTCGCGGTCACGCCGGGGCTGGACTTCGACCCCGACCGCGGCGTGCGCACGCTGCGCTTTTCCTATGCCCGCGCAACGGCGGACATCGCCGAGGGCCTGGCCCGGCTGACGGCCTTCATGGCGGCCAGATGAGGCGTCTGCTGCTGATCCTGCTGCTGCTGGCGGGGCCGGTCCAGGCCCAGGAACCGGCACGGCTGATCCTGGGCGGGTCGTCCCTGACGCAGGCGCCGCAGGGCTGGTGGCACCGCGCCTTTGGCCCGCAGCCGCTGGAGCTGTCTCTGGCGCTGGACCGCCCGGTGCCGTGGCGGACATTCCTGGTCGGCGATCCCGCGCGCCTGGTCGTCGACCTGCAGGGCGTCGACCTGAGCGGCCGCAGCCCTGCCGACCTGTTCGGACAGGACCTGGCGCCTGCGATCCGGTGGGGCAGCTTTCGGCGCGGCTGGTCGCGGATGGTGATCGAACTGCCGGGGCCGTTCCGCGTGGCCGAGGCCGGGATGCGCACCCAGGGGGCCGAGGCGCGGCTGCGCATCGCCCTGAACCCCGTCCCGCCCGAGGATTTCGCGCCGCGCCCGTCGGCCGCGGCGGCGCTGCGCAACCTGCCCGATCCGGCGGACCTGCCGCCGCCCGCCACCGCGACGGGGCTGGCGGTGACGCTGGACCCCGGACACGGCGGCTTCGACCCCGGCGCGCAGGCGGGCCCCGATACCGAAGCTGCGCTAGTCCTGACATTCGCGCAGGAGCTGCGCACCGCCCTGGAGGCGCGGGGCGTGACGGTCACGATGACCCGCGACAGCGACGTCTATGTCAAGTTGGAGGACCGGATGACCGCGGCGCGGAGGTCGGGGTCCCACCTGCTGCTGTCGCTGCATGCCGATGCGCTGCCGCAGGGGCAGGCGGCGGGGGCCACGGTCTATGTCTGGAACAGTTCGTCCGACACGCGGGCGGGCCAGCAGCTGACGATGCGCCATCAGCGCGACGACCTGCTGGCGGGGATGGACCTGCGCGGCCAGGACGACGCGCTGGCCACGGTGCTGATGGATTTCGCGCGCACCGACACCCAGCCCCGGTCCGAGGCCTTCGCGCGGCTGCTGACCTCGCGCATGGCGCTGCGGGGGATCGGGCTGCACGGGCGGCCGGTGCAGGGGGCGGCGTTCTCGGTGCTGAAATCGCCCGACATCGCGTCTGTCCTGCTGGAGCTGGGGTTCATCTCGGACCAGACGGACCTTGCGAACCTGACCGACCCCGAATGGCGCGCCCGCATGGTCGAGGCCGTGGCCGAGGCCACGACCGGCTGGTGGCGCGACGAACAGGCGCGCGCGGGGCTGCTTCGTCACTGACACACCCAGTGTTGCTTTGACCGGGGCACCCGTGGCCGCTATAGACGCGGCGAAACCCCGACAAAGGCTGACCCCGTGCTGCGACCCATCCTGTCTTTCTTCGGTGCGATCTTTTCCTGGGTGGTCACCGGGGTGTTCTTTGCGGCCCTGACCGTCGGCGGCATCTTCTGGATCTATTCGCGCGACCTGCCCAGCCACGAGACGCTGGCCCAGTATTCGCCCAAGACCATCAGCCGCATCTATTCCGCCGAAGGCCAGCTGATCGACGAGTTCGCCGAGGAGCGCCGCATCTTCGTGCCCATCGACGAGGTGCCCGACCTGATCAAGCAGGCCTTCGTCAGCGCCGAGGACAAGAACTTCTACAGCCATCCGGGCTATGACCTGCGCGGCATCCTGTCCGCCGCCTTCGAGGCCGCGGTCTCGGGTGGGTCCAGCGTGCGCGGCGCGTCCACGATCACCCAGCAGGTGATGAAGAACTTCCTTCTGTCCAGCGACCGCAGCGTGGAACGCAAGGTCAAGGAGCTGATCCTGGCCGCGCGGCTAGAGCGCAGCCTGTCCAAGGACCAGATCCTGGAACTGTACCTGAACGAGATCTTCCTGGGTCAGAACAGCTTCGGCGTGGCCGCCGCGGCGCAGACCTATTTCAACAAGTCGCTGTCCGAACTGGCCCCGCACGAGGCCGCGATGCTGGCCGCCATGCCGCAGGCGCCCGGCCGCTATCACCCCGTGACCGCCAAGGAGCGCGTGACCGAACGGCGCAACTATGTCCTGCGCGAGATGTGGCAGAACGGCTTCATCGATGAGGCCACCTATGAGGCCGAGGCCAAGCTGCCGCTGCGGTCGGTGCAGAACGGGGACTATCCGTCGTTCCGCCGTGCGCTGCCGCCGCGCGACTATTTCACCGACGAGATCCGCCGCCAGCTGAGCCTGGAGTTCGGCCAGGAGGAATTCTTTGGCGGGGGGCTGACCATCCGCGCGACCGTCGATCCCGACCTGCAGTCGGAGGCTGCAAGCGCGCTGCAGACCGCGCTGGAGGATTACGACCGCAACCGCGGCGTCTGGCGCGGCACCGGAGAGGTGATCGAGGCCGGACTGCTGACCGACGAGGCCAGCTGGCGCGGCGCGCTGTGGGACCTGCGCCTGCCGCGCGACATTCCGGGCTGGCACCCGGCCGTGGTGCTGGAGGTCGGTGCCTCCGACGCCCGCATCGGCATCGAGGGGATCGAGGAGGACGCCGACGGTCACTGGATCCCCGCATCCGACGTGCAATGGGCCCGGCCCCTGGACCGCGAGACGCGCACGCTGGGTTCGCGCGCGCAGGTGGCGGGCGATCTGGTGCGGGTGGGCGACGTGGTCCTGGTCCGCGCCATGATGGATGGTGCCGATTTCAACCGCTGGAGCCTGCGCCAGGTGCCGGAGGTGCAGGGCGGTTTCATGGCGATGGACGTCAATACCGGCCGCGTCCTGGCGATGCAGGGCGGGTTCTCGTACGAGAGCAGCGTCTTCAACCGTGCCACGCAGGCGCAGCGCCAGCCGGGGTCGTCTTTCAAGCCCTTCGTCTATGCCGCAGCGCTGGACAACAACTATACCCCCGCGACCATCGTCGTGGACGAGCCGATCCGCATCAACACGCCCCAAGGCCTGTGGGAACCGCAGAACTCGTCGGGGCGCCATTACGGGCCGACGCCGCTGCGGACGGGGATCGAGCAGTCGCGCAACCTGATGACCATCCGCATTGCCGACGACATCGGCATGGATCGGGTCGCCAAGTATGCCGAGGATTTCGGCGTCTATGACACGCTGGCGCCGTTCCTGGCCAACGCCCTGGGCGCGCAGGAGACGACGCTGTTCAAGATGGTCGCCGCCTATGCGATGTTCGCCAATGGCGGCGAGCGGGTCGAGCCGACGCTGGTCGACCGTGTCCAGGACCGCCGCGGGCGCACCGTCTATCGCCACGACCAGCGCGTCTGCGAAACCTGCGCGATGCAGGCCATGCCCGCCGGGCAGGCGCCGGTAATCGACACCAACCGCGAACGTGTGATGGACGCGGTCACGGCGTATCAGCTGACCTCGATGCTGGAGGGCGCGGTCGAGCGCGGGTCGGGGTCGGGCGTCGATCTGCCCGTGCCGATCGCGGGCAAGACCGGCACGACCAACGATGCCAAGGACGTATGGTTCATCGGCTATTCCAGCAACATCGTGGCGGGTTGCTATCTGGGCTATGACCAGCCGCGTTCGCTGGGCGAACGGGCCTATGGGGGGACGCTGTGCGTTCCGGTCTTCAACGCCTTCATGCGCGAGGCCGTGGCCGAGTATGGCGGGACGGAGTTCACCGTCCCGCCGGGCGGCTATTGGGTCAAGATCGACCGCATCACCGGCCAGCGCTTGCCGGACGATGCCAGCGGTCCGAACGTCATCGCCGAGTATTTCCGCGACGGCACCGATCCCGACTGGCTGACACCCTACGTCGTGTCGGGCTTTGGCGACGAGGTGGTGATCCTGCCCTGGGAAGCCGGGGCCAGCGGTGGGGGGCAGGCGATCACGACCTCGACCGGCGAGAGGCGGGTCATTCCGGGGCGGACCGATTTCGGCACCATGTCGTCGGGCGGGCTGTACTGAGGCCGCGCGCCCGTTTGCGTCCCGCGACGGGCGGGGGGCCTGCTGCCCCCCGCACCCCCCGCCCATCGCGGTGACGATGGGGGGTCTGGGGGGCGTCCGGGGCGGAACCGGTGCGCACATGGCGCATGGGGCGTGGCGTGGGGCCGTGCCGGTCTTGCCCAAGGGCGGCCTTCGCGGTATCACCCCGGACCTGACGCCTGACCGAAGGAATCCGCCCATGCGCGCCGAGACGCAGTCCACCATCGAGGCCATCCGCCGTTCCCTGACCCTGCTGGGCCAGCGCCTGGACTGGACCACCGCGCCGCATCGCCTGGAAGAGATGAACGCCATGATCGAGGATGGCGACCTGTGGTCGGACCCGGCCCGCGCGCAGAAGCTGATGCGCGAGCGGCAGTCGCTGTCGGATGCCATCGAGACCTATCGCCGGATCGAGGGCGACCTGTCGGCCAATGCCGAGATGATCGAGCTGGCCGAGGAGGAGGGCGACGCCGAACTGGTGTCCGAGGCCGAGGGCAACCTCAAGGCGCTGGCCAAGATGGCCGCCCAGAAGGAGCTGGAGGCGCTGCTGAACGGCGAGGCCGACGGCAACGACACCTTCCTGGAGATCAACGCGGGCGCGGGCGGTACGGAAAGCTGCGACTGGGCGTCGATGCTGGCGCGCATGTACGTGCGTTGGGCCGAAAAGAAGGGATACGAGGTCGAGCTGCTGTCCGAGACGCAGGGCGAGGAGACCGGTATCCGCAGCGCCGCCTACAAGGTCAGCGGGCACAACGCCTATGGCTGGCTGAAATCGGAATCGGGCGTGCACCGGCTGGTGCGCATCAGCCCCTATGACAGCGCGGCGCGGCGGCACACCTCGTTCAGCAGCGTCTGGGTCTATCCGGTGGTCGACGACAACATCGAGATCGACATTCCCGACCGGGACATCCGCATCGATACCTATCGGTCGTCGGGCGCCGGCGGTCAGCACGTGAACACCACGGATTCCGCCGTTCGGATCACCCACCTGCCCACCAACATCGTCGTCACGTCGTCGGAAAAATCCCAGCACCAGAACCGCGCCAACGCCATGGCCGCGCTGAAGGCGCGCCTGTATCAGATGGAGCTGGACCGCCGCAACGCGGAGGTGAACGCCCAGCATGCCGCCAAGGGCGATGCGGGCTGGGGCAACCAGATCCGCAGCTATGTCCTGCACCCCTATCAGATGGTCAAGGACCTGCGCACCAGCGAGGAGACCAGCGACACCCAGGGCGTGCTGGACGGCGACCTGGACCGCTTCATGGCCGCGACCCTGGCCCTGGACGTGGCCGGGAAAAGCCGCGCCGAGGCCAACGCCGAGTGATCCCGCGGCGCCAGCTGGGGCAGGGCGGTCCCCAGGTCGGGGCCGTGGCCTTAGGGACGATGAACTTTCAGGGCACCTATGGCGCGGCTGATGCGGCGGAGAGCCAGCGGGTGATCGACGCCTGCATCGACATGGGGATTGACCATATCGACACCTCCGACGTCTATGGCGCGGGCGGGGCCGAGGAGATGCTGGCCCCGGTCCTGGCGCGCCACCGGGGCCGCGTGACCATCGCCAGCAAGGCGGGCATCACCCGCAATCCGGACCATCCCTTCGACAATTCGCCCGCCTATCTGCGCGCCGCGCTGGAGCGGTCGCTGCACCGCATGGGGGTCGAGCGGATCGACCTTTACTATCTGCACCGCCGCGAGGCCGCACGCCCGGTCGAGGAGGCGATGGAGACGCTGATGCGCGTGCACGACGAGGGCAAGATCGGCGCGATCGGCCTTTCCGAGGTGGCGCCGTCCACGCTGGAACGCGCCTGCGCCGTCGGTCCGGTGGCCGCCGTGCAGTCGGAATATTCGCTGTGGTCGCGCCAGGTTGAACTGGGCATGGTCGATGCCTGCGCGCGTCACGGGGCGGCGCTGGTCGCGTTCTCTCCGGTCGGGCGGGGGGTCTTTGCCGATGTGCCGCCGGACCCGGCGGGCTTTGCGCCGGGCGATCTGCGCGCCGGCATGCCGCGATTTCAGGCCGACACCTGGGCGCGCAACCTGCCGCGGTTGCGGGCCTTTGCAGACTGGGCACGCGATCAGGGCGAAAGCCCGGCGGCCGTGGCGATCGCATGGGTGCTGTCGCGCGCGCCGCATGTCATCGCGCTGCCCGGATCGCGCAGCCTGGAGCATTGGCGTCAGATCGCCCGCGGCGCGGGCCTGTCGCTGAGCGCCGATCAGCTGGCCCGGATCGACGCGATCCTGCCCGCCGGGTGGGCGCATGGCGCGCGCTATGGGACCGCGATGGCGCAGGGGCCCGAAGGCTGGGCGTGATGCCGCAGCGCGGCATCGGCGCGGAACTTGCCATGATATCGGACCTTTGTATGATGCTGCGACTGCATCATGAACAAGGGGCGGGCCATGGAGATCAAACGCATCAATCTGGCCCTGCAGGGCGGCGGCGCGCATGGGGCCTTTACCTGGGGCGTCCTCGACCGCCTGCTGGAGGAGGAGTGGCTGGAGTTCGCGGCGATCAGCGGCACTTCGGCCGGGGCGCTGAATGGGGCGGCGCTCAAGGCGGGGCTGGCGGCAGGCAAGGGCCTGGCCGGGCGGCGTGCCGCGCGCGAGAACCTGGATGCCCTGTGGATGCAGGTCGGATCGAAAAGCGACAACCGCGTGGTGCGCTGGACGCAGTCGGTGATGCCCATGTCCCGCGGCATGCAGCGCTGGACCGAGATGGTGTCCCCGGCCGCCTGGATGGACAACCTGACGCGGCTGTTCAGCCCCTATGATTACGGCCCGTTCTACGTCAACCCGCTGGAATCGCTGCTGCGCGACCTGCCTTGGGCGGATTTCACCTGTGATCGGGGGCCGGACCTGTATGTCGCCGCCACGAACGTCCGCACGGGCCGCATCAAGGTCTTCACCGGCGGCCAGGCGACGGTCGATGCAGTGATGGCCTCGGCCTGCCTGCCGACGCTGTTCCGCGCGGTCGAGATCCACGACAGCGACACCGGGCGGATCGAGGCCTATTGGGACGGCGGCTATGCGGGCAACCCGGCGCTGTTCCCGCTGTATCGCGCCAGCCTGCCGCGCGACATCCTGATCGTGGCGATCAACCCGCTGATGCGCGAGGTGCTGCCCCGCACGCCGGTGGAAATATCGGACCGCGTGAACGAGGTCAGCTTCAACAGCAGCCTGATGAACCAGCTGCGCGCGATCAATTTCGTCAAGCGCCTGTTCGCCCAGGGCAAGATGGACGGCGACGCGATGAAGAACGTGCTGATTCACCTGATCGACGACGACAAGCTGATGACCGACCTGTCGGCGCGCTCCAAGCTGATGCCGCGCCCGGGCCTTCTGGCGGCGATGAAGGCGGCAGGCCAGCAGGCCGCCGACACGTTCCTGTCAGACCATGCGGACAAGCTGAACAGGGCCGACAGCTTCGATCTGGCGGCCCTGTTCCCGGCGCAGCGCGTGGTCTAGGCCATCGCGGCGGCGATGCGCGCCGCCAGCCGCGCGTTGTTCAGCACCAGTTCGATATTGCTCTCCAGCGAGCGACCTTGGGTCAGTTCGAAGATGCGCGACAACAGGAAGGGCGTCACGGCCTTGGCGGCGATGCCTTGGGCCGCGGCCTCGGACAAGGCCTGTTCGATCACGGGCATGATCTGGTCCTTCGGGATCTCGGCCTCGACCGGGATCGGGTTCGCGACCAGCTGGCCACCCTTGAGGCCCAGGGCCGCGCGCATCGCGGCGGCGGCGGCGATCTCCTCGGGGCTGTCCATGCGCAGCGGCGCCTTGAGGCCCGAGGCGCGCGACCAGAAGGCCGGCAGCTCGTCCTGGCCATAGGCGATGACCGGCACGCCCAGGGTCTCCAGCACTTCCCAGGTCTTGGGCAGGTCCAGGATGGCCTTGGCGCCTGCGGCCACGACCGTCACGGCGGTCTGCGCCAGCTCCTGCAGGTCGGCCGAGATGTCAAAGCTGTCCTCGGCCCCGCGATGGACGCCGCCGATGCCGCCGGTGGCAAAGACCTTGATGCCCGCCAGCTGGGCGCAGATCATGGTGGCCGCGACCGTGGTGGCGCCGGTGCGGCCGTTCGCGATGCAGACGGCCAGGTCGGCGCGGCTCAGCTTCATCGCGTCTGCCGGCGGGGTCTGGGCCAGGGCGCGCAGGGCCGCAGGCGTCAGGCCGATATGGATCTGGCCGCCCATGACGGCGATGGTCGCGGGGACGGCGCCGCCCTCGCGGATGGTGGCCTCGACCTTCTCGGCCATCTCCAGGTTCTGGGGCCAGGGCATGCCATGGGTGATGATCGTCGATTCCAGCGCCACCACGGGCAGGCCGCGATCCAGCGCGTCGCGAACCTCGGGGGCGAAGGTGAGGGGGGCAGTGTGGGTCACGGGACGTCCTTTCCGGAGACATGCGCGGCCGAGGCCCTGACGGCCTGCCGCAGCGCCGCGTCGCGCGGCATTTCCTTGAGTTCGGCGGCCAGATGGGCCGCAAGAAAGCAGTCGCCCGCACCGGTCACGCGTTCCACGGTGACGGTGGGGGGCTGATGGGTCAGCGTGGGGCCCCCGGCGATCGCCTCGGCCGCGGGATTCGGGCCGTCGGTGACCAGCACGCGGGCGGCGCCGCGCGCCACGACCGCTTCGGCGGCCAGGGCCGCGTTGGCGCAGGCGCGCCCGGCCAGGATCTCGGCCTCCAGCCGGTTCAGATAGAAGCAGCCGCGCCGCGCGGCGATCAGCGGCTCCAGGCGTTCGGCCTTGCCGGGGCTGGCGGGCACCACGCGCAGGTCGGCGCGCATCAGGCGCGGATCGCGGGCAATGGCAGACAGCAGCTCCTCGGTCAGGTTGCCGTCCAGGACCACGGGGCCGGTCCAGGCGGGCAGGGTGTCCAGCGGCGCCAGGATCGCGGCGCCGGCCAGCTCCAGGCTCAACGCGTCGGCCACGGCAGCGATCAGCCCCTCGCTGTCCTCGATTGCCATATAGCAGTCGGTGGGCAGGCCCGCATCGCGCGTCAGATGCTCGGTCATTACGCCAAGGCGCTGCGCCTCGGCGATCAGGCCCTCGCCCTCGGAATCGCGGCCCACGGCGGACAGGACCGACGGTGTCATGCCCCACCGCGCTAATGCGACCGCCACGTTCAGCGCCACGCCGCCCGGCAGGTGGCGGATGCGGCCCGGTACGTCGGCCCCCGGCGCCATGCGGCGCGGCGCGCGGCCGATCACGTCCCACAGCATCGCGCCGATGCACAGCACGTCAGGCCTCTTGCTCATCGTCATCCCCCAGCTGGGCGTTCAGAAAACGTTCGAAATCGTCCAGGTCCACCGGGTCGAACTGCCCGAACCCCTGCATCCAGACCGAGGCCTGGCGCATCCCGTCCGGGTCCAGCTTGCACCAGGTGATCCGGCCGCGCCTCTCCTGCCGGATCAGGCCGGCGGCCGCAAGCACCGCCAGATGCTTGGAGATCGCCGCAAGGCTGACCTGGAACGGATCGGCCACGTCGCTGACCGCCATGTCATCCTCCAGCAGCATCGACAGCACCCGACGCCGCGTCGGGTCCGACAGGGCCGCAAAGATCAGGTCCAGCCGGTCCGGCGGGGTGGGCGGGGTCATGGCGGGGCTTTCTGCGGAGGGCGATGGTCAACCGGGCGGTTGAATGATGGCGCGGCGCGATCGGGATTGCAAGATTGCCGCCACCGAAGAAAGACAATGTGGATCAATGCGTTGCAGGCAGGTCTCAGTTGCTTGACTTGGGGGGCGTCTGCCCCTAGACAGCGCCCAACGACGTCAGGGGCGTGACAGATGGCCGAAAGACCCCATGGCGATGCGGACAGGGCGGCGGATGCCGACCGGCTGCGCGCACTGGAGGCCAAGCTGGCCGCCCTGACGCCAAAACCCGAGGGCCCCGGCCCGATGGGAAAGTACGAACAGGCAAACCTTGCCTGGCGGATGGTGATCGAACTGGTGACCGGCCTGGGGCTGGGCTTTGTGTTCGGTTACGGGCTGGATTATCTGATGGGCACGACGCCCTTCCTGATGGTCCTGTTCATCTTCCTCGGCCTTGCGGCTGGCGTCAAATCCATGATGCGCACCGCGTCCGAGCTTGACAGGAAATCCGGCCCCGCGCCGGAAGGCGAAAAATCCGGCGAACGGCCGGACCGTGACGAAAGGGACTGATCGTGGCGACGGAAGCGACTGGCGGCGGCCTTGAATTCCACCCGATGGACCAGTTCGTGGTCTCGCCGCTGTTCGGTGACGGGCCCGTGGCGTGGTACACGCCCACCAACGTGACGCTGTGGCTGGCGCTGACGGCGCTGGCGTCCATCGCGCTGCTGGTGCTGGGCACCCGCGGCCGCGCCATCGTGCCGAACCGCGCCCAGTCCATCGCCGAGATGGCATACGGCCTGGTCCACAAGATGATCGAGGACATCGCCGGCAAGGATGGCCTGCGGTATTTCCCCTACATCCTGACGCTGTTCATGTTCGTGGTCTTCGCGAACCTGCTGGGCCTGCTGCCGCTGGCCTTCACCACGACCTCGCACATCGCCGTCACCGGCGTTCTGGCGCTGGCGGTGTTCTTCGGCGTCACCATCATCGGCTTCGTCAAGAACGGTGCGCATTTCCTGGACCTGTTCTGGGTGCGCTCGGCGCCGCTGGCCGTGCGCCCGGTCCTGGCCGTGATCGAGGTCATCAGCTACTTCGTGCGTCCGCTGTCGCTGTCCATTCGTCTTGCGGGCAACATGATCGCCGGCCACGCCGTCATCAAGGTTTTCGCGGGCTTCGCGGCCATCGCCGCGGTCGCCCCTGTCGCCATCATCGCGGTCATCGGGATGTACGCCTTCGAGGTGCTGGTCGCCATCGTCCAGGCCTATGTGTTCACCATCCTGACCTGCGTTTACCTCAAGGACGCGCTGCACCCGTCGCACTGACGCGACGGTCCTCGCAGCCCCTGCGCGGTCCCGCATCGGGTCCGCATCCACCAAGATCGACCAACTTCCAACCGCAAGGAGAAATACCATGGAAGGCAATATCGCAGAACTGGGCCAGTACATCGGCGTCGGCCTGACCGCGTTCGGCATGGGCTTTGCCGCCCTGGGCGTCGGCAACGTCGCCGGCAACTTCCTGGCCGGTGCCCTGCGCAACCCGTCGGCCGCTGCCGGCCAGACCGCCACGCTGTTCATCGGCATGGCATTCGCCGAAGCACTGGGGATCTTCTCGTTCCTCGTCGCGCTTCTGCTGATGTTCGCGGTCTGATCCACGGCCATCCTTGCGGCGGGGTGGGGGCCTGTCCCCCGCCCCTTCGTTCGTTCCAAGGCCATGGGGTAGGATATGTTCAGCCTGTTGCAAGAGGCCGCCACCACCGCGGTCGAAACCACTGAGGGCGCGATCGTCATCGACGATGCCGCGACCCACGGCGCCGATGCCGCGACCCACGGGGTCGATGCAGCCGGACACGCCGCCGAAGCCGCGGGCCTGCCGCAGCTGGATATCGCCACATTCGGCAACCAGATCTTCTGGCTGGTCGTCACACTGGTGGTCCTTTATCTGGTCCTGTCGCGCGTGGCCCTGCCGCGGATCGCGGCCGTTCTGTCCGACCGTCAGGGTGCCGTCACCGGCGATCTGATGGCCGCCGAAGAATTCAAGCTGAAGGCCCGCGAGGCCGAGGCTGCCTATGACAAGGCGCTGGCCGATGCCCGCACCGAGGCTCAGGCCATCGTCGCCCGCAACCGTGCCGAGATCCAGGCGCAGTTGGACCAGGCAATCGCTAAGGCCGATGCCGAAATCGCCGCCCGCACCGCCGAATCCGAGGCGCGCATCCGCGAGGTCCGCGCATCCGCCGATGTCAGCGCGCGCGAGGTGGCTCAGGATGTCACCGCCGAACTGGTCCGCACCTTTGGCGGCCAGGCCGACGACGCCACCGTGGGCGCAGCCCTGGACGGGCGCATGAAAGGGGCCGTGCAATGAACCGCATGATCGCAACGCTGATCCTGTTCAGCGCCGGACCCGCCATGGCCGCATCGGGCGACTACGGCTTCTTCTCGCTGCGCAACACCGACTTCATCGTGCTGCTGTCCTTCCTGGGCTTCATTGGGGTGCTGGTCTATTTCAAGGTCCCCGGCCTGATCGGCGGCCTGCTGGACAAGCGCGCCGAGGGCATCCGCAACGACCTGGACGAGGCCCGTCGCCTGCGCGAGGAAGCGCAGGAGATCTATGCCAGCTACGAGCGTCGCTCGCGCGAGGTCAAGACGCAGGCCGACCAGATCGTCGCCAACGCCAAGCGCGAGGCCGAGGCCCAGGCCGCCACGGCACGCGAGGATCTGTCCCGGTCGATCGACCGTCGCCTGCAGGCGGCCCAAGACCAGATCGCCAGCGCCGAGAACGACGCCGTGCGTGCAGTCCGCGACCGTGCGGTCGCCGCGTCCATCGCCGCCGCCGCCGAGATCCTGGCAGGCCAGGTGCGCGCCGGACAGCGTTCGGCCGGCATCGACGATGCCATCGAGGACGTGGCGCGTCGCCTGAACTGAGATCGCCCGGTCCCACACCCGGCCAAGACTGATCGAAAGGGCCCCTTCGGGGGCCTTTTTGCTATGGCGCGCGGCGGTTCTGCAGGCGCAGCCGTGCGACGGCCGCGTGATCGTCGGCACGCCGTTGCGCGGTCAGGGTGCGGGCGACCAGGTCCAGATGATCCTCCAGCACGGCACGGGCGCGGGGGCCGTCGCGGGCCTGCAGCGCATCGTTGATCGCGATATGCTGGTCCAGCAGGCGGTCGCGCAGTTCCGGGCTGGCAAAGATGCGCGGGCGGTTAAATAACATCCCCTGGCGCAGCAGGTCCTGCATCGCGCGCATCAGGTGCAGCGCGATCAGGTTGTGGCTGGATTCCACGATGGCCATGTGGAAATCGGCGTCCAGCGCGGCCTCGATCTGCGGATCGGGGCTGGCATGGGCATGGCGCATGGCCTGGACGATGCGGTCCAGCACGGCCAGATCGGTCTCTCCGGCGGCCATGGCGGCGCGTTCGGCGGCCAGCCCCTCCAGGTCCTTGCGGAAGGACAGATAGTCGTCGGCCGCCTGCGGATGGCGCGCGATCAGGCGAACCAGGGCAGGAGAGAACGCGCTGCCCAGCACGTCGGCCACGAAGACGCCCGCGCCCGGCCGGGTGACCAGCAGCCCGTCGGCCTGCATCGCGGCCAGCGCCTCCCGCAGGGAAGGGCGGCTGACGCCCATGCGTTCGGCCAGTTCGCGTTCGCCCGGCAGGCGTTCGCCGGGGCGCAGCACGCCCTGCAGGATCAGGGCCTCGATCTGGGCCACGACGGCGTCGGACAGGCGGGCGGCGTCAATGGGCTGGAAGGGGCTGTCGGCGTCGGACATGGCGGTATCCCGGGGTTCTGGAAGGCCATCCTAGAACCGGACCCCGCCAATGCAAAGAGGCCGGGCGATGGCCCGGCCTCTGGTCGCGATGCGGCAGGATTACTGCGTCGGACGGATCAGGATCTCAACGCGACGGTTCTGCGCGCGGCCCGCGGCGGTGTCGTTCGATGCGATCGGCTGGTTGTAGCTGGCGCCAAGCGCCGACAGGCGACCCGATGCCACACCGGCGGCGGCCAGGATGCCCGCGACCGATTGCGCGCGGCGCTGCGACAGGTCCTGGTTCAGGGCGGCGCTGCCGGTGTTGTCGGTGTGGCCCACGACCTCGACCCGGCTGTTCGGGTACTGGTTCAGGTTGCGCGCGACAGCATAGAGGTCGGTCTGCGCCGGGCCGGACACGGCGGCCGATCCGGTGGCGAACAGGATGCCTTCCGGCAGGATGACCTGCAGGTAGCTGCCGCGGTTGATGATCTGCACGTTGGGGTTGCTGATCGACTGTTCCAGCGCCGCCGCCTGGCGGTCCAGGATGTTGCCGGCCACGGCACCTGCGGCGGCACCGATGATCGCGGCGCGTGCGGCGTCGCGGCCTTGGTTGTTGCTGTCGCTGTCACGCGTGCCGCCATAGAGCGCGCCCACGGCGGCGCCGGCCAGCGCGCCCTGCTGGGTGCGGCTGAGGCCGGTGGCACCGGTGCCGGTATCGGTCATCGCGGGCGCGCAGGCGCCCAGCAGGGTCAGGCCACAAACGGCCAGGATCGAAGTCTTGCGGAGGTTCATCGGGCTCCCTTTCCTTGGGTCGCGGGCGGGCCTTGGTGCCGCACCCGGTGCGTTCGTGGCTGCCCCGGCGGTTCGGTGGAACCGATTCCGGGATCTGCCGTCAACGCGTGGCAAGCTGTCGCAGTTCCGCGCCAAAGGAAAGTCACTGTTTCGTGGAGGCCACTGGAAACGCGGCAGAAACCCGCCCGTGGCCCGTCGGGACGGGGCGCGCTTGCAAACGGGCGCGGCGGCGGTCACAAGCAGGCATGGCCATCCAGCGTCGCATTCCGCCCCCGTTGCCCTTTGCCGATCAGGTCGCGATCTTTTCGCGCCTGGCCGAGGCGAACCCGGCCCCCGAGACCGAACTGCTGTTCGTGAACCCCTTCACCCTGGTCGTGGCGGTCGCGCTGTCGGCGCAGGCGACGGATGTGGGCGTGAACCGCGCGACGCGGGGCCTGTTCGCGGTGGCCGACACGCCCGAGAAGATGCTGGAACTGGGCATCGAGGGCGTGACCGAGCATATCAGGACCATCGGGCTTTATCGTCAGAAGGCCAGGAACGTCATCGCCCTGTCGCGCATCCTGGTCGACGATTACGCCGGGCAGGTGCCCGACAGCCGCGCCGCCCTGACCAGCCTGCCGGGTGTCGGGCGCAAGACGGCCAATGTCGTGCTGTCCTGTGCCTTCGGCCATCCGGCGCAGGCGGTCGACACGCATATCTTTCGGGTGGGCAACCGCACCCGCATCGCCCCGGGCCGCGACGTCGACGAGGTCGAGCGCGCGATCGAGGACAACGTCCCCGCCCGGTTCCAGACGCACGCGCATCACTGGCTGATCCTGCACGGGCGCTATGTCTGCCAGGCGCGCAAACCCCGCTGCGGCATCTGCCCGATCCGCGACCTGTGCCCCTATGAGGAGAAGACCGCATGACCACCCCGGACCGGACTGGGCCCTATATCATCGGCATCGGCAATGCCGTGATGGACATCATCGCGCCGACCGAGGAAGCGCGGCTGGAGGCCCTGGGCATCACCAAGGGCATCATGCAACTGGTCGACCGAGAGCGGTCGGAATACCTGATGGCCGCCCAGGCCGACGACCATTCGTCGCGCCGCGATCAGGCGCGCATGGTCGCGGGCGGCAGCGTGGCGAACACGCTGGCGGGCATCGGCGTGCTGGGCCTGCGCACGGCCTTCATCGGCAGTGTCGCCGATGACGAGATCGGGCGGCTCTATGCACGCCAGACCGAGGCCGCGGGCACGCGCTTTGTGAACGCGCCGGTGGCGGGGGCGGGGCTTCCCAGTTCGCGCACGATCATCTTCGTCACGCCCGACGGAGAGCGGTCGATGAACACCTATCTGGGCATCTCGGCCGAGCTGGGGCCGGAGGATGTCGCGCCCGAGGTGTTCGACGGCGCGGGCTGGCTGTTCCTGGAGGGCTATCTGTTCGACAAGGACAAGGGAAAGGCCGCGTTCCTGAAGGCCGCCGACTGCTGTCACGCGGCGGGGGGACAGGCGGGCATCGCGCTGTCGGACCCGTTCTGCGTGGACCGTCACCGCGACGATTTCCGCCGCCTGGTCGCGGGTCCGATGGATTACGTGATCGGCAACGTCCACGAATGGCAGTCGCTGTACCAGGTCGAGGACCTGGAGGAGGCGCTGCGCCTGGCGCAGGCGGATTGCGGCACGGTGATCTGCACGCGGTCGGGCGACGACGCGATCCTGATCCGGAGTGGCGAGCGCGTGACGGTGCCGGTCCGGCGCGTCGTGCCGGTGGACGCGACGGGGGCGGGCGATCAGTTCGCGGCGGGGCTGATCTATGGCCTTGCCTCGGGGCATCCGCTGGAGGTCGCGGGACGCATGGGCATCATCGCGGCCTCCGAGGTGATCGGCCATGTGGGCGCGCGCCCGCAATCCGACATCCGGGCCCGGTTCCGGGCCGAGGGCCTGGGCTGATCTGCGTCCCGCGACGTGCCGGGGGGCCAGCCCCCCGGACCCCCCGGCGGCGCGCCGCCATGGCCTGCCCATCGCAATTTCGTGGCGTTGCGCGGCAGGGGGGGCGCGTGTATCAGGGCTGAAATTGCGAGCAGCTGAAGGAATTGCCGATGCGCAGGGTTGTTGTCACCGGGCTTGGGATGGTCACGCCACTGGCGTCCGGCGTCGAGGCGACGTGGGAACGTCTGCTGGCCGGTAAATCCGGCGCGGGGCCGATCACGCGCTTTGACGCGTCCGACGTGGTGACGAAATACGCCTGCGAGATCCCCCTGGGCGACGGCAGCGACGGCACCTTCAACGCGAACGACTGGATGGAGCCCAAGGACCGCCGCAAGGTGGACGACTTCATCCTGTACGGCATCGCCGCCGCGCATCAGGCGGTGACCGACGCGGGCTGGATGCCCGAGGACGAGGAAAGCCGCCTGCGCACGGGCGTGATGATCGGCTCGGGGATCGGCGGGCTGTCGTCCATCGCGGACACGGCGGTGCTGATCAAGGAGCGCGGGCCTAAGCGGGTGTCGCCCTTCTTCATTCCCGGCGCGCTGATCAACCTGATCTCGGGGCAGGTGTCGATCCGCTACGGCTTCAAGGGGCCGAACCATGCGGTGGTCACGGCCTGTTCGACCGGCGCCCATGCCATCGGCGATGCGTCGCGGATGATCCGCTATGGCGATGCCGACGTGATGATCGCGGGTGGCGCGGAAAGCCCGATCAGCGAGATCGGCATCGCGGGCTTCAACGCCTGCAAGGCGCTGTCGACCAAGCGCGAGGACGACCCGCAGGCGGCCAGCCGCCCTTATGATGCGGATCGCGACGGGTTCGTGATGGGCGAGGGCGCGGGCGTCGTCGTGCTGGAGGAATACGAGCACGCCAAGGCGCGGGGCGCCAAGATCTATGCCGAGGTGCTGGGCTATGGCATGTCGGGCGATGCCTATCACATCACCGCGCCCTCCGAGGACGGCGATGGCGGATACCGCGCGATGGAGGCGGCGCTGCGCAGCGCGAACCTGACGCCGGACCGCATCGATTATATCAACGCGCACGGCACCTCGACCATGGCCGACACGATCGAGCTGGGCGCGGTCGAACGGCTGATGGGCGATGCCGCGTCTGGTGCGGTCATGTCGTCGACGAAATCCAGCATCGGTCACCTGCTGGGCGCGGCCGGCGCGGTCGAGGCGATCTTCTGCGTGCTGGCGATCCGCGACCAGATCTGCCCGCCGACGATCAACCTGGACAACCCCGCCGTGACGCCGAAGCTGGATCTGGCGGCCAATGCCGCGGTGCGCCGCAAGGTCGACGTGGCGCTGTCCAACAGCTTCGGCTTTGGCGGGACCAATGCTAGCCTGGTGCTGGGGAAGGTCGCCGGATGATCTGGCGCAACATCGCCTCGAACTTCCTGACGCTGGCCATCGTGCTGCTGATCGCGGCGGCGGCGGCGGTGGCCTGGGCCAAGCGCGAATTCAGCGGGCCGGGCCCGAGCGCCATCGCGCAATGCGTCCAGATCTCTCCGGGCGCCAGCCTGAACGCGGTCAGCAACCAGCTGGCGGCGCAGGGGGCGATCTCGAACGCCTATATCTTCCGCGCGGGCGCGGACTACATGGACAAGGCGCGCGACCTGAAGTTCGGCAGCTTCCTGATGCCGCCGCAGGCCAGCATGGAGCAGATCGTCGAGACGGTGACCGCGGGCGGCCCCTCGACCTGCGGGACAGAGGTCGTGGTGCGCGTCGGCGTGCGCGAGAACACTGTCCTGCTGCGCGACACCAACCCCGAGACCGGCGCCTATGAGGAAATGGCGCGCTGGACCCCCGGCAGCGGCGACCGCCCCGCGCCCCTGGTCCAGGCCCAGGACCGCGCCGACGTGCGCCTGTCGCTGGTCATGGCCGAGGGCGTCACCAGCTGGCAGGTGGTCGAGGCGCTGCGCGCCGCCGATTTCCTGACCGGAGAGGTGGCCGAGATCCCGGCCGAGGGAAGCCTGGCGCCCGACACCTACCTGCTGGAGAAGGGCGGCGACAGGAACGCGATCCTGGCCCAGATGGCCAGCCGCCAGGCTGCCATCCTGGCGCAGGAATGGGAGGCGCGTCCCTTCGGCATGCCCTATGAGACGCCCGAGGAGGCGCTGATCATGGCCTCGATCGTCGAGAAGGAGACGGGGCAGGCGGACGAACGCCCGCAGGTCGCCAGCGTTTTCGTGAACCGCCTGCGCCAGGGGATGCGCCTGCAGACCGACCCCACGGTGATCTATGGCGTGACGAACGGGCAGGCGGTGCTGGACCGCGGCCTGCGCCGGTCGGAGCTGGACACGCCCACGCCTTTCAACACCTACCGGATCGACGGGCTGCCGCCCACGCCCATCGCCAATCCGGGCCGGGCTGCGATCCGCGCGGCGCTGAACCCCGACGAGACGGACTATCTGTACTTTGTCGCGGACGGCACCGGCGGGCACGCCTTCAGCCGCACGCTGGAGGAGCACAACGCCGCCGTCGCCCGCTGGCGCGAGATCGAACGGCAGCAGGGCCTGCCCGCGGACAGCCCGGTCCAGACCGCGGATTGATCGCGCAGGTTTGACAAACACGGCCCCCGGACGCAGGCTTGCATCCGGGGGCCTTTCTCATGGCCCCATAGCCTTGGGAGGAGCCGTGATGATACTGCCCGACATGCTGAAGACGCTGACCGACAATGCCCGCCAGTTCCAGGAACGCCTGACCGAATGGCAGGCCGCGATGGCCAAGGGCCAGGAGGAGGCGATGGAGCAGGCCCGCCAGTGGCAGGCCCAGGCCATGCAGCAGCAGCAGGAGGTCAACGCCCGCGTCATGGCCCAGATGGAAGGCGCCAGCGAGGCCATGCAGAGCCAGTGGCAGCAGATGCAGAAGGCCTGGGAGGACCAGTTCGCCACCATGCAGAAGCAGGGCGAGGAGATGCGCGCCAAGGCCATGTCCGCCGCGGGCGGCACCGGCGGCAGCGCATTCGCCGATTGGGCCGAGACGTACGCCGCGCAGATGGTCGCCTTCACCCAGAAGATGCAGGGCGAATCCGCCAAGGCGATCGCCACCGCGACCGAGGCGCGGGGCAAGGGCGGCAAGAATGCCTGAGTTGCGCGGAGGGCCTGTAAGCCGGATTTTGTCCACCGCTTGCGCGGCTGGATGACCATTCCTCTGGTCCGTCCGTTACCGGACGGATCTAGCTGCCTACCCGGATCTGCTGGGGCAAGGCGGCCCTGCGGATTGCTCCGCGCGCGATCCCTATTCGGCATTGCTCCTGGTGGGGCTTGCCATGCGGGCGCTGTTGCCAGCCCCCCGGTGGGCTCTTACCCCACCGTTTCACCCTTACCCATCCGGGGATGGGCGGTCTGTTCTCTGTGGCGCTATCCCTGGGGTTGCCCCCGCCGGGCGTTACCCGGCACCATCGCCTCATGGAGTCCGGACTTTCCTCGACAGGTCGCCCTGCCGCGGTCATCCAGCCCTCCGCGCGCCGCCCGTATGGGACGCGGCGCGGGGGGCGTCAAGGGGCCGCGGTCCCAAGAAGCCGCGCGACGGTGCGGCGGTCGTCGGCCGTCTCCGGGCCCGCGGCCCAAGGACGGTGGCGCAGGCGGAACGCATCCAGGCGCGCCGGCACGTCGGGATAGCCCAGGGCGGACAGGCCCTCCGCCAGAGCGGGGTCAGGGTCGGTCGGCGCGGGGCGGGCGAATGTCGCCAGACCCTCGGCCGCCAGGGCCTCCCAGTCAAAGCGCGGGCCGGGGTCGATCTTGCGGCCCGGCGCCAGGTCGGAATGGCCGATCACGGCGGCGGGCCCGATGGACCAGCGGTCCATGATGTCGCGCAGCAGGCGGCGCAGCGCGTCCATCTGCGGCGCGGGATAGGGGCGGTCGCCGGGATTGGCCAGCTCGATCCCGATGGACCGGCTGTTGACGTCGTCCAGCCCCTGCCACCGTCCGGCCCCCGCATGCCACGCCCGGCGGGTTTCGCAGACCAGCTGCTCCGTTGTGCCGTCCGCATCGACCAGCCAATGGGCGCTGACCTCGGCCGCGGCATCGCACAGCCGCGCGCGTGCCGACGGTCTGTCCGCCATGCCGGTATAGTGGATCACGATCAAGGACGGCACCTGCCCGCGGCGGTCGCCGTGATTCGGACTGGGAAAGGCTGTCACGGTCGCCCTATGGCGCGGGGCGCCGGATGCGCAGGCCCATCGTGGGCGGGATCGGCACGGGGTCCGAGCCCGCGATCTGCGCGCCGGTGGGCGCCTGGACCGGCAGGGCGATGGGGATCGTCGCGGCCGGGGTCGTGCCGGTGACCAGCGCCGCCTCGCGTGCGGTGCGGTACTGGCCGTACCGGTCGGCCTCGAACTGATAGTTCGGGTTCCAGCCCCGATGTTCCCCGCATCCGGCCAGCGCCAGCACCCCGATCATCCACCAGCCGCGCATGACGCCTCCATCGGTCCGTTTCGCGGACGTTACCACCAGCGATCCGGCTTGGCCACAAATCCCGAAGCGCGTTCCAGCACCTGCGCCTGGTTCAAGAGATCGCCCTCCTCGAAGGGGCGACCGATCAGCTGCAGGCCCAGGGGCAGGCCCTGCGCGTCCTGTCCCACCGGCACCGCGATGCCGGGCAGGCCCGCCAGGTTCAGCGTCACCGTGAAGACGTCGTTCAGATACATCTGCACCGGATCGCCCTTGTCGCCCGAACCAAGCGGGAAGGCCGCCGAGGGCGTCGCGGGCGCCAGGATCGAATCGACGCCGGCCGCAAAGGCCTGGTCGAAATCGCGCTTGATCAACGCGCGCACGCAGCGGGCGCGGTTGTAATAGGCATCATAGAAGCCCGCCGACAGCACATAGGTGCCGATCATCACCCGGCGCTGGACCTCGGGGCCGAAGCCTTGGGCGCGGGTCTTCTCGTACATCTCGGTGATGCCGTCGCCCTTGCCCAGGGTCGCGCGGTGGCCGTAACGCACGCCGTCATAGCGGGCCAGGTTCGACGAGGCCTCGGCGGGCGCGATCACGTAATAGGCGGGCAGGGCGTATTTCGTGTGCGGCAGGCTGATGTCGACGATCTCGGCGCCCGCATCGCGCAGCATCTCGGCCCCCTGACGCCACAGGGCGTCGATGGCGTCGGGCATGCCGTCCACGCGGTATTCACGCGGGATGCCGATGCGCTTGCCACGGATGTCGCCGGTCAGCGCGGCCTCGAAATCGGGGACGGGCAGGTCGGCGCAGGTGCTGTCCTGGGGATCGGCGGATGCCATCGCGCCCAGCATGATCGCGGCGTCCCGCACCGTGCGCGTCATCGGCCCCGCCTGATCCAGGCTGGAGGCATAGGCGATGACGCCCCACCGGCTGACCCGGCCATAGGTCGGCTTCAGCCCCACCGTGCCGGTGAAAGCCGCGGGCTGGCGGATCGATCCGCCCGTATCGGTGCCGGTCGCGCCCAGGCACAGATCGGCCGCGACGGCTGCGGCCGAACCGCCGGAACTGCCGCCCGGGGTCAGCTGCGCGCCGTCAGGCCCGCGCCACGGGTTCACCGCCGGACCATAGCAGCTGGATTCGTTGGTCGATCCCATCGCGAATTCGTCCTGGTTCAGCTTGCCCAGCATCACCGCGCCCGCGTTCCACAGGTTCTGCGTCACGGTCGATTCGTATTCCGGGGTGAAGCCCTGCAGAATGCGGCTGCCGGCCTGCGACGGCACGCCCTTGACGCAGAAGACGTCCTTGACGCCCACCGGGATGCCGGTCATCGGCGCGGCATCACCCGCCTTGATGCGCTGATCGGCGGCGCGGGCCATGTCGCGCGCCATGTCGGGCGTGTGATGCACGAAGGCGTTCAGCGCGCCCGCGGCGTCGATGGCGCCCAGGCAGGCATCGGTCAGCTCGACCGAGGTCAGATCGCCTGCGCGCAGCGCGTCGCGCGCGTCGGCAATGGTCAGTCGGTTCGCGTTCGTCATTCCACCACCTTCGGCACGGCAAAGAACCCCTCGCGGGCGTCGGGGGCGTTGGACAGGATCTTGTCGGCCATGCCGCCCGAGGTCACGACATCCTCGCGCCGCTTCAGGCGCATGGGGGTGACGCCGGTCATGGGTTCCACGCCCTCGACATCGACCTCGTTCAGCTGGTCCATGAAATGCAGGATGCCGGACAGATCGCGCGCCAGGGCGGGCAGGGCGGCATCATCGACCGCGATGCGCGCCAGATGGGCGACCTTGCGGGCCTGATCCTCGGTGATCGACATGACGTTTCCTTTCGTTGGCCGCGGGTCTACAACCCCGCGCGAAAGGCCGCAAGACGCACGGCCGAAAGGTCCCCATGCAAGCAGCCCTGGCCGTCATCCCCGTCATAGCCCTCGTCCTGCTGGGCCATCTGGCGCGGCGGGGCGGGCTGATTCCCGCCGCCAGCTGGCCGGGAATCGAGCAGTTGGGATACCGCGTGCTGTTCCCGGCGATCCTGCTGACGTCGATCTATCGGTCGGAGCTGTCCCTGGGGCGGCTTGGCCCCTATCTGGGCGCGATGGCGCTGGCCTTTGCGGCGACCGGGGCGCTGGCGCTGATCTGGGCCGCACGCCGGGATCAGACCGGGCCGCGCAGCAGCTCGCTGTTCCAGGGCGCGCTGCGGTTCAATTCGCTGCTGATCCTGGCGGTCGCGGCCCAGGGCCTGGGCGGGCAGGCGCTTGGCGACCTGGCGGTGGCCTTTGCGTTCCTGATCCCGGCGTTCAACATCTCGGCCATCGTGGCGCTGACGCTGCTGTCGGACGGGCCGCGCCCCGCGGGGGCGACGGCCCGCATCGGCGCCGAAATCGGCCGCAACCCGATGGTGCTGTCCTGCGCGGCGGGGCTGGCGCTGAACCTGTCGGGCGTCGTCCTGCCCGCGGTGGTGCTGTCACCGCTGGACTGGCTGGGGCAGGGGGCGCTGGCCGTGGGTCTTCTGGCGGTGGGGGCGGGGATCGATCCCGCGCGCCTGTGGCAGCGCGATCCGGCGCTGTGGCTGGGGGTGTGGTTGCGGCTGGCGCTGTGCCCGGTGATCTTCCTGGCCGCCGCGCTGGCCATCGGCCTGCCTGCGGGGCAGGTCGCGTCGGGCGTGCTGGCCACGGCCGCACCGGGGGCGCCCGTCGGCTATATCCTGGCGCGCCAGATGGGCGGGGACGCCGATTTCTATGCCGCGATCTTCACCTGGCAGACTGTCCTTGCGGCACTGACCTTGCCCTTGTGGCTTATTTTCGCAGGATTTCTTGGGGCCTGAGGGCCGCGTGCGATTTTTTTCGGGCAGGTCCGTTTTTTTGGCTTGCAGCCTCTCGCGGCTTTGCCTAAACACCGCCTCACGCCGCCAGGGAAGACTGGCAGCGGACAGAAAGTGGCCCGTTCGTCTATCGGTTAGGACGTCAGGTTTTCAACCTGAAAAGAGGGGTTCGACTCCCCTACGGGCTGCCACTTCTTTCCCCACATCGACGGACTGACCAACGCCTCGGCTTCGTGCCAGGGTCGTTTCGCATGGTGCAGGGCGTTTATCGGCGGCGCGCCGTTTTCTGCGACCAAGACCCATGTTTTCGTGCCAATCCGCGGCTTTGGCGGTTGACTCCGCCACCTGCGGGGCTAAAAGGCGGCTTCGATAAGAATTCCACGGGGTTTGCGGCGCGCGATTGCCCCGAAGCAGGAGCAACAACCATGGCGAAGCCGACCACCATCAAGATCCGGCTGAACTCGACCGCCGGCACCGGCCACTTCTATGTGACCAAGAAGAATGCCCGCACGATGACCGAAAAGATGTCCGTCCGGAAATACGACCCGGTCGTGCGTCAGCACGTCGAATACAAGGAAGGCAAGATCAAGTAAGATCTTCCCGTCCGACTGTGCAAGGGCCGCCATCCGCAAGGACTGGCGGCCTTTTGCCATGGATGCGCCCGCTTGCGCGACGCGGCGGGCTGCGGCAGATTGCGTCCATGCGACTGATCGTCAACGGAAACACCCATGACCTGGACGCCGACCCGCAGATGCCGCTGCTGTGGGCGCTGCGCGATCTGCTGGGCCTGACCGGCACGAAATACGGCTGCGGCATCGCGCAATGCGGGGCCTGCACGGTGCACATGGATGGCATGGCGGTGCGCGCCTGCCAGATCCGCCTGGCCGACGTGGCCGGAGAGATCACCACGATCGAGGGGCTGGGCACGCCCGAGGACCCGCACCCGGTCCAGGCCGCCTGGATCGAACAGCAGGTCGCCCAATGCGGCTATTGCCAGTCCGGCCAGATCATGCAGGCCGCGTCCCTGCTGGCGCTGAATGCAGACCCGTCAGACGCGGACATCGACCGCGCGATGTCGGGCAACCTGTGCCGCTGCGCGACCTATCCCCGCATCCGCGCGGCGATCTGGTCGGCGGCGATCCGCATCGGGCCTGCCTGATGTCGCGTGCGGGGCGCATCGCGCGGCGTGGTTTCCTGATCGGGTCGGTCGCCGTGGCCGGGGGCGTGGCCTTTGGCGCCTGGCGCTATGCGCGCCCGCTGCCGGATCCTTTTGCGGGGAGGGATGCGGGGGCGCTGAACCCCTATGTCTTGATCGACGCGGATGGCGTCACGCTGGTCGCGCCGCGCGCCGACAAGGGGCAGGGGGCGCGCTGGCTGCAGGCCGCCCTGATCGCCGAGGAATTGGACATCGACCCCGCCACCGCCCGCATCGTGCCCGGCCCGGTCAGCGCCACGTACTATAACCGCGCGTTGATCGCGGATTTCATGCCCTTTGCGCCGACAGATACCGGTTGGCTGGCCGAAACCGCGCGGGGCGCCGCCGACATTCCCGCGCGCCTGCTGGGCTGGCAGATGACCGGCGGGTCCAGTTCGACCACCGACGGCTTCGACAAGCTGCGCCAGGCGGGCGCCGTCGCGCGCGAGACGCTGAAGCAGGCCGCCGCCTTGCGCCACGGGCTGGACCGCACCGATCTGGACACCGCAGAGGGCGCGGTGATCCTGCCCGACGGCACGCGCATCCCCTATCCCGACCTGGCCCGCGACGCCGCCGCGATGCCCCCCGTGACCCAGATCGTGCTGCGCGACCGGTCGCAGTGGCGCTGGCTGGGCAAGCCGATGGCGCGCACCGACGTGGTCGCGAAATCGACCGGCACGCAGGTCTATGGGATCGATCTGGTCCTGCCCGACATGCTGCACGCGACGGTGCGGATGGCGCCCTGGGGCGGGACGGTCGCACGGCTGGACCCCGTCGCGGCCGAAGGCCTGCCCGGCGTCATGCGCGTGCTGCCGATCACCGGGGGTGTCGCGGTTCTGGCGCGCGACACCTGGTCCGCGATGCGCGCCGCGCAGGCGCTGTACGTCGAATTTGCGGCCCCCGATACGGCGGGCGATCAGCAGGCGATCTGGGCGGCGCTGCAGGCCGCCCATGACGCGGGCGACATCGACAGCCGCAAGCGGGACGATGGCGACGTGGATGCGGCCATCGGCCCCGGCGATTTCACCGCCGAATACCGCGTGCCCTTTCTGGCCCATGCGCCGTTGGAGCCGATGAACGCCACCGTGCTGGTGACGGACGATGCCTGCACCATCTGGGCCGGCACGCAGGTCCCCGATTTCGCGGTCGCCCGCGCCGCCGCCCTGACCGGCCTGCCCGAAACCGCGATCCGGCTGGAGAACCAGATGATCGGCGGCAGCTTCGGCCGCCGGCTGGAGATCGACTTCATCGCCCAGGCTGTCCAGATCGCGATGGCCGTCCCCGGTCGCCCGGTCAAGCTGACCTGGTCGCGCGAGGAGGATTTCGCCCATGACCAGCCCCGCCCCGCGCAGATCGCCCGCGTCCGGGGCCGCGCGACCGCCGATGGCGTGCAGGCGCTGGACCTGACGGTGGCCAGCCCATCGGTCATCGCCTCCTGGTTCGGGCGCGTGGCCAGCGCGCCCCCCGGACCTGACCTCAGCATCACCACCGGCGCATGGGACCAGCCCTTTGCGATCCCGCATTTCCGCGTGACGGGCCTGCGCGCGCCCGAATCGGTGCCGGTCAGCAGCTGGCGGTCGGTGGGCGCATCGTCGAACGGCTTCTTCCTGGGCACCGCCCTGGACGAGATGTTCGCGCAGGCCGGCATCGACCCGCTGGAGGGGCTGTTGCGCCTGTGCGACCACGCCCCCTCGCGCGCGGTGCTGGAGGGGGTCCGCGACCTGTCGGGGTGGACCGGCCGCGACGCGGGGCAGGGGCGCGGGCGGGGGGTGGCGTTCTGCCTGTCCTTCGGCGTGCCCTGCGCCCAGGTGGTCGAGGTTCAGGACACACCGCAGGGCATCCGCCTGACACAGGCCTTTGCCGTGGCCGATGTGGGCATCGTGCTGGACCCGGTGAACGCCGATGCGCAGCTGTCGGGCGGCATGCTGTTCGGGCTGGGCCATGCGATGAACTGCGAACTGACCTATCGCGACCACCGCCCCGATCAGACCAATTTCCATGCCTACGAGGGGTTGCGCATGCACCAGGCCCCCGCCGTTCAGGTCCGCCTGCTGGAGAACGGCCCCCTGCGGGGCCTGGGCGAACCCGGCGTTCCGCCCGCCGCCGCGGCCTTGGGCAATGCGATCTTCGCCGCGACGGGCCTGCGCCTGCGCGACCTGCCCTTTGCCCGGGGGGTGCGGTTCGCATGATGCGCCTGCTGGCCCTGCTGCTGATGACCGGACCGGCCTGGGCCGAGGGTGTCATGCCCTCGATCGTCGCTCCGCCTGCGGCGGGATCGGTCAGCACTGCCGACGGTCTGGCGGCATGGGACCGTGTGCGGCAGGTCGTGTCGCATCCGCGCTGCGCCAACTGCCATGTCGGGCCCGATCACCTGCCCATGTGGTCCGGTCCCGAATATCCCGAACCCCGCCCGCACGGCATGCATGTCAGCGGCGGCGACAGCCGCATGGGGGTCGAGACGCTGCCCTGCGCCACCTGCCACGTCACCGCATCGACGCTGGAATCGGATCCGCATCAGGCACCGAACGCAATGATCCTCTGGCAGCTGCCCCCGGTCGAGATGGCATGGTTCGGCCTGGACGGTCCCGCCCTGTGCCGCCAGCTGCGCGACCCGCAGCGGAACGGCGGGCGCGACTGGGTCGCACTGGCCGAACACCTGCGCGACGATGCCAGCCACGGCGGCTTTGTCGCCTGGGGTTTCGCGCCCGGCGGGGGCCGCGAACCCGCGCCCTTCGGCCTGCAGGCGCATATCGACGACGTGCTGAAATGGGGGGCAGCCGGACAACCCTGTCCGGAATGACCATCCTGGTCGCTTTTTCGGCATCCAAATCGGGCCGACTGCGTTAGGCTGCCAGCACCGATTGCCGAAAGACTGCGCCATGTCGATTTCCGCCCCCATCACCGCCACCGCCGACTGTCCCGTCAAGGCGCTGCTGCGCCGTCCCGGCGGGTCGCTGGCCATGCTGACCGATGCCAAGGGCGGCTTTCCCCGCCGCCCCGGCGCGATGATGGCGCTGTGGCCCGATGGCGGTCGCGTGGGCCGTCTTGGCGCGGGCTGCATCGATGCGGACATCGCGGCGCATCTGGACGCGCCCGGCCCGGTGACGCGGCTGACCTATGGCGTGGGCGGCCCCGTCGATCTGCCGCTGCCCTGCGGCGGCACGGTGCAGATCGCGCTGATCCATAAGCCCGACCCCGACTGGTTGGGCGCCATCTGGGACGACCGCATCCGCCGGCGGACCGGCAGATGGTGCCTGAACCTGCGCACCGGTGCGCCCTGCCGCGCGGGCGATCCCGACCCCGACGACTTTTCCCTGGTCCTGCCGCCGCCTCCCGCGTTCCAAATCCATGGAGAGGGGGACGAGGCGCAGGCCCTGACCACCCTGGTCGCGGCGATGGACATGCCCGTGATGGGACAGGATGCGACGCCGGATGCCCATACCGCCGTGGTAACGCTGTTTCACGACCACGACCGTGAACTGCCCGCGCTGGCCCGCGCACTGCGGTCAGAGGCGTTCTACATCGGCGCGCTGGGGTCGCGGCGGGCGCAGGCGGCACGGCTGGCGGCACTGACCGAACAGGGGTTCGACCTGGCGACGCTGGACCGGATCACCGGGCCCATCGGCGTCGTCAGCCCGGCCCGCGATCCGCGCCTGATCGCGGCCTCGGCCCTGACCCAGATCCTGGCCGCCTACGAGGTGCTGACAGCGTGACCTGCACCGGCCTGCTGCTGGCGGCTGGTGCCTCGCGCCGTTTCGGTCCCTCGGACAAGCTGCTGGCGACGGTTGCGGGGATGCCGCTTGTAGCGCATGCCGCGCAGGCGATGCGGGCCACTCCCTTGGACGACCGCATCGCCGTCATCGCCAATCCCGCACTGGCACCGTTGCTGGATGGTTTCCGCATCATCCTCATCGCGCAGGGCCAGCAGTCCGACAGCCTGCGCGCGGGCCTGTCCGCTGCCGGCAATCCTGACCGCCTGCTGATCGCGCTGGGCGACATGCCCGACGTCACTGCGGCGCATCTGACGCAGATCGTCAGCCTGGCCGCGGGTGGTCTGCCGTCCTGCAGCCATGACGGTATCGCGTCCCTGCCCCCCGCCTGCTTTCCGCGCGACTGGCTGCCCCGGCTGGCGCAGCTGACCGGGGATCAGGGCGCGGGTCGGCTGCTGCGCGATCTTGCGCCGTCCAGACAGGTTCCCGCGCCGGGCCTTTTGCGCGACATCGACCTGCCCGAACAGATCAGCCCTCCGCCACCGACGCGGCCGCACGAAGCCACAGGGGGGTGCGGGGGGATGTGAAATCCCCCCGCCGTCGCGGGACGCAATTCAGCCCAACACCTCGGCGACCGCCTCGGTCGTGACGGCGACGATCCGGTCGGCCTCCTCGCGCGTCAGGCACAGGGGCGGGGCAAAGCCCAGGATGTCGCCCTGCGGCATTGCCCGCGCGATCACGCCGCGCTTCAGCATCGCCGCCACGACCTTGGCGCCCTTGCCCTCGGACGCGTCGAAAAAGCGCCGGGCATCGCGGTCCGCGACCAGTTCCACGGCGCACAGCATCCCTTCGCCGCGCACCTCTCCGACATGGGGGTGATCGCCCAGGGCCGCCTGCATCCGCGCGTTCAGATAGGCGCCGACGGTGCCCGCATTCCCGACCAGCCCCAGGCTGTCGATCAGCTTCAGGTTCGCCACCCCGGCCGCCGCGCCGATCGGATGGGCGGAATACGTCCAGCCATGCCCCATCACGCCGTTCTCGTCCGTGCCGCGCGCCAGCACGTCCCAGACGCGCTGGCCCACGATGCTGGCCGACAGGGGCGCATAGGCGCTGGTCAGGCCCTTGGCGCTGGTGATCAGGTCGGGGCGCATGCCGTAATGGTCCGACCCGAACATCGTTCCCAACCGGCCAAAGCCCGTCACCACCTCATCCGCGATCAGCAGGATGTCGTGGCGGTCCAGAACCTCCTGGATGGCGGGCCAGTAACCCGCGGGCGGCGGCACGATGCCCCCCGTGCCCAGCACCGGCTCTCCGATGAAGGCCGCAATGGTGTCGGCGCCGTGTTCCGCGATCAGCGCCTCCAGTTGCGCCACGCAATGGCCGACGAAGTCCGCCTCCGACATGGCCGCGTCGGGGCGGCGGAAATAGTACGGCGCCTCGGTATGGATCACCTGGTCCAGCGGCAGGTCGAACTTGGCGTGAAACAGCTGCAACCCTGTCAGCGATCCGGTCATCAGGCCCGACCCGTGATAACCCCGCCACCGGCTGATGATCTTCTTCTTCTTCGGGCGGCCCAGGATGTTGTTGTAATACCAGACCAGCTTGATGTTCGTCTCGTTCGCATCCGACCCCGACAGGCCGAAATAGACCCTCGCCATGCCCTGGGGCGCGCGGTCCATGACCATCTGCGCCAAGGTGATTGCGGCCTCGGACCCGTGGCCGGCATAGGCGTGGTAATAGGCCAGCTGATGCGCCTGATCGGCGATGGCCTGTGCGATCTCGGGGCGGCCATAGCCCACGTTCACGCAATAGAGGCCCGCAAAGGCGTCCAGCAGGCGGTTGCCGTCGCGGTCGGTGATGTGACAGCCCTCGCCCCCGGTGACGATGCGCTGCGGCGCTTCGCCCCGCGCGAATTGCGCCAGATGGGTCGAGGGGTGGAAAAAGCTCTCGCGGTCCCAACGGGCCAGTTCGTCATTCGTCAGCATCATCGCTCCTGTTCCTGCTGGGGGCAGGATAGGGCGGTGGGGCCCGAAGATTTCTCTGATCCGATGGGTCCTGCCCGAGGAAATCCCTGAACTTCAGCCCTCAAGCCGATGATGTTCCAGCATGGCGCCCAGGGCGGGCTGATCCTTGACCGGCTTGGTCACGATATAGCTGAAATAGCGCCTGACACCCGCGCCGCTGTCCAGCAGCCCGTCCATGAACCCCTGGAACGCGGCCACGTCTGGGGCGATCACCGACATCAGATAGTCGAACCCCCCGCCGATCGCCCAGCAGCCGGTGACGGCGTCCATGCGCGCGATCACCGCCTCGAACCGCTGAAAGCTTTCGCTGCGGTGCTGGTCCAGTTCGACCGTGACGAAGACCTGCACATGCGGCCCCAGGGCGGCAAGGTCGATCTGGGCGCGGTATCCCCGGATCAGGCCCGCCTGTTCCAGCCGCCGCATCCGGTCCCAGCAGGGGGTGGGCGACAGGTTCACGCGGGCGGCCAGGTCGGTCTTGGTGATGCGTCCCTCGCGCGACAGCACCGCCAGGATGGCGATGTCGCGGTCGTCCAGGCGCAGGCTGCGGGGCGGGATCATGGCGCGCATGTTCCCGCGCGCGGCCCGCTTGTCAATCCGCGCGCGGCGGGCGATCCTGCATCCCATGTCCCACTGGCCCCTGAGACGCACCGACATCACCCGCCCCGCCTATCGCAGCCTGGCCCAGGGTATCGCCGCGGCGATCGACTCGGGCAGCCTGCCGCCCGGCACGCGCCTGCCGCCGCATCGCGACCTGGCCTGGCAGCTGGGCGTCAGCGTCCAGACCGTCAGCCGCGCGTACGAGGAGCTGATCCGCGCCGACCTGATCTCGGGAGAGGTCGGGCGCGGCAGCTTCGTGCGATCCGGCCCGCGCGAGACGATCGAGGTGCCGTGGTTCCGCGCGCCCACCGACCGCCCGCCGATCGACCTGTCGATGATGACCCCCGTGGCGCTGCCCCAGATCCGCACGGCCTGGAGCGAGACGTTGCTGCGCCTGTCGGACCGTCTGCCCGATCCGGCGATGCTGTCCTTTCGCCCGCGCCAGACGATGTCGCTGTATGGCGGCATGGCCGCGGCGTGGCTGGCGCGCTGCGGGATGGTGGTCCCGGCGCAGCGGATCCTGATCACCAACGGGACCACGCCTGCGATGTTCGTCGCGCTGCAATGCGTGGCGTTGCCGGGTGACATCATCGCGACCGAATCCGCCACCTGCCACACGCTGCGGCCCGCGGCCCAGCATCTGCACCTGCGCCTGCAGGGCATCCCCGACGACGAACACGGCATGGACCCCGACGCGCTGATCCGGGCCGCGCGGGCGGCGGGCGGGCGGATGAAGGCGGTGTTCCTGCTGCCCTCGGGCGGGGGGCCGCGGGCGCGGGTGATGGACCGAGACCGGCGCGAGGTCCTGGCCCGCGCCGCGACCCAAGCCGGGCTGATGATCCTGGAAAGCGACCCCACGGGGCCGATGCCGCCGCGCCGCCCGCCCGCCCTGTCGGGATTCGCGCCGGAGCGCAGCTTCTATTTCACGGGCCTGTCGAAATGCCTGTCGCCGGGCCTGCGCCTGGGTTTTCTGGCGATGCCCGAAAAAATGGCAGAAGCTGCGCTGAACCGGCACCTGTCGATGGCCTGGATGGCCACGCCCCTGATGGCCGAGATCGCGCATGACTGGATCACCGGCGGCACGGCGGACGCGCTGCTGGCGGCGCAGCGCAGCGAACTGGCCGCAAGGAACCGGCTGGCCGTGCGCGTCCTGGGCCAGCGTGCGCAGGGGTTCCTGCACGGTTTGCACCGCTGGATGCCGCTGGACCCCGGCACCGACGAAGGCGCGGCCCTGGCCACCGCGCTGTCCCACCAGGTCGCGCTGGCGCCCGGCGCGGGCTTTGCGATCCTGCCCCAGGGGCCGGCGCTGCGCGTGTCGCTGGGCGGGGCCACGACGCGCGATCTTGAACAGGCGCTGCGCATCGTCTCGGCAGTTCTTCCGGGCTGAGGGCAGGACAATCGGGCGACCTGTTTGACTCTCGCGGTCAGAATTGTCATGATTTAATACATCAATTGACTTGGATTCCGCTTGTCCCGAACCATCGGGTCCAATCGGAACGGTCCGAAAGGTCCGAATCCTGCCGCAGAAGGGCCCGTGCGATCCGCGCGCAGGGCCCGCCCCAACAGGAGGTATCATGACCATCACCACCCGCCCCGCATTCCGCCTTGCCACCGCCAGCCTGACCGCCCTGATCCTGGGATCGGGGGCCGCCATGGCCGACACCTGGCGCTATGCCTTCGAGGAGGCGCTGGACGAGGTCCAGGGCGTCTATGCCCAGAAGTTCAAGGAGGAGGTCGAGGCCAATTCCGACCATGAGGTCCAGTTGTTCCCCTTTGGCACGCTGGGCGAATCCGACAACATCATGGAACAGACTCAGTCGGGCATTCTGCAGTTCGTGAACCAGTCGCCCGGCTTCACCGGATCGCTGATCCCCGAGGCGCAGGTGTTTTTCGTGCCCTATCTGCTGCCCGAGGATGACGACCAGCTGTTCGCCTTCTTCCGCAATTCCGAGGCGATCAACACGATCTTCCCCGAGCTGTACGCCCAGCAGGGGCTGGAGCTGCTGAGCATGTACCCCGAGGGCGAGGTGATGGTCACCTCGAACCGGCCCATCGCGGCGCCGGCCGATTTCGACGACGTCAAGGTGCGGGTGATGACCAACCCGCTGCTGGTCAGCAGCTATCAGGCGTTCGGTGCCACGCCGACGCCGCTGCCCTGGGGCGAGGTTTATGGCGGCCTGCAGACCGGCATCGTCGATGCGCAGGAGAACCCGGCCTTCTTCATCGAATCCACCCGCATGTACGAGGTGCAGGACCACATCACCCGGCTGGGCCACAACAACTTCACCACTGCGCTGATGGCCAACCAGGAGTTCTTCGAGGGCCTGTCCCCCGAGGACCAGCAGGTGGTTCGCGACGCCGCCAAGACGGCGTTCGACCACATCATCGAATATCAGCAGGGCCTGACCGAAGCGTCGCTGGAGAAGATCACCGCCGACCGCCCCGAGGTCACCGTGACCACCCTGACCGAGGAGCAGCGCGCGCCCTTCCGCGACACCGCCGCCCAGGTCGAGGAGACCTTCCTGGAGATCGGCGGTCCCCGCGCACAGGAGGTCCTGGACCAGATGAAGGCGGACCTGTCCGCCGCGGCCCAGGGCTGATCCCGGTGCCCCGTCCCGGCCTGCGGGGCGGGGCGCCTAAGCGAACGATGATGGACAGGTGGCCATGACGCCAGAGACCAAAGGTGACCGGCCCCCAGGCCCGGCCGACTACCCGGACATCCTTGCCGCGGCCGAGGCGACGCAGGCGCAGGACGACATCGACGATGCGCTGTACGAATCCGGTCTGCCCGGCGTCCTGGGCGTGGCCGACCGCGCCGTCGCCCGGCTGGAGGCCGTGGCGCTGGCGATCGGCGTGCTGGCGATGGCGTTCAACACCGTCGCCAATGTCGTCGGCCGCTTCGTCTTTGGCCGCTCGCTTTATTTCGCCGAAGAGGTCAACCAGGCGCTGATCGTCCTGGTGACGTTCGCCGGCATGTCCTATGCCGCGCGGCACGGGCGCCACATCCGCATGTCGGCCATCACCGACGCGCTGCCGCCCAGGGCGCGCAAGGCGATGCTGGTGGCGATCTCGGCGCTGACTGCGGTGCTGCTGCTGGTGCTGGCGTGGTTCGCGCTGTCCTATGTCATGAGCCAGGCGGGCCGGGGCAGGGTTCTGCCCGCGCTGCGCATCCCGCAATGGTGGATCATCGTCTGGGTTCCCGCCGGCTTCTTCCTGACCGGCCTGCAATACGCGCTGACCGCGCTGAAGAACCTCAGGGACCCCGACATCTGGCTGTCGACCGCCGTGCGCGACGGGTACGACCTGCCGCAGAAGGACGCCGACGCATGACCACCGCCATCCTGGGCACGATGATCGTGCTGCTGCTGCTGGGCTTTCCGATGATGGTCCCGCTGATCGTCGCGTCGGTCGTGGGCTTCGTCGCGATCTTCGGCGGCATCGGCCACCTGGAGACGCTGGTCCAGCAGGTCATTGCGGGCATCCAGCCCGCCAGCCTGATCGCGGTGCCGATGTTCATCTTCGCGGCCGAGATCATGACCCGCGGCCAGTCCGCGGGCCGCCTGATCGACGTGGTCATGGCCTTTCTGGGCCACGTCAAGGGCGGGCTGGCCATCTCGACCGCGGGGGCCTGCACCATGTTCGGCGCGGTGTCGGGGTCGACGCAGGCCACGGTCGTTGCGGTGGGCGGCCCGATGCGGCCGCGCCTGCTGAAGGCGGGCTACAGCGACCGGTTCACGCTGGCGCTGATCATCAACGCATCCGACATCGCCTTTCTGATCCCGCCGTCGATCGGCATGATCATCTATGGCGTGGTGTCGGGGACATCGATCGCAGAGCTGTTCCTGGCGGGGATCGGGCCGGGGCTGCTGATCCTAGTGATGTTCTCGATCTATTCGTATGTCTATGCGGTGCGCCACAATGTGCCGACGGAACCGCGCATGCCCTGGCCCGACCGGCTGCGCGCGGTGCGCCGTGCCATCTGGCCGATGGGCTTTCCGGTGCTGATCATCGGCGGCATCTATGGCGGGGTCTTCTCTCCGACCGAGGCCGCGGCCGCCTGCGTCCTCTATGCCCTGGTGCTGGAAATGCTGGTCTTTCGACAGGTGTCGCCCCGCCAGCTGTTCGCGACCGCCAAATCGACCGGGCTGATCACCGCGGTGGTGTTCATCCTGGTCGGCGCCGGCGCGGCCTTCAGCTATGTCATCAGCTTCGCCCAGATCCCGCAGGAGATCCTGGCCGGCATCGGCATCGACGGCATGGGCCCTTATGGCGTGCTGTTCACCATCTCCATCGCGTTCTTCATCGGCTGCATGTTCGTGGACCCGATCGTGGTGATCCTGGTGCTGGTGCCGATCTTTGCGCCGGTGGTGCAGGCGACGGGGCTGGACCCGGTGCTGGTCGGCACGATCATCACCCTGCAGGTCGCCATCGGCAGCGCCACGCCGCCCTTCGGCTGCGACATCTTCACGGCCATCGCGGTGTTCCGCCGGCCCTACTGGGAGGTCATCCGCGGCACGCCGCCCTTCGTGATCATGCTGCTGACGGTATCGATCCTGCTGATCTTTTTCCCGCAGATCGCGTTGTTCCTGCGCGACCTGTCCATCGACGGGTAAGGGGAGCCGCATGCAGGACAATCTGAACCGGTTCGGGCTGGTGGCCCTGGCCACCGACCTGACGATCGAGGGTGACGCGGCCAGCCTGATGCCGCCCGGAACCCGGCTGCACGTCACGCGCATCGCCTTCGACAACCCCACGACCGAGGACAACCTGCGCGCCACCGGCCCGCGCCTGCGCGACGCGGTGGATCTGCTGGTGCCGGGCGTGGCGCTGTCGGGCATCGGCTTCGGCTGCACCTCCGCCGCGGCGGTGCTGGGCGACACGATGGATGCGCTGGCCGGGGGTCGCGCGCCGGTGACCACGCCCGCGGGCGCGGCGCTGCGGGCGTTCGCGGCGCTGGGCGTGGCGCGGGTCGCGCTGATGACGCCCTATCTGGCGGCGACGACCGACCTGGTCGGCGATCATTTTGCATCCCACGGCATCGACGTCGTCCGCCGGTCGTCGATGGGTCATGCCGACGACCGCGACATGGCCATGCTGAACCCGACCGAGATCACCGAGATGGCGCTGGCCAGTGACCATCCCGACGCGCAGGCGCTGTTCATGTCCTGCACCGCGCTGCCCGCGCTGGACCTGATCGACACGCTGGAGGGGCTGCTGGGCAAACCGGTCGTCACCTCGAACCAGGCGCTGTTCTGGGCGATGCTGGACCGCGCGCGCATCCCGGGCCGCGGGCCGGGCGCGCTGTTCCGCACCCGCAGCTGGTAATTCACCCCCCGACGCAAGGTCCGTCCCATGCCTGAACTGCAACGCACGCCCGAACGTTTCGCGACCGAGGAATACGAGGCCCGGCTGGCCGGCACCCGCGCCCGCATGGCGCGCCAGGGCCTGGACGCGCTGATCGTCAGCGACCCGTCCAACATGGCCTGGCTGACCGGCTATGACGGCTGGTCGTTCTATGTGCATCAATGCGTGATCGTCGGGCCGTCGGGCCCGCCCGTCTGGTTCGGGCGCGGGCAGGACGCGCAGGGCGCGCTGCGTACCGTCTGGATGCCCGAGGACGCGATCATCGGCTATCCCGACCATTACGTCCAATCGACCGAGCGTCACCCGATGGAATACCTGGCCGCCCGTCTGACCGATCTGGGCTGGAACCGGGGCACCATCGGGGTCGAGATGGACAACTACTGGTATTCGGCCAAGGCCAATGCCTGCCTGGCGGCGGGCATGCCCGATGCGCGGCTGACGGATGCCGCGTCGCTGGTCAACTGGCAGCGCGCCGTCAAGACGGAGAAGGAACTGGAATACATGCGCAAGGCCGCGCGCATCGTCGAGCGCATGCACCGCCGCATCGCCGACAAGGTCGAGGTCGGCATGCGCAAATGCGACCTGGTGGCCGAGATCTATGATGCGGGCCTGCGCTATGACGAGTGGTCGGGGCATGGCGGCGATTATCCGGCCATCGTGCCGCTGCTGCCGTCGGGGCCGGATGCGGGGGCGCCGCACCTGACCTGGGACGACCAGCCGATGAAGCCCGAGGAGGGCACCTTCTTCGAGATTGCCGGCTGCTATCAGCGATACCACGTGCCGCTGTCGCGCACGATCTTTCTGGGCACGCCCCCCGACGCCATGCTGGAGGCCGAGAAGGCCGTCCTGGAGGGCATGGACGAGGGGCTGGAGGCCGCCCGCGCCGGCAACACCTGCGAGGATGTCGCCAACGCCTTCTTCCGGGTGCTGGACCGCCACGGCATCGTCAAGGACAACCGCACCGGATACCCGATCGGCCTGTCCTATCCGCCCGACTGGGGCGAACGCACCATGTCGCTGCGCCGGGGCGACAAGACCGTGCTGAAGCCGGGCATGACGTTCCATTTCATGACAGGGCTGTGGATGGACGACTGGGGGTACGAGACGACGGAATCGATTATCATCACCGATGGCGCGCCCGACCTGTTCTGCACCCTGCCGCGCCGGATGCTGGTGAAGGGATGACCGCGATCACACCCACCATACCGCTTGACGCGCCGGGCAAGCATCACGGCTTTCTGCGTCTGCCCTACAGCCGCAACGACAGCGCCTGGGGCAGCGTGATGATCCCGCTAACGGTGATCCGTGGCGGCGACGGGCCCACCGCCTTGCTGACCGGGGGCAATCACGGTGACGAATACGAAGGCCCCCTGGCGCTGCAGCAGCTGGCATGGGAGCTGGAGCCCGCGCAGGTGATGGGCCGCGTGATCATCCTGCCCGCGATGAACGCGCCCGCGGTCGCGGCGGGTACGCGGGTCAGCCCCATCGACGGGGTGAACATGAACCGCGCCTTTCCGGGGCGCCCCGACGGTTCGGTCACGCAGAAGATCGCGGATTACCTGGCGACGGTCCTGGTGCCCGCCGCCGACCTGGTGCTGGATTACCATTCGGGGGGCAAGACGCTGGACTTTCTGCCCTATGCCGCGGCGCATTACCTGGACGACGCGGATCAGCAGGCGGCCTGCGTGGCCGCGATGCGGGCCTTTGGCGCGCCCTGGTCGATGATGATGCGGGAAATCGACGCGGTGGGCATGTTCGACACGACCGTGGAACAGCAGGGCAAAGTCTTCGTCACCACGGAACTGGGCGGCGGCGGCACGGCCACTGCGGCGACCGTGTCCATCGCGCTGCGCGGGGCACGCAACGTGCTGCGCCATGCGGGCATCCTGTCCGGCCCGGTCGAGGGGGTGGACGACAGTCGCATGCTGGACATGCCCGACGATGCCTGCTTCCACTTCGCGCCCCAAGGCGGGTTGCTGCACCCCCTGGTCGATCTGGGTCAGGACGTGGCCGAGGGGCAGCCGCTGGCCTGCATCTGGCCCGTGGACCGCACCGGCATCGCGCCCGTGACGGTCTGCGCGAACCGCCCCGGCCTGCTGGCTGCGCGGCACTTTCCGGGGCTGGTGCAGACCGGCGACTGCCTGGCGGTGGTGGCCGTCCCCGCGCCCTAGCGCGCGATCGCGTCGATCAGGTCGGCCAGAGCCTGCGGGTCGGACTGGAAGGGCGAATGCCCCCAGGGCCGGTGGTGCAGGTGATCGACCGGCGCGCGGTCCAGCATCGCGCGCTGCGCGGCAGGCAGGATGGCGCGGTCCCGGTCGCACAGGACATAATGGCGGGTGGTCTGCTTGCGCGGGCCCGGCAGCGTGTCGCGCAGCGGGCCGACCGGCTGGGGCCGCAGGCGGGACAGATCGGCGTCGGCGCAATCGTCATACAGCATCGCCCGCGCGGCGTCTGGCGGCAGAACCAGCCGCCCCAGGTCGTCGCGCGGCCAGTTCCGGGGCGGCGCGGGGATCAGCCTGTCCAGCGACGCCACGCTGTCGCCCGGTAACGGCAGATAGGAACACAGGTGGATCAGCACCCGCGGTGCCGGGTCCATCGCCTCGGCCAGCATGCCGCCCAGGGAATGACCCACCACCACCGGCGCCCAGGGCAGGGCCGCGGCGCAGGTGGCCAGGGTGTCGCCCGCGACATCGGGACAGGCCACGCGCCAGGCTTGCGCCCGCAGCAGGGCCGCGGTCCGGTCCCAGCACCAGCCGCCGTGCCATGCTCCGTGGATCAGCAGGATATCGGTCATGCGCCGACCCTGACCCTCGACGGCCCGCGCGGCAAGTCCTTGACCGCGCCCGCCCGGACGCGCCTGATGGCGGCCAAAGGGGGACCGCGCATGATCGACAAGCTGGAGATGTTCCTGGCCGTGGCCAAGGAGGGCCATTTTGGCCGCGCCGCCGCGACCATCGGCGTGACCCAGCCCACCCTGTCCGCCGGGATCAAGCAGCTGGAGGAGAGCCTGGGCGTCCTGCTGATCTTTCGCGGATCGCGCTATGGCGGGCTGACACCCGAGGGGCAGCAGGCCCTGGTCTGGGCACGGCGCATTGTGGGCGACACCCGCCAGCTGCGCGACGAGATGCGGGCCGTCCGCCACGGCCTGTCGGGCCGGCTGCGTATCGCGGTCATTCCCACCGCGCTGACCTGGGCCGCGCGGATCAGCGCCCGGTTCGGGGCGGCGCATCCGAACGTGGGCTTCACCATCCTGTCGCGCACCTCGGCCGAGATCCTGCAGATGATCGACGACCTGGAGGTGGATGCCGGCATCTCGTATCTGGACAACGAACCGCTGGGCCGGGTCAGCAGCGTGCCGCTGTACGACGAACGCTATCTGCTGGTCGCGCATCAGGATCACCCGCTGGCGGCGCAGGCGCAGGTCGCGTGGTCTGATCTGGACGGTCAGCGGCTGTGCCTTCTGTCCCAGGACATGCAGAACCGCCGCATCATCAACCGCACCCTGACCGCCGCAGGCGTGGTGCCGCAGGCCACGGTGGAATCGAATTCCACCGTGGTGCTGGTGTCGCATGTGATGGCCGGTGGCTGGCTGACTATCCTGCCCGAGGATATCGCCGGTTTCCTGGCGCAGGGCAAACCCTTGCGCCTGATCGCGCTGGAAGGGTCGGCACCGGGCCACGCCGTGGGCCTGATCGCCCCTTGGAGAGAGCCGCACACCCCGGTTCTGGAGGCGCTGCTGAGCGAGGCGCGGCGCATGGTTTGATAGAAATGCTCTATCGTTCAACGGAACTGCGATATTGATTTCAGATGATCCCCGCTGTCTTCTGGGGAACGGATATCTGAAAGGCCAGCCATGCTGAACGACGCGCCAGCCCCGACCGCGGACGAGATCCGCGATGTCGTCACCCCCCTGACCGCGCTGGAGGGGCCGCTGCTGCCGATGCTGCATGCCATCCAAGCGGAATGGGGGCACGTGCCGCAAGCCGCCGTGCCGGTGCTGGCCGACGTGCTGAACCTGGGCCGGGCCGAGGTGCATGGCGTCATCAGCTTCTATCACGATTTCCGCGACCATCCCGCCGGGCGTCACATCCTGAAGATCTGCCGCGCCGAGGCCTGCCAGTCGATGGGCGGCGCCGCGATGGCCGCTGGCGTTCTGGACCGGCTGGGCGTGGACTGGCACGGGACCACCGCCGACGGGGCCGTGACGGTCGAGCCGGTCTATTGCCTGGGCCTGTGTGCCTGCGGTCCGGCCGCGATGCTGGACGGGCAGCTGATGGGTCGGGTCGACGGCGACCGGCTGGTCACCGCGCTGGAGGCCGCACGATGAGGATCTTTGTTCCCCTGGACAGTGCCGCCAAGGCGCTGGGTGCCGATGCCGTGGCCGATGCCCTGACGCAGCAGATCGCCGTGCGGGGTCTGGATGCCCAGGTCGTGCGCAACGGGTCGCGCGGCATGGTCTGGCTGGAGCCCCTGGTCGAGATCGAGGCCGACGGCCGGCGTGTGGCCTATGGCCCGGTGACGCCCGCCGATGTGGGCGCGCTGCTGGATGGCACGTTGCCCTGCCTTGGCCAAGTCGAGGACATTCCCTTCTTCGCGCGCCAGACGCGGCTGACATTCGCGCGCTGCGGGCTAATCGACCCGCTGGACCTGGACGAATACGAACGCCATGGCGGTCTGGCGGGGCTGCGCCGCGCGATCGGCATGGACGGCGCGGCCATCGTGGCCGAGGTCACGGCCAGCGGGCTGCGCGGGCGCGGCGGCGCGGGCTTTCCGACCGGCATCAAGTGGAAGACCGTGGCCGATGCGGTCGCCGATCAGAAATACATCGTCTGCAATGCCGACGAGGGCGACAGCGGCACCTTCGCCGACCGGATGATCATGGAGGGCGATCCCTTCACCCTGATCGAGGGGATGGCGATCGCCGCCCTTGGGGTCGGGGCGACGCGCGGCTATGTCTACATGAGGTCGGAATACCCCGTGGCGATCGACGTGCTGGAACGCGCGGTCGTCATCGCCCGCCAGCGCGGCATGCTGGGTGCGGATGTGCTGGGCTCGGGGCGGGACTTCGACATGCAGGTGCGGGTCGGCGCCGGCGCTTATGTCTGCGGAGAGGAGACCAGCCTGCTGAACAGCCTGGAGGGCAAGCGCGGCACGGTGCGCGCCAAGCCCCCGCTGCCCGCGCTGGAAGGGTTCCTGGGCAAGCCGACGGTCGTCAACAACGTCATCAGCCTGGCCACCGTCCCGGTGATCTTCGAACGGGGCGCGCAGGCCTATGCCGATTTCGGGCTGGGGCGGTCGCGGGGCACCGTGACCCTGCAGATCGCCGGCAACGTCGCGCGCGGCGGCCTGTTCGAGACCGCCTTCGGGATGTCGCTGGGCGAGGTCGTCAACGACATCGGCGGCGGCACCGCGACCGGGCGTCCGGTCAAGGCCGTGCAGGTCGGCGGGCCGCTGGGCGCCTATATGCCCGTCAGCAAGTTCGACACGCCGATGGGATACGAGGATTTCGATGCCGCGGGCGGGCTGATCGGCCATGCTGGCCTGGTCGTGTTCGACGACAGCGCGGACATGCTGCAGATGGCGCGTTTCGCGATGGAGTTCTGCGCTGTCGAATCCTGCGGCAAGTGCACGCCCTGCCGGATCGGCGCCGTGCGCGGGGTCGAGACGATCGACCGCATCGCCGCGGGCGATCCGGGTGCCGCCGCCCTGCTGACCGATCTGTGCGAGACGATGAAGGACGGGTCGCTGTGCGCCCTGGGCGGCTTCACGCCCTATCCGGTCATGTCCGCGCTGACGCAATTTCCCGACGATTTCGCCACCCATAAGGAGGCCGCGGAATGAAAGACTTCATCATCCCGGAATTCGCGCCCGGCGACGACCGCGACATGGGCACGCCTGCGCGCAGCGGCGCCCCGGTCGCCCTGACAATCGACGGCATCGCGGTGATCGTGCCCGAGGGAACGTCGGTGATGCGCGCCGCCATGATGGCCGACGTGCAGATCCCCAAGCTGTGCGCCAGCGACAACATGGAGGCTTTCGGGTCGTGCCGCCTGTGCGTGGTCGAGATCGAGGGGCGGCGCGGCACGCCCGCATCCTGCACGACCCCCGTCGCCGAGGGGATGGTGGTCCACACGCAGTCCGCCAAGATCCGCAAGCTGCGCAAGGGCGTGATGGAGCTGTATATCAGCGACCACCCGCTGGATTGCCTGACCTGTTCGGCCAATGGCGATTGCGAGTTGCAGGACACGGCCGGGCAGGTGGGCCTGCGCGACGTCCGCTATGCGCCGGGCGACAACCATTTCGATCCGTCGGGAACGGGCGCGCGGTCGCAGGCCGAGGCCCGGCTGCGCGGGGGGCATGACAACCCGCAGTTTATCCCCAAGGACAACTCCAACCCCTATTTCACCTATGATCCCAGCAAGTGCATCGTCTGTTCGCGCTGCGTGCGGGCCTGCGACGAGGTGCAGGGGACGTTCGCCCTGACCATCGAGGGCCGGGGCTTTGACAGCCGCGTCAGCGCCGGGACCAGCGCCGACGATTTCTTCTCCAGCGATTGCGTCAGCTGCGGTGCCTGCGTGCAGGCCTGCCCGACCGCGACCCTGCAGGAGAAGTCGGTGGCCGAACTGGGCACGCCCACGCGGTCGGTCATCACCACCTGCGCCTATTGCGGCGTCGGCTGCAGCTTCAAGGCCGAGATGAACGGCGACCAGCTGGTGCGCATGGTGCCCTACAAGCACGGCAAGGCGAACCGCGGGCACAGCTGCGTCAAGGGGCGGTTCGCCTATGGCTATGCCGCCCACCAGGATCGCATCCTGAAGCCGATGATCCGCGAGCGGATCGAGGATCCGTGGCGCGAGGTCGCCTGGGACGAGGCGCTGGCCTTTGCCGCCGAGCGGATGCGCGGGATCCAGGAACGGCACGGGCGGCGGTCGGTGGGGGTCATCACCTCCAGCCGCTGCACCAACGAGGAGACCTATCTGGTCCAGAAGCTGACCCGTGCGGTGTTCCTGAACAACAACACCGACACCTGTGCGCGGGTGTGCCATTCGCCCACGGGATACGGGTTGGGCAAGACCTTCGGCACCTCGGCCGGGACGCAGGATTTCGACAGCGTGGAACAGACCGACGTGGTGCTGATCATCGGGGCCAACCCGACGGACGGCCATCCGGTCTTTGCCAGCCGCCTGAAGAAGCGCCTGCGCCAGGGGGCCAAGCTGATCGTCGTCGATCCGCGCCGCACCGACATCGTGCGTTCCGCGCATGTCGAGGCATCCCATCACCTGCCGCTGCGCCCCGGCACCAACGTCGCCGTCATCAGCGCCATGGCGCATGTGATCGTGACCGAGGGGCTGATGGACGAGGCCTATATCCGCGACCGCTGCGATTGGGACGAGTTCCAGCATTACGCCGAGTTCATCGCCGATCCCCGCCACGCCCCCGAGGCGACCGAGACGCTGACCGGCGTGCCCGCCGCAGAGCTGCGCGCCGCCGCACGGCTGTTCGCGACGGGCGGGAACGGCGCGGTCTATTACGGGCTGGGCGTGACCGAGCACAGCCAGGGGTCGACGACCGTGATGGCGATCGCGAACCTTGCGATGCTGACCGGCAATATCGGGCGGCCCGGCGTGGGCGTGAACCCGCTGCGCGGTCAGAACAACGTGCAGGGCGCCTGCGACATGGGGTCGTTCCCGCACGAGCTGCCGGGATACCGCCACGTCAAGATGCCCGACGTGCGCGCGATCTTCGAGAACGCCTGGGGGGTCCAGATCGACCCCGAGCCGGGCCTGCGCATTCCCAACATGCTGGATGCCGCGGTCGAGGGGACGTTCAAGGGCCTGTACTGCCAGGGAGAGGACATCCTGCAATCCGATCCCGACACGCATCACGTGGCGGCGGGCCTTGCCGCGATGGAATGCGTGATCGTCCACGACCTGTTCCTGAACGAGACGGCGAATTACGCGCATGTCTTCCTGCCCGGGTCGTCGTTCCTGGAGAAGGACGGGACCTTCACCAATGCCGAACGCCGTATCAACCGCGTGCGCAAGGTCATGGCGCCCCGCAATGGTTATGAGGACTGGGAGATCACCCAGATGCTGGCCAACGCGATGGGGGCGGGGTGGCAATACACCCACCCGTCCCAGATCATGGACGAGATCGCCGCGACCACGCCCAGCTTTGCGGGCGTCAGCTATGAGCGGCTGGAGGAGCTGGGCTCGGTGCAGTGGCCCTGCAACGAGGCCGCGCCCACGGGCACGCCGCTGATGCATGTCGACGGGTTCCAGTCGGGGCGCGGGCATTTCGTGATCACCGAATACATCCCGACCGACGAACGCACCGGACCGCGGTTCCCGCTGCTGCTGACCACCGGGCGCATCCTGTCGCAATACAATGTGGGCGCGCAGACCCGGCGGACCGAGAACACCGCCTGGCACGGCCAGGACGTGCTGGAGATCCATCCGCATGACGCCGAGACCCGCGGTATCCGCGACGGCGACTGGGTCCGGCTGGCCAGCCGGGCGGGGGAGACCACGCTGATGGTGACGCTGACCGAACGGGTGTCGCCGGGGGTGGTCTATACGACCTTCCACCATCCGGCGACGCAGGCTAACGTGGTGACGACCGATTTTTCGGACTGGGCGACGAATTGCCCGGAATACAAGGTCACCGCGGTGCAGGTCAGCCCCTCGAACGGTCCGTCGGACTGGCAGGAACGCTATACTGCACAGGCCGAAAGGTCGCGGCGGATCCTGTCAGCCGCGGAGTGACGATGAACCTGCCCGACCCCACGACCCAAGCCCCCGCCACCCATGTCCGCGCGGCCAGCCGCGCGGATGTCACCCGGACCCTGCCGGAGGAGACGGCCGTGGCGATGGTCTATGGCGGATCGACCCAGGCCGTCATGATGGCCACGCCCGCGGACCTGGAGGATTTCGCCGTGGGCTTTTCCCTGACCGAGGGGATCGTGACCGACCCGGCCCAGATCGAGCGTCTGGAGGTTCTGGCCCATCCCCGCGGCGTCGAGGCGCAGATGTGGATCGCGGATGACCGCACGGACGCGCTGGCGGCGCGGCGCCGCTTCATGGCGGGGCCGGTGGGCTGCGGGCTGTGCGGGATCGACAGCCTTGAGGAGGCGGTACGCGCGCTGCCCGACCTGTCGGGCGCTGGGCCGGTGCTGGATGCGAGCCAGATCGCGCGGGCGACCGACGATCTGCGCGGCTGGCAGCCATTGCATGACCGGACCCGCGCGGTCCATGCGGCGGGCTTCATGATCCCCGGACGGGGGATCGTGCTGGCGCGCGAGGATGTGGGCCGCCATAATGCCTTGGACAAGCTGATCGGCGCGATGGCGCGGCAGGGCATGGATGCGGGGCAGGGCGCCTTTGTGCTGACCAGCCGCGTGTCCGTCGAGATGGTGCAGAAATGCGCCCTGGCCGGGGGCGCGGTGCTGATCGCCGTGTCCGCCCCCACCGCCCATGCGCTGCGCCTGGCGCAGGGCGCGGGCATCACCCTGGCGGCCTTTGCCCGCGGCGAAGGCTTTGATCTGTTTTCCCACCCCGAACGGCTGCGCGCCGAGGTGTCCGATGTCGCCTGACAAGATGGTCCTGATGGTCAACCAGATCGCCGGTTTCTTTGACACCCAGCCCGGCGGCGCAGCACCCGAAAAGATCGCCGCCCATCTGCGCGATTTCTGGGAGCCGCGGATGCGCGAACAGCTGGTCGCCTTTGTCGGCGGCGGGGGGCAGGGGCTGAAACCGTCGGCCGAGGCGGCGGCCCGGCTGCTGTAGATGCAACCCTGCGGCGGGGTCGGGTGTTCGGTGCCCAGCAGATGACAATCACGGCCGGGGACAGTCCAGCGATGCAGCACAAGACCGATGGGTTCGACCTGGCCAGTGCCAAGGTCTGTGTCGTGATGAACCGCGGATCGGGCAAGAAGAAGCATGTCGAGCTGCGCGAGATGCTGAACGAACGGCTCGCTCCGGCCTGCGGCAGCTTCGAGCTGCGCGAGAGCCGGAAGGGGAGCGACCTACCCGCGCTGGCGCGCAGGGTCGCGGCCGAGGGGTTCGATCTGGTGATCGCCGCGGGTGGCGACGGCACGCAATCAGCGGTGGCCGGGGCTCTGGTTGATCGTGACGTCGTGATGGGCGTCCTGCCGGGCGGGACGTTCAACTACTTTGCCCGCGACCTGGGCGTCGGAGAGACCGTCGAGGAGGCGCTGGACACGATTTTGGACGCGCGGGTCGAGGCGGTCGATGTCGGCGACGTCAACGGGCTGATCTTTCTGAACAATGTCAGTCTGGGCGCCTATCCGCAGATCCTGAAGACGCGCGAGGGGATCTACAAGCGGTGGGGGCGGTCGCGGATGGCGGCCTATTGGTCGGTGCTGGTGGCGCTGCGGCGTCTGCGCCGCCCGATGCAGCTTGTCGCCCGCGTCGACGGGCAGGAGAGCCGCTATACCAGTGCCTTGGTCTTTGTCGCGCGCAGCGCCTATCAGCTGGACAGCTTTGGTCTGGAAGGGGCGGAGGAGATCCGGCGCGGCGAACTCGCGGTCCTGATCGCCAAGGCGAAGCACCCCCTGCCGCTGATGCGGTCCGCCCTGCGCATGGCGATGGGCAAGAGCGCCAAGAACGACGATTTCGACCTGATCCTGACGGACGAGCTGACCATCGAGACCCCCAAGCGGCGCCAGCTGATCGCCCATGACGGCGAGAAGACCGCGTTGGAGAGCCCCTTCCGGCTGAAGGTGCGCCATGACGGGCTCGAGGTCCTGCTGCCCCGCGATGGGGTCAGCAAGACCGAGCAGCCGAAGGGCTGACGACCGGTGACGCGCATTCTTCACCTGACCGACCTGCATTTCGGATTTCACCGTGCCGCATTGGAGGAGCCGCTGCTGGCGCGGATTGCGGCGCTGCGCCCCGACCTGGTGGTCATCGGCGGCGACATCACGCATCGCGCGCTGCCCGCGCAGATGCGGCAGGCACGCGCCTTTCTTGACCGCATCGAGACGCCCTTGATGTGCATGCCGGGCAATCACGACGTACCGGCATGGAACCTTGTGGCGCGGATGTTCTGGCCCTTTGCGGGGTTCCGGCGGCATTTTGGTCCCGTGCTGACCCCGGTGGGGCGGGCGGGCGACGTGCGGGTCATGGCGCTGAACAGCGCCGATCCCTATGCCTGGCAACGCGGCAAGATCCGCGAGGGCGAGATCGGCCGCATCATTGGCAATGTCGACGCGATGGGCACGAATATCGTCGCGCTGCATCATCCGCTGCAGCAGCTGCCGCGGGTCGACAAGGCGCTGGCACGGCGCGCGTCCGAGGCGCTCTACCGGCTGGAGGCATCGGGGGTGCAGGTGGTCCTGTCGGGGCATCTGCACCGGTGGGCGACGGACGCGTTGCTGGCGACGGGGCGCCATCCGCGCGTGCTGCAGATCCAGACTGGCACGGCACTGTGTGCACGCATCACCGACGGGCAGAACGAGTTCGTGCTGCTGGAGATCGACGGCCCCGACCTGCGGCTGGAGCGGCATGTCGCGCCGATGGACGGGGGCGCTTTCGGCGCCCCCGAGATCGCGGATTACAGCCGTGCGTCGGGCGTGTGGAGACGCGTTTAGGCGTTGAAATTGGCGTCAAACACGGGTATTGGGGCCGCAGTCACACGGGCGACATGGTCAGAACAGACCGCATTCCAACGGGTCGGGCGTCATGCCGCGACCCTTTGGCGTTGCCCCAACGGCACCATAAAGACCGGCGGAGCCAACCGTCAGGCCGGAAAACAGACACAAAGGATACTGAATACGTATGTGCGCTAAAGCGACCATGGAGGAGTTCGAGGCCCTTCTGAATGAAAGCCTCGAGATTGACACCCCCGACGAGGGCAGCGTTGTCAAAGGCCGCGTCATTGCCATCGAGGCAGGCCAGGCCATCATCGACGTCGGCTACAAGATGGAAGGCCGCGTCGATCTGAAGGAATTTGCCAATCCCGGCGAAGAGCCCAGCATCAAGGTCGGCGACGAGGTCGAGGTCTATCTGGACCGCGTCGAGAACGCCCGCGGCGAAGCGTCGATCAGCCGTGAGAAGGCCCGCCGCGAGGAAGCCTGGGATCGCCTGGAGAAGGCCTACGAAAGCGAAGAGCGCGTCGAGGGCGCCATCTTCGGTCGCGTCAAGGGCGGCTTCACGGTCGACCTGGGCGGTGCCGTCGCCTTCCTGCCCGGTTCGCAGGTCGATGTGCGCCCCGTGCGCGATGCCGGCCCGCTGATGGGTCTGAAGCAGCCGTTCCAGATCCTGAAGATGGACCGTCGCCGCGGCAACATCGTCGTGTCGCGCCGCGCCATCCTGGAAGAGAGCCGCGCCGAACAGCGCGCCGAAGTCATCGCGAACCTGACCGAAGGTCAGTCGATCGACGGCGTGGTCAAGAACATCACCGAATACGGTGCGTTCGTTGACCTGGGCGGCGTCGACGGCCTGCTGCACGTCACCGACATGGCCTGGCGTCGCGTCAACCACCCGTCCGAGATCCTGGCGATCGGTGAGACCGTCAAGGTCCAGGTCATCAAGATCAACAAGGACAGCCACCGCATCAGCCTGGGCATGAAGCAGCTGCAGGCCGATCCGTGGGATACGGTCGCCGACAAGTTCCCGATCGAGTCGGTCCACCAGGGCCGCGTGACCAACATCACCGATTACGGCGCCTTCGTGGAGCTGGAAGCCGGTGTCGAGGGTCTAGTCCACGTTTCGGAAATGAGCTGGACCAAGAAGAACGTCCACCCGGGCAAGATCGTCTCGACCTCGCAGGAAGTCGAAGTGATGGTTCTGGAGATCGACGAGGCCAAGCGCCGCGTGTCCCTGGGCCTGAAGCAGACGATGCGCAACCCGTGGGAAGTGTTCGCCGAAACCCATCCGACCGGCACCGTCATCGAGGGCGAGGTCAAGAACATCACCGAGTTCGGTCTGTTCATCGGCCTGGAAGGCGACATCGACGGCATGGTCCACCTGTCGGACATCAGCTGGGATGCCCGCGGCGAAGACGCGATCCAGGACTTCCGCAAGGGTGACGTCGTCAAGGCGGTCGTCCAGGACGTGGACGTCGAGAAGGAGCGCATCAGCCTGTCCATCAAGTCGTTGGAAAACGAGAACATGGCCGAGGCCGTTGATGGCGTGAAGCGTGGCACCATCGTCACCGCCGAAGTCACCGCGATCGAAGAGGGTGGCATCGAGGTCGAGTACAACGGCGTCAAGTCGTTCATCCGCCGCAGCGACCTGGCCCGCGACCGTGCCGACCAGCGCCCCGAGCGTTTCAGCGTCGGCGACAAGGTCGACGCCCGTGTGACCAACGTCGACACCAAGACCCGCCGTCTTGGCCTGTCGATCAAGGCTCGCGAGATCGCCGAGGAAAAGGAAGCCATCGACACCTATGGCAGCTCGGATTCGGGCGCGTCCCTGGGCGACATCCTGGGTGCGGCACTGAACCGCAACAGCTGATCGGCCCAACCCGATCGATCCTTGCCCGCCCCGGTTCGTCCGGGGCGGGCTTTTTCTTGCCCACGGCCGGGCGGATGCGCGCCATCCCGCTTGCGCGTTTGGGGCAAAGCTGGCAACGCTATGAAACCAGTGACTTCTGTCGGGCGTTGAACGGAAACATGAAGGGCGGTATTGCAACGGCCTTGCGGTTTGACGTGCTGACTTTGACGGCAGGAAGACCCGTCCAATTGGGGGAACATATGATCCGGTCCGAACTGATCCAGAAGATCTCAGACGAAAACCCCCACCTGTTCCGCCGCGACGTCGAGAGGATCGTGAACACGATCTTCGAGGAGGTCATCGACGCGATGGCGCGGGGCGACCGGGTCGAGCTGCGCGGCTTTGGCGCCTTTTCTGTCAAGAAGCGCGATTCCCGGACGGGGCGCAATCCGCGCACAGGGGAATCGGTCGAGGTTGACGAAAAGCACGTTCCGTTCTTCAAGACCGGCAAGCTGCTGCGCGACCGCCTGAACGGCGACGCCTGAGGCCCCTGTTTACCGGGCATCCCGCCCGTCTGCGATATCGAGGAAATTCAATGCGCTTCATCCGTCTGATCTTTGTCGCAGCACTGGCGCTTGTGCTGGTGGCGGTCGCCTTGGCCAACCGTGACATGGTCACCCTGTCAGCGTTCCCGGCCAATTTCGGACAGTACTTGGGCGGCACGTGGTCGCTGACGGTGCCACTGTTCCTGGTGATCTTCGTGGCCTTTGCCTTGGGCATGCTGGCCGGTCTGGTCTGGGAGTGGCTGCGCGAGGCGCATTTCCGCCGCGAGGCGCGTCAGCGCAACGCTGAGGTCGTGCGTCTTGAGAGCGAGGTCGGGCATCTGCGCGACCGCCACGCCGCGCCGCGCGACGAGGTTCTGGCGATCTTGGACGAGCCTGCCCCCGCCAAAGGCGCGGCCCTGCCTGCGGTTCGCTGAGGCGTGGCCGAGGTCAAGATCTGCGGGCTGTCCGAGGAACGCCATGTCGCGGCGGCCGTCGATGCCGGTGCGCGCTTTCTGGGGTTCGTATTCTTTCCCAAGTCGCCGCGTGCAGTGACCCCGACCCAAGCCGCAGCGCTGACGGCGGAGGTTCCCGTTGGGGTCGCCCGCGTGGGTCTGTTCGTCGATCCATCGGACGATCTGCTGCGAGAGGTGCTGGACTACGCGGCGCTGGACGTTATCCAGCTGCACGGCCATGAGAGCGCCGCGCGGGTGGCCGAGGTCAAGGCGTTGACGGGGCTGCCGGTGATGAAGGCGGTCGGGCTGTCGGGTCCGGCGGACCTGCCACAGCTGATGGATTACGGCGTGGCGGCGGACATGCTGCTGGTGGATGCCAAGCCGCCGGCGGGGGCCGATCTGCCGGGCGGGAACGGGCTGGCCTTCGATTGGCGGCTGCTGGTCGGGCGGCATTGGTTGCGGCCCTGGATGCTGGCCGGGGGACTGACACCGGACAACGTCGCCGAGGCCGTGCGGCTGACGGGCGCGCCTGTCGTGGACGTCAGTTCGGGCGTGGAACGTGCACCGGGCGTCAAGGATGTTGCGCTGATCCGCGCCTTTGTAGAGGCCGCGCGGAGTTGATTCCGGGGCGTGTTGCGCGGCGTACGCCGGGGGTGTTGCATAGTGTATCACATTGTAATCGCAGGGTTTATGCGCCACATTCTGCACGTATTGGTTTATCCATTGACTTGGCGAACGCCCTAAGGTAGAACTTTTACATGCTGGAAGAGGTGGGCAAGCGGCCGGGGGAAACCCTTGGGCCGCTTTTTTCGTCTCTTGGCTCGTGCGGACAGGAACACGAGGCGGGGCAGAGTGCATGAACGATATGGAATGGGGCGGGGCCGGGAAAACCGACGGACCTTTCGTGACTGGAACCCAGCCTGAGAAGGCCGGGTTCGCGATGCCCGAGATCGCCGAGGGCGAGGACGAGATCGACGTTCTTCGCTGGCTGTTCTGGGATTACGTCAAGGACTTGCGGGGGCACCAGGCCGAGCTTGAAGCGCTCAAGTCCGGGGAGCTTGACCCGGCCAAGCTGAAAAAGGCCATGGAGACGGCGAAGACGGTCCGCGAGGCTGTCCAGCTGCTGATGGCGGAAAGGATCAAGGTTGACAAACTTCGCAAGGACATCGCGGGCGGCGTCGGAGGGGGCAGCCTTGACCTCGGCGCCGCACGAGACGAGATCGGGCGCCGCCTGGCTTGCCTCCGCCGGGCCGGAGGAGGTTGAGGAATTCCTGGGCGGGCTGTCGCAGAACGCGCTGATGAGCCTGCCCTGGCTGTTCGAGTTCTGGGCTTTGCCGCACCAGTTGCCCCCGGAGGGCGACTGGAAATCCTGGGTGATCATGGGCGGGCGCGGGGCGGGCAAGACCCGCGCCGGGTCGGAATGGGTGCGCAGCCTGGTCGAGGGGACCACGGCTGCTGCACCCGGGAAATGCCATCGCGTGGCCCTGGTCGGCGAGACCTTCGACCAAGTGCGCGAGGTGATGGTGTTCGGCGAGAGCGGCATCCTGGCCTGTTCGCCCCCCGACCGGCGTCCGGTCTGGGAGGCGGGGCGCAGGCGGCTGGTCTGGGCGAACGGCGCCACGGCCACGGTCTATTCCGCGCATGAGCCGGAGGCTTTGCGCGGGCCGCAATTTGATGCGGCCTGGGTCGATGAGCTGGCCAAGTGGAAGAAGGCCGAGGATGTCTGGGACATGCTGCAGTTCGCGCTGCGGCTTGGCGAGCATCCCCAGCAGGTCGTCACCACGACGCCGCGCAATGTGGGCGTGCTGAAGCGCATCCTGGGCAATGCCAGCACTGTGGTGACCCATGCGCCGACGGATGCAAACCGCGCCTATCTGGCGGAGAGTTTCCTGGCGGAGGTCGAGAGCCGCTATGGCGGGACGCGGTTGGGGCGCCAGGAGCTGGATGGCGTGTTGCTGGACGATGTCGAGGGGGCGCTGTGGACGACCGCGATGCTGGAAGGAGCGCGGGTGGCCGCGGCGCCCAAGCTGGACCGGATCGTCGTCGCGGTCGACCCGTCGGTCACCGGCGGGCGGGCCAGCGACGAATGCGGTATCGTGGTGGCGGGTGTCGTCATGCAGGGCGAGCCAAAGGATTGGCGCGCCTATGTGCTGGAGGATGCCAGCGTCCGGGGCGGGCCCACGGATTGGGCCCGCGCCGCGATTGCCGCGATGGACCGCCACGGTGCCGAGAAGCTGGTGGCCGAGGTGAACCAGGGCGGCGATCTGGTCGAGAGCGTTGTGCGTCAGATCGACCCGCTGGTCCCGTTCAAGGCCCTGCGGGCGTCGCGGGGCAAGGGGTTGCGGGCAGAGCCCGTCGCCGCGCTGTACGAGCAGGGGCGCGTCATGCATCTGAAGGGCGCCCTGGGCACGCTGGAGGATCAGATGTGCCAGATGACGGTGCGCGGGTTCGAGGGGCGGGGCAGTCCCGACCGGCTGGATGCCCTGGTCTGGGCGGTCCATGAGCTGATGATCGAGCCCGCCGCAGGCTGGCGCAGGCCGCAGATGCGGCGATTGTAACCGGGTCCGAGAGGTCGGACCGACGAAGGGCCGTCCCGCAGGGGGCGGCCCTTTCGCATGGCTGAGGCATGGAGGCGAGCATGGCGTTTCGATTGTTTTCGCGGGAGGAGAAATCATCCCCCCCGCCAGAGAGGAAGGCCAGTGCGACGGGCCGGGTCGTGGCATTCGCCAGCGGGTCCGGGCGCCCTGTCTGGTCGGCCAGGGATACGGGCACGCTGACGCGCGGCGGGTTCATGGGGAACCCGGTGGGCTTTCGCAGCGTGCGCCTGATCGCCGAGGCCGCGGCGGCCGTGCCGATGATCTGCGCGGATCGCGACCACCGCTATGAGGTGCATCCGGTTCTGGATCTGCTGCGCAGGCCCAATCCGGGCCAGGGTCGGGCCGAGCTGTTCGAGGCGCTGTTCGGGCAGATCCTGCTGTCGGGCAACGGCTATCTGGAGGCTGTGGGCGCGGACGCCACGGGCATCCCGGAGGAGCTGCACGTACTGCGGTCCGACCGCATGAGCGTGGTGCCCGGTGCGGATGGCTGGCCCGTCGCCTATGAATATGCGGTGGGCGGGCGCAAGCACCGGTTCGACATGACCGGCAGCCCCGATCCGATCTGCCACGTCAAGGCGTTCCACCCGCAGGACGACCATTACGGTCTGTCGCCGATGCAGGCGGCCGCCGTCGCGCTGGACGTGCACAACAGCGCCAGTGCCTGGTCCAAGGCGCTGCTGGACAATGCGGCGCGGCCCAGTGGGGCGATCATCTACAAGGGAGTCGACGGGCAGGGGGTGCTGAGCCCCGAGCAGTATGACCGCCTGGTGGGCGAGATCGAGATGAACCATCAGGGCGCGCGCAATGCGGGCCGTCCGATGCTGCTGGAAGGCGGGCTGGACTGGCGTCCGATGGGTTTCAGCCCGTCCGACATGGAGTTCCACGAGACCAAGCTGTCGGCGGCGCGCGAGATCGCGTTGGCTTTTGGCGTGCCGCCCATGCTGCTGGGAATTCCGGGGGACGCGACCTATGCGAATTATGCCGAGGCGCACCGGGCGTTCTTCCGCCTGACGGTGCTGCCGCTGGCGACGCGGGTGTCGGCGGCGGTCGCCTGGTGGCTGTCCGAGCATCTGGGCGCCGAGATCGAGCTGCGGCCCGATCTGGACCAGATCCCGGCCCTGGCCGAGGAGCGCAACCAGCAATGGGCCCGCATCAGCGGTGCGAGCTTTCTGACGGATGCGGAAAAGCGCGCCCTGCTGGGCCTGCCGCCCCTGGACGGGGCGTGAGCCATGGAAGGGTCGCGTTTCGTCAAGGACGGGCTGTGGCACGACACGCGTCTTGAGGCGCAGGAACGGATCATGGCGCTGCAGTTCGGCCAGGTCGAGAAGCGCCTGGAGCGGATCGAGGCGATGATCGAAGGGCTGGAGCGGCGGCTGTGGATGACGGTCTACGGCGTGGTCGCCGTGATCCTGACGCAGGCCGTCCAGGGTATTCTAGATTATGCGCCGAAAGGAGGCTGAGGGATGGTTCCGGGTCTGGAGATGAAGTTCGCGGGCGGTCCGCCCGTGCTGACCGACGGTCAGGTGATCGAAGGTTATGCCAGCCTGTTCGGTTTGACCGATCAGGGCGGCGATGCGGTGCTGCCCGGCGCGTTTGCCGCGTCGCTGGCTCGGATCGCGGCGCGGGGCGACAAGGTGCGAATGCTGTGGCAGCACGACCCGACCCGCCCCATCGGGGTCTGGGACGAGGTCCGGGAGGACGGCAAGGGCCTGTGGGTCAAGGGCCGCCTGCTGCCCGACGTGGCGCAGGCCCGCGAGGCGGCGGCGCTGATCCAGGCGGGTGCTATCGACGGGCTGTCCATTGGCTATCGCACCCTGCGGGCCGAACGCGACAAGGCCGGGCGGCGGGTGCTGGCCGAGGTCGAGCTGTGGGAGGTGTCGCTGGTGACCTTCCCAATGCTGGCCGAGGCCAAGGTGGACCGCAAGGACAGCGACGAGATGCGCGACGTCGCGGCGCTGTTCGTGCAGGCGGCACAGGCCCTGCGCGGCGCATGAGATTTCGGACCGGGTGCATCCCGGTCCGTCAACCAGGTTCGGACCGGTCCCGTGCGGGAGGTCCGACGACAGGGGCGCGGCCCCGATCACCGTGACGAGGAGAAGACCATGACCGAGGTGAAGGCCGCGGGCGGCGGCGACATGCCCGCCGACCTGAAGGGGGCCATGATGGGGTTCGTCAGCGAACTCAAAGGCTTTCGTGAAGATATTCAATCCAAGCTCAACGCACAGGAACAGCGTATGACCATGATCGACCGTAAGACCGCCCTGCGGGGCCGCGCGCCCCTGTCCGCCACCGCAGAGGTCGAGGTGCCCCACCAGAAGGCGTTCAACGCCTATCTGCGCAGCGGCGACGATGACGGCCTGCGCGGTCTGGCCATTGAGGAGAAGGCACTGTCGGTGGCCAGCGACGGCGGGTTTCTGGCCGCACCCAAGGTTGCCGAGACCGTGCAGAACACGCTGCATTCCACCTCGTCGCTGCGCCGTCTGGCCAACGTGGTGACCATCGAGGGCAGCGTCTATGAGGCGCTGGTCGAGCGTGGCGACATGGGCGCCGGTTGGGCCACCGAGGCCGCCACGGTCGAGACCGCGAACTCGGCCCTGGACCGCATTGCCATCCCGGTGCACGAACTGTCCGCAATGCCGCGTGCCAGCCAGCGCCTGCTGGACGATGCGGCCTTTGATGTCGAGGGCTGGCTGGCCGAGCGCATCGCCGAGAAGTTCGCCCGGTCCGAGGCCAACGCCTTTCTGCGCGGCGACGGAGTCGACAAGCCGCGCGGCCTGCTGAGCTATCCCACCGCGCCTGCGGCGACCGCGACCACGGCCCAGATCGGCTTCGTCGCCACCACCGCGGCTGGCGATTTCCCGGCCGCTGCGCCGATGGATTGCCTGATCGACCTGATCTACTCTCTGGGCGCGGAGTATCGCTCGAACGCCTCGTTCCTGATGAACTCGAAGACGGCGGCGCGGGTGCGCAAGATGAAGGATGCCGACGGCCGCTTCCTTTGGACCGATGCGCTGAGCGTGGGCCAGGTACCCCAGCTGCTGGGCTATCCGGTGATGATCAGCGAGGACATGCCCGACATGACGACGAGCTCGTTCTCGATCGCGTTCGGTGATTTCCGCGCGGCCTACACGATCGTCGAGCGTCCCGACCTGCGCGTGCTGCGCGACCCGTTCAGCGCCAAGCCGCACGTGCTGTTCTATGCCACCAAGCGTGTCGGCGGCGGGATCACCGATTTCCGCGCCGTCAGGCTGCTGCGCTTCATCTGATCCCCCGGGGGATCGGATGAGGGAGGGGCGCGCCTGGTGCCGGGCATTCCGGTTTAGCAACTGTCCGCGCGCGCTGATGGCCGGCGTGCGGCGCGCCCCGCTTCCCTTTTGCCTGCAAGACAGCCGGGGCCCCGTTCGGGGGCCCCGCCTTTGGTGGAACATGCGGACGGCACGACGGGAGGTTCGCAACATGATGCTGATAGAGGAAACGGCGCCCGCGGCGGAGGCGCTGCCGGTGGCCGCCCTGCGCGCGCATTTGCGTCTGGCCCAAGGTTTCGAAGGGCCCGACGACGCCGCCGAGACGGCGGCACTGGCGGGCTTTCTGCGTGCAGCGATCGCCACGATCGAGGGGCGCACCGGCAAGGTGCTGCTGAAGCGGCGGTTCCGCATGCAGCTGGACGATTGGCGCGACCGGCTTGGCCAGTCGCTGCCGCTGGCGCCCGTGCATTCGGTCGAGCGCATCGAGATCGACGACGGGAACGGCACGCTGACCCAACTGCCCCCCGAGGGGTGGCGGCTGGTCCCGGACGGACAGCGCCCCGTGATCCTGCCCACCGGGGTCGTGCTGCCGTCGATTCCACGGCGGGGGACGGTGACGATCACGTTCCTGGCGGGCTTCGGGGATGCCTGGTCCCAGGTTCCGGCGGATCTGGCGCAGGCGGTCATCCTGTTGGCCGCGCGGTATTACGACGATCGCAGCCAGGATGGTTTGCGTCATGCACTGCCCTTTGGTGTCAGCGCGCTGATCGAGCGCTGGCGCGCGGTCCGCACGCTGGCCGGGCGCGGCAGCCGGGAGTGGCGCTGATGGCCGCCCCGAACCTGTCGACGCGGCTGGCGCTGGAGACATCCGACCGGATCGCGGACGGCTTGGGCGGCTATGAGACGCGGTGGCGTCAACTGGGCTGGCTGTGGGCGCAGATGGAGGCGCGGTCGGGTCGCGAACAAGGGACCGGCGCGGGAATGATCAGCGTGGTCCAATGGCGCATCACGCTGCGCGCCGCGCCTGTGGGTGATGCGCGACGCCCGCGGCCCGGGCAGCGGCTGCGCCAGGGGACACGGTTGTTTCAGATCGAGGCGGTCGCGGAAAGCGATCCGTCCGGTCGGTATCTGGACTGCTTTGCGCGCGAGGAGGATCTGACATGAGCTATGGGGCAGGGGTCGCCTTGCAGGCGGCCGTCTATCAGAAGCTGCGCACGAACGAGGCGCTGGCGGATCTGGTGGGCGATGCGATCTTCGACGCGATGCCGGTGACGGCGCCGAGCGGGATCTATGTCTCGCTCGGTCCCGAGGAGGTGCGTGACGCCAGCGATTCCACGGCACGCGGATCGCGGCATGATTTCGTGATCTCGGTCATGGCGGGCAGCGACAGTGGGGCGGGCTTCGGCGCGGTCAAGGCCGCAGCGGTCGCTGTGGCCGATGCGCTGGAGGCGGGCGGACTGGTGTTGTCGCGCGGCCAGCTGGCGGGTTTGTGGTTCCTGCGCGCAACCGCGCGGCGGGTGAAAAGCGGTGCGGCTCGTCAGGTCGACCTGACCTTTCGCGCGCGCATCGATCTGAACTGAGGAGATGGGACAATGGCAGTGCAAAGCGGACGTGATCTGCTGATCAAGATGGACATGTCGGGCAACGGCACGTTCGAGACCGTGGCGGGCCTGCGTGCGACGCGCCTGTCCTTCAACGCCGACACCGTCGACGTGACCAGCATGGACAGCGCCGGTGGCTGGCGCGAGCTGTTGGGCGGTGCCGGCGTGCGCAGCGCGTCGATCGCCGGATCCGGCGTGTTCCGCGACGCGGCCACCGACGGGCGCGCCCGCCAGGCGTTCTTTGACAGCGAAATCCCGTTGTTCCAGGTCATCATCCCTGATTTCGGCACCGTGGAGGGCCGGTTCCAGATCACCGGCCTGGAGTACGCGGGCAGCCACGACGGAGAGGCGACCTATGAGATGTCGCTGGCTTCGGCAGGGGCGCTGACCTTCGTGGCGCTGTGATGGCCAACCCCATGCGCGGCGAGGTGTCGCTGATGCTGGATGGCCGGCCGCATGTCGCGCGCCTGACCCTGGGCGCCCTGGCCGAACTGGAGGCGCAGCTTGAGGCGGACGGGTTGACCGGGCTGGTCGCCCGTCTTGACGCCGGGCGTTTCTCCAGCCGCGAGATCCTGGCCGTGCTGGTGGCCGGGCTGCGCGGCGGCGGCTGGACGGGGCAGGCGGGTGATCTGACGGCGGTGCAGATCGACGGTGGTCCGCTGGAGGCCGCCCGCATCGCCGCCCGTCTGCTGGCCCTGGCCTTTCGGGCGCCTGCATGACCGGGCGCGCCGGGGGGCTGGACTGGGCGGGCCTGATGCGGGCGGGCCTGCAGGGGCTGCGTCTGCATCCCGATCAGTTCTGGGCACTGACCCCTGCCGAGTTGGGTCTGATGCTGGGAATGGGTCCGACGGCGCCCCGCATGACCCGTGACCGGCTGGCCGATCTGGCAGCCCGATATCCCGACGCGCCCGCACCGGCGGGCGTGGTCTTGGCTGAAACGACGGGGGATCATCAAGATGACCACACGTGACGGGACCGGCACCGCGCTGGACCAACTGGACGACGACCTGGGCCGCAATTCCCGCATGACGCAGGAGTTCCAGGCGGAACTGGGCAGATTGCGCCAGTCGATGATGTTCACCACGCGCGAGGTCGGTACCCTGTCCTCGGGGCTTGAGCGTGGCTTGGGCCGCGCCATCGACGGCCTGGTCCTGGACGGCGGCAAGCTGTCGGACGCGTTGAAATCCATCGGACAGTCGCTGGCAGATACCGTCTATGGCATCGCCATGAAGCCCGTCGAGAACGCTTTGGCAGGGTCGATCGCGGGCGGCATCGGCGGGATGCTGGGCGGGGTGATGCCCTTTGCCAAGGGCGGGGCATTCGCCAACGGCCGCACCATGGCCGGAGATGTCGTCTCCGGACCCACGGCATTTCCGATGCGCGGCGGTCAGGGGCTGATGGGCGAGGCCGGGCCCGAGGCGATCATGCCGCTGCGGCGCGGTCCCGACGGCAAGCTGGGCGTCGCCGCAGCCGGGGGAGGGGGATCGGTGAACGTGACGTTCAACATCCAGACCCCCGACGTGGCGGGGTTCCAGCGCAGCCAGTCGCAGATCGCGGCGCAGATGTCGCGCGTGCTGGCCCGCGGCGAGCGAAACAGCTGAGAGGAGGCAAAAGATGGCGTTTCACGACGTAAGATTTCCGACGAACCTGTCCTTTGGCGCCATCGGCGGTCCCGAGCGGCGCACCGAGATCGTGGCGCTGGCCAGCGGGTTCGAGGAGCGCAACACACCCTGGACGCATGCGCTTCGCCGCTTTGACGCGGGCATGGGCCTAAGATCGTTGGACGACCTGTCGGAGGTCATCGCCTTTTTCGAGGCGCGTGCGGGGCAGCTGCACGGGTTTCGGTGGAAGGATTGGTCCGACTACAAGAGTTGTCTGCCGTCAGCGGCCCCGGCATTCGGCGATCAGGTGATCGCGGTCGGGGACGGGCAAACGCGGGTCTTTCCGTTGTCGAAGGCCTATCGATCCGGGGCGACGGTCTATCGTCGGCCCGTGACCAAGCCGGTCCAGGGTTCCGTGCGCGCCGGGATCGGGGGGGCAGAGGTGTTCGTCGGCATCAACTATGCCGTGGACCATGTTGCCGGACGCATCATCTTTGACGAGGCCCCGGAGGCAGGCGCGGACATCTCTGCCGGGTTCGAATTCGACGTTCCGGTGCGCTTCGACACGGACCGGATCGTGGTATCCGTCGCGTCGTTCCAAGCCGGGCAGGTCCCCGACATTCCGGTCGTGGAGGTTCGGGTATGACGACGACGACAGTTGCACGGGCTTGGTCCGTGCGCCGAGCGGATGGTCTAACGCTTGGCTTTACCGATCATGACCAGCGGCTGGTCTTTGGCGGGGTGACCTTCCGCCCTGACCGCGGCCTGACCGCGCGGGCGCTGGTTCAGGGAACCGGACTGTCGGTCGACAACTCCGAGGCGGTCGGGGCGCTGAACGATGATGCGATCACCGAGCGCGACCTGATGGCCGGTCGGTGGGACCAGGCGGAACTGCGTATGTGGGAGGTCGACTGGGGCGATGTCGCCCGTCGCAAACTGGTGTTTCGCGGGTCTTTGGGCGAGGTCTCGCGTGCGAACGGGGCCTTCCGCGCCGAGCTTCGCGGCCTGTCAGACGCGCTGAACGCGCCGCAGGGGCGCGTCTATCATCCCCGGTGCAGCGCGCGCCTTGGCGATGGGGCGTGCAGGGTCGATCTGAGCGCGGAAAGTCTGAGCGTGCTGCGCCAGGTCCAGGGGATGGACGAGGGACGCGTCTTCACGTTCACCGCATTTCCGGCCTTTGACGCGGCCTGGTTCGATCATGGTCGGCTGGAGGTTCTGTCCGGAGCGGCGCAAGGTCTCCATGGTGCGGTCAAGAACGACACTGCACGCCCCGGTGGCCAGAGGATTATCGAGCTGTGGTCCAGTCTGGGCATCCTGCCCGCCACCGGCGACCAGATCCGGCTGACGGCAGGATGCGACAAGGCTGCGGACACGTGCCGGCTGAAGTTTCGCAATCAATTGAACTTTCGCGGGTTTCCGCATCTGCCGTCCGAGGATTGGCTGATGGCGCCTCAGGCAGGACGCCGGAATGGATAGCCCGGTCGTCGATGCCGCCCGGCTGTGGCTGGGCACGCCTTATGTGCATCAGGCCAGCGTCCGCGGCAGTGGCTCCGATTGCCTCGGGCTGATCCGCGGCGTCTGGCGCGACCTGTATGGGGCGGAGCCCGAGGCGCCCCCGGCCTATACCGCCGATTGGGCCGAATGCGGCAGCACCGAAGTGCTGCTGTCCGCGGCCATGCGGCACCTGGGTCCGGTCGATGATGCGCACTGGCAGCCAGGGCAGGTGCTGTTGTTTCGGATGCGGCAGGGCGCCATCGCCAAGCACTTGGGCATCCTGTCGGCCGCGGGCGATGCCCCGCGGTTTCTGCATGCCTATACCGGCCACGGTGTCATCGACAGTCCGCTGACCCCTCCGTGGCAATCCAGGATCGTGGCGCGGTTCCGCTTTCCCTGACCAATTCGAACGAAGGAGGCCCTTATGGCCACGATTGTCCTGTCTGCCGTGGGTGCGTCGCTTGGCGGAGGTTTCGGGGGGGCGGTCCTTGGGCTGTCGGGTGCCGTTCTGGGCCGTGCGGCAGGAGCCGTCCTGGGTCGTGCCATCGATCAGCGCCTGCTGGGCGGTGGGGCGAAGGCCGTCGAGACGGGCCGGATCGACCGCCTTCGCATCCAGACAGCCGGAGAGGGTATGGCCATCCCCCGGATCTGGGGACAGATGCGCCTGCCTGGGCATGTCATCTGGGCATCCGACCTTGAAGAGGTCACGCGGTCCGAAAGTGCGGGTGGTGGCAAGGGCGCACCCAGTACCCAGGTGACCCAGATCAGCTATCGCCTGTCTGTCGCATTGGCGTTGGCCGAAGGTCCGATCCTGTCGGTGGGCCGGGTCTGGGCCGATGGCGAGGAGATTGCACAGGCGGATCTGAACATGCGGATCTATCGTGGTGGCGAGGCGCAGATGCCGGACCCTGTGATCGCCGCCATCGAAGGCGACGCGGCCCCTGCCTATCGCGGGACAGCCTATGTCGTTTTGGAGAACCTGAGCCTTGAGCGGTGGGGCAACCGCATGCCGCAGCTGAGCTTTGAGGTGACATGCCCGGCACGTGACGGCAGCGGCCTGTCGCGCGACGTCCGGGCCGTCGCCCTGATCCCCGGCACGGGGGAGTATTCGCTGGCCACGACGCCTGTGACCGAAAGCGGTGACCTGGGCGAAAGCCGCAGCTTCAATACGAACACGCCGATGGGCGGGACCGACTTTCGCGCATCGCTGGATGTCCTGGGGCGCGAACTGCCGAATGTGGGTTCGGTGTCGTTGATCGTGTCCTGGTTCGGCAGCGATCTGCGCATCGGTCAGTGCCGCGTGCAGCCCAAGGTCGAATACCGTCAGGTCGACGGGGCGGAGATGCCGTGGCGCGCGGGTGGCATCGGCCGTGCGGACGCGGCCGAGGTCGCGCGCAAGGATGGACGTCCGATCTATGGCGGCACGCCGTCGGACCGCTCGGTGATCGAGGGGCTCAGGGCACTGTCGGCGTCGGGGCGCAAGGCGATCTTCTATCCGTTCATCCTGATGGAGCAACTGGGCGGCAACGGATTGACCGACCCTTACGGCGCGACCGAACAGCCTGCCATGCCCTGGCGGGGCCGCATCACGACCAGCGTCGCCCCCGGCCGGGCTGGCACCACCGACGGCACATCGGCCGCCGTCGATCAGGTGGCCGCGTTCTTCGGATCGGCTGCTCCGACCGATTTTGCGCGCATCGGTGAGACCGTCACCTATTCTGGCTCGGCCGAATGGTCGTACCGGCGGTTCATTCTGCACTATGCTCATGTCTGCGCGGCGGCGGGCGGTATCGATGCCTTTCTGATCGGGTCCGAGATGGTCGCGATGACCCAGATTCGCGGTCCGGGAAACACCTATCCCGCCGTGGCGGCCCTGCGCCGCCTGGCTGCAGATGTCCGCGGCATTCTTGGGCCGAACGTCAAGATCGGCTATGCCAGTGACTGGTCGGAATATTTTGGCCATCACCCCGGAAATGGAGAGCTGTTCTTTCATCTGGACCCGCTGTGGGCAGACCCGAACATCGATTTCATCGGCATCGACAACTATATGCCGCTGTCCGACTGGCGCGATGGCGACGACCATCTGGATGCGTCCTGGGGTCGGATCGACAATATCGACTATCTGCGCGCCAATGTCGCGGGAGGAGAGGGGTACGATTGGTTCTATGCCAGCGACGCCGACCGTCTGACACAGAACCGTACGCCCATCACGGACGGTGCTTATGACGAGGCGTGGGTCTGGCGTTACAAGGACCTGACGGGCTGGTGGCAGAACCTGCACTACAACCGCCCCGGTGGTGTGCGGCAGAGAGAAGCGACCGCATGGGTGCCCGGGTCGAAGCCGATCTGGTTCACCGAGTTCGGCTGCGCCGCCCTGGACAAGGCGACGAACCAGCCGAACAAGTTCCTGGACGCGATGTCGTCCGAGAGCATGCTGCCGCATTTCTCCGACGGTACGCGGAACGATGCGATCCAAGCTGCCTATGTCGAGGCGACGATGGCGCATTGGCGCGACCCCGCCAACAACCCGGTCAATGCCGATGGCATGCGGATGCTGGACGTGGACCGCGCGCATGCCTGGTGTTGGGACGCGCGGCCCTATCCGGCCTTTCCGGGGCGTGGTGATCTGTGGTCGGATGGTCCTGCATGGGATCGCGGACACTGGCTGAACGGGCGTGCGGGCGCCGTCACGCTGCGTGCGGTGGTCACGGACATCTGCAAGGGTGCGGGTGTAAGCGCCGTCGATGTGTCAGGAATATCCGGCGTCGTGCGGGGCTATGCCCTGCAGGGTTCCGAATCCGGGCGGGCAGCATTGCAGCCCCTGATGCTGGCACATGGGTTTGACGCGGTAGAGCGCGACGGCGTGCTGAAGTTCGTCTCGCGTGACGGACTGGCACGCGCGCAGATCGGACCCGATGACCTGGCCATCACCGGCGACGTGACCGGGTTCGAAACCGTCCGTCAGATGGAATCCGCGAACATCGGCCAACTGCGCCTCAGCCATGTCGCGGCAGGGGGCGACTATGCGGTCGCGACGGCCGAGGCCAGCCTGACGGATATCGACCGTCGCGCCGTGTCCGAAAGCGAACTGGCCATGGTGCTGACCCGCCCGGAAGGGCGCGCCATCACCGACCGCTGGATCGCCGAGGCCGAGGTGGCGCGCGATACCGCACGGTTCGCGCTGCCGCCGTCACGCGCGGATCTTGGCCCTGGCGACGTTGTCGTGACGCATATGCCGGGGCAGGAGAGCCGCCGCTGGCGGATCGATCGGGTCGAGCGGGCGGGCGCCATCACGGTCGATGCCGTCAGGGTCGATCCCGGCCTCTACACGCCGCGTCTGGCGCATCAGGATCAGGGCGGTATCGGCCGCTATCTGCCGCCGATGCCCGTGTTCCCGGTGTTCATGGACCTGCCCCTGCTGCGGGGCGACGAGGTTCCGCATGCCCCGTGGCTGGCGGTCGCGGCCCATCCCTGGCCGGGATCGGTCGCGGTCTATGGCTCCGCCGAGGCCGAGGGCGGGTTCGACCTGAACCTGATGCTGCAACGCCGCGCCCTGATCGGTCGGACGCTGACGCCATTGGGGCGTGCAAGCCCGGGTCTGATCGACCGGGGCGAACCGCTGCGTCTGCGGATGCTTCGCGATCCGTTGCGGTCCGTGAATGAACGCGCGTTGCTGTCGGGTGCGAACGCGATGGCGATCGGGGACGGCAGCCTGACCCGATGGGAGATCATCCAGTTCGCGAACGCAGAGCTGGTGGCCCCGGACACCTGGCAGATCAGCCGCCGCCTGCGTGGGCAGGCCGGCACGGATGCGATTATGCCGGATGTCTGGCCCGCTGGCAGTCTGGTCGTGCTGCTGGATGGCGGCCCGCGCCAGGTCGACCTGCCACCCTCCACTCGCGGCCAGGAGCGGTTCTGGCGGGTGGGTCCGGCCCTGCGGGCGCCGGACGATGCCAGCTACCGCAGCCGTACGACGGTCGCGCCGGGGATCGGGCTGCGGCCCTATGCGCCCTGCCACCTGCGCAAGCAGGGCAACGACATCACCTGGATCAGGCGTAGCCGGATCGAGGGTGATGGCTGGGACGGCGCCGACGTTCCGCTTGGCGAGGAATCGGAACGCTACCTGCTGCGCCTGATCCAGGCGGGGCAAATCGTCGCCGAGACGCAGACCCAGACCCCGTCATGGACCGTCCCCACGGCGGTCCGCGACCAGTTGCAGCCCGGACAGGTCACGATCGAGGTGGCTCAATTGTCGCAGACCTTCGGGCGCGGCCCCTTTGCAAGGAGAGACTTCAATGCCCAGTGAAACCGCGCGCCTTCAGATGGCCCTGTTGCAGCCCGCGCAGGCCCAGAAGCACGTCACCGTCAACGAGGCGCTGATGCGGCTGGACGGCATGGTAAACCTTGTATTGCAGAGCATGTCGACGCAGACGCCCCCGGCAACGGTTCTGGATGGCCAGTGCTGGGGCGTTCCCGCGGCGCCCACGGGGGCATGGGTGGGGCAGACGGGGCGCATCGCCGTCGGATCGAACGGCGGGTGGGTCTTTCTGCCGCCGTCCCGCGGCATGCGCGCGTTCGTCGCCGACAGGGGGGTGGAGGCCATTCATGACGGCACTGCCTGGATCGTCGGCGCGATGAGCATGGGAAGCCGCGGGTCGGGCCTGGTCACCGGGATGGCCGAGGGCGAGGTCATCCTGGGCACGGGCAGCAGCACGGTGACCGGGGTCTTCATCCCGGCGGGTGCGCTGGTGATCGGAGCTGTCGGGCGGGTTACGGCCACTCTGACCGGTTCGCTGACCGGCTGGCGTCTTGGTACGGCGGGGGCGTTGAACCGCTTCGGTCAGGGCCTTGGCAAGCAGCAGGATTCATGGGCAAGGGGGATGCTTGGTTCGCCCATGGCCTATTACCAGGCCGATCCGCTGATCGTCACGGCCGAGGGCGGCACGTTCACGGGCGGGCGCATCTCTCTGGCGGTGCATTGGCTGGAAATGCGGCTACCGAACTGATCGACCGGGCCCGCCCGTCTTTTCCCGGACCGCATTCTGTCCTATGTAGGAGGTTAGACAGACCGGGCGGGCCCAAGATGAACATGCTGCATACCGAAAAGACACCGCTGTCCCTGGACCGTGATGCGATCTGGGCGCAGCTGCGCGACGAGGGGCGGGCGGCAGCCGCCGCCGAGCCGCTGTTGGGTGCGCTGATCCATGCGGGGCTTTTGCATCACAAGAGCCTTGAGGCAGCACTGGCCTATCGGCTGTCGCTGAAGCTGGCATCGGGCGAGATGAGCGAACAGATTCTGCGCGAGATCGCCGATCATGCCTATGCCAATGCCCCCGAACTGGGGGACGCCGCGCGGGCCGACCTGATGGCGGTCTATGACCGCGATCCGGCGACACATCGGCTGATCCAGCCGCTGCTGTTCTTCAAGGGGTTCCAGGCGCTGCAGGCCTATCGGATGGCGCATTGGCTGTGGCAGCAGGATCGCAAGGATCTGTCGTACTTCGTCCAGATGCGGTGCTCGGAATGCTTTGGGGTGGACATCCATCCCGCAGCGCGCATCGGCACGGGCATCATGATGGATCACGCCCATTCCATCGTCATCGGTGAGACGGCGACCGTCGGCAACGACGTGTCGATGCTGCATTCCGTGACGCTTGGAGGGACCGGCAAGGAGGATGGCGACCGTCATCCCAAGATCGGCGACGGCGTGCTGATCGGCGCGGGCGCCAAGGTTCTGGGTAACATCCGCGTCGGGCACCATTCGCGGATTGCGGCCGGGTCGGTCGTGCTGCACGAGGTTCCGTCCTGTAAGACCGTCGCGGGCGTCCCCGCCCGCGTCATTGGCGACGCAGGTTGCCCCGAACCATCGCACAGCATGAACCAGCTGCTGGGCGCCGACGACTACGGCTAGGGTCAGTCGGCCCTGGCGCTGCCTCTCAACTCGTCGAGGGTGATGCGCTGGCGGGTCAGCCGGTCGTCCAGCGCCTCTGCCAGGCGGGGCGCAATCGACAGTCCCTGATAGATCATGGCCGAATAGATCTGCACCGCCGTGGCGCCGGCTCGCAGCTTCTCCCACACATCGTCCACGCTGGTAATACCGCCGACGCCGACAAGCGGCAAAGCGCCTTTCGTTTCCCGATACAGCAGGGAAAGGACGCGGGTGGACCGGGCGAACAAGGGGCGACCTGAAAGCCCACCTGCCTGTCCGGCATGCGGTCCGGTGATGCCGTCACGCGACAGCGTCGTGTTCGTGGCGATGATGCCGTCCAGCTTGGCATTCATGGCGACCGACGCGACCTGCGCGATTTCAGTGTCGGTCAGATCCGGGGCGATCTTGACGAAAACCGGCACGCGCTTCGCCAGGCGGTCCCGCGTTGTCAGAACCCGGTCCAGCAAGGCAGACAGTGCCTCTGCCCCCTGCAGGTCGCGCAGGCGTTCCGTGTTCGGCGACGAGACGTTTACGGTCACGAAATCCGCTGATTGTCCCGCGACGCGCAGGACTTGGGCAAAGTCCTCGGCCCGGTCCGTGCTGTCCTTGTTGGCGCCTAGGTTCAATCCGACCGGCACGCCCGCGGGACGCGCCGCCAGGCGCCGGCCGATCACGTCCGCACCTTCGTTGTTGAAGCCGAACCGGTTGATGATGGCTTGTTGTTCCGTCAGTCGGAACAGGCGCGGTTTGGGATTGCCCGGTTGCGGGCGCGGTGTGGCGGCCCCGACCTCCAGAAAGCCGAAGCCGGACCGCATCAGGGGGGCGATGACGCGCGCGTTCTTGTCGTATCCCGCGGCAAGGCCAATCGGGTTGGGCAGCGTCATTCCCGCCAGAGACACCTGCAACCTGTCGGATGTCACCGCTCGACCGTGCAGCGGCACCACACCGCGTGCCAGCGCCGCGATCGACAGGTCGTGCGCCCGTTCGGGGTCAATGCGGTGCAGCGCGGCAAGTCCCAGCTTTTCGACCACGCTCATGGCGCGATCCCCGTGTCGTGACCCGCGTCGGTCAGGCCAATGGGTCGCGACCATTGCACATCCGCCAGCGTCAATGCCCGGTACAGATGCGGGAACAGCGCCCCGCCGCGCGACGGCTCCCACCGCAGATCGGGCGCCAGGGCGTCCGGATCGCATGACAGCAGGATCAGCCCGTCCTCATTCGCAAAATGCTTGGACAATGTCACCGACAGCTGCTGGGCCGTCGAGAAGTGGATATAGCCGTCGGCCAGATCGACGGGCGCCCCGAGGGTGCGGCCGTCCTGCTGCATCTGGGCCCATTCGGCCGCGCGAAATACTTTGAAGATCTGCATGGCGGCATTTGCCTCCGCCCGGGGCTGCGGGTCAAGACGTCATCGGCCTCCATGCTGCCCAGGGACCTGAAGGTTTGACCCGCCCCGTCGGCTGCGCCAAGCTGCCGGGGCCAACCAACAGGGCCACATAGGGAATCAGGGATGACACGACGCCTTCTTGCCGCCGCATCCGCCATCGCGCTGTTCGCAGGAACCGCGCAGGCCGAAACCGTTCTGCACATTCTTCACACGAATGACGTCCACAGCCGGATCGAGCCGATCAGCGACCGCGACAGCACTTGCGATGCGGAACAGACCGCCGCGGGCGAATGCTTTGGCGGGATGGCCCGCATCGCCACCAAGATCAAGGAACTGCGCGACCGGATCACGGCCGAGGGCGGGAACGTCATCGTGCTGGATGCGGGCGATCAGTACCAGGGGTCGCTGTTCTACACGACCTACAAGGGCACCGAGGTGGTCGAATTCATGAACGCCATCGGATATGACGCGATGGCGGTCGGCAACCATGAGTTCGACGATGGCCCCGAGGGTCTGGCGGTACTGACCGATGGCGTCGACTTTCCGGTCCTGTCCAGCAACATCGACGTTTCCCAGTCGAACGTGCTGGCCGACAAGGTCGCCAAGCATACCATCCTGGAGGTCAGCGACCACAAGATCGGCATTGTCTCGGCCCTGGCCATGGACACACCTGAAACGGCGTCGCCCGGGCCCAATGTCATCTTTCAGGATGACGCCGACAGCCTTGCCGCGGCAGCGGCGGAACTGGCCGATCAGGGCGTCGACAAGGTCATCGCCCTGACCCATGTGGGCTATCTGCGCGATCTGGAGCTGGCGGCCGAGGTGCCGGGGATCGACGCGATCATCGGCGGTCATTCGCACACGCTCGTGGGCGACATGGAGGGCGCGACGGCGGCCTATCCGACGATGGTCGACGGGGCTGACGGCGCGCAGGTGCCGGTGGCGCAGGTCTATGCCTATGGCAAGTATCTTGGCCATCTCACGCTGACCTTCGATGATGCGGGCGTTTTGACGTCGGTCGAGGGCGAGCCCATTCTGCTGGACGCCTCGGTTCCCGAGGACGAGGCGATCGCTGCGCGCGTGGCCGAGATGGCCGAACCCATTGCCGCGCTGCGCGAGGAGGTGGTGGCCAGCACCTCGGCGCCGATCAACGGCGACCGGGACGTCTGTCGTGCGCAGGAATGCGAGATGGGCAACCTGGTGGCCGACGCCATGCTGGACCGCGTAGCGGATCAGGGCGTGACCATTGCCATCCAGAACGGTGGTGGACTGCGCGCGTCTATCGACGAAGGCGAGGTGACGATGGGCGAGGTCTATACCGTCCTGCCGTTCCAGAACGTCCTGTCGACCTTTCAGCTGACCGGTGCCGATGTCGTCGCCGCACTGGAGAACGGCGCCAGCCAGTACGAGGAGGCCGCAGGCCGTTTCGCGCAGGTGGCAGGACTGAAATATACCGTCGATCCTGCTGCTGAATCGGGCGCGCGCATCAGCGAGGTGATGGTGCAACAGGATGGCGAATGGGTGCCCATCGATCCTGCGGCGACCTATGGCGTTGCCACCAACAACTACATGCGCGGGGGCGGCGACGGGTACGAGGTCTTCGCGACGGGCGGCCAGAACGCCTATGATTTCGGACCCGACCTGGCCGAAGTCGTGGCGGATTATCTGGGCGCGCGTCAGGAGGGCTATGCCCCCTATGTCGATGGCCGCATCACCGTGAAATGACGCCAAGGGGTGCCGGGCCGTGGGTCCGGCACCCGCTTTTTGCGGTCCGCGCGCTTGGCGCGGGCGCCGCCTTGCGCTAATCGGGCCGGATGCGACAGGGCTTTCCCCTCGCGCGGCCAGGCCAGCGCATCGGCATTCTGGGCGGGTCCTTCGATCCGGCCCATCGGGGGCACCTGCTGATCAGCCAGGTCGCCCTGCGCAGGCTGGGACTTGACCGGGTCTGGTGGCTGGTCTCTCCCGGAAACCCGCTCAAGGCGCACGGCCCCGCGCCGTTGGCGACGCGCATGGCCGCCGCCCGTGCCACCGCCCGCGATCCCCGCATCCTTGTCACCGACATCGAGGCCAGGTTTGGCCTGCGCAAGACGGCGGATACCCTGCACGCGCTTGCGCGGCTTTATCCAGGGGTGCGGTTCGTCTGGCTGATGGGGTCCGACAACATGGTGCAGTTTCACCATTGGGACCGCTGGCGCGCGATCGCCGGCCAGGTGCCGATCGCCGTGATGGCCCGGCCCGGATCGCGGCTGGCGGCGCGTCATGCCGTTGCGGCCACCATCCTGCGCCGCGCGCGCCTGCCGGAAGCGCGGGCTGCTTTGCTGGCGCAGGCAAGGCCGCCGGCCTGGGTGCTTTTGAACCTGCCGATGTCGGGCCTGTCCTCCACCGAACTGCGGAAAGGGCTGCGATGACGCTGAACCGACGCCGGATGCTGACCATGATGGCGGCCGCGACCCTGGCCCCCGGTGCCCTATCCGCGCAGGGGCTGGACCTGCGCCCCCGGCCGCGACCGCTTCCGGAACCCGGCGATCTTGTCACGCGGTCCGGCCTGCCCGGGCGTGTGGCCTTTGCGCTGACCGACGGGACCGAACCGCTGGCCCTGCGCCAGGCGGGGGCGCTGCTGGCGCCGGCCAGCACGATGAAGGCGATCACCGCGCTTTATGCGCTGGACCGGCTTGGCCCGGCCCATCGGTTCCGCACGCGGGTGATCAGGGCAGGGGACACACTGATCCTGGCGGGCGGCGGCGACCCGGTGCTGACCACCGATGACCTGGCGCGTCTGGCCGACGATCTTGTCGGGCTGAAGACCCCAAGCCCTGCGCGCTTTGCTGTCTGGGGCGGCGCCTTGCCCGGCATCGCCGAAATCGCCCCCGAACAGGACGATCATCTGCCTTACAACCCCGCCATCTCGGGGCTGATGCTGAACTTCAACCGTGTCCATCTGGGCTGGACCCGCGTGGGCGTCGACCATCAGATCAGTGTCGAGGCGCGGGCGGCCGACAATTCCCCCCGCGCCTATACCGTCACCGCGATGCCGGGCGACCAGTCCGACCTGTTCTCCTATCGCCATGATCTGGAACGCGAATATTGGACGGTGTCGCGCGCCGCGATGGGCCGAACGGGCAGCCGGTGGCTGCCGGTGCGCCTGCCCGAACTTTATGCGGCGGACGTGTTCCAGACGCTGTGCCGCGCCCGCGGTCTGGTCCTGCCCGCGCCCGACGTCATCGACCGCCTGCCAGCGGGCCAGGACATCGCGCATCATGACAGCCCCCCGGTCGAGGCGCTGGTCCGCGACATGCTGGAATATTCCACCAACCTGACGGCCGAGGCGCTTGGGCTGCATGCCAGCGGTGCGCCCGATCTGGTGCAATCGGGACAGGCGATGCGCGGCTGGCTGGACGGGTTGGGGCAGGGGATGCGGCTGGCCGATCATTCGGGCCTGTCGGATGTCAGCCGGATCAGCCCCTATGCGATGACGCGCGTGCTGGCGGGGCCGGGACGCGATCTGCTGTTGTCGCGCCTGATGCGGCGCAATCCGCTGGCCGACGACGACCACCCGGTCAACGCGCCGGTCGCGGCCAAGACCGGGACGCTGAACTTCGTGTCGAACCTGGCCGGATATGTCACCGGGCCGTCGGGAACCGAAGGCGTGTTCACCATCTTCTGCGCCGATGCCGAACGTCGCCGGGCCACCATCGGAGAGGAGCTGCCCGCAGGGGTCAGCACCTGGACACGGCAGGCCAAGGCGCTGCAGGCCGATCTGCTGAACAGTTTCGCGGGTCGTCTGGCCTAGACGGTCATGTGGCGCACGCGGGCCGACAGCTCGATCGCCGCGGCGTGCAGGCGGCTGATGTTCAACTGGTCGCGGATCTCGGCCAGCATCATGACCTCGCCCTCGTACAGGCGTCCGTCGGCCGCGCCCACATCGCAGGCAAGCGCATAGGCCGTCTCATAGAGCTTCTCGGGCAGCGCGTCGCGGATCAGGCCGAACAGCGCGTCCACGCCATCCTCTTCGTCGAACAGCGTCATCACGGTCTGGCTGATCGGCCGGATGCGGTCGTCGTCATAGGCCGCAAAGACCGGCGCATGGTCGACCATCCGCTGGATCGCCACCAGTTCGGATGTGCGGATGGTGCTGTCCGAGCAGGACACCGCCACCATCACCGCGACAAGCGCATCGCAGGGGGACAGGGAAGGCAGGTCGATGGTCATGGCACACTCCGCTTCGTTCGGGTGCAAATTATTGACGATCTGCGGCGCTTTCAATAAGCGTTCCGGACCTCAACAGGAGATCCGACCATGACCACCCTGCGCGACGCCGCGATGCAATCGAAGGCCTGGCCGTTCGAAGAAGCGCGCCGGGTGCTGAAACGGTACGAGAAGCAGCCCCCCGAAAAGGGCTATGTCCTGTTCGAGACGGGCTATGGTCCCTCGGGCCTGCCCCATATCGGCACCTTCGGAGAGGTCGCGCGCACGACGATGATCCGCCGCGCCTTTCAGGAGATCAGCGACATCCCGACGCGGCTGATCTGTTTCTCGGACGATCTGGACGGCATGCGCAAGGTCCCCGAGAACGTCCCCGACCAGGAGATGCTGAAGGAACACCTGCAGCTTCCCCTGACCTCGGTCCCCGATCCGTTCGGCGAATACGACAGCTTTGGCGGTCACAACAACGCCATGCTGCGCCGCTTTCTGGACACGTTCGGGTTCGACTACGAATTCGTCAGCGCGACCGAGTTCTACAAGTCCGGCCAGTTCGATGCGGTGCTGCTGCGCGCCGCCGAACGCTATGACGACATCATGGCGGTGATGCTGGCATCCCTGCGCGAAGAGCGTCAGCAGACCTATTCCTGCTTCCTGCCGATCAGCCCCAAGACGGGCCGCGTGCTGTATGTGCCGATCAAGCACGTCGACGCCAAGGCAGGGACCATCACGTTTGACGAGGACGGCGAGGAGATCACCCTGCCGGTCACCGGCGGCAATGTGAAGCTGCAGTGGAAGCCAGATTTCGGTGCACGTTGGGCCGCGCTGGACGTCGACTTCGAGATGTATGGCAAGGATCACAGCACCAACACGCCGATCTATGACCGCATCTGCGAGATCCTGGGCGGCAAAAAGCCCGAGCATTTCACCTATGAGCTGTTCCTGGACCAGGACGGCCAGAAGATCAGCAAATCCAAGGGCAACGGCCTGTCGATCGACGACTGGCTGACCTATGCGTCCACGGAAAGTCTGTCCTATTTCATGTATCTCAAGCCCAAGACGGCCAAGCGGATGCATCTGGACGTGATCCCCAAGGCGGTGGACGAATACCACCAGCAGCTGCGTGCCTTTCCCGACCAGACCCCCGAACAGCAGCTGGCGAACCCTGTCTGGCACATCCACGGCGGCAACGTACCGGCGTCCGACATGGCGATCCCGTTCCAGATGCTGCTGAACCTGGCATCCGTCGCGGGCGCCGCCGACAAGGAGGGCCTGTGGGGGTTCATCCGCCGCTATGCCCCCGAGGCCAGCCCCGAGACGCATCCCGGTCTGGATCAGGCTGCGGGCTTTGCGCTGCGCTATTTCACCGATTTCGTGGCCCCCTCGCGCCAGTTCCGCGAACCCACCGAAGTCGAGCGTGCCGCGATGCAGGACCTGGCCGATCGCCTGGCCGCATGGGACCAGCCCGCCGACCCCGAGACGCTGCAGTCGATGGTCTTCGCCGTCGGCAAGGAACACGGGTTCGAGCCGCTGCGCGACTGGTTCGCGGCCCTGTACCAGGTGCTGCTGGGCGCGGACCAGGGGCCCCGGTTCGGCGGCTTCATCGCGCTTTACGGTGTGGATGAGACCCGTGACCTGATCCGGGACGCGCTTGACGGCAAGCTGGTCATGAACCACGGCTGACGTTGCGGACGGGGCCGTTGCGGCGCACGCTGCGTTCAGGCCCCGTTAACCTTTCATCAACTATTTCTGTCCGCATCACGGCGGGTCTTCCCGGACCCGCCCGCCATGCCGATACGGAAGGGATAGCCGATGAACATAGCGATCACCAACGGGCTTTTGCTGACCCCACCCGCCTTCAGGGCGGGCCTGGGCGTCTGGTCGCGCAGCGACGGCACATCGGGCAGTCCTACTTGGGCCGATGCGGGCAATGCCGGCATCGTTCCCGCCGACCAGGATTTCGGTCCCTGCTTCGAGGTCGTCAAGCAGCAGACCACGACCAGCCTGCGCTTCATGGGAGAGACGCCGATGATCCCCGGCGTCTATCTGCGCGTGTCGGCGCGGGTCAAGATCGTCGCCGGCCCGCTGGCCAGCGTTCGCATCGCGGGCTGGGCGGGCGACGGGTCGCGCAACGCGGTCGCGGGCCTGGTCACCGCGGGGACGACTGTCGCGCTGCGCAACTACGGCGAGGTGGTCGAGGTCAGCGCCATCGTCGGCGTCGGCAACCGGCCGGGCGTCGATCTGCCGTGGGGCACGCGCGCGGTCTATGGGCATTTCGGTCTGGACCTGGTGGGCGCCAATGGCGGGGCGTTCCGGGTTGAATCGATCCGTATCGACGATATCACCGCGGCGTTCGTGCCGTCGTTGCTGGACTGGGTGGACGTACGCGATTTCGGCGCGGTCGGCGATGGCGTCACGAACGACCGGGCCGCGTTCCTGGCGGCGGACCAGGCGGCGGCGGGCGGATCGATCGTGGTGCCCGCAGGGACGTTCTTCATTTCGGGCGACCTGTCGATCAACAGCCGCATCCGTTTCAAGGGCCGCCTCATCACCCCGCCCTCGACACGCGTGTCGCTGCTGCGCAGCTTTGATTTTCCGACCTATGCGGATGCCTTCGGCGACGAGACGCTTGGCATGAAGAAGGCGCTTCAGGCGCTGCTGGGCTATACCGACCACATCTCTCTGGACCTTGGCGGGCGCCGCGTGGACCTGGACGAACCGCTGATGCTGGCCGAACTGGCCCCCACGCTGGAGGGCTTCGCGAACCGCCGGGTGATCCAGAACGGCTCGATCCAGGCAAAGCCCGGCCCCGCATGGCAGACCGGCCGCGCGACCAGCCCCGGCACGTACAACCCGGCCCAGCCCTATCTGCTGAGCAACGTCGCCAATGTCGCGGCCATCGAGGTCGGCAGCCGCATCATCGGCAGCGGCGTCGGCCGCGAGGTCTATGTGAACGCCAAGAACGTCGCCCAAGGCACGCTGACCCTGTCGCAGCCGCTTTATGGCGGCGCGGGAACGCGGCAGTACAGTTTTGAACGCTATCGCTATCTGTTCGACTTTTCGGGCGTGCGCGAACTGAGCCGCCTGAACTTCTCCAAGGTCGATTTCGGCTGCGACCGCATCTCCAGTGGCGTGATGCTGCCCCAGCAGGGAGAGATGATCCAGTTCGCCGATTGCTACTTCACCCGTCCGATGGACCGGGCGATCACCTCGATCGGGCGCGGCTGCCAGGACCTGCTGGTCGACAACTGCCAGTTCATCTCGAACGACCTCGACCTGCCGGCGCAACAGCGCACCACGGTCGCGATCAACGTGAACGCCAACGACATCAAGATCCGCAACAACCGCTTCGTGCGGTTCGCGCATTTCATGGTGGCGAACGGCGGTGGCCACATCATCAGCGGCAACCACTGGTTCCAGGGCGACGGGTCGGGGCAGGGGCTGCGCTATGCGGGCCTGGTGCTGACCCAGCCCAACGTGCAGACGACGGTGTCGGGCAACTATATCGACAACGCCTCGATCGAATGGACCAACGAACACAGCGCCATCCCGAACTTCACCGGGTCCGAGTTCAGCTTTGGCCGCCTGACCCTGACGGGCAACACCTTCCTGTGTTCGAACACCGTTGCGTGGTTCACCTGGATCACCGTCAAGCCCTATGGCTCGGGGCATTTCATCCAGGGGCTGAACGTCGTGGGGAACGTCTTCAAGGCGCTTTACGGCAACGTGGAGCGGATCGACCGGGTCGACACCTCGATCGCCGACCTGAACTACAACAGCATGCGCAACCTGCAGTTCGAGGCCAACACCTTCAACGGCATCAACACCTATGTGTCGAACCCGCTGATGATCCAGCTGACCCAGAACACCGCCACGGCGACCTGGACCACGCCGGTTTTGACCGGCCTGCCATTCCAGGGCTGGGCGCGGTCCGTCCAGTCCGTCGTGACCGAGGTCGCGCTGCAGTCGACCAGCGGCGCCCGTGTCGATGCGACCCCGACGGTCGTGCCGGATTCGGGCACGTCAAAGCGCCAGATCCGGCTGACCTGGTCACAGCCCCTGCGCGGCCGGGTCTGCATCTATGCGCGGATGGATCGCCCGCAATAGCACGATCATGCTGTTGACAGGCGCCTTGGGCCGGGGGCAACCTCGGCCCAAGGCCATGTGCGGAGGATCCATGGGCTATCGCCCCGCCTTTCTGGATCTTTCATTCGATCTCAAGGACCTGCAGGCAGGACTTACGGTCGCCATCGTGGCGATGCCGCTGTCTCTGGCCATCGCCATCGCCAGTGGCGTCGGTCCCGACCGCGGGCTGGTCACGGCCATCGTGGGCGGGTTCCTGGTCAGCGCCATGGGCGGGTCACGCCACCAGATCGGCGGCCCGGCGGGCGCGTTCATCGTGCTGGTCGCGGGCTGCGTCGCGGCGATCGGCATCGACGGCCTGGTCCTGGCCACGATGCTGTCCGGTGCCATGCTGGCGGTGCTGGGCCTGCTGCGTCTTGGCGGCACGATCCGGCTGGTGCCCTATCCGGTGATCCTGGGGTTCACTGCCGGGATTGCGGTGATCATCGCCGCAAGCCAGCTGCGCGACCTGTTGGGCCTGACGCTGTCCGTGCCCGAACCTGCCGCGCTGCTGCCCAAGCTGTCCGCCCTATGGCAGGCCCGTGCCACGGCTGATCCGCAGGTCATCGGCGTCGCACTGACCGCGGTCGCGGCGATCGTGTTCGCACAGCGCTTGGCGCCCCGCCTGCCCGCGCTGCTGCTGGGGATCGTCGCCGCCACCCTTGCCGCACAGGTGCTGGACGCGCCATCGGTCTTTGATCGCTTCGGCGCGCTGCCGGCCGGTCTGCCGATGCCGATGCTGCCCGCGCTGGACTGGGCGTCCATTCAGGCGGCGGTGCCCTTCGCGGTGGGCTTCACCTTGCTGGGGGCGATCGAGTCGCTTCTGTCGGCGATGGTCGCCGACCAGATGGCCGGCACCCGCATGCGTCCCGATGACGAGCTGATCGGGCAGGGGCTTGCCAATATCGGGGCGGGTCTGTTCGGCGGCTTTTGCGTCACCGGCACCATCGCGCGGACGGCGACCAACGTGAAGGCCGGCAGCCGCGGCCCGGCATCGGGGATGATCCACGCCGCGCTGCTGCTGGGCTTCCTGATCGTCGCCGCGCCGCTGGTCGGGGCCATTCCCCTGGCCGGCCTGGCGGGGCTTCTAATGGTCGTCGCCTGGAAGATGATCGAATGGCACGCGATGATCAGCCTGACCCGCATCGACCGGGCCGAGGCGGGGGTGATGGCCGCGACCTTCCTGGGCGTTGTCTTGCATGATCTGACGACCGGCATCCTGATCGGCATGGCGCTGACCGGGATGCTGTTCATCGCGCGGATGTCGCGCGAGGGGACCGCCCATGCCCCCGCAACCGACCCCGATGGACCGGCGGAGCGGATGGTGATCCATCTGTCCGGGCCGGTCTTCTTCGGCTCGGTCGCGCGGATCGAGGGGGCGCTGGCCCGGATCGACGCGCATCCCCGCCTGCTGCTTCTGGACATGTCACAGGTCACGCTGATCGACCGAAGCGGCGCCCAGATGATCCGCGACCTGTCCGACCGGCTGGCGCGCCGCGGAACCCGGGTCGTGGCGGTCCATGCGCGGCCGGTGCTGCGGGCGGGACTGCACGGCAGCGTCATGGTTGCCGAGGACTCTGCCCGTTTGTGAAGCATTGACAGGATCGGTAGTACTCAAGTCAATTCATTTACAAAATTTCCGTTTATAAAAAACAAGTTAACTTGTTCCCTCATCTGTGATTAACATGGTGGCGACGCAGCGTTGCGCCCACACCCTGACAGGGGTCGTCGCGGCCGGGCTGCAGCATGGCGACGACGAGGGGGAAAGTCATGACCGCTGAAAACATTCGCAAACACGCCATTCCGGCCGGCCTGGAGGACGCTCATGCCGGCCCCGAGGACTATGCGCGGCTGTATGACGAATCGATCCGCGATCCGCAGGGCTTCTGGTCCCGCGAGGGGCAGCGGCTGGACTGGATGACGCCCTATACCAAGGTCAAGAACACCGACTTCACCCTGGGGCAGGTCAGCATCAAGTGGTTCGAGGACGGGGTTCTGAATGCCTCGGTCAACTGCATCGATCGCCACCTGCCGACCCGCGCCAACCAGACCGCGATCATCTTCGAACCCGACGATCCGCAGACGCCCGCCCAGCACATCACCTATGCCCAGCTGTCCGAAAAGGTGAACCGGTTCGCCAACGTCCTGCTGAGCCAGGGCGTGATGCGCGGCGACCGGGTGGTGATCTATCTGCCGATGATCCCCGAGGCCGCCTATGCGATGCTGGCCTGTGCGCGCATCGGGGCGATCCATTCGATCGTCTTCGCGGGCTTTTCGCCCGATGCGCTGGCCAACCGCATCAATGACAGCGGCGCCAAGGTTCTCGTCACCGCCGACACCGCGCCGCGTGGCGGACGGCGCACGAACCTGAAATCGAACGCCGACGCGGCACTGCTGCATTGTTCGGACAAGGTGCGCTGCCTTGTGGTCAAGCATACCGGCGACCAGACCACCTGGGTCGAGGGACGCGACATCGACGTCAAGGCGCAGATGGAGCAGGTCGCCCCCGACTGTCCGCCCCGCCCCATGGGCGCCGAGGATCCGCTGTTCATCCTGTACACGTCGGGATCGACCGGCAAGCCGAAGGGCGTCGTGCACACGACCGGCGGCTATCTGGTCTATGCCGCGATGACGCATCAGTATACGTTCGACTACAAGGATGGCGACGTCTTCTGGTGCACGGCGGATGTGGGCTGGGTCACCGGCCACAGCTATATCGTCTATGGCCCGCTGGCCAACGGCGCCACGACCGTGATGTTCGAGGGCGTTCCGACCTGGCCCGATGCCGGACGCTTCTGGCAGGTCTGCGCCAAGCACAAGGTCACCCAGTTCTATACCGCACCGACGGCCATCCGCGCGCTGATGGCCAAGGGGCCCGAGCCGGTCGAGGCGCATGACCTGTCGTCGCTGCGCATCCTGGGCACCGTCGGAGAGCCAATCAACCCGGAGGCTTGGAACTGGTACAACGAGCATGTCGGCAAGGGCCGCTGCCCCATCGTCGACACCTGGTGGCAGACCGAGACCGGCGGCCACCTGATCACGCCGCTGCCCGGTGCGATCGAGACAAAGCCCGGATCGGCCACGGTGCCGTTCTTCGGCGTGGTCCCGGTGATCCTGGACGCGGCCTCGGCCGAGGTGCAGCAGGGCGACCCGGCCGAGGGCGTGCTGTGCATCGGCGACAGCTGGCCCGGCCAGATGCGGACCCTGTGGGGCGATCACGCCCGCTTCGAGGAGGCGTATTTCCAGCAGTATCCCGGCTATTACTTCACCGGCGATGGCTGCCGGCGGGACGAGGACGGCTATTACTGGATCACCGGCCGCGTCGATGACGTCATCAACGTCAGCGGCCACCGCATGGGCACGGCCGAGGTCGAATCCGCCCTGGTCGCCCATGAGAAGGTCGCCGAGGCCGCGGTCGTGGGCTATCCTCACCCCATGAAGGGGCAGGGCATCTATGCCTATGTCACGCTGATGAACGGCGTGGACCCCTCGGAGGAGCTGCGTGCCGACCTGGAGAAATGGGTCCGCACCGAGATCGGCCCGATCGCCAAGCCGGACCTGATCCAGTGGGCGCCGGGCCTGCCCAAGACGCGATCCGGCAAGATCATGCGCCGCATCCTGCGCAAGATCGCGGAAAACGACCACGGCACCCTGGGCGACACCTCGACCCTGGCCGAACCCGAGGTCGTGGACGATCTGATCGCCAACCGCATGAACCGCGGCTGACGACCGGCCGGGGGCCTTGGCGCCCCCGCAAACCTGCCCGCGCCCATCGCCGGGGACGGGCTTGGAAGAACACTAGGGCGGAGTGACAGACATGTCTGAACAGGGAGGGACCTAGGGACATGAGTGACAGACAATCCTCGAATGCCTATTGGCAGGCCAATCTACGCATCATCTACGTTTGCCTCGCGATCTGGGCGCTGGTGTCCTACGGCTTCGGCATCATCCTGCGGCCGCTGCTGTCGGGCATTTCGGTGGGCGGAACGGATCTGGGATTCTGGTTCGCGCAGCAGGGGTCGATCCTGTGCTTCATCGCGCTGATCTTCTTCTACACTTGGCGCATGAACCGCCTGGACGCCGAACACGGCGTGGACGAGTGAGGACCCAGCCATGAGCCAATTCACCCTGAACCTGCTGGTCATCTGCGCCTCGTTCGCGCTGTATATCGGCATCGCCATCTATTGCCGGGCGAAATCCACGGCCGAATTCTATGCCGCCAACCGCGGCGTCGGACCGGTCATGAACGGCATGGCGACGGCCGCCGACTGGATGTCGGCCGCGTCCTTCATCTCGATGGCGGGCCTGATCGCCTTCACGGGCTATGACAACTCGACCTACCTGATGGGCTGGACGGGCGGTTACGTGCTGCTGGCCCTGCTGCTGGCGCCCTATCTCCGCAAGTTCGGCAAGTTCACCGTGCCGGAATTCATCGGCGACCGCTTCTATTCGCGCACCGCGCGGATCATCGGCGTGATCTGTCTGCTGATCGTCTCGATCACCTACGTGATCGGCCAGATGACCGGCGTGGGCGTCACCTTCTCGCGCTATCTCGAGGTGTCGAACGCGACCGGCCTGTGGATCGGCGCGGCGCTGGTGTTCTGCTATGCCGTTCTTGGCGGCATGAAGGGCATCACCTACACGCAGGTCGCGCAGTATGTCGTCCTGATCATCGCCTACACGATCCCGGCGGTGTTCATCTCGCTGCAGCTGACGGGCAATTTCCTGCCGCCCCTGGGCCTGTTCGGCACGCATGAGGGATCGGGCGTGGCGTTCCTGGCGCAGCTGGACGGTCTGGTGACCGACCTGGGCTTCCGCGCCTATACCGAGCACCACAACTCGACCCTGGACATGGTCCTGTTCACGATGGCGCTGATGATCGGCACCGCGGGTCTGCCGCACGTGATCATCCGCTTCTTCACCGTGCCCAAGGTGTCCGATGCCCGCAAGTCGGCAGGCTGGGCGCTGGTCTTCATCGCGCTTCTCTATACCGTCGCTCCGGCGGTGGGTTCGATGGCGCGCTTCAACCTGACCGCGACCATGTGGCCGGGCGCCGCGCAGGGCGAGACCTTCAGCCAGCCCGCCGTGTCGCTGGCCGACATCGAGACCAGCGAGGACTTGGCCTGGATGCGCAACTGGCAGACCACCGGCCTGCTGAACTGGGAGGACAAGAACGGCGACGGCCTGATCCAGTACTACAACGACGGAGCCGCCGCACAGGCGACCGCGCTGGCCGCGGCCCGCACCAGCGGCGACCAGGCGGCGATCGACGCGGCCCAGGCCGCCTATGACGCCCGCCTGGCCGAGACCCATGCCGCCCTGCCGGGCGCCCCCGCGGTCGAGCAGAACTGGGTCGGGAACGAGCTGACCACCGTGAACAACGACATCATGGTGCTGGCCAACCCCGAAATCGCCAACCTGCCGGGCTGGGTCATCGCCATCGTCGCCGCAGGCGGCCTGGCCGCCGCCCTGTCGACCGCGGCGGGTCTGCTGCTGGCGATCTCGGGCGCCGTGTCCCACGACCTGATCAAGGGCACGCTGCGTCCGAACATCAGCGAAAAGGGCGAACTGATGGCCGCGCGCGTCTCGATGGCGCTGTCGATCCTGGTCGCGACCCTGCTGGGCCTGAACCCGCCGGGCTTTGCGGCCCAGACCGTGGCACTGGCCTTCGGCCTTGCCGCCAGCTCGATCTTTCCGGTGCTGATGATGGGGATCTTCTCCAAGCGTGTCGGCAAGGAAGGCGCGATCGCCGGCATGATCGCGGGCATGCTGTCCACGATCCTCTACATCTTCGCCTACAAGGGCTGGTTCTTCATCGCGGGCACCAACATGTTCCCCGATACGCCCGACGCTTGGCTGTTCGGCATCTCGCCGGCATCCTTCGGCACCGTGGGCGCGGTGATCAACTTTGCGGTCGCCTTCGGCGTCTCGGCCGTCAGCAAGCGTCCCCCCGCCCATGTGCAGGAACTGGTCGAATCGATCCGTGTCCCGCGCGGTGCGGGCGGTGCCGTCGCGCACTGATCATCCTGCCGCGTCCCCGACCGGGGGCGCGGCACCCTCCTTCCCACAAGGTCACCCCGGATGCCCGACAGCATTGTCGATTTCATCGCCACCGTGCATCCCTATGACAGCCTGAAGCGGGACGAGCTGGCGCGCGTCGCCACCTCCTTCAACCGCAGGATATTCGCCCCCGGCGACCTGATCTATCAGTTCGGAGACCGCCTGCCGGGCCTGTACCTGATCGAAAGCGGCCAGGTCGCGGTCACCGACCGCAACGGCGACAGCGTATCCCAGCTGGGGCCACGCAATTCCTTCGGCGAACGCGGCCTGCTGCGCGACGGGGTGGCGGTCACGTCGGCGCGGGTCATGGACCGGCCGGCGGTGATCCTGATGTTGCCCCGCGCAGAGGTTACGCGCCTGATCGCCGACCATCGCGCGGTCGCCCGGTTCTTCGACCGCGGAAGGGGGCCCTCCGACCGCGGGGGCGACCTGGCCCGGCTCAAGGTGGGGGAACTGCTGTCGGGCAAACCGGTCAGCTGCACCCCCGACACCCCGATCATCGAGGCCGCCCGCCAGATGCGCGACGCCCGCGTCAGCAGCCTGGGCATCACACAGGGCGGCCGCCTGATCGGGCTGGTCACCATCCGCGACATGTCGAACCGCGTGGTCGCCGAAGGGCGTGACATGCGTCAGCCGGTCAGTGCCGTGATGACGCCCGACCCGGTGACCTTGGCCCCCACGGCCCTGGGCTATGACGTGCTGAACATCATGCTGGAACGGCGCATCGGGCATCTGCCGGTGGTCGATGACGGCCGTTTCGTCGGCATGATCAGCCAGACCGACCTGACGCGGGTCCAGGCTATTTCCGCCGCGGGGCTGATCCGGCAGGTCGCCAAGGCGCGCGACACCGCACAGATGGCCGCCATCACGGCCCGCATCCCCGAACTGCTGACGCAGCTGGTTCAGGCCCGCCAGCGGCACGAGATCATCACTCGCATGATCACCGACATCGCCGATGCGGTCACGCGCCGCCTGCTGGATCTGACGGCCGCCGACCTCGGGCCTGCGCCCGCCGCCTGGTGCTGGGCCGCCTGCGGCAGCCAAGGCCGCCAGGAACAGACCGGCACCAGCGATCAGGACAACTGCCTGATCCTGGCGCCCGGCGCCGATCCGAAGGACCCGTGGTTCACCACCTTGGCGCGGCGGGTCAGCGATGGGCTGCATGCCTGCGGCTATGTGCATTGCCCGGGCGACATGATGGCGACCAACCCGCGCTGGTGTCAGCCGCTGGACATCTGGCAGGGCTATTTCCGCGACTGGATCTCCCATCCCAGCCCCGAGGCGCAGATGCTGGCCTCGGTCATGTTCGACCTACGCGCCATCGGCGGCGACGGCGCGTTGCTGGGCGACCTGCAGGACGGGACCTTGGACGCGGCCTCGAAGAATTCGATTTTCATCGCGCATATGGTTGGTAATTCACTGAAACATCGGCCTCCGCTTGGCCTGATCGGCGGCTTTGCCACGATCCGGACCGGAGAGCATCGCCACCATATTGACATGAAGCACAACGGCGTGGTCCCGGTGACCGATTTGGCGCGGGTCTATGCCCTGCAGGGGCGCATCGGCGCGGTCAACACACGTGCCCGGCTGGAGGAGGCCGAGGCGCGGGGCGTGATCTCGGCCACGGGCGGGCGCGACCTGATCGCCGCCTATGACATGATCCAGACCGTGCGGCTTGAGAATCAGGCGCATCTGGTCAGGGCGGGGCGCAGGCCCGACAATTACCTCTCACCGGCGGATCTGTCGGATTTCGAACGCAGCCACCTGCGCGACGCCTTCGTCGTCGTGCGCGGAATGCAGTCGGCGGTGGGACATGGCAAGGGGATGCTGGGATGACAGGGATCGGAAGCGATCTGATCGGGGTGATCGCCGCGGCGGTCGGGGCGGCGGCGGTGCTGTATGCCGGGATGCATCTGGCGCGCAAGCTGGGCCTGTCGCCCGCCGCTTGGCTGCTGCCGGCGGGCATCGGGCTGTCGATGGTCGCCTATTCGGTGTGGAACGACTATGCGTGGTTCGACCGCGCGCAGGCCAGCCTGCCTGCCGGTTCGCAGGTGCTGGTCGTGGGGCATGACAGCCAGCCATGGGCGCCCTGGACCTATCTGTTCCCGGTCGAGACGCGGTTTGCCGCGCTGGACCCCGCGCAGATCACGCAGGGCGCGGACGGCACGCGCCGTGCGCCGATCATGCTGGTGGAACGCCGCGGCCAGACCGTGATCGTGCCGCAGGACTTCGACTGCGCGGGCGCGCGGATCCGTCCGGGACGTGCCGACTGGATGCCCGCGGGCGATGATGCGGCCTTCGCCACCGTCTGCCCGGATGGAGGGACCAATGGCTGACATCCTGGTCATCGAGGATGAGGACAACATCGCCACCGCGCTGGATTTCCTGCTGACCCGCGATGGCCATCGCCATGACCGCATCGCCACGGGCCGCGGCGCCGTGGACCGCATCCGCCAGACGCGGCCGGATCTGGTCCTGCTGGACGTGATGCTGCCCGAGGTATCGGGGTATCAGATCGTCCAGGACGTGCGCGCCGATCCCGACCTGGTGGGGGTGCGGGTGCTGATGATGACCGCGCGCGGTTCCGTGGTCGAACGGCGCAAGGGGCTGGCGCTTGGCGCCGACGGCTTTATCGCAAAGCCCTTCGAACTGGCCGAGTTGCGGGCCGAGATGGCCCGCCTGCTGTCCTGATGCGCCGGCGCATCCTGATGCTGTTCTTGGCCGCGCTGGTCGCGGCGCTGGTCCTGGCGGGGTTGGCGCTGTGGCGGGTGGTGCAGGGCGGGCAGGATGCGGTGATCCAGGCCGCGATGATCGCGGGCATTGGCCTGCTGGGGCTGATGACCGCGCTGTGGTTCCTGTTCGACCGGCACCTGGCCCGGCCGCTGGAATCGCTGGCCGGGGCGTTGCGGACCGGGCGCGTTCCCGACCTGGCGCAGGCCCGTCACCTTGCCGATCTGGGCCCGGCCGCCCGCGACGCGGCCTTGGCGCGCGAACGGTCCGACCAGGCGCTCGCGCAGGCGCTGCAGGATCACGCCGCCGAAACCCTGCGCGAAAAGGCCAGCCTGGAGGCGATCCTGGCCGATTTCGGCGCGGGCGCGGTCATGGCCGACGCACGGGGGCGGGTGGTGTTCTATAACGCCAGCGCGGCGCGGCTGCTGCCGGGACTGGCGTTGGACCGGGCGCTGGACACGCTTTTGACATCGGGCGCGTTGCGGGCGGCACAGATGCGGCTGGCCGCGGGTGCCGCCGCGACGGACCTGGTCTGCCTGACGGTCGGTGGTGTCCGCCTGTCGGGTCGGTTGCGCGCGATCGACGACGGGCTGCTGCTGATCCTGCGCGATGGCGCGGTCCAGCGCCCCGCACCCCGCGACATGCTGGAGGCGCTGCGCCGCCATGCGTCGACCTTGGTTCCGATGCTGGACGCGCTGGACGGGCCGATCCCGCCCGCGTTGGCTCAGGCGATCCGCGCCGAAGGACAGGGCTTGGCCAACGCCACACGCAGCCTGTCCAGGATCATGGCCAGCGATGCGCCCGGCACGGTGGCTGCGCTGACGGAACTGGCCGCGGGGCTGGAGGCGGCGGATCTGCCGCCGCTGGCGTTCCGTGCAGAGGCGGCCAGCCTGAACGCGCTGCTGCTGCTGCTGGATGCCCGGCTGCGCGCCTTGGGGCACACCCCGGTGCTGTCGGTCCGGCCGGACCCTGACGACCAGATGCGGCTGGTGCTGGATTGGCGCGGGTCGCCGTTGCCTATCGACCTGCTGGAGGGTTGGCTGACCGCCGCCCCCGATCCCGGCCAGCCCGATGTGACGGGGGCCGAGATATTGGCCTGCCACGGCACCGGCATCTGGCCGGAAACGGACGGCGCAAGGGCGCGGCTGGTCATGCCGCTGGCCTTGGCGCAGGGCGTCGCGGACGGGTCGGGGGTGACCTATGATTTCGCCTTGGCGACGCGGGGGGCGGCGTCGTCGCGGCTGGCGGACCTGACCTGCGTGGTCTTCGACACCGAAACCACGGGACTGACCGATCGCGACCGGATCGTCCAGATCGCCGGTCTGCGCCTGGCGCGCGGCCGCCTGACCGGGGAACGGTTCGAGACGCTGGTGAACCCCGGCTGTCCCATTCCCCCGGCCTCGACCGCGATCCATCACATCACCGACGCAATGGTGGCCGATGCCCCGGATCTGACCGCGGCGCTGACGGCATTCCGGCATTTCTGCGACGACAGCGTGCTGATCGCGCATAACGCGCCCTTCGACATGGGCTTTCTGCGGCGCGCCGAGGCGCAGACCGGCACGCGGTTCGACAACCGGGTGCTGGACACGGTGCTGCTGTCGGCGATGGTCTGGGGTCAGTCAGAGGTCCATACACTGGATGCGCTGACCGAGCGTCTTGGCATCGCCATCCCGCCCGAGGCCCGGCACACCGCGATGGGCGACACCATCGCCACCGCGCAGGCCTATCTAACGCTGATCTCCGCACTGGAGGCCAAGGGCATCACCCGGTTCGAGGAGGTCGTGGCCAAGGCCCGCGACCACCGCGCGCTGATCGCCGATGCGAACCGCTAAAGCGCGATCTGCGGCTGGTCCGGGGTGGGGTCTTCGTCCGGGCGCAGCGTGTCGCCCAAGGGGGGCGGCGCGGGCGCGTCCTCACGGCGTCGGATCAGGATGTCGCCGTTGGGCAGGCGTTCCGGCGCCTGATAGTTGCGGATGTCGTCGACCTGCGCCGCAAGATCCTGCAGCACGGGGCCCATCTGGCGCAGAGCGCCGGCCAGGTCCTGAGCCAGGGGCGACATGGCGCCGGGCTCCTCCTCGCCCCACAACTGCCCCATGATCGCGCCCAGGCCACGTTCCAGGAACCCCGGTTCCTCCGGCGCCTCCTGCGCAAAGGCGGGGGCGGACATCAGGGCAAGGCACAAGGCGGCGGGGGTCAGGATGCGTGTCATGGGCCATGAGATGGGCAGTGCCGGCCCGCCGCGCAAGGTTCAGGCGGCCCCGGCCTGCAGATTGCCGCGATAGAGGTTGCGATAGCTGTCCCAGGCCTCGTTGAGGCGACGGGTGCGGGCCTCGGCCAGGCGGATGGCTTCGGGGGGCAGGCCGCGGCCGATGGCGTGGTCGGGGTGGTTCTCGCGCAGCAGCTGGCGCCAGCGGCGCTTGACCTCGGGCAGGGGGGTGTCGGGGGCCACGCCCAGAACCTCGCAGGGCGGGCAGCCGGCGCCTTTGTCATGCCGCCGCCGGATCGCGGCGATCTGCGCGGGCGCCAGCCCGAAGATGCGACCGACCTCGTCCAGAAACGCGATCTCGGCGGGCTGCAGCGCACCGTCGGCCACGGCGATGACGAACAGCCCCTCCATCACGTCCAGAAGGACCGGATCGCCGGGCTGGAACATCGACGCCATCTTGCGCGCCCAGGCATCGAACCCGGCCACGTCCTTGCGGGCCAGATCGAAGACGCGGGCGGCGTTCTTCTCCTCGGAGCGGGGGATGATGAACACCCGGCGAAAGGCCGCGACCTCGGAGCGTTCGACGGTGCCGTCGACCTTGGCCAGCTTCGCCCCAAGCGCGATCACCGCAATGGTGAAGGCGACCGACCGTTCCGGCGGCGTCGCCGGACGATTCGTCCACAGGAACACGGTGATGCGGTCGGCCATCCGCTGCCAGAAGCTGCGGGGCCTTGGCAGGTCAGGGCAGGGGCCCGTGCAAGTCTCGGGGGTGGTGCAGCAATCCATGCCCCAAGGTTAGCGCTGAAACCGGCCAAGCGATAGGGGCGCATTGCCGCCGTGGCGGCATGCTAGGCCGAAAGATCGCGCCCCATCAGCACAAGGTCGTGAAACTGCCCGAATTTCCATCCCGCCGCCGGGATGCGGCCCCATTCGGCATAGCCCATGGCCCGGTGAAAGGCGATCGAGCCGTCGTTCGACCCGGTGATCCCGCCGATCAGGATGCGGTGGCCGCGCTGGCGGGCGTGGTCCTGGACGGCGGTCAGCATGGCCCGGCCGACCCCGCGTCCCCGCGCATCCGGAGCCGCGTGGATCGTGTGTTCCATGCTGCGCGCATAGCCCGCACCGCCGCGAAACTGGGAATAGGTGGAAAAGCCCAGAAGCCGGTCGCCATCGGCCGCCACGATAAAGGCCTGTCCGGCTGCCTGCCGCTCTGCGATCAGGGCCGCGATCTGGTCATGGCTGCGTTCATCGGGCCAGAAGGTGATGGCGGTGTCGCGGACGATGGGGTTCCAGATGGCCGCGATGGCGGGCACATCGGCGGCGGTCGCGTCGCGCAGGATCACAGCGTCACCTCCCCGTCCGGGGTTGCCAGCGTCGCGGTCAGGGGCGTCCCCGCCCCGGTCAGCATCAGCCGACGGTCGTCCAGATCAAGCCGGTCCAGCGGCAGGGTCAGCCGCTTCAGGCGCACCCCGCGATCGGGCAGGCGGTCGGACGGGTGCGGCCCGTCACCCCAGTCGATCAGCATGGGCTGCGCCCCGTCACGCGGCATCTGGCCGGCCAGCGGCAGGGTGATCTGCCAGGACAGGTCGCCGCGCCGGGCCTGCACGACGCGCGTGCCGGCGGGTGCGCGCAGCGGCGTCGCGCGCATCACCCAGCCCGCCACCCGCGGCGGGCCGTCGAACCCGTCCAGTCCAAACCAGCAGGGCCGCACATCGGCCTCCGGATCGGGCGCGATCAGTTCAAGGTATTCCCCCGGCCCAAGCGACATCAGGCGGTTGTGCGTGCCCATGCCCGGATGGCGCCCGCCCGGTTCCAGCGTCAGGCCGCGACCGGCCAGCCACGCCGCCCCTTCGTCCAGGGTGCGGGCGGCGATGGCCACGTGATCGAAGGCCAAGCTCACCCGCGATGGGCGCCCGCGGCCAGGTCGCGGACGAAGGCCAGGATTTCCGGGACGGGGCGCCCCTCGCCGATCTGCTTGACGATGGCGCTGCCGACGACGCAGCCGTCGGCGACGGACGCGATCGCCTCGGCGGCCTCGGGGGTCGAGATGCCAAAGCCCACGACCACCGGCAGGCCGGCGGCGGCGCGGATGCGCGCGACCTCGGGGGCGACGTCGGCGGCATTGGCTGCGGCCGCGCCGGTGATCCCCGTGACGCTGACGTAATAGACAAAGCCCGTGATGTTCCTGACCACCGCAGGCAGGCGGCGGTCGTCGGTCGTCGGCGTCGCCAGGCGGATGAAGTTCAGCCCCGCGGCCGTGGCTGGCACGCAGAGTTCGGAATCCTCCTCGGGGGGCAGGTCGACGACGATCAGGCCGTCGATCCCCGCCTCGACCGCATCGGTCAGGAACTGGGTCACGCCGCCCTTTCGGGCATAGATCGGATTGTAATAGCCCATCAGCACGATGGGCGTCGTGGTGTCGTCGCGCCGGAATTCGCGCACGATGTCCAGCGTGCGGCTGACGCTGCCGCCCTGGGCCAGGGCGCGCTGACCTGCCGCCTGGATCGTGCTGCCATCGGCCATCGGGTCGGTGAAGGGCATGCCCAGTTCGATGATGTCCACCCCCGCGTCGGGCAGGCCGCGCATGATCTGCAACGCGGTCGCATCGTCGGGGTCGGATGCCATCATGTAGGCCACGAAGGCCTTCTTGCCCTGGGCCTTGAGCGCTGCAAACCTGTCGTCGATTCTGGTCATGTCCGTCCCTGCATTCTTTGGCACAATCCCTAGCGCGCATGGGGGGTGGGTGCAATCTCCGGGCGCGGGTCGGGCGCGGGCCGGGCCAAGGCTGGACTTGGCCGCGCGGGGCGCGTAACAGGCGCGGGATATTCAGACGGGAAAGGGTGCTGTCATGGGCTTTCGCATGGGGATCGTGGGCTTGCCGAACGTGGGCAAGTCGACGCTGTTCAACGCATTGACGAAAACCGCCGCCGCACAGGCCGCGAACTTCCCGTTCTGCACCATCGAGCCCAACGTGGGCGAGGTCGCGGTCCCCGACCCGCGGCTGGACACCCTGGCCGCCATCGCAGGCAGCAAGCAGATCATCCCGACGCGCATCACCTTCGTGGACATCGCGGGCCTGGTGAAGGGCGCCAGCAAGGGCGAAGGCCTGGGCAACCAGTTCTTGGCCAACATCCGCGAGACGGACGCCATCGCCCATGTGCTGCGCTGCTTCGAGGATGGCGACATCACCCATGTCGAGGGCCGCGTCGACCCGCTGGCCGATGCCGACGTGATCGAGACCGAGCTGATGATCGCCGACATGGAATCGATCGAGCGTCGCTTGGCCAACCTGTCGCGCAAGCTGAAGGGCGGGGACAAGGACGCGCTGGATCAGGACCGCCTGCTGCGCCAGGCGCTGGCCGTGCTGAACGAGGGCCGCCCGGCGCGCACCGTCGCGGTGGCCGATGACGACCGCCGGGTCTGGGACATGCTGCAGCTGCTGACCGCCAAGCCGGTGCTGTTCGTCTGCAACGTGGCCGAGGACGAGGCCGCCAACGGCAACGCCCTGTCCGAGAAGGTCCGCGAGATGGCCGAGGCGCAGGGCGCGGGCCATGTCGTGATCTCGGCCCGGATCGAGGAGGAGATCAGCCAGCTGGACGCCGAGGAGGCGCAGATGTTCCTGGGCGAGATGGGCCTGGAGGAGCCGGGCCTGGACCGGCTGATCCGCGCCGGATACAGCCTGCTGGGTCTGCAGACCTATTTCACCGTGGGCCCAAAGGAGGCCCGCGCCTGGACCATCACCAAGGGCACCCTGGCCCCGCAGGCGGCGGGCGTGATCCATGGCGATTTCGAGAAGGGCTTCATCCGGTCGGAAACCATCGCCTATGACGACTATGTCGCCGGCAAGGGCGAGGCCGGAGCGCGCGAGGCGGGCAAGCTGCGCGTCGAGGGCAAGACCTATGAGGTCAAGGACGGCGACGTCCTGCACTTCTTGTTCAGCAACTGATGAGGAAAGGCGGGCCAGGCGGCCCGCCTTGTTCGTTCAGGAATAGGTCAGTTCGGTCGCCTTGCCGCGGAAGACCGTGTAGGCCAGCACCGAATAGGCGATGATGACCGGCAGGACGACCAGCGCGCCCACCAGGATGATGATCAGCGCCTCGGGTGCGGCGGCGGCCTGATAGATCGTCATCTGTTCGGGGACGACATAGGGGTAGAAGCTGTATGCCAGCCCCCCGAACGCCAGGACGAACAGCGCCGTGGTCAGGGCGAAGGGCGTCCAGGCCATGCGGTCGTTCTCCATCGGCAGCACGTGCAGCACCCGCCACAGGGTCGCGATCAGCACCACCGACAGGATCGGCAGGGGGGCCAGGATCGCGAATTCGGGCCAGCTGAACCATTTGTCCCAGATGCGGGCACTGACCAGGGGCGATGCGGCCGAGATCGCGGCGATGCCCGCCACCAGCCCCCAGATGCCGCGCCGTGCCCACAGGATCGCCTTGGCCTGCAGAACGCCCTCGGCCTTGCCGATCAGCCAGGTCGCACCGATGACGCTGAACCCCACCGTCAGGAACACCGCCGTCAGCAGCGCAAACGCGATGTTGGTCCAGCTGAGCTGCAGCCCGGTGACATAGAGGCCCAGCATGAACCCCTGCGCCAGGGTCGAGGCCAGGCTGCCTGCGAAAAACGCCCGGTTCCACGCGGCGCGGTGACGGGTCGGGGCCTTGGCGCGGAACTCGAACGCGACGCCGCGCAGGATCAGGCCGATCAGCATGACCGTCACCGGCAGGTAAAGCGCGGTCAGGATCACCCCGTGCGCCACCGGGAAGGCCACCAGCAGCAGGCCGATGGCCAGGACCAGCCAGGTCTCGTTTGCGTCCCAGAAGGGACCGATCGAGGCGACCATGCGGTCGCGCTCGGACGGGGTGGCGAAGGGGAACAGCAGGCCCACCCCCAGGTCGAAGCCGTCCAGGACGACATAGACCAAGACGGACAGGCCCATCAGCACCGCAAAGACGAAGGGCAGCCAGATGAACGGATCACCGAAGAGATGCATGATCTACTCCGCAGGTTGCAGGGCGCGCACGCCCGCGTCGGGGGTGGGCAGGTCGGGGGTCAGCGGGTCGTGGCGCGCGGCGCGGCGCGCCAGATAGGTCAGCGTGCCCAGATAGGCCGCCATCAGGACCGCATAGACCAGAAGGTAGGCGACCAGGCTGGAGGCGACCATGCCGCCGGTGATGGGGCCGACCGCCTCCTTGGTGGTCAGGACGCCCGTGACCAGCCAGGGCTGACGCCCGATCTCGGTCACGTACCAGCCCGCCAGCGTGGCGATCCAGCCCGAGAAGCCCATCGCGGCAAAGGCATAGATCCAGGGGCGCGGCAGGCCTTTCACCCCGCGGCCGCGGCGCATGAACCACAAGGCCGACCAGGACAGGGCCAGCATCGCCATGCCCATGCCCACCATGATCCGGAAGCTGAAGAAGACAGGGGCCACGGGCGGGTGTTCGGGGGTGCCGTCGGCGGCCACGAAATCGTTCAGGCCCGGCACCTCGCCCTCCAGGCTGTGCGTCAGGATCAGGGATGCGACGTTGGGGATGGCGATCTCCATCCGGTTCTCGCGCGCCTCCTGATCGGGCAGGGCGAAGAGGACCAGCGGCACGTTGCCCTGCGTCTCCCAGTTGCCCTCCATCGCGGCGACCTTGGCGGGCTGGTGTTCCAGCGTGTTCAGGCCGTGCATGTCGCCGGCATAGATCTGCAGCGGGATCAGCACCGCGCCAAGCGTCGCGCCGAAGCGCAGCGTGGCACGCACCTCGTCCCCCCGGTCGCCCCAGATCCAGCGCAGCGCCGAGATGCCCGCGATGAGGAAAGCCACCGTCAGCCCCGAGGCCAGCAGCATGTGCGTCAGGCGGTAGGGCAGCGACGGGTTGAAGATGATCGCCATCCAGTCGGTCGCGTGGACCACGCCGTCGATCACCTCATAGCCCGCGGGCGTGTGCATCCAGCTGTTCAGGACCAGGATCCAGAAGGCCGACAGCGTGGTACCGAACGCCACCAGGAAGGTCGCGGTCGTGTGCAGCCACCCCGGCACGCGGCGAAAGCCGAAGAGCATGATGCCCAGGAAGGCGGCCTCGAGGAAGAAGGCGGTCAGCACCTCATAGGCCAGAAGCGGACCCGCGATGTTGCCGACGCTTTCCATGAAACCGGGCCAGTTGGTGCCGAACTGGAACGACATGGTGATGCCCGACACCACGCCAAGCGCGAAGGACAGGGCAAACACCTTCACCCAGAAGCGATAGGCGTCCATCCATTTTTCGTCGCCCGTGCGGTTGAAGCGCAGCTTGAAGAACAGCAGCACCCAGCCAAGCGCGATCGTGATGGTCGGGAACAGGATGTGGAACGAGATGTTCGCGGCAAATTGAATCCGCGACAGAATCAGCGGGTCCATGGGTTTCAGCCTTTCGATTGAGGTTTGCTGCGGCGGATCGGGATCAGCTTGCCCGCGCCGTCGACAAGGCGGCCAAGACGGGCGCCCATGTTCATCAGCGCGACCAGGCGCTCGGTCTCGAACCGGGCCAGGTCATCGTGGAACCGCGTCATCTGTTCGATCAGCTGGCGCAGTTCGGCGATGCGGGCGTGGGCTGCGCGGTCAGACGGGTCGGGTTCGGCCATCGACAGTTCGCGCAGCTTGGTCAGCGTGGGATCGATCTCGCGCTTGCGCCGTTCGTTGATCAGCGTGCGCACGATCTCCCACAGGTCGTCGGGCGTGGTGAAGAATTCGCGCCGGTCGTCCTGCTGATGGCGCAGGCGCACCAGGTTCCAGCTTTGCAGCTCCTTGAGCGCCATCGACACGTTCGAGCGGGAGAAGCCCAGGGCGGCGACGATGTCGTCCGCACACAGCGGCTCGTCCGCCAGGAACAGCAGGGCATAGACCTGACCGACGGTGCGGTTGATGCCCCACCGCGATCCCATTTCACCGAAATGCAGGATGAACTCCTGCCGCAAGGCCGACACTGACATTCGCTTGTTCCTGTCATTTCAGAAATTAATGAAAATAACATAGAGCAAGCGGCGCGCCGGCATAGCGGGCAGGTTGTCGCATCCGCATATGAAAAAGCCCCCGCCTTTTCGGGCGGGGGCGACAAGTCAGTCTGACCGGGTCGTCAGTTGGCGATGACCTGGCAGGGCTGCGACCGGCTTTGCATCCGCTCGCAGGCCAGTTCGGCATGGCCCTTGGAGAGGTTTCCGAACTGCGGCTCGAACCCGCGATTGGTGTTGGCGACGTGCCGGCGCGCCGCGCCGAACAGGTTGCCGTCCTGCAGGGCCAGACGCAGCAGCAACCGGTCAGCCTCGGCCTGAGAGGTGTAGCGGCCCAGGCTGACGCCCCAGTTGCGGCCGCTGTCGGTGGGACGGCGCACGACCTCCAGTGCCTCGGGCGCGCTCAGGTCGCCTTCGCCCATCGCGGCCAGGATCACGGTTTCGGACCGCGGCTTGGGCGCCCTGGAACTGTCCAGCGACAGGGTGCCGGGGGCCGCCTGCATCTGCGGTTCAGGGGCGGGCGCGGCTGCAGGCTCGGGCTGGGCAACGGCGGCGATGCTGGCCGTGCGCCGGGGCGAGGGTGCAGGGCGCGCCGATCCGGCCAGCACGGGGGCCGCAAGGCTGGCCTGCTGCGCCGGCGCGTCGTCCGATGCGACGGCGGTGGCAAGCGCCTGCTGGATCGCGTCGGCCGCGGGGGCCGCGGATCCGGGGCGGGCGCGCGGACGCTGGCTGCTGGCCAAGGCGACGCCCGGCGGTGCGGCGGGCGCCGCGGTCGCGCCGGCAAGGCGCAACGCCTCGGTCAGGTCGACCTTGGGCGCTGCGGCGACAAGGGTCGACGCGGCGGCGGCAGGGCGGGTCGCGGGGGGCGGCGATGCCTGCAGCACCAGGCGCTGCGGTTCTGCCTGGGTCGCGGCGGGGCTGGCGGCGACCTGCGCGCGGCGCGTCGTGGCCTGCACCAGCAGGCGCGGAGGCTGCGGACGGACCTCGCGCACGCGGTCGGGGATGCGGGTGAAGCTGCTGTCCAGCAGCTCGGTCATCACCTGGTTGCGATGCGCCGTGGACGTCCCGCCGAAGACGGTGGCGATCAGGCGACGGTTGCCGCGCTGCGCCGAAGCCGTCAGGTTGAAGCCCGCAGCCCGCGTATACCCCGTCTTGATCCCGTCGGCACCGGCATAGGCATCCAGGAAGCGGCGGTTCGTCGACGCGACCTGCGCGATGCCCGCATCGGCCGACCGGCGCGAGAACAGGTTGTAGTACTGGGGGAAGTCGTAGAACAGGTGGCGTCCCAGAACGCTCATGTCATGGGCGGTCGAATAATGCCCCTCGGTCGTCAGGCCATGGGCGTTGCGGAACTGGCTGTTGTTCATGCCAAGCGCCCGCGCCATCTGGGTCATCTGCTGGGTGAAGGCCTGTTCGGAGCCTGCCAGCCCCTCGCCGATGGTGGTCGCGGCATCGTTGGCCGACTTGATCGCGGCGGCGCGCAGAAGATAGCGCAGCTCGATCTGCTGACCCGCGCGCAGGCCCAGCTTGGAGGGGGGCTCGTTCGCGGCCTTGGAGGACACGGTGAATTTCGAATCCAGCCGCACCTGACCGCGTTCGATGGCCGAGAACGCCATGTAGAGCGTCATCATCTTGGTCAGCGAGGCAGGATGCAGTCGCGTATCCGAATTCTGGCGATAGATGGGTTGCCCGGTCCGGGCGTCCATCACATAGGCCGCGAAAGGTGCCGCGGCAGCCGGAAGCCCCAACAGGGCAACGGCCAGGACGGCATGACAAAGCAGCCGGAAGGCATGGGTAAATCGGGTCACTGTCGCTGTCTCTCTGCCTCAAGCGGGCGCGTCGTTTGTCGCACGTCCGTCGTTAATCAACCTATAATAGCACGGCTCTTTTCACCTTGAAACCGGGCAATCACGCTAATTTTGTCTGCACTGTAGGCGACGCCGTCCAGACCCGGATCGCGGCGCATCCGCGCGGGGGGCTTTCATCCGGGCGCGATTGCGCTATATTTCCGGGGATGGCGACAGCGCCCACCCCCTCGCCTCAGCATTCAGGAACGACCGCAGCCCGATGACGCACTGGATGACCGCACCCGACAATCCCGACGACCAATCCGATCTGGCGGTCAAGCCACGCGCGAAATCGCAGCGGCCGCCGATGTACAAGGTCCTGTTGCTGAACGACGACTTCACGCCGATGGAGTTCGTCGTTCACGTGCTGGAGCGGCTGTTCCACATGACCCACGCCCAGGCGATCGAGATCATGTTGACCGTGCACCGTCGCGGTCTGGCCGTCGTCGGCGTCTTTTCACACGAGGTGGCCGAGACGAAGGTCGCCCAGGTGATGGAGCTGGCCCGCCGCCAGCAGCATCCCCTGCAATGCACCATGGAAAAAGAGTAATCGCGTGACCCAATCACGACTGGACCTGGCCTTTCCGGACGGCCATCCCGGGGGCCGAGTGCTGTTCATCGGCGCCACTGCCGCCGATGACCTGTTCCCCCTCGACCCCGCACAGCTGACCATCGTCCAGGGAAACTTTCCCGATCATGACGGACTGACCGCCCGCGGATTCGATGTCCGGACGGAGCCGGAGGGCCGTTTCGACGCGGCCGTCGTCCGCCTGCCGCGCGCCAAGGCTGCCGCACGCGCGCGCCTTGCGCTGGCCGCGGCGCATCTGGCGCCTGGCGCGGCCCTTTGGGTCGATGGGCAGAAGACCGACGGCGTCGATTCCCTGCTGAAGGAACTGCGCGGCCATGCCGAGGTGCGCGATGTCATCAGCAAGGCCCATGGCAAGATCTTTCAGGTGACGCTGCCCGACGCGGGACTGCCCGCCGACTGGACCGCGACCGAGCGTCAGGTCGAGCCGGGCTTCGTGACCCTTCCGGGCGTCTTCTCGGCCGACGGGATCGACCCGGGGTCGCGGATGCTGGCCGATAACCTGCCGCCCAAGATGCCCACTCGCGTGGTCGACCTGGGCGCGGGATGGGGCTGGCTGTCCGCGCAGGCCCTGGCCCGACCGGGCATTGCCGAGTTGCACCTGGTCGAGGCCGACCACGCCGCCCTGACCTCGGCCAAGCGCAATGTCACCGATCCGCGGGCACAGTTCCACTGGGCGGACGCGCGCAATTTCACCCTGCGGGAGCCGGTCAACGGCGTCATCATGAACCCCCCGTTCCACGAGGGGCGACAGGCCGACCCCCGGCTTGGGGCCGACTTCATCGCCACCGCGGCGCGCATCCTGACGGGCGCGGGTCGGCTGTGGATGGTCGCCAACCGGCATCTGCCCTACGAATCGGTCCTGGCGCAGCATTTCGGCCAGGTCCATGAGATCGCGGGCGACACGCGCTTCAAGGTGATCGAGGCGACCGCGGCGGGCAAGGGTACCGCCACGGTCCGGGCCCGGGGGGCACGGCGGTGACGCTGTCGATCCAGGGCAAGACGGCCATCGTCACCGGGGCCGGACGCGGCGTGGGCCTGGCCATCGCGCGGCACCTGGCCGAACGCGGCGCATCGGTCATGTTCGCGGACGGCGACGAACAGGCGCTGCAGTCGGCAGTGTCGGATTATGCCGACGACGAAAGCCAGGTGCGCCATTTCGTCGGGAACATGTCGGAAAAGCTGGCGATGGCGAACCTGCTGTCGGCCACGCTGGATGCGTTCGACCGCGTCGACATCCTGGTGAACGCCCATCGTTTCGTTCGGGGCAGCGATCCGCTGGACACCGACATGGACGCGCTGGAGGAGATGCTGCGCCAGAACATGCTGGCCAGCCTGCGTCTGTCGCAGATGGTCGCAAAGCGCATGATCCGTCAGGCCGACGGCGAAGGGTCAAGCGCCCAGACCGGGGCGATCGTCAATATCTCGACCCTGGCGGCGCGGCGGCCGATTCCGTCTATGCTGGGCTATTCCATCGCCTGTGCGGCGCAGGAACAGGCCACGCGCGGGCTGGCGCTGGCCTTGGCGCCGCACCGCATCCGCGTGAACGGTGTCAGCTTCAGCAGTGTCATGTCGCATGAACTGCAATGCGCGCTGAAGGACAATCCCGACCAGCGGGCGCAGATCATCGCTGGCACACCCCTGGGCCGCATCGCCCCGGCCGAAGAACTGGCCGAGACGGTGCATTACCTGGTCAGCGACGGCGCGCGCTTTGTCACCGGCCAGATCGTCACCGTCGACGGCGGACGCAGCCTGGCCGACCCGGTGACGTCACAGGTGCTTTAGGCTTCCTCGGGATAGGCGGCGCGGCAGGCGGCCACGGCGGCATTCGCGCCGCGCGTCAGGGCCGCCTGACGCTCTACCAGGCCGTCGCGCTTGCGCGTCTCGGCCGCGGGGTCGATGGGCACGCGGAACCGTTCGACATCGACATAATCGCGCCAGCAGCCATAGGTGCTGATCTGCGCCTTGCCCTCGTGGTCGCGGATCACGCGTTCGCATTGCGCGAACCGCGTCCGCACGACCTGGCGTTCTTCCCAGGCATAGCCCCGCGACAGATTGCCCTCGACCTCGGCCAGAAGGCTGCTGACGGTGCGGTATTCGCTGGTGTTCCGGCTGATGCAGCGTTCCTGCGGCGTGCCGCAGGCGGCAAGGGCCAGAACCGGTGCAAGGCAAAGGGCAAGGGCGGTGTTGCGGCGCATGGCGGCTCTCTTTATGGACGCAGGCGATGCTAGTCGCGATGCCTGGGGCTGGCAAATCACGAATGAGGCCCGCCATGGATGAACAACGCCACCGCGCCGCGCTTTGGTTCCGCGAGCTGCGCGACCGCATCACCGCCGCCTTCGAGGCGCTGGAGGACCGCGCCCCGGGCGACGCCCCCGCGGGCCGGTTTGAGGTGACGCCCACGGAGCGCGCCGACAACGGCGGCGGTGGCATCATGTCGGTGATGCGCGGCGGCCGCGCCTTTGAGAAGGTCGGCGTGAACTGGTCCGAGGTGCATGGCACCCTGGCCCCCCGCGCCCAGGCCGCGATGGCCGCCCGCGGCGTGCCGGGCATGGAGGATGATCCGCGGTTCTGGGCATCGGGCATCAGCCTGGTCGCGCATATGCGGAACCCGCACGCGCCGGCCGTGCACATGAACACGCGCATGTTCTGGACCCCGGGGGCATGGTGGTTCGGCGGCGGGTCAGACCTGAACCCCTGCATCGAATACGCCGATGACACCGCGCATTTCCACAACACGCTGCGCGATGCCTGCCTGCCGCACGGGGCGGACTACTATGACCGCTTCAAGGCCTGGGCGGATGAGTATTTCTTCATCCCCCATCGCGGGCGGGCGCGGGGCGTCGGCGGCATCTTCTATGACGATCTGAACACCGGGGACTGGGAGGCGGATTTCGCCTTCACCCGCGACGTGGGCGCGGCGTTCCTGCCGGCGTTCCTGCCGCTGGCAGAGGCGCGGATGACGCAGGCGTTCGACGATGCCGACCGCGACACGCAGCTGATCCACCGGGGTCTCTATGCGGAATACAACCTGGTCTATGACCGCGGCACGAAATTCGGGCTGGAGACCGGCCACAACGCCGACGCCGTCCTGATGAGCCTGCCGCCCTTGGCCAAGTGGGTCTAGGCCCCACCGCCTACGGGCGGGCGCCTGCCAGGATCACCGCGGCCCCGACGATGCACAGCCCGGCCCCCAGCAGGTCCAGCCTGCCGGGGGTCTGACCCTCGACCAGCCACAGCCATGCCAGCGACGTGGCGATATAGATGCCGCCATAGGCCGCATAGGCGCGCCCCGCGAAATCGACCTGAACTCGCGTCAGCGCCCAAGCGAACAGCGCCAGCGCGACCGCGCCTGGCACCAGCCACAGCGCCGACTGGTCCAACCGAAGCCAGGCCCAGAAGGCGAAACGGCCCGCGATCTCGGCCATGGCGGCCGTGACATACAGGCCGATCGTGGGGATCACACGTCCAGTTCCTCGACGAAGCGGGCGTTTTCCTGAATGTATTCGAACCGCAGCTCGGGCTTCTTGCCCATCAGGCGTTCGACCAGATCGCCGGTCTCGCCGCCTTCGTCGTCGTCGATGCTGACGCGGATCAGCTTGCGGGTGGCAGGGTTCATGGTCGTGTCCTTGAGATCCTTGGCGTCCATCTCTCCCAGACCCTTGAAGCGCTGGACGTCGATCTTGCCACGGCCGCCCAGGCCCTTGGCCATCATCCGATCCTTTTCGGCGTCGTCGGCCACGTACAGGCGGTGGGCCCCCTGCGTCAGACGGTACAGCGGCGGGCAGGCCAGATACAGGTGCCCCTTGTCGATCATCGGCCGCATCTGCGTGAAGAAGAACGTCATCAGCAGCGACGCGATATGCGCGCCGTCGACATCGGCGTCGGTCATGATGATGACCTTGTCGTAGCGCAGGTCGTCGACGTTGAAACGCGTGCCCATGTTGACGCCAAGCGCCTGGCACAGGTCGTTGATCTCTTGGTTGGCACCCATCTTGGACGATGCCGCGCCCAGCACGTTCAGGATCTTGCCGCGCAGGGGCAGCAGGGCCTGCTTGGTGCGGTCGCGGGCCATCTTGGCGGATCCGCCGGCGCTGTCGCCCTCGACGATGAACAGTTCCGTCCCGTCGCGGTTGGTGGCGCTGCAATCGACCAGCTTGCCGGGCAGGCGCAGCTTTTTCGTGGCGGTCTTGCGCGCGGTCTCCTTTTCCTGGCGGCGACGCAGGCGCTCCTCGGCGCGCAGCACCAGGAAATCCAGGATCGCGCCGGCAGATTTGGTGTCGGACGCCAACCAGGTGTCGAAATGGTCGCGCACCGCGCCCTCGACCAGGCGCGCAGCCTCGGTCGTGGCCAGGCGGTCCTTGGTCTGGCCCACGAATTCCGGTTCACGGATGAAGCAGCTGACCAGCGCGCAACCGCCGATGATCAGATCCTCACGCGTGATCTGGGCGGCCTTCTTGTTGCTGACGCGTTCTCCATAGCTGCGGATGCCCTTCAGGATCGCGGCCCAAAATCCCATCTCGTGGGTGCCGCCCTCGGGGGTGGGGACGGTGTTGCAATAGGACTGGATGAAGCCGTCGCGCGCGGGCGTCCAGTTGATCGCCCAGTCCACCTTGCCCGGCACGCCGAACTTGGCGTTGAAGTCGATGCTGCCGGAAAACGGGCGGTCGGCATAGGTGCTGGTCCCGGTCAGGGTCTCGGTCAGGTAATCGGCCAGGCCGCCGGGGAAATGGAACGTGGCCTCGCGCGGGGTCTCTCCGTCGTCGATCTCTGTCTTCCAGCGGATCTCGACGCCGCTGAACAGGTAGGCCTTGGATTTCACCATCTTCATCAGCCGCGCGGGCTTGAAGCGGTGATGGCCGAAGATCTCCTCGTCGGCATGGAAGGTCACGGTGGTGCCGCGCCGGTTCGGAGCCGCCCCGATCTTGGCGACCGGCCCCTGCGGGATGCCGCGGGAAAAGCGCTGCTCGAACAGCTCCTTGTTGCGCGCGACCTGCACGACCATCAGGTCGGACAGCGCGTTCACGACCGACGCACCCACGCCGTGCAGACCACCCGAGGTCTGATAGGTATCGCCCGAGAACTTGCCCCCCGCATGCAGCGTGCACAGGATCACCTCCAGCGCGGACTTCCCGGGGAACTTGGGGTGCGGATCGATGGGAATGCCGCGGCCGTTGTCGCGCACGATGACGCTGAAATCGGCCAGCAGCTCGACCTCGATGCGCGTGGCGTGGCCTGCCACGGCCTCGTCCATCGAGTTGTCCAGGATTTCTGCGACCAGGTGATGCAGCGCGCGTTCGTCGGTGCCGCCGATATACATGCCGGGACGCTTGCGCACCGGCTCCAGCCCCTCCAGCACCTCGATCGAGGATGCGGAATAGGCGTCGCTGGCGGCGTTGCCGGAGAGAAGGTCGTCGGCCATGGGGTCGCTCACTGATTTGGATCGCGGCGCTTATCTCATGGCGCGGGGGCGGGCGGCAAGGGGTTGTGTCCCCTGCGCGGCCCGCCCCAAAGGATTGCGCCTATTCCGGCTCCGCCATGCGGGCGGTCCACATTGCCTGGAACGCCGGGCGGTCCTGGCAGGCCGACAGCCAGGCGCGGATCGCGGGAAACGCCTCCATCAGCGCGCCGTGCCCCTGGGCATAGCGGACGATCTCGGCCAGGTTCAGGTCGGCCACGGTGAACCGCCCGCCCACCAGATAGGCGTGCGTTGCCAGATGGTCCTCCAGCACCTTCAGCGGCCGGACCAGCCGTTCGGCCGCGTCCGCCACGATCCCCACGTCATCGGCCGATTGCAGCGTGCCGCGGTTGTGCAGCATCAGGATGGTCAGTGCGTCGGGCTCGATCGCGGTGGCGCCATAGATCGACCACTGGGTCATCAGCGCGTCTTCGGCGTAATCCTGCGGGCCTGCAGGGCCGCCATGCTTGCGCGCCAGATGCAGCGTGATCGCCAGCGATTCGGACAGGACCAGCCCTTCGTCCTCGATCACCGGGATGGCGCCTGCGGGGGACAGCGCCAGGAAATCGGGGCTGCGGGTGTTGGGCGGTGCATCGGGCGCGTCGGCATTGCCGATGCGATAGGCCTGGATGACGGGCACCTGCCGGAAGGGCAGGTCCAGTTCGTGACAAAGCCACACGACACGCGATGCACGCGAGCGGGTGACGCCGTGGATGGTCAGCATGATGGCCCCCGGTTTGGTTTGGCGGCCACCTTGGGACGCGGGCGCGGGCGCTGCAAGCCCCAGTCAGCGGAGGCCCGCGCGGACGCTGGCGCGGTCGACGGCGTCGATGATCGCCTGCGGATCGCCATGCTGGGGCATGTGGCCCTGATCGGGCAGGATCGTCAGCGCGGCGTTGGGCAGCGCCTCTGCCAGGGGCAGGGCGTGGATCTCGGCGGGCACGATGCTGTCTTGACCGCCATGGATCACCTCGACCGGCATCGTCAGGCGCGGATACTGCGGCGCCATCACGCGAAGATATGCGCGCAACCCGTTGATCTGCGATGCATTCGCGCGATAGTTGCCGCGCCGCGCGGCCAGCCCCACGCCGATATAGTCGGCATATCCCGGGGGTACGGGCTGGGGCGCGAAGATGCCCGCCATGATCCGGGTGCCCAGGGACACCGGCGCCAGGGCGGTCAGCAGCGGTGGCCCGACACGGTCGCCCAGGGGCGTCTCCAGGAATGCGTACCATCCGGTCAGCGTGCCGGGCCAGGGCATCGTCGCCCCGGACACGATCACCAGCGCCGCCGTGTCGCCCGGTGCGCGCAGGCCCCAGGCCATCGCAACCGCGCCACCATAGCTGTGGCCCAGCACCACGGGTCGGCGCACGCCCAACTGGTCGGCGGCGGCGCGCAGAAGTTCGGCCTGGGCGATGGGGTTGTCGGTCTGCGCGCCGATCGCGTCCGTCCAGCCCAGCCCCGGCCTGTCGAAGGCCAGTACGCGGTACCGGGTCGCCAGGCGGTCGGCCAGGGCGAAGGTAAAATCGCGGCTGTTCCCGCTGGCCCCGTGCAGCAGGATCAGGTCGGGACCGCTGCCGCGGATGTCGACATGCACGGTGCGGCCCTGCACCTGGATCAGTTGCCCGGTGGGGGGGAATTCGGCCTCGAACGCGGTTTCGCGCGCGGTGGCGCGGGCATCGACGATCCGCCCGCAACCGGTCAGCGCCAAGGCCAGCCCCGCCATCGTGAATGCCCGTCGTTTCATGCCGTCCCCTGTTCCTCTGTATTCAGACACGTCCGAACCCGCCCCGGGGTTGCGGCGCCCGCGTGGTTTTCCGCCGGGCTGGCAAAGCGGTGATTTGCAAGCCGCGCCGCACGCGGGTAACTGGAACCGCCGTCCTTGCCAAGGTGTCCTGCCGATGTCGCCGCGCGTGTCCTGCCTGTCCGCCCTGCTGATCGTCGCGCCGCTTGGCGCGTCGGCCCATCCGCATGTGTTCATCGACGCGGGCCTGTCCTTGCGTCACGACGCGGCGGGGGCGCTGACCCATGTGGGGGTCGAATGGGCCTATGACGAATTCTATTCCCTGCTGATCATCGAGGATCTGGGCCTGGACCCCGATGGCGACGGCGTCCTGACCACCGACGAACAGGCGGCCCTGCAGGGCTTCGACGCGGATTGGGAGGCGGGCTTTGACGGGCGGCTGTTTCTGGACGCGGACGGCCGCAGGCTGGCGCTGGACGGCCCGCAGGAATTCGCCGCGCGCTATGAGGACGGGCGGGTGATCTCGGCCCATGTGCGTCCGCTGGCCGAGCCGCTGGACGGGGACCGGCCGCTGACGATCCAGGTCTATGACCCCGAATACTATGTCCAGTTCAGCATTCCCGAACCCCCGGCCATCGCGCGGGACGATTGCGCTGTCGATCTGCGCATGGGCGATCCCTATGCCGCCGCCGACGCCTATGCCCGCTCGGTGGGCGAGGCTCTGGGCGACGGCCAAAGCGCCGAGGAGGCGGACCTGATCACCGTGGACATCGGCGCCACCGGCGCGGATTCGGTACAGGTCCGCTGCGGCCCGGGATCATGAGGCGCGCCGTCGCCCTGACGGGGCTGGTCGTCGCCCTGACGCTGGTGGCGCTGTGGCTGGGCGGCGGTCTGGCCGGGATCGAGCGGTGGGCCACCGACCAGCAGCGGGCCGTCCAGAACGCGATGGCCGGGGCCTTGCGGGCGCTGCGGTCGGGCCAGCCGGGGGCGGTCGCGTCGCTGCTGGGGTTGTGCTTTGCCTATGGCGTCGCCCATGCGGTCGGGCCGGGGCATGGCAAGGTGATCATCGGCAGCTATGGGTTCGGCGCCCAGGTTCCGCTGGTCCGGCTGGCCGGACTGTCGGTCGCGTCGTCGCTGGCGCAGGCAGGCACGGCCATAGCCCTGGTCTGGGGCGGCATCACCATCCTGGACCTGGGACGCCAGACCCTGACCGACCTGTCGGAGGTCGCGATGGTGCAGGCCAGCACGGTCCTGGTCGCGTCGGTCGGCCTGTGGCTGGCATGGCGCGGCCTGTCGATGCTGCGCGCGCTGGCGCGGGCGGATCGCCACCACCATCACCACCACGGCGACGCCTGCGGCTGTGGCCATGCGCATGGCCCCACACCGCAGCAGGTGGCACAGACGCGGTCGCTGCGCGACGGGGTGCTGGTCGTGGCGGGCATCGCGCTGCGACCCTGCACCGGAGCGCTGTTTCTGCTGATCCTGACCTGGCGGATGGGCATCTTCGAGATGGGCATCCTGGGGACGCTGGCGATGGGCCTGGGCACCGCGGTGGTGACGGTCGCGGTCGCCTGCCTGGCAGTCTGGGCGCGGCGCGGCAGCTTTGCCCTGTTGTCCGAACACGGCCCCTGGGCGGGTGCCGCGCGCTGGCTGCCCGGAACGCTGCAACTGGGCGCAGGGGTGCTGATCGCGGCGATCTCGGTCGCGGTGCTGCTGCCGTGGCTTTGACGCGGATGCTGCGCGGTTAGGCTGACCGGTCTGCCTGCGGCGGCACCAACCGGGCGATCAGCGCGTCCATTGTCGGGCCCATCGCCGCGCGGCTGGCGAACAGCGTCGCCTGCGACCGCAGGATCGGCGCCTCGTCCAGGATGCGCAGGTTGTTCGCGCGCAGCGTTTCGCCCGACGAGGTGATGTCGGCGATCGCTTCGGCGGTCAGGTTGGCGACCGTGCCCTCGGTCGCGCCCTGGCTGTCGACCAGCTGATAGTCGGCGACCTCGTGGGCGGACAGCCAGGCGCGGACCAGGCGGTGATATTTCGTGGCGATGCGCAAACGGAATCCATGTTCGGCCCGGAAGTCGCGCGCGATGGCCGCGAAATCGTCCAGGTCCGTGCAGTCGCGCCAGCAATCCGGCACGGCCAGGATCAGGTCGGCATGTCCAAAGCCCATCGGCGCGACCTCGACCAGGTCGCTTGACCATCCGGCCAGCTTTTCGCGCACCAGGTCGGTGCCGGTCACACCCAGTTCGATCCGGCCGGCGGCCAGTTCGCGCGGGATCTCTCCGGCCGACAGCAGGACCAGCGACACGCCCTCGACCCCCTCGACCCGGCCCGCATATTCGCGGTCGGACCCGGCCCGCGACAGACGCACGCCGCGGTCGGCGAACCAGTCGAAGGTCTGTTCCATCAGCCGCCCCTTGGACGGCACGCCAAGACGGATCATGCCTGCGCCTCCAGTTCGGCAACAAGGCCGGGGCGGATGATGCCACCCACGGCGGGGATCTCGCGGCCGCGGCCCAGCACGCGGGTCAGCGCGTCATAGCGCCCGCCCGACGCCACCGGCGGCCATCCGGCGCGGTCGGCCTGGAACGTGAAGGTGAAGCCGTCGTAATATTCCATCGTGGTGCGCCCGTGGCTGGCGTCGAAGATCACCGTCTGCAAGTCGATGCCGCGCGCGGCGATGGCGTCCAGGCGGTCGCGGATGCGGGCCACCGCCGGCGCGATGGCGGGCATGTCGCGGGCCAGGTCGGCCAGCGTCGATAGGGCCTGCGGCGCCGGGGCGCGCAGGGCGAAAAGACGTTCCAGCCGGTCGGTCCAGACCGGGGCCAAGGGCGGCACCGCCACGTCCGACTGCAGGCGGGCGATGCGGCGGATCATCTCGTCCTCGGTCCGCATCCCGGCCCAGGACACGGTTACGTCGGGAAACTCCCGCGCGATCGACGGGGCCGAGAACCGCGCCAGCAGGCGCGCAAAGCGGCCCGGCCGCCAGATATGGTGCAGCAGCGCCACCGAACGCGCCTCGGTCAGGGGCAGGCCGCGCACCGCATCCAGCAGCAGGCCCATGTCGCCCATGCGCGCCTGCAGGCCCAAGGGCGCCAGCGCATCGTGGAACAGCGCAAAGACCTCTGCATCGGCCTGGGGATCGCGGGTGAACAGCTCGAACCCGCATTGCAGGTATTCGTGGTCGCGCGGCGTGGCGGGGCGGGTGTCGCCCGTGTCCTGCTTGCGGAACACCTCTCCCAGATAGCAGTAGCGGGCCGGATCGGCGCCGTTCTGCATGTGCGCCTGCACCACCGGCACGGTGAAGTCGGGGCGCAGCATCATCTCTCCACGGATCGGGTCCTGGGTGACATAGGCGCGGGCGCGGATGTCCTCTCCGTACAGGTCCAGAAGGTCGCCCGCGGGCAGCAGGATGTCGGGCGCGATCTCGGTCGCACCGGCGTCGCGGAACCGCGACAGCAGCCGCTGTCCGACCGCCTGCTTGGCCTGCTTCGGGATCATCCGATGATCCTGCGGACTTCGGCAACCAAGTCGGCGCGCGCGACCTCGGTCTGGGCGGGCTGGGATTTCCATTCCTCGACAGAGGCTTCTGCGGCAATCTTCGCGCCCAGGATCAGGTCCTTGACCTGCACCACGCCGCGTTCCGCCTCATCCCCGCCCTGGATGATCGCGACGGGTGCGCCGCGCTTGTCCGCGTATTTCAGCTGGTTGCCAAAGTTCTTGGGGTTGCCCAGATAGACCTCGGCACGGATGCCGGCGGCGCGCAGGTCGGCGGCCATGGACTGGTAATCCGACATGCGGTCGCGGTCCATCACGGTCACGACCACGGGACCGGCGACCTCGGCCCCGGCCAGACCCTTGGCGCGCAAAGCGGCCAGCAGACGGTCGACGCCGATGCTGACGCCGGTTGCCGGGACCTTCTGCCCGGTGAAACGCTCCACCAGCCCGTCATAGCGGCCACCGCCCGCGACCGATCCGAACTGCCGCTTGCGGCCCTTTTCGTCAAGAATCTCGAAGGTCAGCTCGGCCTCGAAGACCGGGCCGGTGTAATAGCCCAAGCCCCGGACCACGGCCGGATCGATCACGGCGCGATCTTCGGCCACGCCCATCGCGGCCAGCATCGCGGCGATCTGGCGCAGCTCGTCCACGCCCTCGGCGCCGATGGCCGATCCGCCGACGGCGGCCGACAGGTTGTCCAGCGTCGCGGCGTTGTCCGCACCCTTGGCCTCCAGGAAGGCCAGCACCGGCCCCGCCTGCGCCTCGGACAGGCCCACGCCATCGATGCGCGCGCCGCTATCGTCCAGGCGGCCCGTGGTCAGCAGGGCCAGCACGCCCTCGCGGCCGACCTTGTCGAACTTGTCGATCTGGCGCAGCACATCCTCGGCCTGATCCTCGCGAACCTGGGCCGCCTCCAGGACGCCGTTCAGAACCTTGCGGTTGTTGATCCGCACCAGATAATCGCCGCGGTCGATGCCCACCCCCTCCAGCGCATCGGCCAGCATGCCGCAGATCTCGGCATCCGCCGCCACCGAGGCTGACCCGACCGTGTCCGCGTCGCATTGATAGAATTGGCGGAACCGACCCGGCCCCGGTTTCTCGTTGCGCCAGACCGGGCCCATTGCAAAGCGGCGGTACGGGCTGGGCAGGTCGTTGCGGTACTGCGCCGCGACGCGCGCCAAGGGCGCCGTCAGGTCATAGCGCAGTGCCAGCCAGTCGCCCGCCGTGCCGCCGCCGGGCACCGCCTCCTCCTGCCAGGCAAAGACGCCGGCATTGGGCCGGTCCACGTCGGGCAGGAACTTGCCCAGGGCCTCGACCGTCTCGACGGCGCTCGTCTCCAGCGGATCGAAGCCATGGCGGTGATAGACCTGCGCGATGCGGTCCAGCATGTCGCGCCGTTCGGTCACGTCCTGCCCGAAATAGTCGCGGAACCCCTTGGGCGTCTCGGCCTTGGGACGGGGCTGCTTCTTGTCTTTTGCCATGGTATCAGTCGCCTTTTCGGGCCCATATTCAGGCGCCGCTGTAACGGAAGGTGACGACATGGACAAGCAGCAGGACCGCCTGCATCAGCTGGAGGAGGCCTTGGCCCATCTGACGCGGCTGACGGATGAGCTGTCCGAGGTCATCGCCCGACAGGACCGCGACCTTGCCCGCGTCACCCGCCGCCTGGATCAGCTGCTGCTGGCCGAGGCCGAGCGTCAGGCCGATGCGGCGGGCAGTGTCGCGCTGGCCGACCAGCGCCCGCCGCATTACTGAGACCGCCCGCTTCTTCTTTGACCAAATACCCTCCGGGGGTCCGGGGGGCGAAGCGCCCCCGGCGGTCGCCCCCCGGCAGGGTCCCGACAAAGCGGCTTTCCCCGCCGTGCCCGATGCGCTAATGCCGGGCTGAAAAGAACTTCGGACAACGAAAAGGATCGCTCATGGCCAATGTTGTGGTTGTCGGAGCCCAGTGGGGCGACGAGGGCAAGGGCAAGATCGTCGACTGGCTTTCGGAACGCGCCGATGTCATCGCGCGCTTTCAGGGCGGTCACAATGCCGGCCACACGCTGGTCATCGGCGACAAGGTCTTCAAGCTGTCGCTGCTGCCCTCGGGGATCGTGCGCGAGAACAAGCTGGCCGTGATCGGCAACGGTGTCGTGCTGGACCCCTGGGCGCTTTTCTCGGAGATCGACAAGCTGGCGGGGCAGGGCGTCGCCATCTCGACCGAGAACCTGATGATCGCAGAGAACACGCCGCTGATCCTGCCGCTGCACCAGGACCTGGACAAGCTGCGCGAGGAGGCCGCCGGCAAGGCCAAGATCGGCACGACCGGCCGCGGCATCGGCCCCGCCTATGAGGACAAGGTCGGCCGCCGCACGATCCGCGTCGCCGACCTGGCCGACGAGGAGACGCTGGACAGCCGTCTGGACCGCCTGCTGGCCCACCACGACGCGCTGCGCGCGGGTCTTGGCGCCACGCCGATCGACCGCGCCGAGCTGAAGGCCAAGCTGATGGAGGTGGCGCCCAAGCTGCTGCCCTATGCCCAGCCCGTCTGGAAGATCATGGGCGACGCCCGCAAGGCCGGAAAACGGATTCTGTTCGAGGGTGCGCAGGGATCGCTGCTGGACATCGATTTTGGCACCTATCCCTATGTGACCTCGTCCACGACGACGTCGGGGGCGGCGGCCAGTGGCACCGGCATGGGGCCGGGCGCGATCGGCTTTGTCCTTGGCATCGTCAAGGCATACACCACCCGCGTGGGCGAAGGTCCGTTCCCGTCGGAACTCGACGACGCCGACGGCCAGCGCCTTGGCGAGCGGGGCCACGAGTTCGGCACCGTCACGGGCCGCAAGCGCCGCTGCGGCTGGTTCGATGCGGTGCTGGTGCGTCAGACATGCGCGATCAGCGGCGTGAACGGGATCGCGCTGACCAAGCTGGACGTGCTGGACGGGTTCGACACGCTGAAGATCTGCACCGGCTACGAGATCGACGGCGTGACGTATGACTATCTGCCGACGGCGGCCGCGCTGCAGGCCAAGGTGCGCCCGATCTACGAGGAGATGGAAGGCTGGCACGAATCGACCGCCGGGGCGCGCAGCTGGGCAGACCTGCCGGCCGCCGCGATCAAGTACGTGCGCCGCGTCGAGGAGTTGATCCAGTGCCCCGTGGCGATGCTGTCGACCAGCCCGGAGCGTGACGACACGATCCTGGTGACCGATCCCTTCGCCGACTGATTGCGTCCCGCGACGTGCCGGGGGACATCCTGTCCCCCGGACCCCCTTGGGGCGCGTTCGGGGATACCGAGGAAAGAGCCAGACGACATGGAACTGAAGACCCGCAAGCGGCTGTCCATCCTGATCCTGGTGATCGGCATGCCCGCCTATGTCGTCGCGGCGGTGTCGCTGATGAACTGGCTTGACGGGCGGTTCGGCCGCCAGCCGATCTGGATCGAGCTGCTGATCTATGTCGCGCTTGGCGTGCTGTGGGCGCTGCCGTTCAAGCGCGTCTTCAGCGGCGTCGGCAAGGGCTGAGGGCGGGAATGGTGGACCAGCCCCGACCGGTCCGCCACCTGCGCGGGGTCACCGTGATCGGCGGCGGCATGGTGACGCCCGCCGATCTGTCGGTGGCGCTGTCGGTCGCGCCCCTGCTGGTCGCCGCGGATGGGGGTGCGGACCGGGCGCTGGCCCTGGGGCACGCGCCGGACTGGGTGATCGGGGACCTGGACAGCATCTCGGACCCGGCGCGGCGGTCGGTTCCGGCCGCCCGCGTGCTGGAGGTAGCCGAGCAGGACAGCACGGATTTCGCCAAATGCCTGGGACGAATCGACGCGCCGCTGGTCATGGCGGTGGGTTTTGCAGGGCTGCGACTGGACCATACCCTGGCCGCGCTGACGGTGATGGTCCAGCCCAACGTTCCGCGCGTTGTGATGCTGGCCAGCGATGACGTGATCGTGCTGTGCCCGCCGCGCCTGACCCTGCCGCTGATGCCCGGGACACGGGTGTCGCTGTACCCGATGGGACCGGCGCGCGGCAGCAGCCAAGGCCTGGAATGGCCCATCGACGGGATCGATTTCGCTCCGGGCCAGCGGGTCGGCACCTCGAACCGGGCGACGGGGCTGGTCAGCCTGCGGGTGCAGGGGCCGATGCTGCTGATGCTGCCCCGAGACTGTCTTGGAACGGTGCTGACGGCGATGCAGCGCTGAGGGGGCGGTTGTCGTTGCGGCCTGCATGGCTTATCTGAGGGGCGAACCCCCGGAGGCCTGCCATGTCGCTGAACCCGATCCGTCCCTGGCGCAACATCGAGCGCCGCAAGTCGCGCCAGATCATGGTGGGCAAGGTCCCCGTCGGCGGCGATGCCCCGATCAGCGTGCAGACCATGACCAACACCAACGGCCACGACGTCAAGGCGACCCTGGCCCAGGTCATCGCCGCCGCAGATGCCGGCGCCGACATCGTGCGCATCAGCGCCCCGGACCAGGAGACCACGCGCGCGCTGCGCGAGATCTGCCGCGAGAGCCCTGTGCCGATCGTCGCCGACATCCATTTCCACTACAAGCGCGCCATCGAGGCTGCCGAGGCGGGCGCCGCCTGTCTGCGCATCAACCCCGGCAACATCGGGGACGAAAGCCGCGTGCGCGAGGTCATCAAGGCGGCCAAGGATCACGGCTGTTCGATCCGCATCGGCGTGAATGCAGGCAGCCTGGAGAAGCACCTGCTGGAGAAATATGGCGAGCCCTGTCCCGACGCGATGGTCGAGAGCGGGCTGGACCATATCAAGATCCTGCAGGACAACGATTTCCATGAATTCAAGATCAGCGTGAAGGCCAGCGACGTGTTCCTGTCGGCCGCGGCCTATCAGCAGCTGTCCGAGGCGACGGACGCGCCGATCCATCTGGGCATCACCGAGGCCGGCGGTTTCGTCGGCGGCACCGTCAAGTCGGCGGTGGGCCTGGGCAACCTTTTGTGGATGGGGATCGGCGACACGATCCGCGTCAGCCTGTCGGCCGATCCGGTCGAGGAGGTCAAGGTCGGCTTTGAGATCCTGAAATCGCTTGGCCTGCGGACGCGCGGGGTGCAGATCATCAGCTGTCCCAGCTGCGCACGGCAGGGCTTTGACGTGATCCGCACGGTCGAGGCGCTGGAAAAGCGGCTGGAGCACATCAAGACCCCGATGAGCCTGTCGATCATCGGTTGCGTGGTGAACGGACCGGGCGAGGCGCTGATGACCGATCTGGGATTCACCGGCGGCGGGGCCGGGTCGGGCATGGTCTACATGGCCGGCAAGCAGAGCCACAAGCTGTCGAACGACCAGATGGTCGATCACATCGTCCGGCTGGTCGAGGAACGGGCCGAGGTCCTGGACGCCGAGGCGCGCGCTGCGGAAGCCGCCGCCGAGTAGGGTTGCGTCCCGCGAGGGCCGGGGGCGCTGGCGCCCCCCGGACCCCCCGCCGGCGCGCCTCGTCAGCCGCCGGTATGGCTCATGTGGCGGGTCATCTGGCCTGCGACGCCTTGGCGGGAATAGTCGAAGTCGTGACCCTTGGGTTTGCGCGCGATGGCCGCGCGGATCGTCTGGCGCAGGGCCTCGTCGTCGGCGCTGGCGCGCAGGGGCGCGCGCAGGTCGGCGTTGTCCTCCTGGCCCAGGCACATGAACAGCTCTCCGGTGCAGGTGACGCGCACGCGGTTGCAGCTTTCGCAGAAATTATGGGTCAGGGGCGTGATGAAGCCGATCTTCTGCCCGGTCTGGGCCAGCCTGACATAACGGGCCGGGCCGCCTGTGCGTTCGGCAAGATCCAGCAGCGTAAAGCGTTCGGCCAGCCTGGCACGCAGGTCGGACAGGGGCCAGTACTGATCCAGCCGGTCCTCCTCTCCCATCTCGCCCATAGGCATCACCTCGATGAAGGTCAGGTCGTGACCCTCGTCGCCGCACCATTGCACCAGATCGAACAGCTCGCTGTCGTTGACGCCCTTGAGGGCCACGGCGTTGATCTTGACGCGCAGGCCGGCAGCGGTCGCGGCCCGGATCCCCTCCAGCACCTGGGGCAGGCGGCCCCACCGGGTGATTGCCGAGAACTTGTCGGCGTCCAGCGTGTCCAGCGACACGTTCACGCGCCGGACACCGATATCGGCCAGTTCCGCCGCATGGCGGGCCAGCTGGCTGCCGTTGGTGGTCAGGGTCAGCTCGTCCAGGCCGTTCCCAAGGTGACGCGACACGTTGCGGAAAAAGCCCATGATGCCGCGACGGACCAGAGGCTCTCCTCCGGTGATACGCAGCTTGCGCACGCCCAAGCCGATGAAGGCGGTGGACAGGCGGTCCAGCTCCTCCAGCGTCAGGAGATCGGCCTTGGGCAGGAACTGCATGTGTTCCGCCATGCAATAGACGCATCGGAAATCGCAGCGGTCGGTCACCGACACCCGCAGATAGGTGATGGGGCGGGCAAACGGGTCGATCAGGGGCGGGTGCATGTCCATCCCCCATATCTAGGCGCGCCGGACTGCGGTCACAAGGCGGGGATTCGCCGGTCGGGTGGTGGACCTTGCCACGCTGGCGTGACTAATCTGCGGCAACGATGATTGAAGGAGACGCCGATGCGCCTGATCCCCCTTGCCGTCCTGGGCCTGTCGCTGGCCGGATGCACCCAGATGGCCGCGACGATGAACCGGCCCGAAGCGCCCAAGGCGACGGCGGCCCAGACCGCGGCCGCGACGGCCGTGACGCGCGCGCCCAGCCCCCGGCCTGCGGCACGCGCGACACCCGCACAGCTGGACACCACGACGCCCGAACAGCGCGTAGCCGCCGCCCAGGCCCCGGCGACGGCCGAGACGCGGCTTGGCACGACCGTCGGATCGCTTGGCAACCCGTCCGAGGGTGGGTTCTGGATGAAGACGCCCCTGGTCGATGCGCCCGTGCAGGGGCGCATCGTGAACCCCGCCACGGGCAAGTCGGCGCAGGTCGAGTTGCGGCCCCTGTCGGGATCGGGCACGGGCAGCCAGGTCTCGCTGCCGGCGCTGCAGCTGCTGGGCGTGCCGCTGACCGACCTGCCCACGCTGGAAGTCTACCGCTCCTGATCGCCGTCGGGGCGGGGCGCGTCGTCGGATTGCGGCGCGTCCTCGGCCAGAGGTTCAGGCTGCGGTTCGGGCGCGGCCATCGCCTCGTGGGCGCCGTGCCAGACGGCGACGCGATCCGGGTCGCGCTTTTCCAGGTTGCGCAGCCACAGCTTGGCCGCCTGACGCACGCCGCCGTGACGGTCGGACGCCAGGCGCAGCATCAGCTGCAGAACCTTTTCCCGAATCTCCAGATCCTCGGGCTTGGGGTTGTTCATCTTGGCCCAGGGCAGCGTGGCCAGCATCACGCCCCGGCGCAGCCACGGGTTCCGGCTGCCGGCCCATGCCGTGATCTGATCCAGACGGGTCGGATCGGCGACCACGCGCCGCGCGGCGGCGGTCATCACAGCATCGTCGATCTCGGCCCCGTCGATCTGCGGCGCCCAGTCCATGATCGCGGCCCAGGCCGCGTCGTCGGGCCGCATCCGGGCCTGCACCAGCAGGCGGGCGGCGGCCAGGCGGGCCTCGTGGACGTCGCTGTCCCACAGCGCCTCGGCCAGCGCGATGCGCGCGTCCAGATCGCGTTCCGCGCGCCATTCGGCGACGACCTCCTCCAGCGCGGCGGGGGTGACGCCCAGGGTCTCTCGATCACGCTTGTGGCGTGCACTGGCGCGGGCGGCGCGTTCGGGGTCGGCCAGGTCGCGCAGCCGGTCCAGTTCCTGCATGGGATTCTCCAATCCGTGATTGGCCCCCTTCTAGGGCGCGGGGGCGCCGGCCTCAAGATGATGGTGGCAGGGGCGCGCCGGGCGGGCTAAAAGGCGCGGCAAAACCACGAGGTAGGCCCATGTCGCATTCCGCAGACCCCCGTCCGATGACCGCCCGCCGCACCGGCCCCCTGTCGGGCGAGGCGCTGGTGCCGGGGGACAAGTCGATCAGCCACCGCGCCCTGATCCTGGGCGCGATGGCCGTCGGAGAGACGCGCATCACCGGTCTGCTGGAGGGCCAGGACGTTCTGGACACCGCCAGCGCCATGCGCGCGCTTGGCGCGCAGGTGACGCAGCACGGGCCGGGGGACTGGTCGGTGCATGGCGTGGGCGTGGGTGGGTTCTCCAGCCCGGCCGAGGTGATCGATTGCGGCAATTCCGGCACCGGTGTGCGTCTGATCATGGGCGCGGTCGCGACCACGCCGATCAGCGTGACCTTCACCGGCGACGCCAGCCTGTCGCGTCGTCCGATGGCGCGGGTGACGGACCCGCTGTCGCAGTTCGGCACCCAGATCACCGCGCGCGAGGGGGGGCGTCTGCCCATCACCATCCAGGGCGCGGCCGATCCGGTGCCCGTCACCTATCGCACGCCCGTGGCCAGCGCCCAGATCAAGTCGGCGATCCTGCTGGCCGGGCTGAATGCGCCGGGGGACACGGTGGTGATCGAATCCGAACCGACGCGCGATCATTCCGAACGCATGCTGGCCGGGTTCGGCGCGCAGATCCGGACCGAGACCACGCCTGACGGCCACAAGATCACCCTGACCGGCCGCCCTGAACTGCGCCCGCAGCCCGTGGCCGTGCCGCGCGATCCGTCCAGTGCGGCCTTTCCGGTGGCTGCGGCGCTGATCGTGCCGGGGTCCGAAATTCGCGTGCCGGGCGTCAGCCGCAACCCGACGCGGGACGGCCTGTACGTGACCCTGCTGGAGATGGGCGCCGACATCACCTTCGAGAACCCGCGCGAGGAGGGCGGAGAGCCCGTGGCCGACCTGCTGGTGCGCCACGGCCCGCTGAAGGGCGTGACCGTCCCGGCCGATCGTGCGGCCAGCATGATCGACGAATTCCCGATCCTGTCGGTGATCGCCGCGTTCGCCGAAGGCACCACGGTAATGAACGGCGTCGCGGAACTGCGCGTCAAGGAAAGCGACCGGATCGACGCGATGGCCGTTGGCCTGCGCGCGAACGGCGTCACGGTCGAGGACACGCGCGACACCATGACCGTTCACGGCGCGGCGCAGGTGGCGGGCGGCGGCCATGCGGTGACCCATCTGGACCACCGCATTGCCATGAGCTTCCTGATCCTGGGCCTTGCGACCCAGCAGCCCGTCACCATCGACGACGCGGGGCCGATCACGACATCCTTTCCCGACTTCGTGCCGCTGATGACCCGCTTGGGCGCGACGCTGGACTAGGCGGGATAGCCGATCCCGGCCAGGGATCGGCGGATCTCGTCCAGGATGGCGGGGTCGTCGATGGTGGCGGGCGCCTTGACCGTCTCGCCATCGGCGATCTTGGCCATGGTCGCGCGCAGGATCTTGCCCGACCGCGTCTTGGGCAGGCGGTCAACGACGCAGGCGGTCTTGAAGGCCGCGACGGGCCCGATGCGGTCGCGGACCATGCGCACCACCTCGGCCACGACCTGGGCATGCTCGGTCTCGACCCCCTTCTTCAGGCACAGAAGGCCCAGGGGTGCCTGTCCCTTCAGCGGATCGGCGACCCCGATCACCGCGCATTCCGCGACGGCGGGATGGCTGGACAGGACCTCCTCCATGCTGCCCGTCGACAGGCGGTGGCCCGCGACGTTGATGACGTCGTCGGTGCGGGCCATGATCCAGATATAGCCGTCATCGTCGACGTAACCCGCATCGCCTGTCTCATAGAAGCCGGGGAAATGCTGCAGATAGGCGCGGTTGAACCGATCCTCGGCGTTCCACAGCGTGGGCAGGGTGCCGGGCGGCAGGGGCAGCTTGATCGCGATCGCGCCCAGGGTGCCGGGTGCGACCGGGTGCCCCGCCTCGTCCAGGACCTGCACGTCGTAGCCGGGCATGGGCAGGGTCGGGCTGCCCTTTTTCACGGGCATCAGCCCCGCGCCGAAGGGGTTCGCCGCGATGGGCCAGCCGGTCTCCGTCTGCCACCAGTGGTCGATCACCGGAACCTTGACCCGATCCTCGGCCCAGGTGACGGTGTCGGGGTCGGCGCGTTCGCCTGCCAGGAACAGGGCCTGCAGGCCGGACAGGTCGTACTTGCCGACCAGCCGGCCCTCCGGGTCGTCGCGCTTTACCGCACGGATGGCGGTGGGCGCGGTGAAGAAGGACTTGACCTTGTGATCCGCGATCACCCGCCAGAACGTGCCCGCGTCGGGGGTGCCGACGGGCTTGCCTTCGAACACCACGGTCGTCGCGCCCGCGATCAGCGGCCCATAGACGATATAGCTGTGCCCCACGACCCAGCCCACGTCGGACGCGACCCAGAACACGTCGCCCGGCCCGATGCCATAGATGTTGGGCACGCTCCACGCCAGGGCGACCAGATGCCCCGCGGTATGGCGCACGACGCCCTTGGGCTGGCCCGTCGTCCCCGAGGTGTAGAGGATATAGGCCGGGTGGTTCCCCTCGACCGGGACGCAGTCGACGGGGTGCGCGTCCGCCACCGCCTGGCGCCAGTCCAGATCGCGGCCCGCCACCATGTCGGCCGCGCATTCGGGGCGCTGGAACACGATGGTGAAGTCCGGCTTGTGGGCGGCCTCGTCAATGGCGCGGTCCATCAGCGGCTTGTAGGGGACGACGCGACCCGGCTCCAGCCCGCAGCTTGCGGCGATGATCGCGCGGGGCTTGGCGTCGTCGATGCGCACCGCCAGTTCATGCGCGGCGAACCCGCCGAAGACGACCGAATGGATGGCCCCGATCCGGGCACAGGCCAGCATCGCCTGCAGCGCCTCGGGGATCATCGGCATGTAGATGATGACTCGGTCGCCCTTGCCGATGCCGCGCGCGGCCAGCACACCCGCCAGCCGGGCCACCTGGTCCTGCAGCTGGGCATAGGTCAGGCGACTGACGCTGCCGGTCATCGGGCTGTCGTGGATCACCGCCAGGCGGTCGCCGTGACCGGCCGCGACATGGCGGTCGATGGCGTTCCAGCAGGTGTTCACCATGCCATCGGCGAACCATTCCCCGGCAGGGCCCTGGTCGAAATGCGCGCGGCTTGGGGGCTGGGTCCAGTCGATGGCATCGGCGGCCTGCATCCAGAACGCCTCGGGATCGGCCTTCCAGCGCGCGTAGAGATCTTGATAGGACATGGACTCCCCTCCCTGAACCTGGGTTTTGTTACGCAGGAAGGGGGGCGTCGCGCAACCTTGTTAGCGGCGTGACAATGCGCTGATTAGCAGAAATCCGGCGATCGGGTTTGCAAACAGAACGGCTCGGCAAAGGCTCCTTTGCCGCGCCGCAATATTTGCAAAAATGTCGGCGAATCAGCCGTAATGCGTGACCGGCGTGCCGGCCAGCACCGACATGTTCAGCAGGCCGCGCGTGGTGATCGAGGGTGTCACGATATGGGCGCGGTTGCCCATGCCCATCAGGATCGGCCCGACCTCCAGGCCGCCCGCGCGCATCTTCAGCGCGTTGCGGACACCCGATGCGGCGTCGGTGCCCGCAAAGACCAGCACGTTCGCCACACCCTGCAGCCGCGAGGTCGGGAAGATGCGTTCGCGCAGCTCGGGGTCCAGGGCCGCGTCCACATGCATCTCGCCGTCATACATGAAGTCGGGCTCGCGTGCGTCCAGCAGCGCCAGGGCGTCGCGCATCTTGCGGCCGGAATAGCTGTCGGTGTTGCCGAACTGCGAATGGCTGCACAGGGCGATCTTGGGCGTCAGGCCGAACCGGCGGACGTGCCGCGCGGCGCCCATCACCGTCTCCATCACCTGCTGGGGCGTGGGGTCGTTGTGGCACTGGGTGTCCGCGATGAACAGCGGCCCGTCTTCCAGGATGATCATCGACAGTGCGCCAACCGGGTGCAGCCCGTCGCGGGCCAGGATCTGGCGCACGTATTGCAGGTGCCAGCTGTACTGTCCGAACGTACCGCAGATCAGGCTGTCGGCCTCGGCCCGGTGCACCATGACGGCGCCGATGGCGGTGGTGTTCGTGCGCATGATCGCGCGGGCGATGTCGGGGCTGACCCCGCGCCGCGCCATGATGCCGTGATACGTTTCCCAATAGTCGCGATAGCGGGGGTCGTTCTCGGGGTTCACGATTTCGAAGTCGACATCCGGGCGGATCGGCAGGCCCGCGCGTTCGGCGCGGGTGGCGATCACGTCGGGGCGGCCGATCAGAATCGGGACGTCGGTCGTCTCCTCCAGCATGGCGTTGGCGGCGCGCAGGACACGTTCGTCCTCGCCCTCGGCAAAGACGATGCGGCGCGTGGCGGTGGCCGCGGCCTCGAAGACCGGGCGCATGATCAGCGCCGATCGGAAGACCGACCCGTCCAGCTTCTGCTTGTAGGCGGCCATGTCGTCCAGGGGCCGGGTCGCAACGCCCGTCTCCATCGCGGCGCGGGCCACGGCGGATGACACGACGCCCATCAGGCGCGGATCGAAGGGCTTGGGGATCAGATAGTCGGCGCCGAAGGTCAGCGTCTCGCCGCGATAGGCCGCGGCGGCCTCGGCCGCGGTGGTCGCGCGGGCCAGGGCGGCGATGCCCTCGATGCAGGCGATCTTCATCTCGTCGTTGATGGTGGTCGCGCCGACGTCCAGCGCGCCGCGGAAGATGAAGGGGAAGCACAGGACGTTGTTGACCTGGTTCGGGAAATCGCTGCGTCCGGTGGCGATGATCGCGTCGGGGGCAACGGCGCGGGCCGCGTCGGGGTCGATTTCCGGGTTCGGGTTCGCCAGCGCGAAGATGATCGGGCGCGGGGCCATGCGGCCGACCATCTCGGGCGTCAGGACGCCCGGACCGGACAGGCCCAGGAACAGGTCGGCACCGTCGATCACCTCGGTCAGGCTGCGCTTGTCCGAGGCTTGGGCATAGGCGGCCTTCTGCGGGTTCATGTCGATGTCGCGGCCCTCATGGACCAGGCCGTGGATGTCGCACAGCCAGACGTTCTCGCGCTTGACGCCCAGTTTCAGCAGCATGTTCAGGCAGGCGATGCCCGCCGCCCCGCCGCCGGTCGAGACGATCTTGATGTCCTCGAACCGCTTGCCGGCGATGCGCAGCGCATTGGTCGCGGCCGCGCCCACCACGATGGCGGTGCCGTGCTGGTCGTCGTGAAAGACCGGGATGTTCATCCGCTCGCGGCAGATCTGTTCGACGATGAAGCAGTCGGGGGCCTTGATGTCCTCCAGGTTCACCGCGCCGAAGGTCGGCTCCAGCGCGCAGACGATCTCGGCCAGCTTGACCGGATCGGGCTCGTTCACCTCGATGTCGAAGCAGTCGATGTTGGCGAATTTCTTGAACAGGACCGCCTTGCCCTCCATCACCGGCTTGGAGGCCAGCGCGCCGATGTTGCCCAGGCCCAGGACGGCCGTGCCGTTCGAGATGACGGCCACCAGGTTGCCCTTGGTGGTATAGCGTGCGGCGGTTGCGGGATCGGCCTTGATCTCCAGGCAGGCTTCGGCGACGCCGGGGGAATAGGCGCGGGCCAGGTCGCGGCCATTGGCCATCGGCTTGGTCGCGCGGATCTCCAGTTTGCCCGGTCGCGGGAACTCGTGATAATCCAGCGCGGCCTGTCTTGCGCTGTCCTGCCTGCGGTCTTCCATCTTTCGCCCCTCCGGTTTCGGAATTGGTTTACCGTTAAACCATTCTGACGTCGGGGAACAGCGGGGTTCTGCGCGCCCGCGCGCGTCTTGCACAACCCCGTCCGCGGGCGCAGATTGGCGGCCAGATCGAACGGGGTGAACCATGACGACGTCATTGCTGGATGCGGCGCGCGACGTGCGCGAACGGGCCTATGTGCCCTATTCGAAATTCAAGGTCGGCGCGGCCATCCGCGGCGCGTCGGGCACCGTCTATCGCGGCTGCAACGTCGAGAACGTGGCCTATCCCGAAGGCACCTGCGCCGAGGCCGGGGCCATCGCCGCGATGGTCGCCGCCGGTGAGACGCAGCTGATCGAGGTCGCCGTCATCGCCGACAGCCCGACCCCCGTGCCGCCCTGCGGCGGCTGCCGCCAGAAGCTGGCTGAATTCGCATCCGCAGAGGTGTCGGTCCTGCTGGCCACGACCGACGGCGCGCAGATGCACACGACCGTGGGCGACCTGCTGCCCGGCCGGTTCGACGCGGGCCACATGGCGCGCACATGACGGATCCGCGTCCTGTCATATCGGCGATCCACGACGGGCGGGGCCTAGACGGGCCGGGCGCGGCGCTGATCGCGCAGGGGCTGGCCGACGGGTCGGTCAGCGACGCGCAGGCGGGTGCCTTTGCGATGGCGGTGCTGACCAAGGGCGTCGGACCGGCGGGCCGCGTGGCGCTGACGCGCGCCATGCGCGATTCGGGGCATGTCCTGCAATGGGACCTGTCGGGTCCGGTGGTGGACAAGCATTCGACCGGCGGCATCGGCGATACGGTGTCGCTGGTGCTGGCGCCGCTTCTGGCCGCGCGCGGGGTGTTCGTACCGATGATCTCGGGTCGCGGCCTGGGCCATACGGGTGGCACGCTGGACAAGCTGGAGGCGATCCCCGGCTATTTGTGCGACCAGCCGGAGGATGACTTTCGCCGCATCGTGCGCACCATCGGCTGCGCGATCGTGGCGGCCACGGGCGACGTGGCCCCTGCGGACCGTCGCCTGTACGCGATCCGCGACGAATCGGGGACAGTGGAATCGATCGACCTGATCACCGCGTCGATCCTGTCGAAGAAGCTGGCGGCGGGGCTGGATGCGCTGGTCCTGGACGTAAAGGCGGGGTCGGGCGCCATCCTGAAGAAGGCCGACAGCGCCGGCCGGCTGGCCCAGGCCCTGGTCGAGACCGCGAACGGGGCGGGCTGCCGCACCTCTGCCTTCATCACCGACATGGATCAGCCACTGGCCCGCAGCGCCGGCAATGCGCTGGAGATCCACGAGGCGATCCGCGCCCTGCGGGGCGAGGCCGGGGCGCTGCGCGACCTGACGCTGGCGCTGGCGGCGGAATGCCTGACGCTGGCGGGACGGTCCGCGGACGGTCTGGCCGACACGCTGGACAGCGGCGCCGCGGCCGAGGTGTTCGGCCGCATGGTCGCGGCCCAGGGCGGACCGCGCGACCTGCTGGACCGCCCCGAGGCGCATCTGGCCCGCGCGCCGCTGATCCTGCCCATTCCCGCGCCCGACGCGGGGCGCGTGGGGCGCATCGACGTGACCGCGCTTGGCCACGCGGTGCTGGCGCTTGGCGGCGGACGTGTGCGCGCGGCCGAGGCGATCGACCACCGCGTGGGCCTGGACCGCCTGGCCAAGCTGGGAGAGGAGGTCGGCCCCGACCGCCCCCTGGGCATGGTCCACGCCGCCGACGACACGGCGGCACAGGTGGCCATCGCCGCCGTGCAGGCCGCCTATGTCTTGGGCGACGGCCAGCCCGGCCCACTGATCCGCGACCGGATCGGCGCATGAGCCGGGCGTTCCTGATCGTCATGGACAGCGTGGGCATCGGCGGCGCGCCCGATGCCCACGCCTTCTTCAACGACGGTCGCCCCGATACCGGTACGAACACCGTCGGGCATATCGCGCAGGCGCGTCCGCTGCGGATGCCTGTGCTGGACGGGCTGGGGCTTGGGGCGGCGGTGCGGCTGGCCTCGGGCACGGATGCACCGGGTCTGGGCGCCGAACCCCGCGGCCTGTGGGGTGCGGCATCCGAGGTGTCGCGCGGCAAGGACACCCCCTCCGGCCACTGGGAGATCGCGGGCGTCCCCGTGCCGTGGGATTGGACTTATTTCCCCGACGCCGACCCCGCCTTTCCTGCCGACGTGACCGCGCGGATCTGCCAGCTGGCAGGGACCGACGGCATCCTGGGCAATTGCCACGCATCTGGCACGCAGGTCATCGACGACTTCGGCGCCCGGCATCTGCAGACCGGCTGGCCGATCTGCTATACCTCGGCTGACAGCGTGCTGCAGATCGCGGCACATGAGGAGGCGTTCGGCCTGGACCGCCTGATCGCGCTGTGTCGCGATCTGTCACCGATGCTGCACGCGATGCGCGTGGGCCGGGTCATCGCGCGCCCCTTTGTTGGCCAACCAGGCGCGTTCCGTCGCACCGGCAACCGCCGCGATTTCGCGATCGCGCCGCCGGGCGACACCATCCTGGACATCGCGCAGGGTGCGGGCCGGGTCACCCATGCCATCGGCAAGATCGGCGACATCTTCAGCCATCGCGGCATCACCCGCCTGCACAAGGGCGAAGATGACGCGGCCCTGGCCGAACACCTGGTCCGGCTTGGCACCCATGCCGAAGCCGGCAGCCTGACATTCGCCAACTTCGTCGAATTCGACACCAATTTCGGCCACAGGCGGGACATTCCCGGCTATGCCGCGCAACTCGAATGGTTCGACGGTGTCGCGGGGAGGTTCCTGGCGACGCTGTCGCCTGGCGATCTGGCGATCTTCACCGCCGATCACGGCAATGACCCGTCCTGGTCCGGCACCGACCACACCCGCGAGCGCGCCCCCGTGCTGGGCTGGGGCGCGGGCGTGCGCGGCGTGGGGCAGGTGGGCTTTGCCGATATCGGCGCCTCGATCCTTGCGCATCTGGGGCTGCCCGCCCCCCGACACGGGACATCATTCCTATGAAGAAGATCGAACTGCACCTGCATCTGGAGGGTGCCGCGCCCCCCGATTTCATCCGCGGCCTGGCTCAGGAAAAACGCGCCGACCTGTCCGGCGTCTTCGATGAGCGCGGGCATTACGCCTATGACGACTTTCCGGGCTTCCTGCGCTGCTACGAGGCCGCGACCAGCGTCATCAACGGCCCGCGCGACTATGCCTGCCTGCTGGCCGAGGTGCTGGACCGCTGCGCCGAGGAGGGCGTGGTCTATGCGGAACTGTTCGTCTCGCCGGAGTTCTGCGGCGGTGCGGACCTGTCGGCCTGGCGCGATCATCTGGCCGCGATGACCGAGGTCGCGGACCGCGCCCGGGCGGACGGCATCGACAGCCGCGGCATCGTCACCGCGATCCGTCACTTCGGCGCGGATCGTGCGCGCAAAACCGCGCGCTGTGCTGCCGAGACCGCGGGCGGCTGGATCACCGGCTTCGGCATGGGCGGGGCCGAACAGGTCGGCCGGGCCACCGATTACGCCTGGAGCTTTGACTGCGCGGCAGAGGCCGGGTTGGGCCTGACCTGCCATGCAGGCGAATGGGGCGGCCCCGACAGCGTCCGGCAGGCGCTGGACCTGGGCTGCACCCGCATCGGGCATGGCGTGCAGGCGATCGACGACCCTGCGCTGGTGCGCGACTTGGTCGAGCGCGGCGTGACGCTGGAGGTGTGTCCGGGATCGAACATTGCGCTTGGGGTCTATCCGTCCTGGGGCGCCCATCCCATCGCGCGGCTGGCCGATGCCGGGGTGCGGGTCACCGTGTCCACCGACGATCCGCCGTTCTTCCACACGACGATGCGCCATGAGTACGATCGGCTTGCGTCGACCTTTGGCTGGGGCGATACCGAGTTCCGACAGATCAACCAGTGGGCTGCCGACGCCGCGTTCTGCGATGCGTCCACCCGCGACCGCCTGAAAAAGGAATTCGCCTGATGCAACACCTGACCGTCGTCGACCACCCGCTGGTTCAGCACAAGCTGTCGATCATGCGCCAGAAAGAGGTGTCCACCGCCGGTTTCCGCCGCCTTCTGCGAGAGATCAGCCTGCTTCTGGCCTATGAGGTCACGCGAGAGCTGGAACTGACCACCATGCACATCGAGACGCCCATGTGCGAGATGGAGGCCCCCACGCTGGAGGGCAAGAAGCTGGCCCTGATCTCGATCCTGCGGGCCGGAAACGGGCTGATGGACGGCATTCTGGAGCTGATCCCCGGCGCGCGCGTGGGCTTTGTCGGCCTCTATCGCGACCCCGAGACGCTGAAGCCGGTCGAATACTACTGCAAGGTGCCGCGCGAACTGGACGCGCGGATGACCATCGTGGTGGACCCGATGCTGGCCACGGGCAATTCGTCGGTTGCGGCCATCGACATGCTGAAGGAGCGCGGCGCCAAGAACATGCGCTTCCTGTGCCTGCTGGCCGCCCCCGAAGGCGTCGAACGGATGCGACAGGCGCATCCCGACGTGCCGATCTTTACCGCCGCGCTGGACGACCGTCTGGACGATCATGGCTATATCGTACCCGGCCTGGGCGATGCAGGCGACCGGATGTTCGGTACGAAATAAGGCCGCCCGTTAACCGCCGTTTCACGGTTCTGCGCTAGGTCTGGTTCAGAACAACGGAATGGATGGCAGATGATCGGGCAATTGCGGGTCTTGGCGATGCTTTTGCTGGGCGGGGCGGCGCAGGCCGCCCCGACCCCTCCGCCCCCCGACAGCTTTGCGGGGGCACAGTATATCGACGGAAACGGCTGCGTCTTTGCGCGTGACGGCGCGGGCTGGACCGCACGTCAGGACGGGCAGGGACAGGGCCTATGCGGCTTTCCCCCCAGCCTTGCCGTGCGGCGCACCGATCCGCTGACGGAACGCGCGCTGCCGCTGACCCAGGCACCGCCCCCGGATGTCGAGACGCTGCTGCTGGAACAGCTGTCGCGCGACCTGCGTCCCGGCGAATGGGCCGCCGATCCGGCCACGGCCGAGACGCGCACCGAACCGGCCCCGTCGCGGGTCCCGGACCCGATCCAGACCGCGCTGCAGGATGCGCTGACCATGGCGCCCGCGCTGCGCGAGGCGTCTGGCCTTTCGGGCAGCCCCGAACTGTGCGCCCGCCTTGGCTACAAGCCGGATCCCTCGGGTTTGGCGCAGGGGTCCACCCTTGGCCTTTGTCCCGGAATGCGTGCGACCTCGGCGACCGCAGCGCTGACGCCCGGTGCTGCGGCCGCCCGCAGTCAACCAGAACCGGCCGTCGCACCATCACTGCCGGTGACCAGGACCGCCGCCGCGGCACCGCGGGCACCTGCCCGGCGAGCCGCTGCGCCCGCAGTCGCGGCGCCCGTTGCCGCGAAGCCTGTAGTCACGGCGCCAAGGCAGACCACGGCGCCGGGCCCCGAAATGATCCCGGCATCCGCCCGCTACGTCCAGGTCGGTGCCTATGGCGAGGAAGGGAATGCGATGATCGTACTGCGGGCGCTGGCCGCGCGAGGCTATCCGACGGGGCAGGGCCGCACCAACGATGGATCGAAACCCCTGAGGCTGATCATGGCGGGACCGTTCACCGACCGTCAGTCGCTAATTGCCGCACTGAACGATTTGCGCGCGAACGGCTATCCCAAGGCGGTGGCGCGCTAGGCGCTGCGCACCGCCTCGATCATCCGGGCGACGTTGTCGGGATCCGCGTCCGGCGTGATCCCGTGGCCCAGGTTGAAGACATGCGGCCCGCCGCGCAGGGCACGGGTGATGCGCTGCGCCTCGGCCACCAGCTCGGGCCCGCCCGTGACCATGTGCCGCGGGTCCATGTTGCCTTGGACGCAGCCCTCGGTCTGGACGTGGCGGGCGGCCCAATCGGTCGACACCGAATTGTCCAGCGCGACGCAGTCGGCTCCGACCGCCGCCCGAAACCCGACATAACGCTCGCCCGCCTCACGGGGGAATGCGATGACAGGCACGCCGGGATGACGCGCCTTCAGCGCGGCGATGATCCGCTTGGCCGGAGCGATCGCGAAGTCGTCGAAATCCTGGCCCTTCAGGCTGCCGGCCCAGCTGTCGAACAGCTTGACGACTTCGGCCCCGGCCTCGATCTGGCGTGACAGGTAATGGATCGTCGCATCCGTGATCAGGTCGATCAACGCGGCGAATGTCGCGCGGTCCTGATCCTTCAGCAGATGCGCCGGTCCCTGATCCTTGGTGCCGCGGCCCGCGACCATGTAGGTCGCGACCGTCCATGGCGCGCCGGCAAAGCCGATCAGGGCGGTTTCCCGCGGCAGTTCGCGCGACAGGATCCGCAGCGTCTCATAGACAGGTGCCAGCTGCGCATCGACCTGATCCGCCGGTTTCAGCTGCGCCAAATCCGACGCGCTGGTCACGGTGGACAGCCGCGGTCCCTCTCCGGTGACGAACCACAGGTCGGCGCCCAGGGCCTGGGGGATCAGCAGGATGTCGGCAAAAAGGATCGCGGCATCAAAGCCAAAGCGGCGGATCGGCTGCAGCGTGACCTCGGCGGCAAGGTCGGGATTGTAGCAGAGCGACAGGAAATCGCCCGCCTGCGCGCGTGTCGCACGGTATTCCGGCAGATAACGCCCGGCTTGACGCATCATCCAGATCGGCGGGGTGGGCAGGGTCTCGCCGGCCAGGGCGCGCAGCAGAAGTTTGGTCATGGGGCCTCCTGCGCCCCTTGAAGGTCAGGCGACAGGCGTTGTCAAGCGCAGCCCCGGCGGCTATGCCGTGGCGCATGACACAGATGCCCACTCCCACCCGACCGCTTCGGATCGGCACGCGCGGATCGGTCCTGGCCTTGGCGCAGGCCCATGAGACGCGCGATCGCCTGATGGCTGCGCATGGCCTGCCGCAGGACGCGTTCCAGATCATTCCGATCAAGACAACCGGCGACCGCGTCCTGGACCGCCCCCTGTCGCAGATCGGCGGCAAGGGCCTGTTCACCCGCGAGATCGAGGAGGCCCTGACCGAGGGCGCGATCGACATCGCCGTGCATTCGATGAAGGACATGCCCACGCTGCAACCGGACGGCTTGATCATCGACTGCCTTCTGCCGCGGGAGGATGTCCGGGACGCCTTTGTCAGCCCGCACGTGGCCTCGATCAGCGCGCTGCCGCAGGGGGCGGTCGTTGGTTCCTCCAGCCTGCGCCGGCGCGCACAATTGGCACACCGTCGTCCCGATCTGCAGTTGGTGGAATTCCGGGGGAATGTGCAGACGCGCCTGCAGAAGCTTGCAGACGGGGTGGCCGTGGCGACCTTCCTGGCAATGGCAGGACTGTCGCGGCTGGACATGCGTCATGTCGCCCAAAGCGCCATCGATCCGGACGAGATGCTGCCCGCTGTCGCACAGGGGGCCATCGGCATCGAGCGCCGTGCCGACGATCAGGGCTGTGCGATGCTGCTGTCGTCGATCAACGATCCGCTAACGGCGCTGCGGATCGAGGCAGAGCGCGCGTTCCTGCGCCGTTTGGACGGATCCTGCCAGACGCCCATTGCGGGGCTTGCCACGCTGGATGGCGACTGCATGACGCTGCGTGGTGAAATCCTGCGCCCGGATGGCAGCGAGGTCGTCGCCGGTGTCCGTGATGGTCTTGCGTCGAATGGTGCGGCCATGGGCACGGATCTGGCGGAGGAACTGCTGTCCCGCGCCGGACCCGGCTTTCTGATCGCCTGAGGATATGCCGGGGCACAGCCCCGGCAAGCGAGTCAATAGCTGCGGATCAGTCCGACCAGCCGGCCCTGGATGCGCACGCGGTCCTCGGGAAGAAGACGCGTCTCGTAGGCCGGATTGGCGGCCTCCAGCGCGATCATCGATCCTTTGCGGCGATAGCGTTTCAGGGTGGCTTCCTGATTGTCCACCAAGGCCACGATGATGTCGCCCGTCTCTGCGGTGTCCTGTTCGCGGATCACCACGACATCGCCATCGTTGATGCCGGCCTCGATCATCGAATCGCCGGTCACCTCAAGCGCGTAATGATGTTCACGGCCCGACAGCATCGTTCCCGGCACCGCGACATGGTGCGACACTTCCGAAATCGCCTCGATCGGCACACCGGCGGCGATACGGCCCATCAGGGGCAACTGAACCGCAGGGCTGTCGACGACCGTCATGGCGCCGCGCGGGCGGGCGGGGCGCGTGTTCGAGATGACGCGCGGCGTGAAGGCCGGACGCGTCTCCTCGGGGGCGGCGTCGGTCAGGTGGGACAGGGCGTCGGGCAGGCGAAGCACCTCGAGCGCGCGGGCACGGTGCGGCAGGCGCCGGATGAAGCCTCGCTCTTCCAGCGCGGTCACCAGCCTGTGGATGCCGGACTTGGACCGCAGGTCCAAAGCATCCTTCATCTCGTCGAAGGAAGGCGGCACGCCGTCCCGCGCCATCCGCCTCTGGATGAACTCAAGCAGTTGGATCTGCTTTTTCGTCAACATGGCCCGCCCTTTTCTTCGTGTTCCGCGTCTGTTCTAGCTTATCCACAGAATCGCGTCAATCAGTTGACCGTGAAAGGGTGAAAAAACAGTTAACTAGCGGCAAGGGGAATGTAATCGACCAGATCGCCTGCCGATCTGGCCGGATCATGCGGCGGACGAACCAGCAGTGCATTCGCCTGTGCCATCAGCGCCAGCCGTGCCGAATCCTGATCCGCGAAGGGCGCGATCAGGGGCAGGTCCTCGCCCGCAGCCAATGTCGCCCGCAGGTAATGCTGACGGGGTCCTTCAGCCGGCAGGTCATGGGCCAGCCTTGCCTTGCGCAACGGCGCATCCGCCGGAAGCCCCTGCATCGCGCGGATCAGCGGCTGCATGAACAGAACCGCGCAAACCATTGCCGATACGGGATTTCCTGGCAGGCCCAGCATGGCGCCTTTCGCCATCCGGCCCGCCATCAGCGGCTTGCCGGGACGCAGCGCGACCTTGTAAAAGGCCTGTTCGATACCGTGTTCCTGCGCGATCTTGCCGATCAGGTCGTGGTCGCCGACCGATGCGCCGCCGATGGTGACCAGCAGATCCGCGTCCGCCGCCGCGCGGAAACTGGCACGCAGGCTGTCCTCGGTGTCGCGGGCGATTGGCAGGATGTGCGGCTCGCCGCCCGCATCACGGACCATGGCCGCAATGGCCAGGCCGTTCGAGCTGATGATCTGACCCTCCGCAGGGTCCGTGCCAGGGGGAACCAATTCATCGCCGCCCGCCAAGATGGCGACGCGGGGGCGCGCGGCGACCGTGACATTGTCGACGTTCATCGCGGCCAGCAGACCGATATGAGCGGCGCCCAGGACGATCCCCGGCGCGACGTTATCGCCTTGCGCAAAGTCGTTGCCGCGCGCCCGGATGTTGCTGCCCCCGGATCGGGTCACAACGCGGATCACGTCGCCGTCGCGGTCCACGTTCTCCTGCAGTTCGACATGGTCAAAGCCTTGCGGGACCGGTGCGCCGGTGAAGATGCGGATGGCGGTGCCCGGGCGGGCAGTGCCGCCCCACGGATGGCCTGCCGCGCTGGTGCCGATCACAGTCAGGGCGTCGTCCAGATCGGCCGCCCGCATCGCATAGCCGTCCATCGCGGACGCGTCGAAGGGTGGCTGGGTCAGCCGGGACACGGCGGGCTGCAGCAGGGCGCGGCCATGGGCGTCGGCCAGGGACACAACCTCGGGGCGCGGCGGGTTGGCAAGCGCCAGAACGCGTTCAAGGGCCTCGGCGACAGAGATCATCGCGGCGCCTCGTAGGGGCCGGACTTGCCGCCGTCCTTGCGCAGCAGGCGGATGTCCTGAATTTCCATCGACTTCTGCGCCGCCTTCAGCATGTCGTATACGGTAAGGCAAGCGGTCGTGACGGCGGTCAGCGCCTCCATCTCGACCCCGGTGCGGCCGGTGGTGCGGACGGTCGCGGTGACGCGGATACCGGGCAGGTCTGGATCGGCCACAAGGTCGACCGCGACCTTGGCCAGCGCTAGCGGATGGCACAGCGGGATCAGATCGGCAGTGCGCTTTGCGCCCATGATGCCCGCCAGGCGCGCCACGCCCAGCACGTCGCCCTTGGCCGCGCCCCCCTGCGCCAGGGATAGCGTTTCCGGTGTCATGATCACGCAGCCCGTGGCCACGGCCTCGCGCGCGGTTTCGGACTTGGCCGAGATGTCGACCATATGCGCCTGACCAGCGGCGTCGAAATGCGTCAGGGTCATGCGGCAACGTCCAGTATGGCGCGGGTGGCCGCGGTCACGTCGGCCTGACGCATCAGGCTTTCCCCGATCAGGAAGCGCCGCGCGCCGGTCTGCATCATCGCGCCCAGGTCCGCCGGGGTGAACAGCCCGCTTTCGCAAACCAGCTGGCGGTCGTCGGGGATGCGCGGTGCAAGGTCGCGCGTTACGTCAAGTGTGACGTCGAAGGTCTTGAGATTGCGGTTGTTCACGCCGATCAACGGTGATTTCAGGCACAGGGCGCGGTCCAGTTCGGGCGCGTCATGCACCTCGATCAGGACATCCATGCCCCAGCTCATAGCAGCATCCTCCAGGTCGCGGGCCTGGGCGTCGTCGACCGAGGCCATGATGATCAGGATGCAATCCGCGCCCAAGGCCCTGGCCTCGGTCACCTGATAGGTGTCGTAGAGGAAATCCTTGCGCAGCGCCGGCAGGTCGCAGGCGGCGCGCGCGGCCGTCAGGAACGCGGGCGCGCCCTGAAAGCTGGGGCCGTCGGTCAGCACCGACAGGCAGGCCGCGCCGCCCGCCTGATAGGCACGGGCCAGCGACGGCGGATCGAAATCGGGCCGGATCAGGCCCTTGGACGGGCTGGCCTTCTTGATCTCGGCGATCAGGGCGGGGCCGCCGGCTGCGGCCCGGTCCAGCGCGCGGGCAAAGCCGCGGGGGGCGTCGGCCGCACGGGCCTGCGCGTCGAGGTCGGCCAGCGGACGCGCGGCCTTGGCGGCGGCGATCTCTTCCAGCTTGTAGGCCTTGATCTTGTCCAGAATATCCATGCCCCCGTTCTATCCCCACCGCGCGGGCGGGGAAAGGGGGCGCGGCGGTCAGCCGGTCCAGTCGATGGCCGCACGCCCCTGGTCCGTCAGCCAGTCGTTGATGCGGCTGAAGGGCCGCGATCCAAAGAACCCGCGCCGGGCCGACAGGGGCGAGGGATGGGCCGTGGCGATCACCAGATCCTGCGCGCGCGGCAGGCCCGCCACCGCTTTCCGCGCGTGATTGCCCCACAGCAGGAAGGCCAGCGGACCGTGCGCCTGCGCCTCGGCAACGGCCTGTCGGGCCAGCCGTTCCCAGCCCCAGCCCGCATGGGCCCCGGCCTGTCCCGGCACGACCGACAGCGCGGTGTTCAGCAACAGCACGCCCTGATGCGCCCAATGCGACAGATCACCCGTGGTGGGCGCGTCGCCCAGGTCGTCGCGCAGTTCGGCAAAGATATTGCGCAGCGACCGGGGCAGCGGCGTGTCGGGCGTGACCGAGAATGCCAACCCGTTCGCATGGCCCGGTGTCGGATAGGGATCCTGACCCAGGATCACGACGCGCACATCCCGCGGCGATGTCGCCTGCAGGGCCGCGAAGATCCGATCAGGCCCGGGCAGGAACGCCGTGTCCGCCAGCCGGTCGCGGATCACCGGCCAGTCGTCCCGAAAGAACGGCAGATGCGCCCAGTCCGACGGAGGGGTCACGATTCGGGTGCGCCGGTGACCTGCGCCAGCGCCACCAGCCGTGCCTTTGCCGCACCGCTGTCCAGCGATTCGGCGGCCATCCGGGCCCCGTCGCGCAGGTCGGGAACCCGCCCCGCGATCAGCAGCGCAGCGGCCCCGTTCAGCAGGACCGCGTCGCGATAGGCGCCCTGTTCGCCGTCCAGCAGGGCCCGGAAGGCCGCGGCATTGTGCGACGGCTCTCCGCCCACGATCGCGGTGAAGGGGTGACGGGAAAGGCCCGCATCCTCGGGGGCGATGGTGAATTCGGTGATCTGGCCGTCCTGCAGCGCGGCCACGTGGCTGTCCTCGGCGATCGACAGCTCGTCCGTGCCGTCGCCGCCATGCACCAGCCAGGCCGATGTCGACCCCAGGTCGCGCAGCACCTCGGCCATGGGGCGCAGCCAGTCGGCACTGAACGCACCGGTCAGCTGGCGGCGGACCCCGGCCGGATTGGTCAGCGGTCCCAATAGGTTGAAGACGGTGCGCGTGCCCAGTTCGGTCCGGGGCGGGCCGACATGGCGCATCGCCGGGTGGTGCATCGGCGCCATCATGAAGCAGATGCCCGCCTCGTCCAGCGCGCGCTGCGCCACGGCGGGGCCGCCCAGCACGTTGATGCCCATCTGGGTCAGCGCATCGGCCGCCCCGGATTTCGACGACAGGTTGCGGTTGCCGTGCTTGGCCACGGGTACGCCGGCCCCCGCCACGACAAAGGCCGTCGCGGTCGAGATGTTCAGCGTCCCCTTGCCGTCGCCGCCGGTGCCCACGATGTCCATCGCGCCGTCGGGGGCGGTGACGCGGTTCATGCGGGCGCGCATGGCGCGGGCGGCGGCTGCGATCTCGTCCACGGTTTCGCCGCGCACGCGCAAGGCCATCAGCAGGCCGCCGATCTGGGCGGGGGTCGCCGCACCGTCGAACAGCGCAGAGAAGGCGGCCTCGGCCTCGGATCCCGTCAGGGGGCGTTCGGCGGCAAGGCCGATCAGGGGGCGGATGTCCGTCATGCGGCGTCCTTGCGGAAAGTGCAGCGGTCCAGGAAATTGCGGATCATCTCGTGTCCGAACTGCGAGGCGATGGATTCGGGGTGGAACTGGACGCCCTCGATCGGCAGGTCGGAATGGATCAGACCCATGATCGTGCCGTCGTCCGACGTCGCGGTGACGCGCAGGCAGTTCGGCAGGGTCTCGGGTTCGACGGTCAGCGAATGATAGCGGGTGGCGTTCAGCGGCGATTGCAGCCCCGAAAATACGCCCGTGCCGTCATGGCTGATCGCGTCGACCTTGCCGTGCAGGATGCGGTTGGCGCGCACGACGCGACCGCCGAACGCCTCTCCGATCGCCTGGTGGCCCAGGCAGACCCCGAACAGCGTCACGGCGCGGTCCGCGGCCGCGCGGATCAGGTCCAGGCAGATCCCGGCCTGCGCCGGATCGCACGGCCCCGGAGAGATCACGATCCCGTCCGGCGCCATCGCCAGGGCCTCGTCCACGGTGATCTGGTCGTTGCGGCGCACGACGACCTCGGCCCCGGCCTCGCCCATGTAATGGACAAGGTTCCAGGTGAAGCTGTCGTAATTGTCGATCAGAAGGATCATCGATGCACCTTGCGGCCAGAAGAAGGGGGGCGGTTTCCCCCGGAAAAAGCGTCCGCTATAGATGGGCCAAAGCGCCACCGGGGGTCAAGACCGGGCGGACGCACAGCACGGACGGGGCAGGGATGGCACGGGGATTTCTGGCGGGGGCGGCGACGGGCGGGCTGGTTGGGGTCCTGACGCTGGCCGGGCTGTCGCTGGCGGTGCCGCTGGCGCCGCCGGGGCGCGACGCGCTGTCGATCGGCATGCCGATCGGGTCCGAATTTGGACGCGGGGGCGACGTCTCGCCGACCTTGCCCGCACCCAGTGCGGCCAGCCTGCGCGATGCGGCCACGCCCGCCGCGGTGCCCGCACCCCAGGATGAACCGGCCCCCGTGACGAATGACACGATGCGCCCCAGCCTGCAGCCCACGGACCGGATGCCCGCGCAACCCGCGCCCGACATGGCCGCCGATGCGCCCGGCCTGACCCTGCGCGACGATACGCCGGTGACGGTGACCGGCCCCGCGCCCCAGCCCGCGATCCGCGCGGCGCAGGACGGATTGCCGCGGATCGCGCCGTCGGACGATGTGCCGCTGGACCGGGCGCCCGCGATGCCCGCGCCGGCGCTGGACCTGTCGCTGCCGCCGGACCTGACCGACCTTCGCAGAATGGAACGAGACTGACATGCGCCCGCTGAACCCCGCCCTTGCCGCGACCTTTGCCCCCCCGGTGATGGAGGCGCGCCGCTGGCTGAGCGGCGTCAGCTTCCCCGCCGACCGACCCCTGATCAATGTCAGCCAGGCCGCCCCCGTCGATCCGCCGCCCGAAGGGCTGCGCCGGGCCATCGCCGAGGCGGCCCTGCACCGACCCGAGGCGCATCTGTACGGCCCCGTCCTGGGCAACAGCGATCTGCGCGATGCCGTGGCGGCGCAGTTTTCCGCCGCCTATGGTGGTGCTCTGACGGGGACCAACGTCGCGATCACCCAAGGGTGCAACCAAGCGTTCTGCGCGGTCATGGCGACGCTGGCCGGACAGGGCGATCAGGTGATCGTGCCGACGCCGTGGTACTTCAATCACAAGATGTGGCTGGACATGGCAGGCGTCGCCACGGTCCCGCTGCCCTGCGGGGCCGACATGCTGCCGGACCCCGATCACGCGGCGGCGTTGATCACGCCCGCCACGCGAGCGATCGTGCTGGTCACGCCGAACAATCCGTCGGGCGCGGAGTACCCGGCCGATCTTGTGGGGCGGTTCTTCGATCTGGCGCAGGCGCACGGGATCGCGCTGGTGGTGGACGAGACCTATCGCGATTTCGACAGCCGCGACGGGGCACCGCATGACCTGCTGACACGGCCTGACGGGGACGGGACGCTGATCCAGCTCTACAGCTTTTCCAAGGCCTATCGCCTGACCGGGCATCGTGTCGGCGCCATCGTCGCCGGCATCGAGCGGCTGCAGCAGGTCGAGAAGTTCCTGGACACCGTGGCCATCTCTCCGTCGCAATTGGGTCAGATTGGCGCAGTCTGGGGGATGGAGCACCTGAAGGACTGGCTGGCTGGAGAGCGGGCCGAGATCCTGGCGCGCCGCGCCGCCGCCGCGGCCGCCCTTGGCGCCTTGCCCGGCTGGCGGTTGAAAAGCGCGGGGGCGTATTTCGCATGGGTCGAACACCCGTTCGCCGAAGGCTCGGCCGATCTGGCGCGGCGGATGGTGCGGGACGCAGGCGTCCTGGCGCTGCCCGGAACGATGTTTACGCCCGAGGGCGACGCCACGGGCCCGCGCCACCTGCGCATCGCCTTTGCCAATGTCGATGCGGACGGAATCGCGGCGCTGGCGGACCGGCTGGCCGGCCTTTCGGCCTGATCCACTTGTGGCTGACCCGCCCGCGCCCTAAAGACGGGCGGGACACGACCACGAGGAAGGCCGCGCCATGTCACAGCTGCGTACCAAGGGCAAATCGACCATCGTCTGGATCCTGATGGGTCTGATGGTGCTGGGGCTGGGAGGCTTTGGCATCACCAGCTTTTCGGGCGGCACGACCGAGATCGGATCGGTCGGCGACACCAAGATCACGGCCGACGACTATGCCCGCGCCCTGCAATCGGAAATGCGCGCCTTTTCCCAGCAGACCGGCCAGCAGATCACCATGCAGCAGGCCCAGCAGATGGGGCTGGCGCAGTCGGTGCAGGCCAATCTGATCGCGGCGGCCGCGCTGGCGGAACAGGCGCGCGCCATCGGCGTGTCGGTGGGCGATGCGCAGGTCGCGCAGACGATCATGCAGGCGGGCGCCTTCCAGGGCCCGAACGGGTCGTTCGACCGTGCCGCCTATGCCGAGGTGCTGCGCCGCGAGAACCTGACCGAGGCCGATTTCGAGGCGACCGTGCGCGACGACGAGGCGCGCCTGCTTTTGCAGCGCGCCGTCGTGGGCGGCGTGACAGCGCCGGCGCCGATGGTCGACCAGACCGCGCGCTGGCTGCTGGAGACGCGCGATTTCAGCTGGCGCGAACTGACCGAGGACGAGTTGCCCGCCCCCGTGGCCGAGCCCGACGACGCGACGCTGCGCGCCTGGCATGCGGCCAATGGCGACCGCTTCACCGCGCCCGAGACGCGCGCGATCACCTATGCCTGGGTGACGCCCGACATGCTGTCCTCCGAGGTGCAGCTGGACGAGGCCGCGCTGCGCGACACCTATCAGTTGAACATCGACCAGTTCCAGCGCCCCGCGCGCCGGATGGTCAGCCGGCTTGTCTTTCCCGACGAGGCGCAGGCGCAGGCCGCCCGCGAGCAGATCGACGCCAACACCGCGCCCTTCGAATCCTTCGTCCTGCAGCGCGGACTGACGCTGGACGACGTCGATCTGGGCGAGGTGACCGAGGCGCAGCTGGGTTCGGCGGCCGAGGCCGTGTTCGCGCTGGACCAGCCGGGGGTCGTGGGCCCGCTGCAGACCGATCTGGGCCCTGCGCTGTTTTCGGTGAACGCGATCCTGGACCCCGTCGACATTCCCTTCGAGGAAGCGCGCGAAGGCCTGCGCGGAGAGGCGGCGCTGTCCGCGGCCGCGCGCCAGATCCAGGACCGCATCGCGGATCTGGAGGACGCGCTGGCAAGCGGCGCGACGCTGGAGGAACTGGCCGAGGATACCGAGCTGGAACTGGGCCAGATCGACTGGACCGCCGACGCGGAGCCGGCCGAGGGCAGCATCGCGGGATACGAGGCGTTTCGCGAGCGCGCCGCCCAGATGGAAAGCACCGATTTCCCCGAACTGGCCGAACTGGCGGATGGCGGCGTCTTCGCGATGCGCTTGGACGAGATCGTTCCACCGACCCTGCGCCCCTTCGAAGAGGTCCGCGACGAGGTTCTGGCCGATTGGCGCCGCGCCGAGGTCCAGCGCCAGCTGCTGGAACTGGCCGCCGATCTGAGCCTGGCCGAGGTCGCCCAGACCGAGGCGACCCCGGACGAGGCGCAGGCCGACGACGCCTCCGCGTGGACGACCGAAACCGGCCTGGCGCGCAGCGACTGGATGGACGGACTGCCGCCGCAGCTGCTGTCGCAGGCCTTTGCCGTGACCGAACCCGGTCAGGCCGAGGTTGTCGATGCGGGCGACCGGGTGTTCGTCGTGCGGCTTGACCAGATCAACGATGCCGACCTGTCTCAGCCCGATGCCGCGCAGGTGCTGGACGGGGTGCGGTCGCGTCTGGATCAGTCGCTGCAGGTCGACCTGTTCGACTATTACGCCCGCTATGCGCAGCGCCAGTCCGCGGTCGAATTGAACCAGTCCGCGATCAACGCCATCAACGCCCAGGTCCAGTGATGCAGCTGACGCCGGAATTTCCGCAGTTCGAGGCCGAATGGGCCGCAGGTCGCAACCAGCTGGTGACCATCCGGCTGGCCGCGGACCTGGACACCCCGGTCAGCCTGATGCTGAAGCTGGCCGAGGCCGCACCGCAGAGCTTCATGCTGGAATCGGTCACGGGCGGAGAGCTGCGCGGCCGCTATTCGATCGTCGGCATGAAGCCAGATCTGGTTTGGGAATGCCGCGACGGTCAGGCGCGGATCAACCGGCAGGCGCGGTTCTCTCAGGACTTCGAGGATGATACCCGCCCGGCGCTGGACAGCCTTCGGGCCCTGATCGCGGAAAGCCGGATCGACGCGATGCCCGAGGGCGTGCCGCCGGTCGCGGCGGGCCTGTTCGGCTATCTGGGCTATGACATGATCCGGCTGGTCGAAGATCTGCCGGATGTAAATCCCGATCCGCTGGACCTGCCGGACGCGATGATGATGCGCCCGTCGGTCGTGGCCGTGCTGGACGGCGTGAAGGGGGAGGTGACCCTGTGTGCTCCGGCTTGGCATGACGGTACCGACAATGCGCGCGCGGCCTATGCGCGGGCGGCGGAACGGGTCATGGATGCGCTGCGCTCGCTTGACCGGCAGCCGTCAGAGCCGCGGGTGATGGGCGACGACACGCAGATCGGCGCGCCGGTGTCCAATTTCGCCAAGCCCGATTATCTGGCCGCGATCGAGACCGCAAAGGATTACATTCGCGCGGGCGACATCTTTCAGGTGGTTCCCAGCCAGCGGTGGCGGATGGACTTTCCGCTGCCGCCCTTTGCGCTTTACCGCAGCCTGCGGCGGACCAACCCGTCGCCCTTCATGTTCTTCCTGAACATGGGCGGTTTCCAGATCGTCGGTGCAAGCCCCGAGATCTTGGTCCGCCTGCGCGACGGAGAGGTAACGATCCGCCCCATCGCCGGAACGCGGCCCCGCGGCGCGGACGAGGCGCAGGATCGTGCGCTGGAGGCCGATCTTCTGTCCGACCAGAAGGAACTGGCCGAACACCTGATGCTGTTGGATCTGGGCCGCAACGACGTGGGTCGCGTGGCCAAACCCGGCACCGTCCGCCCGACCGAGCAGTTCGTGATCGAACGCTATAGCCATGTCATGCACATCGTGTCCAACGTTGTCGGAGAGTTGCGGGAGGGCGAGGACGCACTGTCCGCGCTGTTGGCGGGCCTGCCTGCCGGGACGGTGTCGGGCGCGCCCAAGGTCCGCGCGATGCAGATCATCGACGAGCTGGAGCCTGAAAAGCGGGGCGTCTATGGCGGGGCAGTCGGCTATTTCGCGGCCAATGGCGAGATGGACATGTGCATCGCGCTGCGCACCGGCGTGGTCAAGGACAAGGCGCTGTATATTCAGGCTGGCGGGGGCGTCGTCTACGACAGCGACCCCGAAGCGGAGTTCGAGGAAACGGTTAACAAAAGCCGTGCCCTGCAGCGCGCCGCAGAAGGCGCGTCGCGGTTCGTCCGCGGAAACAGCTGAGCGCAACGAAAAACGGCGGCCAAAGGGCCGCCGTTCTTTCGTCAGGATCGCAGATCAGTTGGCGGGTGCGGTCTCGGTCGTCGTGCCGTCGGCCGGTTCCGTTGCCATCGTGTCTGCCGGCTCGGTCGCCATCGTGTCGCCGGGTTCAGCCATACCGTCGGCGGGTTCGGCCGCCATGTCACCTGCAGGTTCGGTCGCCATCGTGTCGGCGGGCGGGGTCGCGGTGCCGGTAGCCATCGGGTCCGCGGCAGGGGCGGCTGCCGGGTCAGCGGCCGGGTCGCTCATCATGTCGCCGGCCGGGGCTTCCTGATCGCGGAACACGTATTCGGGTGCGGCCTCAGCCTCTTCGCGGGTCAGATCACTGGTGATCTCCTGCGCGTCCGAGTTGATGGTCAGGTCAGCCCACGGCAGGGCGATCTGCTTCTGGCCGATGCCGAGGAAACCACCCACGCCGATGATCGCGGCCTTCATCTCGCCGGTGTCGCCATCGACGATCAGGTCGCTGATCGAGCCGATGTCAGTGCCATCAGGCGACGTCACGCTGGCGCCGGTGATCCAGTCGATGCGCCATTCGTTTTCAGCCTGCTGAACCTCGACCTTTTCTGCAGCGGATGCGGCAGCGGCGGCTTCATCGACGTCTTCGGTGGCCATATCGTCCGTAGCCATGTCACCCGTCGCCATGTCCCCGGTTCCGGAGTCGGTCATGGGGGCGGTCTCGGCGGGCTCCATCGCGGGATCAGCGGCGGGCGCCGTATCCTGCGCGAAGGCTGCGCCAAGGGTCAGAGGCAGAGCAAGGGTGGTGGTCAAAAGCAGCTTACGCATGTCTTTGGTCTCCTGTGTGTGCCTTGCGGGTTGCTTGGGCAGCCCGCCATTGGGTGCTTAATGCACCGGCATCACGTCAGGTTCCCGCCCTGTCGGTGACAGAAATGTCAGGGGTTCGCCAAACCCCTGATATCGTTTCAGTCTTCGCCGCGGAAAGGTTGCACGTACTGCAATGCCATGTCCCATGGGAAGAAGATCCAGGTGTCCTGACTGACCTCGGTCACATAGCTGGCGACCATCGGCTTGCCCTTGGGCTTGGCATAGACGGTGGCCAGGTGCGCCTTGGGATACATCTCGCGGATCAGTTCCAGCGTGCGTCCCGAATCAACCAGGTCGTCCACGACCAGGATGCCCTCGCCGTCGCCCATCAATTCGGGGTCGGGGCGCTTGAGGACCTCCAGCTGGCCCTGGCCCGCTTCCGTGCCGACGCCCTTGTAGGAGCGGATCGAGATCGTGTCGATGGTCCGGATGTCCAGTTCCCGCGCGACGATCATCGCGGGGACAAGCCCGCCGCGTGTCACGGCGACCACGGCCCGCCATTCGGTGCCGTCCATGCGCCATGCCAGGGCGCGCGCGTCGCGGTGCAGCTGGTCCCAGCTGACATGGAAGCCTTTTTCGTGCGGCAGGCGGTCGTTCATCGTTGTCTCCTTCACGGGCGCAGGACCAGGGACAGGCCAAGGGCGGCAATCGCCAGCCCGGCCCCCCGGTCGATCCAGAATTTCAGGGCCGCATAGCGCCGCCGCAACAGCGGCAGGGCCATCAGGCTGGCCAGTGCGGTATAGAAGAACAGCTCGACCGACAAGGCCACGGCATAGATGGCGCCCTTGTCGGCGACACTCAGCGCTGTGGGGAAGATTGACAGCAGCACGGCGGAGTAAAACAGCGCCGGTTTCGGGTTCGACAGGTTCAGTGCCATGCCGGACCACAGGCTCATCCCGCCCGCCGCGGCGTCGGGCATCGGGTCGCGGGCATGGATCCACATCAGGATTCCGATGCGGATCAGATAGGCCCCGCCCAACAGTTTCAGCAGGATCAGGGTCCAGGGGGCGACGCGGAACAGGGCTGTCAGCCCCAGCAGCGCGACCAGGCACCAGACCGACGCGCCGATCGCCAAGCCCCACCCATAGGTCAGCGCGCGTCTGCGCCCCAGGGCAAAGGCGCCCTGGCTGACGGCGATCACGCCGGGGCCTGGTGACAGGATCGCGGCCGACAGCGTGGCCACGAAGATGCCCATCTGTTCGGCCGTGATCTGGATCATCGGGGCTACGTGTCCGTCAGTCCTTCTTGACGGTCGCGATGTCGGGGGCGTCGACGGCCTTCATGCCCACGACGTGATAGCCGGCATCGACGTGATGCGTCTCGCCGGTCACGCCAGCACCAAGGCGCGACAGAAGGTACAGGGCGGAATTGCCGACATCTTCCTGCGTGACATTGCGACGCAGCGGAGAGTTCAGTTCGTTCCACTTCATGATGTAGCGGAAGTCGCCGATGCCGCTGGCGGCCAGCGTCTTGATCGGACCGGCGCTGATCGCGTTGACGCGGATGTTGTCCTTGCCGAAATCCTCGGCCAGATAGCGGACCGAGGCTTCCAGCGCGGCCTTGGCGACGCCCATCACATTGTAATGCGGCATGACGCGTTCGGCGCCGTAATAGGTCAGCGTCAGCATCGACCCGCCATCCTTCATCATCGCGGCCGCGCGGCGCGCGACGGCGGTGAAGGAATAGACCGAAATATCCATCGTCATCAGGAAGTTGTCGCGTGTCGTCTCGGCATAGCGGCCGCGCAGCTGGTCCTTGTCCGAAAAGCCGATGGCATGGACGACGAAATCCAGCCCGTCCCATTTCGCGCCCAGATCCGCGAACAGGGTATCGATCGATGCCTCGTTCGACACGTCGCAGGGCAGCACCGTGTCCGACCCCAGCTGCGCCGCCAGCGGATCGACGCGCTTCTTCAGCGCATCGCCCTGATAGCTGAACGCCAGTTCCGCACCCTCGGCCGCCAAGGCCTTGGCGATGCCCCAGGCAATCGACTTGTCGTTGGCCAATCCCATGATGAGACCGCGCTTGCCGGCCATCAGGCCGGGCCTCTGCTCGCTTGACATGTCCTGTCCCTCACGCTTTCAACCGTTTCAAAGGTGATTAGGGCAAGTGTCCTGTCGCAGCAAGCACAAGGAATGCGCGATGAGTGATCGGACCGGAATCTTTGCGGGCGACGACCCGTTCGACATCGCCCGCGTCTGGCTGGAAGAGGCGCGGGCGTCCGAGCCCAATGACCCGAATGCCATCGCGCTGGCCAGCGTCGATGCAGACGGGCTGCCGGATGTGCGGATGGTCCTGCTCAAGGATATCGACGGGCAGGGGCTGGACGGATCCTTCGTCTTCTATACCAACTATGACAGCGCCAAGGGCCGCCAGATCGAGGCCTCGGGCAAGGCGGCCTTCGTGATGCACTGGAAATCGCTGCACCGGCAGATCCGCGTGCGCGGCACCGTCACCCGAGAGGACGGACCCCAGGCCGACGCCTATTACGACAGCCGAGCGCTGCAGAGCAGGTTGGGGGCTTGGGCCTCGCGCCAGTCGCAACCGCTGGATGCCCGCGCGACGCTGGTGGCCGAGGCCGCTAAGGCCGGGCTGCGCCACGGTCCGCGCCCCGCGCGGCCGCCGTTCTGGGGGGGCTATCGCATCACTCCGTCGCATCTGGAATTCTGGGCGGACGGCGCGTTTCGCCTGCACGACCGGTTCCGGTGGACCCGCGACGCGGATGCCGGATGGTCGGTCGAACGGCTCTATCCATGACCCGCCGCGATATGTCGTCGCAGGAACGGAACCAACTTTTGTTAACCTCGTTGGCATAGTCTCGCCTCCAAGCCACTGTTGTGTTGTAGTCAGTGGAGGGGGTCATTACTGTCCTAGGACAATTGGCTAGCGTGAATACGGAAATGCGATGACAGAAGACGGCAGCCTCAAGCTGGTGACAGGGTTGGTCAAGTGGTTTGACCCCTCGAAGGGCTATGGCTTCATTCTGGACGAAAACGGCGGCAGCGATATTCTGTTGCATGGCAACGTGTTGCGCAATTTCGGCCGCAGTTCCGTCGCTGATCAGTCACGCGTGCAGGTGCTTGTGCAGCATACCAGCCGCGGCGTGCAAGCCGCAGAGGTCGTTTCGGTCGAGCCACCCGCCACCGACGGACAGGCCCCCATCGCCGACCTGGACATCGACATCATCGAGAACCTCGACAGCCTGCCGCTACGTCCGGCGCGCGTGAAATGGTTCGACAAATCCAAGGGCTTCGGGTTCGCCAACATCTTCGGTTACTCCGAGGATGTCTTCATCCATATCGAGGTCCTGCGCCATTCCGGTTTTGCAGACCTTGCCATCGGGGAGGCGCTTTGCCTGCGCATCGTCGAGGGCCCGCGTGGCCTCATGGCGGCACAGATCGCGGCATGGGATGCGGCGCAGACGGCCCATGACGAAAAGGCGCAGGCCGAATCGCTTCACAACTCGCTTCCCCATGTTGCGGAGTAGCCTTGCCGCCGCCCTGTTGCTGGCGCTTGCTGCGCCGCTTGCGGCCCAACCCATCGTCCCGGCAGCCGATGCGCAATGCAGGTCGGATGCGGCGCTGATTCGCACAACTGGCGACACGGCTCTGTCCTTTCAGATCGAGGTTGCCGACACACCCGAATCACGGGCCCAAGGCCTGATGTTCCGCAGAAACCTGCCTGCGGGACAGGGAATGCTGTTCGTCTATCCCGAACCCCAGCCGGTCAGTTTCTGGATGCGTAACACGCTGATCCCGCTCGACCTGATCTTTTTCGACGAAACCGGCGTGATCCGTCATATCCACCGCAACGCCCGCCCCTTGGACGAAACGCCGATCCCCGGTGCCGCCGTCGGCGATCCGCAGCCGGACCGCCTGATGGTCCTGGAAATCGCAGGAGGCGAGGCGGCAAGGTTGGGCCTTGGCGCCGGCCAGCAGCTGGCTCATCCCGCGCTGGATCGCACTACCGCAGCTTGGCCGTGCCGCTAGGGCTTTTCACCACCGCGCCCTTGCGCTAAAGCGCAGGTGTCGGGGCGTAGCGCAGCCTGGTAGCGCGACGGTTTTGGGAACCGTAGGCCGTAGGTTCGAATCCTATCGCCCCGACCACTGAACACCGCGATTCTATTGATGCGTTGCGCGCCCGCTTACGCGGTATTCTCTCGATCTTTGTTCAGAACCTATCGCGATCAAACGATCATCTGTTCAATGCCAAGGCGTTGGCATCGATCATCTCGTCCCAAAGCGTGGCGAACATCGCATCGGGAGCGGTGCTTCGGCCGTGCATCAGCGGATAGGCAAGAAAGTGCGGTCGTTCAGTGTCGGGCCGGGTGGAGGCGAAATAGCGTTCCGCCAGCCCGCACAGAACGTCGTCCGGCTTGACCGCCGCCATCATCTCCTGATGAAAGAACGGCGTGCGGCAGAAGACGATCTTGCGCCAGTAACGTGCCAACTCTGTCAACAGCGAGCGAAAGAACGAGTCGCCAAAGATCATTAGCGTCCGCGGCGTTACCGATTTCGGGGACGATATCAGGTGCATGATTCCCATGTTCCCGGCCTGAACCCCATTGGCAGCCGAGGTGATCTGGGGGTGTGCCATCGGCGAACGCCTGATCTCGCTGATTTTCGGCGTGCATTGTGTACCCAGGTCCCCCACGTATTCTCTGTCCGGACCCATGCTGGATGTAAGATCAGCCAGAACCTTGCTTGCATCGATATGCAAAGTTCGTTCAGCCACGTCGGCGGCCAGATGCATGTTCGCGACGGGAGTGTAGTGACTGTCGGTCATGCTCAGCCGATCATTCCGCCCGAACAGATGGTCGATCGGATAAAGCAGATCGTTGGGCCGCGCGTCAGATGGCATCGAGCGTTCGAATATTGATCGATACCCAAGCCCTGCCGTGACGGCGTTCAGAACAATCGGATCGGGAAACACCCATTGGGAATAGGTGCAGCCGTTCTCATCCGCCCACTGCTTCCGCGTGCGATGATTGCGTCTGAAAATCTCGATGCGCTCCTCCGGCACCGTGGAACTGCCGCGTTCGAACATCTGCGCGACCCCGTGATTTCCGCCGACAAGCACAAGCCGCCCGTCCTCCAGGCGACGTATATTGGGCGGCACCGTCACGTCGGGTTGCGCAATCATCGGGATGTGTCCTTTTCGACTGTCATGCCCATCTCAGTACCGTTCCGCAGCCTGACGTTTCAAGTTGTGACAGAACCGCATGGTGGGCCGCACCGCGACGCCCAACCGAACCCGTGCAGAGGCGACGGGTGGCAGCCGCGGTTCTTCCGCGGTCCGGACATGGAAAAGGGGCCGCATGGGCCCCTTGCTTCCGGCGATCTTTCCGGTGTTATGCAGCCTTCTGGGCGTCCAGTTCGCTGACGACGGGACGGGTGCCGTCTTCGCGGGCATAGTATCCGTACATCTGATCCAGTGCGGCATCTGCCTGCTGGCTGCGCTTGCGGTCCGCGATGCTCAGCGGCTTCTGGGTCTGGTTCGACATTGTCATTCTCCGATCAGGGCGTTTCCTCCCGTGACCGTCAGATATTGACTGCCCAGTCAAAATGAAACCGCCCTGACGCAAGGTCAGGGCGGGTGCAGGGCAGCCATGCAATGCGGACAACTCAGCCGATGCGCAGGATCCGATGCTTTTTCTTGCCGACCGAGATCTTGATGCCGCGCTCCAGTGCAGCCTGGTCCAAGGGCATCTGCGGATCGGTGACAGGCGCGTTGTCGGCGCGCAGGCCGCCTTCGGCCACCAGTCGCTTGACCTCCTTGCCGCTGGCGACGATGCCCGACTGGACCAGGGCCTGCGCGATGGTGACGCCTTGCGCCTGATCGGCGGGCAGCACCGCGACCTCCAGATCGCCGCCCGCGCCGCCGTCCTGAAAGACGCTGCGCGCGGTCGCCTCGGCACTGGCGGCGGCATCGGCGCCATGCAACAGGGTCGTCACCTCGTTAGCCAGACGGACCTTGGCCTCGTTGATTTCGGACCCCTGCAGCGCGGTCATGCGGTCGCATTCGTCCACCGGCAGTTCGGTGTACAGCTTCAGGAACCGGCCCACATCGGCATCGGTTGTGTTGCGCCAGAACTGCCAGAACTCATAGGGCGACAGCATGTCCGCCGACAGCCAGGTCGCTCCGCCCGCCGACTTGCCCATCTTGCGCCCGTCGCTGGTCGTCAGCAGCGGAGAGGTCAGGCCCCAGACCTGCCGGTCGTCCACCCGCCGCGTCAGGTCGATTCCGTTGACGATGTTGCCCCACTGGTCCGACCCGCCCATCTGCAGAACACAGCCGTGGCGGCGGTTCAGCTCCAGGAAGTCGTAGGCCTGCAGGATCATGTAGTTGAATTCCAGGAAGCTCAGCGACTGTTCCCGGTCCAGCCGGGACTTGACCGATTCGAAGGACAGCATTCGGTTGACGCTGAAATGCCGGCCGATGTCGCGCAGGAAGGTCAGGTAGTTCAGGCCGTCCAGCCATTCGGCGTTGTTCAGCATGACCGCCCCGTCGGGGCCGTAATCCAGATAGCGGGCGAAGACCCGGCCCATCCCGTCGATATTGGCCTGGATCGCGGCATCGTCCAGAAGCGGGCGCTCGTCGCTGCGGAAGGACGGATCGCCGACCTTGGTCGTGCCGCCGCCCATCAGGGTCAGCGGCTTGTTGCCGGTCTTCTGGAACCAGCGCAGCATCATGATGTTCAGCAGGTGCCCGACATGCAGGCTGGCTGCCGTCGCGTCATAGCCGATATAGGCCGTGATCGGTCCTGCCAGCAGCGCCTGATCCAGCCCGGCGTAATCCGTGCAGTCGGCCAGGTAGCCGCGTTCGGACATGATGCGCAGGAAGTCGGATTTGGGCTGGTATGTCATGGGCTTCATCCTTGTGTATCCGCGCGATATACAGGCAGGAGCAGCGAAGGAAAAGCGATGATCCGGGCTTTGGGGATGATGTCGGGCACGTCGCTGGACGGTGTCGACGCGGCGATGATCGAAACCGACGGGGTGCGAATCGGCGGCTTTGGGGACAGCGCCTTTCGTGCGTTCGGCGACAACGAATCGGCCGTGCTTCATGCGGGGCTGGGCCTGTGGCCCGACGCGCCGGAGGTGACGGAGCTGGCGCAACTGGTCCAGGCGGCCCATGCCGACCTGGCACGGCAGTTTCCAGATGCGCAGCTGATCGGGTTTCACGGCCAGACGCTGGCCCACGATCCGCGCGGGCGCGGCACGCATCAGGCGGGTGACGGCGCGGCGCTGGCGCGCATGACGGATCGCCCCGTGGTCTGGGATTTCCGGTCCGAGGATGTGCGTCAGGGGGGCGAGGGCGCGCCTTTGGTGCCGTTCTTTCATTGGGCCTGCGCGAACTGGGCCGTGGGGCAGGGGCGCCTGCCCGCGGCCCCCGTGGCGTTCCTGAACCTGGGCGGCGTCGGCAACATCAGCTGGGTGGACCCCACGGCCCCCGCACCCGAGACCGCCGGTGCCTGCGTCGCCTTCGACACGGGGCCTGCGAACGCGCCATTGAACGACCTGATGCGCCGGCGCCGCCGTCAGTCGCGGGACGAAGGCGGCGCACTGGCGGCCAGCGGCACCGCCGATCAGGGCATCGTCGCGGCGTTCCTGGATGATCCGTGGTTCCGGCGACCCGCCCCCAAATCCTTGGATCGCGATCAGTTCGCCGGCTTGACCAGCGCGGTTGCCCCGCTGTCCGATGCCGATGCGGCGGCGACGCTGGTGTCGGCACTGGCCGGATCGGTTGCGGCAGGCATGGCGTGGCTGCCCGCGCTGCCTGCGCAGGTTCTGGTCTGCGGCGGGGGGCGCCACAATACGGCCATCATGGACGCGCTAACAGCAGCGTTGCCCGTGCCCGTCCGGCCGGTCGAGGCGATCGGTCTGAACGGCGACATGCTGGAGGCGCAGGCCTTCGGCTGGCTTGCGGCGCGCGTGCTGCGAGGGCTGCCCATATCGGGGCCGATGACCACGGGCGTTCCGGCACCGGCCTGCGGAGGACGGATCAGTCACCCACGATCACGTGACTAGATCATACAAATGTTTAGGGAACGGTCTTCGAAATGCCCGCGTTGATGCCGTGAAGATGACGAAAAGACATCATCGAAACAAAGAATTGATGCGGAGATCTAGAATGAAAACCCTCATGATGACGACGGCTGCTGCTCTGGCATTTGCGGCTCCGGTGTTCGCACAGGACGCGACGACGCCCCCGGCCACCGACGCCATGCCGGCCGAGACGATGCCCGCAGAGACCATGCCCGCAGAGACCATGCCCGCAGAGACCATGCCCGCAGAGACGATGCCGGCGGATGCCATGCCCGCAGAGACGATGCCCGCCGACGAGATGGCGACCGACATGAGCGACATGGAAGTGACGCTGTCGGCCGAGAATCCGGGCATCACCGCATCGTGGCTGCAGGGCCGCGCCATCTATACGACCAACCAGCCGTCGACCACCGAATGGACCGATGCAACGGGCGATGCGGTTCCGGGTGACTGGAACGAGATCGCGACTGTGTCCGACATCGTGATGTCGCCGGATGGTCAGGTCATGGGCTATATCGCCGACATCGGCGGCTTCCTGGGCATGGGCACGCACACCGTGCTGCTGGACCGCGATGTCCTGAACATGGCGATGTTCGGCGACGACACGGTTCTGGCGACCAACTACAGCCAGGAAGAACTGGAAGCGCTGCCGGAATTCGACATGGAAACCGTCCGCGACTGATCCCACCCGGTTTGTTTACAAGTTGCTTGGTTCATCGGGGCGCCCATCGGGCGCCCCTTTCGCGTTCTTTGCACCGTCATTTCAAAGATTTGCCCGAATGTGGCAAAATTCGTTCAACGCGCCCTTGACGCCGCGCGGCGGTCTGCGTAAACCCCGGCCTACTCCGGCGGGCGATCGTCCGGGGGATGAGTTGGGCGGTTGTAGCTCAGTTGGTTAGAGTACCGGCCTGTCACGCCGGGGGTCGCGGGTTCGAGCCCCGTCAACCGCGCCACAACTCATCATTCGCCCGAAGGAAATGCGCGGTTGTAGCTCAGTTGGTTAGAGTACCGGCCTGTCACGCCGGGGGTCGCGGGTTCGAGCCCCGTCAACCGCGCCATTTCTTCCCTTCCCCTTCTCGGCAGGATCACGCTAAGACAGCGTCGATTTTGCGTATCGGAGGAAGCGATGACGGACATGGTCCAAGCCCGGCAACTGATCGACGCCCTTGGCGCCGCCGCCCGACAGGCCGCGGTGGTTCTGGCGCAGACGCCAGCCGGACCGAAACGCATGGCCCTGCTGTCCGCCGCCGACGCCATCGCTGCCCGTACCCCTGATATCCTGGCGGCCAACGCCCGTGATCTGGACTTCGCGCGCGAAAAGGGGCTGTCGGATGCGATGCTGGACCGGCTGCGTCTGGACGGCGCACGCATCGCCGCGATCGCGCAAAGCCTGCGCGAGGTTGCCGAACAGGATGATCCGGTGGGGCAGGTCATCGCGGAATGGGACCGGCCCACGGGGCTGCATATCCGCCGCGTGCGCACGCCCATCGGCGTGATCGGGGTCATCTATGAAAGCCGGCCGAACGTGACCGCCGATGCGGGGGCGCTGGCGTTGAAGTCCGGAAATGCGGTGATCCTGCGCGGCGGTTCGGAAAGCCTGCATTCCAGCAGCGCGATCCATGCCTGCATGGTCGAGGGTCTTCGCGCGGCGGGCCTGCCGGAAACCGCCATCCAGATGGTGCCCACGCGCGACCGCGCGGCGGTCAGCGCCATGCTGGGCGCACAGGGGCTGATCGACGTGATCATCCCGCGCGGCGGCAAGGGGCTGGTCGGGCTGGTGCAGGACCAGGCCCGCGTGCCGGTCTTTGCGCATCTGGAGGGGATCTGCCACATCTATGCCGACGCTGCGGCCGATCTGGAAAAGGCGCGGCGCGTGGTGCTGAACGCCAAGACGCGGCGCACAGGCGTCTGCGGGTCGGCCGAATGCCTGCTGATCGACAGGGCGTTCCATGATCGCCATGGCGACGTCCTGATCCGTGACCTGCTGGAGGCGGGGGTCGAGGTGCGTGCGGATGGCGATCTGGCGCGCATCCCCGGCACCGTGCCGGCCAAGCCCGACGATTTCGGGTGCGAGTTCCTGGACATGATCATCGCCGCCAAGCTGGTGGACGGGGTCGAGGAGGCCATCGCCCATATCCGCCGCCATGGCAGCCAGCACACCGAATCGATCCTGACCGAGGATGACGCGACCGCCGAACGGTTCTTTGCCGGGTTGGACAGCGCGATCCTGATGCGCAACGCCTCGACCCAGTTCGCGGACGGTGGAGAGTTCGGCATGGGCGCCGAGATCGGCATCGCCACGGGCAAGATGCATGCCCGCGGGCCTGTGGGGGCGGAACAGTTGACCAGCTTCAAGTACCTGGTCACGGGCGACGGGACGATCCGCGCCTAGAACGCGATCTCGCCCCCGGTGTCGTCGAACTCATGGCGCAGGGGGCGGTTCTCGGCCCGCGCGGCCTCGGCCAGCAGGGCGAAATGCACCTCGGACGGGGCCAGGGTGCGGGGTTGGGGGCCGTCCAGCCAGCCCCACAGGGTCGGGTCGACCTTGCTGCGGTCGCATTCCGCGACCAGCCGCCATTGCGGGCCGTCACGCAGCACGATCACCCGGCCGCCCCAGGGCATCGCGCTTTCCATGCACATCACCGCCAGCACCAACATGCGGATCTCGGGCCGCGCGAAATCGCCTGCGGCGTCCAGGGTGATCGTCAGGCGGCCCTGTGCGGCGATCCCGTCCAGCAGACGGCGCAACTCGGCCAGGCCGATCCGCTGTTCGCCCTGCGCCATGCCGAACGCCATGCGATAGGCCTGGATGCGCGCGCGTGCCGCGCCCACCGCTTCGGAGATCAGGCGCAGTTCGGGGGATTGGGCCAGGCCCGGAAAATCGGGCGACATCTCCAGCAGCTCGACCCCGTTGCCGATGGCCCCCAGGGGCGACACCAGGTCATGGCACAGCCGCGATCCCAGCAGTGCGGCCAGATCGCCCGCAGCGATCCGCGTTGTATCGACCGTCATGTATGATTACCTTCCAAAGTGCAGAGAAATGGAGTTTTCGCGGTGAACGATATCCTTGAACCCGGCATGATCGTGCGTCATCCCGGCGCGCCCGAATGGGGCGAGGGGCAGGTCCAGTCCCGGATCGGCGACCGCATCACCGTGAACTTTACCGAGGCCGGCAAGCAGGTCATCGACGGACGCCGCGTGGCGTTGCAGATCCTGCGCATGGGCGACATGTAAACTCCTGATATTGCTTGCGCGACGATGCAACTGAAGGTTGCGCGATGCAAGCGGAACTTGGGCCGCACGTGTTGCATTGGCCGCGCGGCTTTCCTAGACAGGCCGCAGCCCAAGCACCGAGGCCATCGTGAACCGCGCCGACCCCGCCTTTTTCCAGATCCGCCTTGCCACGACGCCCCGCGACCTGATGGCCGCACAGCGCCTGCGCTATCGCGTGTTCGTCGAGGAGCTGGGCGGCACCGGCCCGCTGGTCGATCACGACGCGCGGCTGGAACGGGACGAGTTCGACCCCGTCGTCGACCACCTGTGCCTGATCGACACGCGCCGCGACGCGGAGGCGCTGGATCACGTGGTCGGCGTCTATCGCCTGCTGCGCAGCGATGTGGCGGCCGATTTCGGGCGGTTCTACTGCGACGGCGAATACGACCTGGCCCCGCTGCGCGACAGCGGCCGACCGCTGCTGGAACTGGGGCGGTCCTGTGTCGATCCCGATCACCGGGGCGGGGCGGCGATGTTCCTGATGTGGAACGCGCTGGCCGATTACGTGCTGGACCACGGCATCCAGATCCTGTTCGGCGTGGCCAGCTTTCACGGCACAGACCCGACGCTGCTGGCGCCGTCGCTGTCCTGGCTGCACCACAATCACCTGGCCCCGCCGGACCTGCGGCCCCGCGCGCGGCCCGACGGGTTCCAGACCATGGACCTGATCGCCCCCGACCGCCTGGACCGGCGCGAGGCGTTGGTCGGGATGCCCGCGCTGATCAAGGCCTATCTGCGCCTTGGCGGTCTGGTGGGCGAGGGGGCGTTCATCGACCGTGCCTTCAACACGACCGACGTGTTCCTGCTGATGGACACGGGCGCGATGTCCGCCAAGCACAAGCAGTTCTACGAAAGCCGCTGGCAGCCGACATGAGCCCGACCTGGCGCGATGCCGAACCGCCTGTGCCGGCCCCCCCGCGCGGGCTGCGCGACTGGCTGCGGGTGATCCGCCGCGGCGTGCCGGCGGTTCTGGTGCTGATGCTGGGCGTGCTGCTGATCCTGCCGCTGCGCGGGATCGAGCGACTGGTGCATGGCCGCCGCCGCCCCTGGACCGGACCGCATGTCCAGATCGTCTGCCGTCTGGTCCTGGCCTGCATCGGCCTGCGCTGGCGGCGCGAAGGGACGCCCCTGCGAGGCCCCGGCGCGGTCGTGGCGAACCATTCCAGCTGGCTGGACATCCTGACGCTGAACGCCGCCCTGCCGGTCTTCTTCGTCAGCAAGGCCGAGGTCGCCCGCTGGCCCGGCATCAACATCCTGACCCGCGTGACCGACACGCATTTCGTGACACGCGACCCGAAACTGGCCCGCGCGCAGGCGGTGGAATTCGCCGAACGCATCCGCGCCGGGCATCGCCTGCTGTTCTTCCCCGAAGGCACGTCCAGCGACGGACGCCGCGTCCTGCCGTTCAAGCCGACCCTGTTCCAGGGGTTTCTGGCCGACGACCTGCCCGCCAGTCTGGCGATCCAGCCGGTCAGCGCGACCTATCACGCGCCGCCCGGGCGGGATCCGCGATTCTATGGCTGGTGGGCGGACATGGATCTGGGGCCGCACCTGCTGTCGATTCTTGCGGCAAGACGCCACGGGCATGTGACCGTCCGGCTGCACCCCCCGATTCCCGTCGCAGGAAACGGCCGCAAGACCCTTTCGGCAGCATGCTATTCTGCGATAGAAGCCGATTTTCGCGGTCTTGCCACACCTGCCTGAAACCGTCGGGCCGACCCCTGTCAAGACCTTGCCAGCCGCGTTTTGACGCTATATCTGGTGTCCAACCCTGAACAAACCACCAAGGAATGAGCGTATGACCCGCTTTGCCGCCCCCATCGCCGAACAGATCTGGGACATGAAGTACCGGATGAAGGATTCCGAGGGGCAGGCCGTCGACGGGTCGGTCGAGGACAGCTGGCGTCGCGTCGCGCGCGACCTGGCGCGCGTGGAAAGCGACCCGGCCAAGTGGGAGGACAAGTTCTATTCCGCGCTGGAGGACTTCAAGTACCTGCCCGCGGGCCGCATTCTGGCCGGTGCCGGAACGGGCCGGTCGGTCACGCTGTTCAACTGCTTCGTCATGGGCACCATCCCCGACAGCATGGGCGGCATCTTCGACATGCTGAAGGAGGCTGCGCTGACCATGCAGCAGGGCGGCGGCATCGGTTACGACTTCAGCACGATCCGCCCGCGGGGCGCGGTGGTCAAGGGCGTGGCGGCCGATGCGTCGGGCCCGCTGTCCTTCATGGATGTCTGGGACGCGATGTGCCGCACGATTATGTCAGCCGGCTCGCGCCGTGGCGCGATGATGGCGACGATGCGCTGCGACCACCCTGATGTGGAACAGTTCATCGTGGCCAAGCAGGACAGCGCGCGCCTGCGCATGTTCAACCTGTCGGTGCTGATCACCGACGATTTCATGGATGCCGTGCGCGCCGATGCGCCTTGGGACCTGAAGTTCGAGGGTCGGGTCTACAGCACCGTCCAGGCGCTGGACCTGTGGAACCGGATCATGAAGGCGACCTATGATTTCGCCGAGCCGGGCGTGATCTTCATCGACCGGATCAACAAGGCCAACAACCTGTCCTATGTCGAGACGATCGCGGCCACCAACCCCTGCGGCGAGCAGCCCCTGCCGCCCTATGGCGCCTGCCTGCTGGGCTCGATCAACCTGGCCCGGCTGGTCAAGAACCCGTTCACCGAAACGGCCGAACTGGACCCCGAAGGCCTGGACGATCTTGTCCGCACGGCGGTCCGGATGATGGACAACGTGGTCGACGCATCGAAATTCCCGCTGGACGCGCAGGCCGAGGAGGCCCGCAACAAGCGTCGCATCGGCCTGGGCGTGACCGGTCTGGCGGACGCGCTGCTGATGCTGGGCCTGCGCTACGGCGCCGATGACGCGGTTGCGCAGACCCGCGTCTGGATGAAGGCCATCGCGCGGTCTGCCTATCTGGCATCCGTCGAGCTTGCCAAGGAGAAGGGCGCCTTCCCGCTGTTCGACGCCAAGAAATACCTGGCCTCGGGCTTCATGTCCAAGATGGACGCCGACGTCCGCGACGCGATCGCCAAGCACGGCATCCGCAATGCCCTGCTGACCTCGATCGCGCCGACGGGCACGATCAGCCTCTATGCGGGCAACGTGTCGTCGGGGATCGAGCCGGTCTTCGCCTATGCCTACAAGCGCAAGGTCCTGCAGAAGGACGGTTCGCGGACCGAGGAGGAGGTCGTCGATTACGCAGTGCAGATGTGGCGCGACCTGAAGGGCGACGCGGCGCTGCCCGATTACTTCGTGAACGCGCAGACGCTGGCACCCAAGGACCACGTTGCCATGCAGGCCGCGGCGCAGGAATGGGTCGACAGCTCGATCTCGAAGACCATCAACTGCCCCGAGGACATCAGCTTCGAGGCGTTCAAGGACGTCTACATGGCGGCCTGGGATCTGGGCTGCAAGGGCTGCACGACCTATCGTCCGAACGACGTGACCGGCTCGGTGCTGTCCGTCAGCGAAACGACCGAAAAGGCGCCGGAGGCCGACAAGGGCGCGGATGTCGTCTATCTGACCGAGCCGCTGGACCGTCCCGCGGCGCTGGAAGGCGCGACATACAAGCTGAAGTGGCCGGGGTCGGAGCACGCGATCTACATCACGATCAACGACATCATCCACGGCAACCACCGCCGCCCGTTCGAGATCTTCATCAACTCCAAGAACATGGAGCATTATGCCTGGACGGTCGCGCTGACGCGCATGGTCTCCGCCGTGTTCCGCCGCGGGGGCGACGTGTCCTTCGTGGTCGAGGAGCTGAAGGCGGTCTTCGATCCGCGCGGCGGGGCCTGGATGCAGGGCCGCTATGTCCCCTCGATCCTGGCGGCCATTGGCGGCGTGATCGAACGCCACCTGATCGAGACGGGCTTCCTGGCGGGCGAAGGGCTGGGCCTCAAGTCCGACCCGCAGGCCGAAGTGATGGCCGTGGGCGAGGCGCCGCGCGGCCCGGCCTGCTCCAGCTGCGGTCAATACGGTATGCGCATGGTCGAGGGCTGCATGACCTGCCCCAGCTGCGGCCATTCCAAATGCGGATGATCTGAAGCGGTCCCCAAGCGATCATAAGTGAAAAAGGCGGTCCATCTGGACCGCCTTTTATTCATGATCGGCACAGCCCTACGCGTCTGGCGATTGATATTGTCGCGGAATGAGGCGCTATGGAGGGGCAGAAGTCAGCCATCATGGACCACCGGAGATGGGTGCAGCGCCGCTGATCCCCATCCCGCATCACGGGCATGCCCATGCGTCACGCGCGTTTATGATCAGCCATCGACATCGTCAGACGCGCTGCCTCACCGCGATGGTCATTTGCCCTTGGCAGCAACGGCCGCCGAGACGACATCCTTGGTGCTGGGCGCCGAAGCGTTCGTCTTGGGCTTCTGCTTCTTCGGCTTCTTCTCGTCGCGTTTGCGTTTGTCCATGCCCTTGGCCATGTTCGTTTCTCCAATAGCCGCCGTGGACCGGCGGGTGGAAACGATACGCCTTTGCAGAAAAAAGGATAGACACGTCGGCGGCATCACCGCCGTTTCGGGGCGATCAGGGCTCGAAGCCTGGCTCGTACTCGACGAAGGCGCTCATGCACAGATCGGCGCAGGGGTCCTTCGGGGCGGCGCAGGCGGACAGCGCCAGGATGGCGCAGAGGGACAGGCGAAACATGATACTGACTCCGATACTATCGAAGCCTTATATAGGTCATTTGTTCAATTTGCTAACCTGTCTTTCCGGTCAGGACAGGCATCGCCCCTATCTGCCGCGTGGCGCCGCATAGACCGCCGCCCAGTAACGCGTGCGCCCATTCGCGCCAAGCGCCTGCCCGATGCCGAAGTTGCTGACCTGCGGGATCATGGTGTTCGAGACATGGCCCGCAGAGGCGTTCCATTCCGCCAGAACCCGATCCAGGCCGAAGGGCCCCGCGGCGATGTTTTCTGCCGTGACGGTGGGCGCATAGCCAAGCGCCTTGACCCGCTGCGACGGGCCCGAGCTGCGGCTGCCCGCATGGGTCATGCGGCCGCGTTGCGCCATGTCGCAGGCATGCCGTGCCGCGGCGCGCGCCAGCAGATCGTTCGCCTGCACCGGGGGCAGGCCGGATCGCTGCCGGAGCGCGTTGGTCGCCCGCACCCCGGCCGCCTGCTGGTCCGCCGTCGTGGCAGGGCAGGTGGCAGGACCGGGCGCCGAGGCCTGGACGTCGATCGTCGATGCCGGCCCGGTCGGGGCCGATGCACAAGCAGCCGTCAGCAGCGCCAAGGTCAGCACCCCGCAACGACCGTAGGGACCAGATGCCGACATCAGGAGCTCCCGTCATGATTGCATTATGTGCTATTTGACACGCATAAGGTATGTCCTGTCACCTGTTTTGTGCAGACCTTGTCCGAAACCGTCAACACGGCGGAACTTGGGGCAGACGGCTCCACCACCGGGCGGCCATGGGCGCAATTATGCGTCGCGGCGCTGTCGGCGATCCGGCGGGCGCGTCGGTTCGCCGCCGCATCATCATGGGCGGACACGTAGCCCATCATGCAGGCGGCGCGGTTAGTTGGCTGACCGACCTTGGAGACGACCAGGATCGCGTGCTTCACCTGCCATCGGCAACGGCCAGGTGAAAGTGCTGGATAGCCGCGACGGGGACTGACCGGCTGCCGACCTGTGCCATGCGCCATTCCCCGGTTGGCCCCGCTTGGCCGAAGGCACCGAATGTCGGCATGCCCGGCCCAGCGGCAATGGCCATAGGTCACCGCCTCGCGGCCGTCGGTCTGGCGCAGCAGATAGGACTATCCCCCAACGCCGGGGCAGGACAGATCGGCCCAACTGCCCTCGTCCGGCGGCGACCGGTCGATCACGCGGCAATTGCGCGCCGGTCCGTTCGTTTTCTAGATACTGGTCAGCCCGCCCAGGCAGGGTGCGCCAAGGCGATCAGGATCGCTGCTGCGCATCGTGTCATCAATCCTCTCCGACCGTGGTTCCGGCGGGGGAACGCGCGGGGGCGGGCATGGGTCTCGGCCAGGGCGGACGCCTTGACGCAGGGGACAAGGGTCACGACTGTTGACCTGCGCGTCCCAAGAAACCATCTAGGATGACAAGACCGCCCGGTGCCATGGCCGGGGCGGGGCCCCTGACATGGATTGACGATGACGCGGTACCTGTCCTCCTCGACGCTCGCCTTTCTGGCGATCCTGGGCTTTCTGGCCTTCTGGATCGGTGGCGGCATGCTGAACCGTGAACCCCCCGCCGAGGCCGCCCCGGTCGAGGTGGCGGTTCCCCATGTCGCGGCCAGCATGTCCGTCGCCGAGGAGATCGTGCCGCGGACGGTGCTGTTCGGGAATGTCGTCCCGGACCAGACGTCGATCCTGCGGGCGCGCACCGCAGGGATCGTCGAGGAGGTCGTGCGCCAGGGCCACGTCGCCGAACAGGGCGAGCAATTGGCGCTGCTGTCGGCCGACGACCGCGAAGCCGGCGTGGCGCGCGCCGATGCGGCCGTGGGGTCGGCCGAGCGCGACTATGACGCCGCGCGGCAGTTGCGGGAACGGGGCGTGACCTCGGAGGCGGAGCTGCAGTCGCGCTTCGCACAGCTGGAATCGGCCCGGGCCGAACTGCGCGCGGCCCAGCTGGAACTGCAGAACACCCGTCTGACCGCCCCGATCAGCGGCACCGTCAGCAACGTCATGGCCGAACTGGGCAGCTTCGTGGATGCCGGCGGAGAGGTCCTTGAGATCGTGCGCAACGATCCCCTGATCGCCCAGATCGAGGTCCGCCAGTCCGAGATCACCTCGGTCGCGCTTGGCCAATCCGCGCAGGTCGTCTTTCAGGGCGGGCGCGAGGCCGAGGGTCGCGTCCGCTTCATCGCGCCGGTCGCCACGGCCGAAACGCGGACCTTCCGCGTCGAGGTCGAGATCCCCAATGCCGACAACGCCGTGCCCGCGGGCCTCAGCGCGCAGATCTCGCTGGAGATGGACGGGGTGCGGGCGCACCGGTTATCGCCGGCCCTGATCCGGCTGGACGATGCCGGGCGGATCGGGGTGTTCGTGGTGGGTGACGATAATCGGACCCTGCGTTTCGCACCGGTCGATATCGTGCAGGCCCGTGCCGAGGCGATCTGGGTCACCGGTCTGGACGACCGCGCGCGGGTCGTCACCATCTCGCAGGGCGCGCTGAGCGACGGACAGCAGGCCCGCGTCAGCGACACGCCCGACGCGTATCGCGGCGTGGTGGGCGATGGCGAGGTGGCCGACGCGGCCGCCCTGCTGGGTGCGGCCGAGGCCGCCGACGGCGTGGCCGGACCATGAACGGGATCATCGCGGCGGGCTTTTCCCGCGCCCGCACGGTGATGATGGTGATGGTGGGCCTGCTGCTGGCGGGCTTTACGGCCTATGTCACCATCCCCAAGGAATCGATGCCCGAGGTCGACATCCCGATCTTCATCGTGAACGTCACCTATAGCGGCGTCAGCGCCGAGGATGCCGCCACCCTGCTGGCCGAACCGATCGAGCGGCAGGTGAACGCGCTGGAGGGGCTGCGGCGGATGGAGACCGTGGCCAGCGAGGGTTTCGCCTCGGTCACATTGGAGTTCCGCCCCGGCTTCGATCAGGCGCAGGCGTTGCAGTCGGTCAAGGATGCCGTCGACGACGCGGGGCCGGACATTCCGCCTGAGGCCGACGGCCCCTTCGTGCGCGAGATCGACATGGCGCTGTTCCCGATCCTGACGGTGGCGCTGTCCGGCCCCGTCCCGGAACGCGAGCTGATCCGCCTTGGCCGCGCGCTGAGCGACGAGATCGAGACCGTCAGCGGCGTCCTGCAGGCCGACCTGACCGGAGAGCGCGAGGACCAGCTGGAGATCCTGATCGATCCGCTGGCGCTGGAGACCTATGGCATCTCTCCGGGGCAACTGTCGCAGGCGATCCAGGCCAACAACCAGCTGATCGCGGCGGGGTCTTTCGATACCGGGGCGGGCCGCATCGGGGTGTCGATCCCCGGCACCGTCGTCCGCCTGGACGAGATCATGTCGATCCCGGTCCTGGTCGACGGGGCCACCGTGCTGCGCGTCCAGGACGTGGCCGAGGTGCGCCAGACGTTCAAGGACCCGGTCAGCTTTGCCCGCATCGACGGACAGCCCGCCCTGGCCATCGACGTGCGCAAGACGGTGGGCGCGAACGTGATCGACACCGTCGCCGCGGTCCGCAACGTGGTGGCGCAGACCCGCGCCGACTGGCCCGAACAGGTCGGCGTCGTCTTCATGAACGACCAGTCCAAGGAGATGCGCACCCTTCTGTCGGACCTGCAGAACAACGTGATCGCGGCAGTCGTTCTGGTGATGCTGGTCACGGTGCTGTTTCTGGGCCTGCGCGCATCGCTGCTGGTGGCGGTGGCCATCCCCGGATCGTTCCTGGGCGGCATCCTGATCATCTGGGCGCTTGGCTTCACGCTGAACGTGATCGTGCTGTTCGCGCTGATCCTGGTGGTCGGCATGCTGGTCGACGGCGCCATCGTGGTGGTCGAGATGGGCGAGCGCCTGATTGCCAAGGGCCACGGCAAGGCCGAGGCCTATCTGCTGGCGGCGCAGCGGATGGCCTGGCCGATCACCTCGTCCACCGCGACCACGCTGGCAGTCTTCTTTCCGCTGCTGTTCTGGCCGGGGCTGGCCGGGCAGTTCATGTTTTATCTGCCCGCCACGATGATCGCCACGCTGCTGATGTCGCTGCTGATGGCGCTGGTCTTCGTGCCGGTGACGGGCAGCGTCGTGGGCGGGGGGCAGGCGCTGCCGCCCGAACCCGATGCTGACGACACGTCCGGCGCGATGGCGCGCCTGTCGATCTGGACCATCGCGCGGCCAGGCGCCACGTTGGGACTGTCGATCCTGACGGTGCTGGTGATCCTCTATGCCTATTCGCACCTGAACCGCGGGGTCGAGTTCTTTCCCGAGACCGACGCCGAGCGCGCGCAGGTCCAGATCACTGCGAACGGCAACCTCTCCGTCCAGGAGAGCGACCGACTGGTGCGCCTGATCGAGGAACAGGTCCTGGGTTTCGAGGGCATCGAGCGCGTCTATTCCCGCACCATCGGCAGCGTCGAGGAGCGTGTCCGCTCCAGCCTCTCCAGCGACGTGATCGGCCAGATCCAGGTCGAGTTCACCGACTGGCGCACCCGCGCCCCCTCGACCGAGGTGATCGACCAGCTGCGCGCCGCCACGGCGGAGGTGCCGGGCCTGGGCATCCAGATCGAGGCCGCAGCATCCGGGCCCGGTGCGTCCCGCCCGGTCCAGATCGAGATATCGGCCTCCAACCGCCCGGCACTGCAGCAGGCGTCGGCCAAGATCGAACAGCTGATGCAGGCGCAGGGCCGCTTCGTGGACATCGCCAACGATACGCCCCGCCCCAACCCCGAGATCCGGCTGGTCGTCGACCGAGAGGAATCGGCGCGCTTCGGCATCGACATGAACACCATCGGCACCGCGGTCCAGCTGCTGACGACGGGCGTGAACCTGGGCACCTACCTGCCCGATTTCGCCGATGACGAGGTCGACATCGCCCTGCGCTATCCGTCCGATCAGCGCAATCTGGAGAACCTGTCGTCATTGCGTGTCGCAGGTCCGTCCGGCGCGCAGGTGCCCATTTCCAACATGGTGCAGATGATCCCGGCGCCTGCACCCTCTGCCATCACCCGCATCGCCGCCAGAGAGACCCAGACCCTGACCGCGGACCTGGCCCCGGGCGCCACGCTGCAGGCCGAGCTGGCGCTCATCCAAGCCAGCATCGACCAAGCCGATCTGCCCGACGACGTCGAGGTCACGTTCGGAGGAGAGATCGAGGACCAGCAGGAGGCGATGACCTTTCTGATGGGGGCGTTCGTCGCAGCGATCTTTCTGATGTTCACCATCCTGCTGATCCAGATGAACAGCTTTTATCAGGCGCTGCTGGTGCTGACGGCGATCGTGTTCTCGATCTCGGGGGTGTTCCTGGGGCTGATGGTCCGGCAGGAAGCATTCTCGATCGTGATGAGCGGCATCGGCATCATGGCCCTGGCGGGCGTCGTGGTGAACAACAACATCGTGCTGATCGACGCCTATAACGAATATCGCGGGGCCGGCGACGATCCGGACCGCGCGGCGCGGCGTGCGGCGTCGGAACGGGTGCGTCCGGTGCTGTTGACGGCCGGCACGACGGTCATCGGCCTGGTGCCGATGGTGCTGGGCATGACCATCGATTTCACCGGCCGCGACCTGTTCCTGGGCGCGCCTTCGGGCCAGTTCTGGATCCAGCTGTCGACGGGGATCGCAGGGGGGCTGGTACTTGCAACGGCGGTCACGCTGATCCTGACGCCGACGCTGTTGGCATGGGACGGACGCAGGCGCGTCCGCAGGCAGGCGCGACGCACGGCGGCGCAGCCCGCAGAATAAGGCGGGCCGCCCGATGGGGCGGCCCGACCGTCGTTCAGTCGAAGGCGCGGTCGGTGATGGTCGACACCCACGCCCCTTCGGGGGCGGCCTGGATCACCGGGTCGGACCCGCCCGACAGCAGGATATCGACGGTGCGCTGGTAATCGGCCTCGGCCAGGGTGCCGTCCGAACCTTCCAGCAGCTTGGCGATCTCGGTCATCATGCGGGTCTGATGCTCCAGGGTCTGCGCGCCGGTCTCGTCGTTGTCCAGGACGATCTGGGCGGCCTCCTCGGGGTTCTCGGCCGCGTATTGCCAGCCGCGCATGCTGGCGCGGACAAAGCCCACCAGGTCGGTCACCTTCTCGCTGTCCTCCAGCGTCTCCTCCAGTACATAGAGGCCGTCCTCAAGGGTGGCCACGCCCTGATCCTCGTACTTGAAGGTCACCAGGTCGCTCTCGGCGATGCCGGCGTCGATCACCTGCCAGTACTCGTTGTAGGTCATCGTGCTGATGCAGGCCGCCTGTTTCTGCAGTAGGGGATCGACGTTGAAGCCCTGCTTCAGCACGGTCACACCCTCGGGGCCGCCCTCGGTCGACAGGCCAAGCGTGTTCATCCAGGACAGGAACGGGTATTCGTTGCCCGCGAACCAGACGCCCAGCGTCTTGCCCGCGAAATCGGTCGCCGGATCGCTGATGCCGCTTTCCTTCAGACAGGTCAGCATCATGCCCGACGCCTTGAAGGGCTGGGCGATGTTCACCATCGGCAGGCCCTTTTCGCGCGCGGCCAGCGCCGCAGGCATCCATTCGACGATCACGTCCGCGCCGCCGCCGGCCAGGACCTGGGTCGGGGCGATGTCAGGACCGCCCGGCAGGATGGTCAGGTTGACGCCCTCTTCCTCATAGAAACCCTTTTCCTGCGCGACGTAATAGCCCGCGAACTGGGCCTGCGTGACCCATTTCAGCTGCAGTGTCAGATCGCCCGCCTGCGCCCCTCCGGCCATCAGCGCAAGGGCCGCGGCCCCGGTCATCAGTCTTGTCATTTCCCGTCTCTCCTGTTGGTGGGATCCGCCCCGGATGGGGATGCGGCCCCGGTTAGTTGCGCTGCGACGGGTGCCAGAACGTCACCTTCTTTTCGATCAGCGCAACGATGCCATAGAACAGCGTTCCCGCCAGCGCCGCCACGACAATTTCGGCCCAGACCAGCGGCAGGTCCAGACGTCCCACCGCGGTCGAGATGCGGAAACCCATGCCGCGCGTCGGGCTGCCGAAGAATTCGGCAACGATCGCCCCGATCAGGGCCAGCGTGGTGGTGATCTTCAACCCGTTGAACAGAAAGGGCATCGCGGCGGGCAGGCGCAGCTTCCACAGCGCCGCGCCATAGGGGGCCGCCCAGCTGGCCATCAGGTCGCGCTGCATCGCATCGGTGGCGCGCAGGCCCGCGACCATGTTCACCAGGATCGGGAAGAAGACCATCACCACCACGACCGCGGCCTTGGACTGCCAGTCGAAGCCGAACCACATGACCAGGATCGGGGCGATGCCGACGATGGGCAGGGCGGCGACGAAATTGCCGATGGGCAGCAGCCCGCGCTGCAGGAAGGGGCTGCGGTCGATGGCGATGGCGGTCAGGACCGCCGCCGCCGCACCGATCAGCCAGCCGGTCAGCGCCCCCTTAAGGATCGTCTGGACGAAGTCGGCCCACAGAATGCCGGTATTGGCCGCGAAACTGGCCGCGATCTGGCTGGGTGCGGGCAGGATCACGGTCGGGATCGCATAGGCGCGGACCGCCATCTCCCACAGCAGGATGATCGTGCCGCCAAAGATGATCGGCACGACGGCGCGCGTGGCGGGCGTGTCGAACCCGGCCAGCCAGGCGTTGAACAGCCACGCGATCAGCCACACCGCCACCAGCGGCGCGGCCGTCGGCGCCAGCCAATGCGCGGCGACCAAGGCGACGATGCCCCCCGCGACCGCCTGGATGTTCTGCAGGAACCAATAGGTCCGACCAAGGCGCAGCTCTGTCATCGTGCCAACCCCATGCGGCTGAGGGTGCGTCGCTCCAGCCATCCGACGATGGCCACAAGGCCCGCGGCCAGCAGGGCCGCGACGAACAGCGCCGACCAGATCTGGACGGTCTGGCCGTAATAGCTGCCCGACAGCAGGCGCGCGCCCAGGCCCGCGGTCGCCCCGGCGGGCAGTTCGCCCACGATGGTGCCGACCAGCGCCGCGGCGATCGCGACCTTGAGGCTGGCGAACAGGTAGGGCAGCGACGACGGCAGCCGCAGCCGCCAGAAGACCTGGGCGTTGCTGGCGCTCCAGCTGCGCATTTGGTCCAGCTGCATCGCATCGGGGGTGCGCAGGCCCTTGACCATGCCGACCAGCACCGGAAAGAACGACAGCCATGCGGCGATGATCGCCTTGGGCAAAAGACCCGTGACACCCATGCTGGACAGGACCACGATGACCATCGGCGCGATGGCCAGGATCGGAACGGTCTGGCTGGCCACGGCCCAGGGCATGACCGACTGGTCCATGCTGCGGCTGTGGACGATGCCGACCGCCAGCAGGATGCCCGCGCCGGTGCCGATGGCAAAGCCCGCCAGCGTCGCGGACAGGGTCACCCAAGCATGCCAGACCAGGCTGCGGCGCGAGGTGATGGCCTGACCGGCCACCCCCTCCCACAGGCCGACGGCCACCTGGTGGGGGGCGGGCAGCACGGGGCGTTCCTGCACCAGGGTGCGCGCGACAAGGTCGGGCAGGGTCAGCGTCACCTCGGCCCGGGCGGCCTGGTCACGCTCCCACTGGGCGTTCATGCGGATCGCGGCCAGGTACCAGACGGCGACGATGGCCAGCAGCACCGTCATCACGGGCACAAGCCGCCCCCTAGTCATGGCTGTGCCCGTCGCGCAGCCCCTCGCGGACCTCATGGGCCAGGGCGATGAACTCGGGGGTGTCGCGGATGTCCAGCGGACGGTCCGGGGGCAGGGTGCTTTCGATCACGCGGGTGATGCGGCCCGGACGCGGCGACATGACGACGATCTTGGTCGACAGATAGACCGCCTCGGGAATCGAATGCGTGACAAAGCCGATGGTCTTGCCGGTCTTGCGCCACAGGGCCAGCAGCGCCTCGTTCAGGCGGTCGCGCACGATCTCGTCCAAGGCGCCGAAGGGTTCGTCCATCAGCAGGATGTCGGCGTCGAAGGCCAGCGCGCGGGCGATGCTGGCGCGTTGCTGCATGCCGCCCGACAGCTGCCACGGAAACTTGCCGCCAAAGCCCGACAGTTCGACCAGGTCCATGACCCGGGCGATGCGTTCCGCGCGATCAGCCTTGGAAAACCCCATGATCTCCAGCGGCAGAGCGATGTTCCCCGCGATCGTTCGCCACGGATAAAGCCCCGGCGCCTGGAACACGTACCCATAGGCGCGCGCCCGTCGGGCCGCGTCCGGCTCCATCCCGTTGACGCGCAGGGTGCCGTCGGTGGGCGTCTCCAGCGCGGCGATGCTGCGCAGGAACGTGGTCTTGCCGCATCCCGACGGCCCGATGAAGCTGACGAATTCGCCGGGCGCGATGGACAGGTCCACGTCCTTGAGGGCGTGCACCGGCCCGTCGGCGGTCTGGAAGGTCAGGCTGACGCCGCTTGCCTCGATGACGGTCAAGTCACACCCCGCTTGCGGGAATGCCGCCGCGCTGGACCGGGCGCGGCGCGGTCAGGTCCTTCCAGGCGGACAGCGCGCGGTTCACCTGACCGCGCGGCTCGCGGGCCACGAATTCGCCGTGCCCCTCGCGGCTGTCGACCTTGCCTTCGGTCACCGCGACGACGCCGCGGGTCAGGGTGAACCGCGGCAGGCCTTTGACGGTCTGCCCCTCGAACACGTTGTAATCAATCGCCGATTGCTGGGCACCGGCGGTGATCGTCTTGGTCGCCTCGGGGTCCCAGACCACCAGGTCCGCGTCGCTGCCGACCAGGACCGCGCCCTTTTTCGGGTACATCCCCAGGATCTTGGCGATGTTGGTCGAGGTGACGGCCACGAACTCGTTCGGCGTCAGCCGCCCCGTGCCGACACCATGCGTCCACAGCATCGGCATCCGATCCTCAAGGCCCCCGGTGCCGTTCGGGATCTTGGTGAAATCGCCGATGCCGGTGCGTTTCTGATCGGTTGTGAAGGCGCAATGGTCGGTCGCCACGACCGACAGGCTGCCCGACTGCAGACCGGCCCACAGGCTGTCCTGATGCTGCTTGTTGCGGAACGGCGGCGACATGACCCGGCGTGCGGCATGATCCCAATCCTCGTTGAAATACTCGGATTCGTCCAGTGTCAGGTGCTGGATCAGCGGCTCGCCCCAGACCCGCTTGCCTTGGGCGCGAGCCCGGCGGATCGCCTCATGGCTGTCCTCGCAGCTAACATGGACCACATATAGCGGCACACCCGCCATGTCGGCCACCATGATCGCGCGGTTCGTGGCCTCGCCCTCGACCTGGGGCGGGCGGGAATAGGCGTGGGCCTCGGGGCCGGTGTTCCCCTCAGCCAGCAGTCGTGCGGACAGTTCTGCCACGACATCGCCGTTCTCGGCATGGACCATCGCCACGCCGCCCAGATCGCCCACCCGACGAAACGACGCGAACAACTCGTCGTCATTCACCATCAGCGCGCCCTTGTAGGCCATGAAATGCTTGAAGCTGGTGATGCCGCGGTCTACGACCGCCTGCATCTCTTCGAACACCTGCTGGCCCCACCACGTGACCGCCATGTGATAGCTGTAATCGCAATGCGCGCGCCCGGACTTGTTGTCCCACATCTGCAGCGCATCCAGCAGTCCCTGGCCCGGCGACGGCAGCGCGAAATCCACGACCATCGTCGTGCCTCCCGCCAGTGCCGCCCGCGTCCCGCTCTCGAAATCGTCGGCCGAATAGGTGCCCATGAAGGGCATCTCCAGATGCGTGTGCGGGTCGATCCCGCCCGGCATGACCAGGCAGCCGCCCGCGTCCAGGACGGTGTCACCGACCAGCCCCTGACCGATCGCGGCAATACGCCCCCCCTCGATCAGCACGTCGGCCTGATAGCTCAGATCTGCCGTGACGATGGTTCCGCCCCTGATGACCGTGCTCATGGCATCCCTCTTCTTCTTTGTCCAAATACCCTGGGGGTCCGGGGGTGAAACCCCCGGCCACGGTCCGCGTCAGCGGACGATCTCGGCGGCGTCCAGCACCGCGTGCAGCAGCACGTCGCATCCCGCACGCGCCCAGTCCGGCGTGATCGCCTCGGCCTCGTTGTGGCTCAGCCCGCCTTCGCAGGGGCACATGATCATCACTGTCGGCGCAACCTTGGCAATCCAGCAGGCGTCATGCCCCGCGCCCGACACGATATCCATGTGGCTATATCCCAGCTTCTCGGCCGCGCCGCGCACCTTGCCGACCAGGTCGGGATCAAAGGTCACCGGGTCGAAATGCCCGACCGGCTCGATCTCGATCCCCAGCCCCAGTTCCGCGGCAATTTCAGCGGCCTCCTCTTCCAACCTCGACCGCATCGACGTCAGCTTCTCCAGATCTGGCGACCGGAAATCGATGCAGAACACCGCCTTTCCCGGAATGACATTGCGGCTGTTCGGGAAAAGGTTGGCTTGGCCGACGGCGCCGACCGCATCCGGCTGGTGGTCCATCGCGATGCGATGCACCGCCTCTATGATCCGCGCCATGCCAAGGCCCGCATTCACGCGCATCGCCATGGGCGTGCTGCCCGTATGGGCATCCTTGCCGGTCAGCGTCACCTGCAGCCACCACAGCCCCTGGCCATGGGTGACCACGCCGATCTGCTTGCCCTCTGCCTCAAGGATCGGGCCCTGTTCGATATGCAGTTCGAACATCGCGTGGATCTTGCGGTCGCCCGGCGCTTCGGTTCCGCGCCAGCCGATCCTGTCCAACTCGTCGCCGAAACGCTTGCCATCGGCATCCTGCCGGCTGTTGGCGTAATCCTCTGTCAAGACGCCCGCAAAGACGCCCGACGCCAACATGGCGGGCGCGAAACGCGCGCCTTCCTCGTTGGTCCAGTTCGTCACCACGATGGGGCGGCGCGTGCGGATGCCCAGGTCCCGGATCGACCGGATCACCTCCAGCCCGGCAAGGACGCCCAGCACCCCGTCATAGCGCCCGCCGGTCGGCTGCGTGTCCAGGTGGCTGCCGATATAGACGGGGTCCAAATCTGGCTCGACCCCCTCATGGCGCATGAACATGCTGCCCATCCGGTCGACGCCCATCGTCATGCCGGCTTCTTCGCACCAGCGCTGGAAAAGGCTACGTCCCTCGGCATCGGCATCGGTCAGAGTCTGGCGGTTGCAGCCCCCCGCGATGCCGGGGCCGATCTGGGCCATCTGGTCCAGACTGTCCCACAGCCGGTCGCCATCGACGGTCATGTTCGCAGCCGTCATCACGCCACTTGCGTCGCTCATTCGCAGTCCTTCCTGTCGGGCCGCCCCGTTCTGTCGCGGGGTCGGCTGGATGGGTTTGGCCGCTTACGCGGCGGTCTTCAGCACCTCGCCAAGCGTGCCGATCAGATGATCGATCTGCGCCTCGCTGATGATCAGGGGCGGCGACATGGCGATGATGTCGCCCGTCACACGGATCAGGATGCCGGCCTCGAACGCGCGCACGAAGATGTCGAAGGCGCGCTTGCCCGGCTGACCCTCGATCGGCGCCAACTCCACGGCGCCGATCAGGCCCATGTTGCGGATGTCGATCACGTTCGGATGGTCCCGCAGCCCGTGGATCGCCTCTTGCCAATAGGTCTCCAGCGACGCGGCGCGCGTCAGCAGACCTTCCTCGGCATAGGTGTCCAGGGTTGCGATGGCCGCCGCGCAGCTGATCGGGTTCCCGGAATAGGTATAGCCGTGGAACAGTTCGATGATGTGCTCGGGGCCCTGCATGAACGCGTCATAGATCTCCGCGGTGGCCAGGACCGCGCCCATCGGGATCACGCCGTTGGTCAGGCCCTTGGCGCAGGTGATCATGTCGGGGACAACGCCGAAATGCTGGGCCGCGAAGGGGCTGCCCAGGCGCCCGAAACCGGTGATCACCTCGTCGAAGATCAGCAGGATGCCGTGCTTTTTCGTGATCGCGCGCAGCTTTTCCAGATAGCCCTTGGGCGGTATCAGGACGCCGGTCGACCCGGCCATCGGCTCGACGATGACGGCGGCGATCGTCTCGGCTCCGTGCAGGGCCACGATGCGCTCCAGCTCGTCGGCCAGGTTGGCGCCATGCTCCGGCTGCCCCTTGGTGAAGACGTTCTCGGGCAGATGGGTGTGGGGCATGTGGTCGACGCCCGCCAGCAAGGTGCCGAAATGGCGGCGGTTGTTCACGATGCCCCCGACCGAGATTCCGCCGAAGCCCACGCCGTGATAGCCCCGCTCGCGCCCGATCAACCGCGTGCGGGCCGCGTCGCCCCGCGCCCGGTGATAGGCCAGCGCGATCTTCAGCGCGGTATCGACGGCCTCGCTGCCCGAATTCGTGTAGAAGACATGGTCCATCCCGTCGGGCGCGATGTCCACGATGCGGTTGGCCAGCTCGAACGCCAGCGGATGGCCCATCTGGAATGCGGGGGCATAATCCAGCTCTCCGACCTGGGCCTGCACGGCCTCGGTGATCCTGGGGCGGCAGTGGCCGGCGTTGCAGCACCACAGGCCTGCCGTCCCGTCCAGGATCTGGCGACCGTCTGCGGCCGTGTAATGCATGTCCTTGGACGCAACCAACATCCGCGGCGCCGACTTGAACTGACGGTTCGCGGTATAGGGCATCCAGAAGGCGCGCAGGTCATTCGGGGCGGGCTTGCGGTCAAGCGGCATGGGCATCGTCCTCACGGATTATTGACCAAACGGTCAGGATCAGGCTAGCACGGGGCAGGGGGCAGTCAAGCGTCCTGACAAGCCGGATGACAATTCCGACCGATCTGCCCAAAATCGGATCATGCCAGAGCCGGAGCTTCGATGACAGAGACCAGCATGCCCCAGATGACCCGGATTCAGCAGAAAAACAGGGAGCTGATCCTGAACGGGGCGTTGGAGGCGTTTTCGGCCAACGGATTGCGTGGCGCGACAATCGACCAGATCGCGCGGGCGGCGGGCCTGTCCAAGCCGAACGTGCTGTACTATTTCGGCTCCAAGGACGAAATCCACAAGGCGCTGCTGACGACCCTGCTGGAGATGTGGCTGGCGCCGATGCGCCAGATCGACCCCGACGGAGAGCCGCTGGCCGAGGTGCTGCGCTATGTGCAGGCCAAGCTGTCCATGTCGCAGGACTATCCCCGCGAAAGCCGCCTATTCGCCCACGAGATCCTGCAGGGCGCGCCGCATCTGACCGAAATCCTGGGCGGCGATCTGCGACAGATCGTCGACCGGACGGTCGCGGTTCTGGAAGGATGGATGGACCAAGGGCTGCTGGCGCGGGTCGAGCCGCGCCACCTGATCTTCTCGATCTGGTCGATGACCCAGCACTATGCCGATTTCGAGACGCAGGTCCGCGCCGTTCTGGGCGACGGCCGCGACCCCGTGGCCGAGGGCGCGGCATTCCTGGACGATCTGTACCGAAAGCTGCTGACGCCCTAGCTGGGCTTGTCCAGCATTTCGGCCGCCGTCAGGATCAGCGACAGGTTCTCATGCGCTGCGGCGATGAAATCCTCGCGCGCGCCCGACACCCAATCCTTGGTCGCGGCGTTCGTCGCGGCGATGATCGCGGCGGCCAGGATCTCGATCACGCGTTCGTCCGACCCGGGCATCCGCCGATGCAGCAGCGTACGCATCTGCGCGCGGCGCGCCAGCATGGCGCTGTTGCGCAGCGCCTCCAGCTTGGGGTCCTTGTCGGACAGGGCCAGCATCGCCCCGATCAGCTCGCGTTCGTTCAGATATCGGGCCAGATGCGCCTCGATCAGCAGGCCCAGATCCTCGATCAGGCGACCCTTGCCCGCGATGAAGATCTCGGACGCCTCGGGCGGATAGTCGGGCGGCGGACCCATCAGGGCCGCCTCCTTGTAGGGATAATAGTTGAAGAAGGTCCGCGTGCTGATGCCCGCATGTCGAGCGATCGCCTCGGTCGTGACATTGGGAAGACCGTCGCGGACGGCCAGTTCGATGGCTGCGGCCTGGATTTTCTTGGCGGTTTTGAAACGGCGCGTCTCGAGGGGGCTCATGCAGGTCCGATCTTGTCTTGTTGTTCCGGCCAGCGTCGCAAGCCAGCGTTGCGGCGGCAAGCCCGAAAAATGCGGAAAACGCCGTCTGCGGGTGGCAGAGGGCGTTTGCGCCTTGCGAAAAGGTCGTCTGAAATCAGCTGCCCCAGGTGCGGACGGGACCGCAATCCATGTGCACGAAGTTCGACCGGCTGTAGCGTCCCACGCCACCGGCGCGGCAGGCCACGGCAGCTTGGTACATCTGCCCGACCGAGCGCGACTTTAACCGCAGGTCGGCCGCCTTGCCCGTCAGGTGCAGCGAGTTCTGCGCCACGCCGCTGGACTGGCGCCGCAGCATCGCGTTGGTGCGGGGCGAGCGGTATCCCGACAGCATCATGTAGGGTTCGTTGGTCTGCAGCAGGCGCGAGGACGCGGCCGCCACGTCGATCATCCGCGGGTCGATGCCGATCACCTCGCCGGTGCGCCAGTCGCGCATGAACACGTTGATCTCGTTCAGGGCCTCGCGGATGTATTTTCCGTCGACCCAATAGACCGTGTCGATGCTCTCGCCGGTCCGGCCGTTGTACATCTTGACCCGCCGCATGTCGCCCGCATTGCCGCGCAAAAATCCGAAGGCATTCGCCATCACCGGGGTCGCCGCAACACTGGTTGCCGCGAACACACCCAAGATGCCGCGACGGGAGATAATGTCCATTGTCATGTCAGATCGCCTGTCCTGCTTCGTTTTTTTAAGCCGGCGACACGTCGCGGCCTGTCGTGGTTTATCCCCGACCTGATTAACAATATGTCAAAAGCGCGTGCGCGACGAAACGGATTCTGCCGGGATGGCCGATCCTAACCCGAATTTCGGCAAGATTTCGCCTAAAACGGGTAATGTTGCACATCGGCGGCGGCGCTGTGGCGTTTTGGCAACCACTACTTTTCCACTGCACAAACAAACGCGTGGGGTGTGGCGCGCGCACGGCGGCCATGGGACAATACGGGCAGAATTTCGGAGGTTCAGATGGCGGTTCGAGTGGTCCGGGGCGTGCTGGCGCTGACACTGGCAGGGGTCGTCGGCTGGTTTCCCGTTGCGTCCGGCGCACGCGAACCTCTCGCTGCCGTGAGCGTGGCCGCGGCGCCACGGCTGGATTTCACGCCGCAACAGATGGCCTTGGCGCTGGCAGTGTCGGACGACGCCGATCTTGCCTCGTTCTATGGCAGCAACGGGTTGCGCCCGATCTTCCTTGGCCCCGAGGGAGAGGCCCGGCGACTCGCCTTGCGGGACGCGATCGGGAACGCCCCGCGCCATGGCATCCCCGTCGCGCGATACCAGCCCGACCGCCTGACGGCGACCGAAGGCCTTGCGGCCGAGATCGCCCATGCTCATGCCCTGTCACGCCTGCTGCGCGATCTGACCGGCGGCGTGCTGAACCCGACGCGCGTCGACCCCGAGATCAAGCGACAGCCCGTGCGGACCGCGGTGGTCCCGCTGCTGGCGCGGTTCGAGGCGGCGGCGGATCCTGCGGCGGTCCTTGCCGGGGCCGGACCGGACCATCCGGCCTATCTTGCGCTGCAACAGGCGCTGTCCGGGCCGGCCGACCTAGCCGTCCCACAAGGCCTGCCGCGTATCGCGACCGGTGTCTGGCGGCCCGGCCAAAGGGCCGCGGCGATCGCCGACCTGCGCACGCGCCTGGTGGCCATCGGGTTTGCCGCCGATGCGCCGGATGCCACGCTGTATGACGATGCCCTTGCGCGTGCGGTCGCCGATTATCAGCGTGCGGCCGGCCTGCCGGATGACGGCGTCGCGGGCCCGCGGACCATCGCGGCGCTGAACGGCGATGGCGGCACCGGACAGGACGCGCGGCAGCGCGCGATCCTGGTGGCGATGGAGCGGATGCGCTGGATGGCGTCCGAGGATCTGGACAGCCGCCATGTCTGGGTGAACATCCCTGAATTCAGCACGACCATCGTGGAAGACGGAGCCGAGGTGTTCCGCACCCGCAGCGTCATGGGCAAGGACACGCCCGAGATGCGCACGCCAGAGTTTTCCGAGATGATGGCCAATGTCGTGGTCAATCCTAGCTGGAACGTGCCGCGGTCCATCGCCGTTCGAGACTATCTGCCCCGCCTGCAGGCGAACCGTCATGCGCTGTCGCATCTGGACGTGGTGGATGGCGCGGGGCGGGTGCTGGCGCGGGACGGCATCGACTTTGGCCGCTATAGCGCCGCCAGCTTTCCGTTCAGGCTGCGCCAGAAGCCAAGCGACGACAATGCCCTTGGCGTGGTCAAGTTCATCTTCCCCAACCCCTGGAACATCTATCTGCACGACACGCCGTCCAAGCACCTGTTTGCGAACCGGGTACGGGCGGAATCGAATGGCTGCATCCGCATCGGTGATCCGGTCGATCTGGCCCGCGCGCTGCTGTCCCGCCAAACCGACGATCCGGCTGCCATGTTCCAGCGCGCCCGCGACCGGGAACGCGAGACCTGGCTGAAGCTGACGCCGCCGGTTCCCGTGCATCTGGTCTATTTCACCGCCTGGCCCGGCCCGGATGGGCGCATCCGGCTGTTCGACGACATCTATGGCCGCGACGCTCGCATCTGGGAGGCGCTGCAGGCCCAGGGCTTTGGCGCGGCGGCGCCCGCCATGGTCGCGGACCTGAACCCGGGGTTGTGACCCGCCCCGGAACGCGGGCACTGGAAGCAGCCTTGCAAACAGGCTAAGTCCTTGCGCGAAAGGGGGGGCCATGGTCCTGACGATGGGTGAGCTGGCGCGGGCTCTGGACGCGCAATGCTGGGGCGACCAGTCGATCCGCGTGACGGGTGCGGCGGAACCCGCGGCGGTCGGTCCGGTAAAAGCGGATGGCGGCACGCTGGCCATGGCCATGGCGCCCAAATACGCCGAGGCGTTGAAGCCCGGCAGCATCGCTATCCTGGCCGAAGGGATGGACCCCGAGGCTTATGGCCTGAAGGCCGCCATCTTTGCCCCCCGCCCGCGACTGGTCATGGCCGGTCTGACGCGGGCTTTCGACCGCGGCCCGGACATCGCGCCGGGCATCCATCCGACTGCGGTCATCGACCCCACGGCCACGATCGGCGACGGCGCGGCCATCGCGCCCTTTGTCGTCATCGGCGCGCATGTGCGGATCGGGCAGGGCGCCCGCATCGGGGCGCATGTCAGCATCGGTCGCGGCGCCCGCATCGGCGATCACGCGCTGATCCATCCGGGCGTGCGGATCGGCCATGACGTGACCGCGGGCGACCGTCTGATCGTGCAGCCGGGCGCGTCCATCGGCGGCGACGGGTTTTCCTTCGTCACCCCCGAGGAGTCGGGGATCGAGGAAATCCGCCGCACCCTGGGCGCCCGTGCCGCGGTCAACCAGCAGCACTGGACGCGCATCCATTCGCTTGGCGCGGTCGAGCTGGGTCACGACGTCGAGATCGGCGCGAACGCCACCATCGACCGCGGCACGATCCGGTCGACCCGCGTGGGCGACGGCACCAAGATCGACAACCTGGTGATGCTGGGCCACAACGTCGTCGTGGGCCGTGACTGCCTGCTGTGCAGCCAGGTGGGCGTCGCCGGATCGTCGGTGATCGGCGACAGGGTCGTGCTGGCCGGGCAGGTGGGCGTCAACGACAACATCCAGATCGGGGACGACGTCATCGCGGGCGGTGCCGCCAAGATCTTCACCCGCGTGCCGGCAGGCAGGGTGATCCTGGGCAACCCTGCGGTCAAGATGGAGACCCAGCTGGAGATCCAGAAGGCCATGCGGCGGCTGCCGCGTTTCGCACAACAGCTGTCCAAGCTTCAGGAAACCGTTACACGCCTGTTGGAAAAGGGCTGAACAGGAGGCGACATGACAGACGACATCACGCAGCGCATTCGGGCCATCATCGCGGAACAGGCGATGCTGGAACCTGACCAGATCACCGATGACGCGACCCCCGCCGAACTGGGCATCGACAGCCTGGGCCTGGTCGAGTCGATCTTTGCCATCGAGGAAGAGTTCGACATCTCGATCCCGTTCAACGCGAACGAGCCCGAGAAGTCCGACTTCGACATCTCGAACATGGGCACGATCATCGCCGCGGTGCATCGGCTGGTCGCGGAAAAGGCGGAATGACCGCCCCCGTGGACGAGGCGCTGATCGACGCAGGCCGCGCGGCACCCGCGATCCGGCCTGCGGCCGAGACGACCGGCCGCGGCGGGCTGCGCCGTGTGGTGATCACCGGCGCCGGCACGATCAACGCGCTTGGCCACGATGTCGCCACCACCCTGGAGGCGTTCCGCGAGGGCCGCTGCGGGATCACGCAGCTGGATTTTCGCGATGTCGATCGCTTGTCGATCCAGATCGGCGGACAGGTCCACGACTGGACGCCCGAGACCTATTTCAACCGCCAGCAGATCCTGCTCTATGACAAGTTCACCCAGTTCACCCTGCTGGCCGCCAAGCAGGCGGTCGAGCAGTCGGGCCTGCACTTTCAGGGTGCGCTTGGCCTGCGGTCGGGGGTCATCCTGGGCACGGCCGGCGGTGGGCTGAATACGTGGGACGAGAACTATCGCGCCGTCTATGAGGAGGGGAAGAACCGCGTCCATCCCTTCGTGGTCCCCAAGCTGATGAACAATGCCGCGGCCAGCCATGTCAGCATGGAGTTCGGCCTGCGCGGCCCCGCCTTCACCGTCGCCACCGCCTGCGCCAGCAGCAATCATGCGATGGGCCTGGCGTTCCAGATGGTGCGGTCGGGCGCGGCCGACGTCATGCTGTCGGGCGGGTCCGATGCGATGCTGTGCTTTGGCGGCGTCAAGGCATGGGAGGGGCTGCGCGTGATGTCCAAGGACGCCTGCCGCCCCTTCAGCGCCAACCGCAACGGCATGGTCCAGGGCGAAGGCGCGGGCGTCTTCGTCTTCGAGGATTTCGAACACGCCCGGGCGCGTGGCGCCGAGATCCTGGCCGAGGTCGTGGGCTTTGCCATGTCGTCGGATGCGCAGGACATCGTCATGCCATCGGCCCAAGGGGCCGAGCGCGCGATCACCGGGGCGATGGTCGATGCCGGCCTGAACCGCGAGGATATCGGCTATATCAATGCCCACGGAACGGGCACCGCCGCGAATGACAAGACGGAATGTGCGGCGGTGGCCCATGCCTTTGGCCATCACGCGGACCGGCTGATGATGTCGTCGACCAAGTCGATGCACGGCCATCTGATCGGCGGCACCGGCGCGGTCGAACTGCTGGCATGCATCATGGCGCTGCGCGACGGGGTGATCGCGCCCACGATCGGCTATCAGGAGGCCGACCCCGAATGTGCGCTGGACGTCGTTCCCAACGAGGCCCGTGAGGCGCGGGTCGATGCCGTCCTGTCCAATGCCTTCGCCTTTGGCGGACTGAACGCGGTCATGGCCCTGCGCCGCGTCTGATCGTCATGCGGGACACATGAAAAAGGCCACGTCCAGGGGACGCGGCCTTTTCCGTTCATGCGATGGCAGGGGCGATCACTCGGCCGGTGCGTCCTCGGCGGGGGCATCCTCTGCCGGTTCTGCATCGGCGGCCGGGGCGGGCGCGGGTGCGGCGGCATAGGCGGCCAGTTCATCGAACGCGGCGGTGAAGCCGGTCAGCGACATGCTCAGCTGGACCGGCGAATCCGGGTCGCCGCCGAAGGGCAGCAGCTGCACAGCTGCAGTGCTGCCGGCCTTCATGCTTGCCAGTTCCTGATTGGTGAAGCCAAGGCGCGCGACGCAGCCGACCGGCGCGCAGAAGCTGAACGGATAGCCGCGCATCTCGCCCGATCCGATCTGGAAGCCCAGGCCGTCGATCAGGTCCGTCTCCAGCGGTGCGACAAGGGTAGCGCCGGCGGCGACGTCGCCGTTCGACAGGGGAACCATGGTCAGTTCGGCAACCGGGTTGTCGTCGGCATCGGTCAGCAGCTTGTACATCTCGCACGGATCCTTGCCCTGATCGGCGCGGATGCAGCGGATGGTCCAATCGCCATGCTCGGACTTGGCGTAATAGCTGCCAGGTCCGTTCGGATCGCGCGCGGGCTGACCCGCGGGCGCGTTCTCGGCCGCAGGGGCATCGGCGGGCGCGGCTGGCGTCTCTGCATCGGCAGGTGCGGTGGCCGGCGCGTCTGCGGCAGGGGCATCTGCGGCCGGTGCGGCGGTCGCGGGCGCATCGGCGGCGGGGGCTTCCGCCGCGGGCGTTTCGGGCGTGGCCGGCGCAGGGGTGTCCTGGGCAAATGCGGGCCCGGTGATCAGGGCGAGGGCGGCCAACAGCGCGTGCGAATGTTTGATGAACATCAATCTTTCTTTCTTTTGCTCAACGCATTGCGGCTGATCTAGCACGGCGCCGGGGCCTTGTCAGTCCCCTGCCACGACACGATCTGTCACCAACCCTTGAGGTCGGGACATCGCACAGGATTGCGCATTGAAGAAGTTGCGTGGGAACCGAACCGACCGGACACGCGTCATGAATTGACGCGAAAGGCCGTGGCTTCCACCACGGCCCCCGACGCGTTGCGTTATTCTCCCTGCCGGACTGGCCGGTCATCATTGAGACGCACGCTAATCGCGTTGGCGTGATCCGTCAACGGTCAATGGATTTTCCCCCGATCACATAAAAAAGCCGCGCCCGAGGGCGCGGCAGTCCAACAGGGAGGAAGGTCCGGGTCACGGCTGCGATCCGGACAACTTCACCTTGCCATGAAAGCGTTAAAATTGTCTTTTCAAGGCGTGCGTTGCGCAATTTGTTGGTGGGGGATGCGATGGCCTCGGTTCTGGACCTGGATGCGGGAACGATCTTCGTGGGCGGCGCCGGCGCCGGATACGCGACCCCCGAGACGATGCTGCTGAAGCTGGCAAACCGACACGGGCTGGTCGCGGGTGCGACGGGGACGGGCAAGACCGTCACCCTGCAGACCCTGGCCGAAAGCCTGTCGGCGGCGGGCGTTCCGGTGTTCCTGGCGGATGTGAAGGGCGACCTGGCGGGGCTGGCCAAGGCGGGATCGGATCAAGGCAAGCTGCACGAGCCTTTCCTTGCCAGGGCCGGTCAGATCGGGATCGATCTGACCTATGCATCCTATCCGGTAACGTTCTGGGATGTCTGGGGCCAACAGGGCCATCCCGTCCGCACCACGCCGGCCGAGATGGGACCGCTGCTGCTGTCGCGCCTGCTGGACCTGACGGAAGCGCAGGAGGGCGTCATGGCGATCGCCTTCCGCGTCGCCGACGAGGAGGGGCTGCCGCTTCTGGACCTCAAGGACCTGCAGTCGATGCTTGTCTGGGTCGGACAGAACGCCGCCGACCTGTCGACGCGCTATGGCAATGTCAGCACCGCCAGCGTAGGTGCGATCCAGCGCGCGCTGCTGGTGCTGGAGACCGAGGGCGGCGCGAACCTGTTCGGAGAGCCGGCGCTGTCCCTGACCGATATCATCCGTCAGGACGCGGACGGGCGCGGCGTCATCAGCATCCTGTCGGCAGAGCGCCTGATGAACGCACCTCGCCTGTACGCGACATTCCTGCTGTGGCTGTTGTCGGAGCTGTTCGAGCAGTTGCCCGAGGTGGGCGATCCGGACAAGCCCCGCGTCGCGTTCTTCTTTGACGAGGCGCATCTGCTGTTCGACGACGCGCCGAAGGCCCTGATCGAAAAGGTCGAGCGGGTGGCACGATTGATCCGGTCGAAAGGCGTCAGCATCTGGTTCGTCACCCAGAACCCCGCCGACATTCCCGAATCGGTGCTTGGCCAATTGGGCAACCGGGTTCAGCACGCGCTGCGTGCGTTCACTGCCAAGGATCAGAAAGCCTTGCGCGATGCGGCGCAGAACTATCGGACCAACCCCGATTTCGACATCGCCGAGACGATCCAGCAGGTGGGGACGGGCGAGGCCGTGACCTCTTTCCTGCAGCCGAAGGGTGTGCCGGGCATCGCGCAGCGGACGCTGATCCGACCGCCGTTCAGTCAGGTCGGCCCGATCACGGATCAGGAGCGCGCGGCGATCCGGGCCACGTCCCCGATGGGGCCGAAATACGACACCGCCCTGGATCGCGATTCCGCGCACGAGATGCTGGCACGCAAGACCCAGGCCGCAGCCCAGGCGGCCAGTGTGAAGAAGGATGACGACGGGTTGTTCGACATGCCCGCCGGTGCGGGACGGGGGCGACCATATCAGGCGCCGGCACGCGAGAAGGCTGCGCCGCGCGGGCGGTCCGACAGCATCGTGCAGACCTTTGGCAAGAGCCTTGCCCGGCAGTTGGGTACCCGGACCGGGCAGGCGCTGGTCCGGGGCGTTCTGGGTTCCCTGATCAAGAAGCGCTGATGGTCACAGCGCGATGGCCGTGGCCGGCATCGGTGCGGCGTCGATCGCGGCACGCATCTCTGCCAGGATGGCGATGACCAGCAGGACGTGGCGGCGCAGGTCGTATTCGGCGGCCTGGGTCACGCGCATGTCGTTCTGGATCTGCTCCTCGGCCCGCAGGCGGGACAGGACGGCGCCTGGCGCGGGGCAGCGGTCGCTGCGCAGCAGGCGGGGCAGGTCGCGATCGCGCTTCCAGGTCTTCTGACCTTCGCGGGCGGCCCGGATCAGCGTTCCGGGACGGCGCAGGCCCTGATTCGTCGGGCGGGGGCGAAAAACGATCACGTTCGAGACTGCGGTCATGGGGCTGATCCTTTGCGTTTGCCACGCGGTCACCTTCACACAACCTTGAGGTGTGTTGCCAAAAGCCCTGCCGCAGCGCGCGGTGGAGCAAGGTTTCTTTAGGAATTGTTAGGGTCAGGACTCGTTCTCGTTTCATAGCCAGAACATGACGGTTGCTGCGAGGGCGACGGCGGATAGGAATACCTTCGGGCATCGGTCGTAGCGTGTAGCGACCCGTCGCCAGTCCTTCAGGCGTC
>NZ_JAKEKV010000005.1:0-252054 GCF_040148865.1 Paracoccus sp. NFXS7
GTCTTCACCAATGGCGCAGCGATGCCCGACGCCTTCGCGAACGGTGCCTTTGTCGGTCAGCGCGGCAGCTGGAACCGGGACGAGTTCAACGGCTACAAGGTGTCCTATGTCCCCTTCGCCGACGGCCGTCCGGACGGGATGATGCAGGATGTCGTGACCGGTTTTCTGGTCGACGGCAAAGTGCATGGACGTCCCGTGGGCCTGGGCATCGACGGGACCGGCGCGCTGCTGGTTGCGGATGATGCCGGCAACACGGTCTGGCGCGTGGCTGCGGCCGATGGCACGGTGATCCCCGAACCGATCGACACGGACCGGATCGAAACGCCGGCCGAAACGCCGGCGCCGACGCCCGCCGAACCGGAGGCCGCGCCCGCGACGCCCGCGCCGGCCACCCCCGCTCCTGCGCCTGCGCAGGCGGCACCTGCGAACTGATCATCCTTGCGATCCGATGCCGCCATGCGATCATGGCGGCGTCGTCATGTTGAAAAGGGGGCGCCATGTCGTTCAGCAGCTGGAAGGCCGACAAGGCCAAGACCGTCCTCATCGACGAGGCGCAGGCTTTGGCCGACAGGCTGGCAGACGCCAAGCCGCATTTCGTCGAGAGCCAGGCCGCCGCCGCATGGTTCTGGCAGGCCTTCCATCTGGCCGACGGCCAAGACCTGAACAGCCTCTCAGACTGGCCCCCCGCCGCGCACAAACGGTTCGTGTCGGGCGCCGTCACGCGGATCGCGGCCCTGCGCAAGGCGCGCGAATATGACAGCAGTGACGGGCTGGCGATCTGGATGCACACCGCCCGTGCCCTGTCCGAACCGCAGATGCTGCCCGCCGTCCGCGCGATCTGGCAACATGTCCAGAATGCACCGCTGAATGCCGACTCCATGGCCCAGGACCTGATCGAGGATGCCGGCCTGACCTATGTCCCCGGTCGCCGGGTCCCGGATGGTTTCGGGCCGGACGACTAGGGCGTCTTGTCGTCCAGAGCCTTGAACCAGGCGGCATAGGGGGTGTTGTGGACCATGTGTCGTCCCAGATCGGGGGCCCCATCCGTCCACCAGACCGGGCCGCGTTCGCCCAGTAGAATCTTGGCCGCATCCACGGCGCGGCGTGCTTCGGCCAGTGCCGTCGCATCATCCGATGCCTTGGCCGCCTTGACCGCCCGTCGCGCATCCATCAAGGCCGCGACATGACGGGCGCGCGTGTCCGGGTCCAGGCACGGATCGGATGCCCGCCACAACCGTCCCCGCACGACGATGTAACGCCCGTCCGGCGTCTGCAGCACCGAACCGCGATCAGCCATGACGCGCCATCCTGCCGCCCAGCCCCGCCGCCAGCATGGCCGGCACGGCCAGTGCTGTCAGCAGGGCCACCGCGAAGGGGACCATCCCGTCGCCCCGCGACCACAGCAGCATCGCGGGCAGCTGTGCCATCGTCAGCATCAGCCCGGCCAGCCACGCACGCCGCACAAGCCACGCTCCCGCAAGCCCCGATGCCAGCAGCAGCGCCGGATAGGCCAGCGTCCAGTAGAGGCCGGCATCCCAAGGTTCCGCCACCCCCTGGACCGCGGCAAAGCCACCCCACAGGATGGTGCCCGCGATGCCAAGGCACAGGGGTCTGACGATGTCGGGCGGGATCATGGCGGACCTTCGATTGCGATGCATCGCCATCGAAACACAGATGCGGCCTGGTTGCACCCCGCCTATGCGATGCGGGCCAGTGACGCGTCGGGCCGCAGGGTGAACCGCGAGGTTGCGGGGTCGACCTGATACAGCCCGGCCCACCGCGCGGCGTTCCGCGCGAGGTCATCGACCGCCGCGATGATCCGGTCGGCCTTGGCATCGTCCAGCAGCACCGAGAAGTTCAGCCGCACCCAGCCCGGCTTCTCGGTGTCCGCTCCTTGCGCGATGCGGGCGAACAGGGCGTCCGACTGCACCCGGTCGATCCCTAGCAGCCGGTGGGCATAGCTGCCCGCGCAGGCGCAGCCGCCGCGGGCCTGCACGCCATGGATGTCGGACAGCATGCGTGTGAACAGCTGGTGATGGACCAGCCCGCCCCGCCCGTCGCGAATGCGGAAGGACAGGATCGGCAGGCTTTCGGCCGGCGCATCGGGGGCCATCACCTGGATGGCCGGGTTGCCCCGCCATGCGGCCAGCGCCCGGTCCCGCAGGACGCGCCCGCGGGTGGTGATGACATCCTGACCCAGGGCCTCCTTCGCGATCATGGCCAAAGCCACGCGGATGTCGCCGATGACGTTGGGCGTGCCCCCCTCCTCGCGCGCCGACAGCGAGGACGCATAGGCATGCCCCCAGGGCGACACGAAGCTGACCGTGCCGCCGCCCGGCAGCGTCGGCGTCGCCCGGCGCGCGATCGCGTCGCGGACGACCAGCACCCCCGATGCCCCCGGCCCGCCCGGAAACTTGTGCGGAGAGAACACGATGGCGTCCTTGGCCGCATCCGTTCCCGCCTGCATCGACATCGGGACATAGGGCGCGGCGGCGCCATAATCCCAGATCGCCACCGCGCCATGCGCGCGCAGGATGCGGGTCACCGCATCCGTGTCGGTCAGGATCCCGGTCACGTTCGAGGCCGCCGAAAAGCTGCCCACCAGCAGATCGGCCCCCGCCTGATCCGCCAGCACCGCCTCCAGCGCGGGCAGGTCGGGCCCGCCGGTCGCAGCCTCGGGGATCTCGATGACCACGGCACCGCTTTCGCGCCAGGGAAGGATGTTGGAATGATGCTCATAGGGGCCGATGACCACCACGGCGCGGCCACCGCGCGCCGTGATGCCCGCGATGTCCAGAAGGCCCACCAGCCGGTTCAGGCCTGCGGTCGACCCCGACCCGGCAAAGATCGTGCTGTATCCCGGCCCCGCGCCGACCATCCCCGCCACACAAGAGCGCGCCGCCTCCCTCAGCCCTGAACAGTAGGCGCCGACAAAGGACGCCTGCGTGTGGGTGTTGGCGTAATAGGGCAGCACGCGGGTCAGCACGAACTCCTCGACCTGGCGCAGCGCGCGGCCCGAGGCCACGTAATCGGCATAGATCATCGGCACCGGACCGAAGGGCCCGTCGATCACGACGTCATCACCGATCAGCCCCGCCCGCAGGCCCGCGACGGCGTCGCCGGTCGTCAATGTCGCCCGAAACTCGTCCAACTGTGCCATGAAAACCCCGATCCGGCCTGCGTTTCGCAATGACTATTCCCGCGACAGCGCGATTTCATTCCTTGTTTCTTGCATTCCGAAGGCGATATTGGGTCATATGACCCATGAACCGGGGGAACGGCGTGGACCGCATCGACAGGCGCATCCTTGAGGAGCTGCAACGCGACAGCGCGATTTCGCAGCGCGTGGTGGCGGAGCGGGTCGGGCTGTCGCAGAACGCCTGCTGGCGGCGGATGCAGGCGCTAGACAAGGCGGGCGTGATCCGCAACCGGACCGTGACGCTGGACCGCGACAGGCTGGGCATGGGGCTGGTCGTGTTCGTGATGATCAAGACTCGCCACCATTCCGCCGACTGGCTGGCGATGTTCCGCAAGCATGTGTCGGCCATTCCCGAGGTGATCGACTTTTTCCGCATCGGCGGCGAATACGACTATATGCTCAAGGTGGTGACGCAGGACATGGGACGCTATGACCTGTTCTATCAACGCCTGATCTCGGGCATCGAACTGCACACCGTCACGTCGCATTTCGCGATGGAGGCGATCGAGGAACAGCGACCCATCGCGCTTGCCTGACGGACCGAAGGCCCCATGAACCAGAACACCGACATCGTCCAGCGCCTTGCCGCCCGCCTGAAGGAGGCGCGCCGCGCCAAGGGCCTCAGCCTGGACGCGGTGGCGCGGCTGTCGGGCGTCAGCCGGTCGATGGTCAGCCAGATCGAACGCGCTGAATCCAGCCCGACCGTAGCGACCCTGTGGAACCTGACCCAGGCCCTGCAGGTCGATTTCGCCGGCCTATGGGAGGCGCGGGCCGAAAGCGACATCCGCGTGGTGCAGGCCGCGGCCGCGCCGGTCATCGCCGACCGGGGGCGCGACGTGGTGATCCGCATCCTCAGCGCGCCGCAGACCGTCGGAGAGCACGAGATCTACGAGATCCGCCTTGGCCCAGGCGCTGCGTTGGAGTCCGCGCCTCATCGCACCGGCTGTCGCGAGGATGTCGTGGTGCTGGAGGGCGCGGTCACCATCACCTCGGGCGACGAACGGGCGGCCCTGGCGCAGAACGATGCCGCGAACTATGCCGCCGACCGCCCGCACAGCGTCACGGCGGGCGATGCCGCCGCCCGCGTGCTGATGATCGTGCGGGACAGTTGATCCGTCATCACGGACGGATTTCTTTTATCTTGCCTGGCGGAGGCGAAGGCCCTAGCCTCCGTTAAAACGGAGGTACTGACCACATGACGGATGCAAGCGCGTTTCTGGACAGCGTCAGCCAGCAGTTGGACCAGATCGGCCAAGAAGGGTTGACCAAGCGCGAACGCCTGATCACCGGGCCCCAGGGCAGCCGCGTCGCGGTGGCGGGGGCGCCCACGATCAACCTGTGCGCCAACAACTATCTGGGGCTGGCCAATCATCCCGCCCTGCGCGCGGCGGCGGTCGCGGCAATGGACAGCCACGGCTTTGGCATGGCATCCGTGCGGTTCATCTGCGGGACGCAGGACCTGCATCGCCAGCTGGAACAGCGCCTGGCCGGGTGGCTGGGCCATGACGACGCGATTCTGTTCGCGTCCTGTTTCGACGCCAACGGCGCGCTGTTCGAACCGCTGCTGGGCCCCGAGGACGCGGTCATCTCGGACGCGCTGAACCATGCGTCGATCATCGACGGCATCCGTCTGTGCAAGGCGCGTCGCTATCGCTATGCGAACGGCGACATGGACCAGCTGGAATCCCGCCTGCGCGAGGCGCGGGACGGCGGGGCGCGTTTCATCATGATCGCCACGGACGGCGTGTTCTCGATGGACGGCCACCTGGCGCCCCTGCCCGCGATCCGCGATCTGGCCGACCGCTATGGCGCGGTGGTGATGGTCGACGACTGTCACGCGGTGGGCATCATGGGGCCGAAGGGCGCGGGCACGCCGCAGCACCTGGGCGCGCGGGTCGACCTGCTGACAGGGACGCTTGGCAAGGCGCTTGGCGGCGCGCTTGGCGGATACATCGCCGGGCCGCAGCCGGTCATCGACCTGCTGCGCCAGCGGGCGCGACCCTATCTGTTCTCGAACGCGCTGCCGCCGTCGATCGTCGCCGCGGGGCTTGCCGCGATCGACCTGATCGAGGGCGCGGACGACCTGCGCGCGGACCTCGCGCGCAAGACCGCGCATTGGCGCAAGGGCCTGACCGATGCGGGGTTCGATCTGCTGCCCGGCCAGCACCCCATCGTGCCCGTCATGCTGTCCGAGGCCCCCTTGGCGCAGGCCATGGCAGCCGCGCTGGAACGGCGCGGCGTCTATGTGGCGGGGTTCTTCTTTCCGGTCGTGCCGCGCGGTCAGGCCCGTATCCGCACCCAGATGAACGCCGCCATCGACATGGCCGACCTGGACACCGCCCTGCAGGCCTTTGTCGAGGCGGGTCGCGAAACCGGGGCGATCCGATGAAGGCGCTGGTCAAGACCGGCCCCGGAGAGGGGCTGGCCCTGCAGGACCGCCCCGTGCCCCAGATCGGCCCGTCGGATGTCCTGATCCGGGTGCGCAAGACAGGCATCTGCGGGACGGACGTGCATATCTGGAACTGGGACGAATGGGCCGCCCGCACCGTCCCCGCGCCCATGATCATCGGCCACGAATTCGCCGGAGAGATCGTCGAACTGGGCCGCGACGTCACCGGCCTGACCCTGGGCCAGCGCTGTTCCGGAGAGGGCCACCTGATCGGCCATACCAGCCGCCAGAGCCGGTCGGGCCAGTTCCACCTGGACCCCGAGACCCGCGGCATCGGCGTCAATGTCCCCGGCGCCTTTGCCGAATACCTGGCGCTGCCCGCCTTCAACGTGGTGCCGCTGCCCGACGGCGTGTCCGACCGCATCGGCGCGATCCTGGACCCGCTTGGCAATGCCGTGCACACCGCGCTCAGCTTTCCGCTGATCGGAGAGGACGTGCTGGTCACCGGCGCAGGGCCCATCGGCATCATGGCCGCCGCGGTCGCGCGCCATGTCGGCGCGCGTCACGTGGTCATCACCGACGTGAACCAGACGCGGCTGGACCTGGCGGCGCGGGTGGCCGACGTGGTCCCGGTCAACGTCGCCTCCGAGGACCTGCCGTCGGTCTGCGCCCGCCTTGGCATGCGCCAAGGGTTCGACGTGGGCTTGGAAATGTCGGGAAATGCCGCGGCCTTCGACCAGATGGTCGGCGCGATGGTGATGGGCGGGCGCATCGCCATGCTGGGCATTCCCGCCGCGCCCACGCTGGTCGACTGGAACCGCATCGTGTTCAAGTCGCTGGTCATCAAGGGCATCTATGGCCGCGAGATCTTCGAGACCTGGTACAAGATGCTGGCCATGCTGGAGAACGGCCTGGACGTCAGCGCCGTCATCACCCACGATCTGCCGATGGCCGAATTCGAACAGGGCTTCCGCACCATGAAGGCCGGCCAGAGCGGCAAGATCGTGCTGGACTGGGACCAGGTCTAGCCCACCGTCTGGATGGCCTCGACGACCGCGTTCAGGCGTTCGCGTTCCGACGGCAACATCTGGTCGCGGCATCGCGCCATCGCCTCAGCCGAGTGGCGCCGGGCAGAGGCCGCGAACCGGTCCGGGGCGATCTGCGCCAGCGCCAGCAGCGATTTTTGCAACCGCATCTGCACCGCGAAGATGGCCGAACCGTCGCGCGCGATGGGCGGGAAGACGTCGTCCAGCAGATCCTCGACCGCCAGGGCGGGCACCCAGACCCGCGGAAAGTCCAGCGCGACCTTGCGCGCGTCGGCGCAGGCGGACAGCAGGCGGACCGACCGGCCCAGGATGTCGATCGCGGTGCCCGGGTCGTTGACGGCGGGCGACAGGGCGCGTTCGGCGATCTCTGTCAGGACGGTCAGGCCGAACCGCGGGTCCTGGTCATAGGTGCGGCTTTCCGCGACGGTCAGCGCCTTGCACAGGGCCTCGTCATCGGGTTGCTGGTCGGACGCGGTCTGGCGCGCGATCCACAGGGCCGGCAGGCCGGGATGCAGGAACCTGCCCGGCAGGGCCGCCAGGTGGATGTCCACGCCCGCGTCGTCAGCCATCGCCTGCAGCGCCGGCATGTCGACATGGACCAGATAGCCGATCTGGTCGTGATGGACGGCACGGGCGCCGGGCGGCGGGCCCGACCCCTCGTGACCGCCCAGGAAGGGCGTGTCCAGCCGGTGGTCCAGCGCGCTGCGGGCGGCCTCCTCGACCTTGCGGATGGAATCGTCCATCAGGCCAAAGACGGTCAGGTGCGCGATCCATCGCAGGATCGCGATGACGATGATGACCACGACCAGGATCGTGGCCACGAACAGCACCAGCCGGTCATTGTCGGAATAAAAGCCCGCGTTCAGCGCGATGATGCCGATCAGGCTGAACAGGAACGACCCCAGGAAGGTCGACAGGACGCGCTGCGTGGTGCGGTCCGATTTCAGCAGCTGTGTCGCCCGCGGCGTGACCGACCCGGATGCCGCCGTGAAGGCCGACACCATGATCCCGAGCGAGAAGGTGACCACCGACAGCATCGAGCTGGCCAGGACCGACAGCACCGCCTCGACCGCGCCCGAGCCCAGCTTGTCGCCCAGCCCGTCGGGCAGCATGGGCCCGATCAGCGGCGCGACGAAGGCCGTGCCGATGCCCATCACCGTGTAAAGCGCCGCGACCACCCAGATCTTCTGGGAGATCCTGACGATGAACCACCTTAACCTGGACGACATCCGCACCCCTTGCCCACTGACCTTGTACCCTGCCGCGGACCATGACCCGGAACGGGGTGCGGGGTCCAGATGCCGCGGCCGCTTTCGCGCCTAGGCGCGCGGGGTGACCCGAAGCGGCTGAAAAATCGGACCGTCCGGACCGTCCGCCAGATGCGCGGCGATGCCGAAGACCCGCGCCAGCAGGTCGGGGGTCAGCACGGCGGCGGGCGGTCCGTCGGCCACGATGCGGCCCCCGTCCAGCACCAGCAGCCGCGTGCAGTGCCGCGCGGCCAGCCCCAAGTCGTGCAGCGACGCGACCACCCCCCGCCCCTGCCGCGCAAGTCCCGCGAACAGGTCCATGACGCCGATGGCGGCGGCGGGGTCCAGCCCGGCAATGGGCTCGTCCGCGATCAGCAGGGGGGTGTCCTGCGCCAGCGCGCGGGCGATCAGCACGCGGGCCTGTTCGCCGCCCGACAGGGTGGTCGCATCGCGGTGGCGCAGGGCCGTCAGGCCCAGGGCCCGCAGCGCGTCGTGGACCGCAGGGTGGTCGCGCGGTGCCCCGGCATCGGGATGGGCGATGCGGCCCAGGGCCACGACCGCCTCCACCGGCATCGGCCAGGCGATGTCACGGCCCTGCGGCAGATAGGCCGCCTGACGCGCCCGTGCATCGGGGGCCAGCGCCGCCAGCGATGACCGCCCCGTCACCGGCAACAGGCCCAAGGCCGCGCGCAGCAGCGTCGTCTTGCCCGCGCCGTTCGGGCCCAGCAGGCCCACGAACTCGCCCGGCCCCACGTCGAGGTCGATCCGGTCCAGCACCGGCACCGCGCCGCGCGACAGGGACAGGCCGGACAGCTGCATCAGGGTCATGCCCGCGCCCTCAGCCGCAGGATCAGCTGCAGGAAGAAGGGCGCGCCGATCAGGGCGGTCAGGACGCCCAGCTTGAGGTCGCGCCCCGGAAGGATCACCCGCACCGCGATGTCGGCCGCCAGCACCATCGCCGCCCCGCCAAGCGCCGATGCCCCCAGCAGCCGCCCCGGATCGCCGCCCACCGCGCGGCGCAGCAGATGCGGCACGACCAGCCCGACGAAGCCCACGGTGCCCGCCACCGCCGTGGCCCCGCCGACCAGCGCCGCCGTGCCAAGCACCAGCCGCAGCCGCAGCGCGCGCAGGTTGACGCCCATGCTGGCGGCGGCGTCCTCTCCCAGGCTGAGGGCGCGCAGGGCACGGGCGGCGGGCCACAGGATCACCGCGCCCGCGATCATCACCGGCACCGCGATGCGGACATGCAGCATGGAGCGGTCGACCAGCGACCCCATCATCCAGAAGACGATCTCGTTGGCGGCAAAGGGGTTGGGCGACAGGTTCAGGACCAGCGAGGTCGCGGCTCCGGCCAGGGCCGATACGGCGATCCCTGCCAGGATCAGCGCCAGCGCGCCGCCGCGCGGGCCCGCCAGCCCCATGACCAGCCCGACCGACAGCGCCGCCCCCGCCAGCGCCGCCAGCGGCAGGCCCAGGGGAAAAGCCGCGGCCAGCCCGGTCTGAATCGCCAGCACCGCCCCAAGCGCCGCCGTGCCCGACGTGCCGATCAGCCCCGGTTCGGCCAGGGGATTGCGCAGAAAGCCCTGCATCGCGGCCCCCGCCAGCCCAAGCGATGCGCCCACCGCCGCGCCCAGGATGGCGCGCGGCAGGCGCAGTTCCTGCATTACCAGGACCAGCAGCGGATCGCCCCGCCCGAACAGCGCCGCCAGCGCGGGCCCGGGCGGCTGCCAGCTGGTCCCGATCAGCAGCGATGTCACGAACAGCATGCCCACAAGCGCGCCAAGCGCGGCCGTCAGCCTCATGGCGCGACCTGGCGCAACTGTGCCACGGCGCGCAGGACATGCGGCGTGCCACAGGCCCAGTCCCGGTCGGGCGCAGTGACGACCTGCCGCCCCGGCGTGATGGCGTGCAGGACAGGATGGTCCATCACCTCCTCGGCGCGCGAGGCACGGGGCTGACGCTGGCCGGTCACGATCAGGTCGGGATCGGCCATCACCAGATCCTCCAGCGGCACGAAGCCTCCCTGCGACAGGCCCAGTTCCGTCGCCACGTTCGTCAGGCCCGCCGCCGCCAGGATCGCCCCGGCCAGGCTGTCCTGACCCGAGCTGTAGCCGTTCGCCCCATACAGCGCCGCCCGGCGGTCGGGGCGCGGGTCAGCCTGCAGTGCCGCCAGGTCGCGGTCGAACTGCGCCACGATGCGGTCGGCGTTGTCCCGTCGGCTCAGCACGTCGCCCATCAGGCGCAGGTTGGTGCGGATGCTGTCCAGGTCCGTCCCCATGTCGAAGGTCGCCACGCGCAGACCCAGCCTGTCCAGCATGTCCAGCGTCGCCGGAGAGGAATAGGTGCCCGCCAGCACCAGATCGGGCTGCAGGGCCAGGATGTCCTCGGCCTGGCCGCGGTTGGTGGGATAGGCCGCGGCCTCGCGCGCCATGGCCGAAGAGACCGGGTCCTGCGCCAGATAGCTGACCGAGGCCAGCTGTCCCGGCGCCGCCACCAGCATCGCCAGCTGATCGGTGCACAGGTTGATCGACACCACCCGCGCGGGCGCGTCGGCCCATGCGGGGGCGGCCATCAGCGCCAGCCCGATCAGCCCGCGGATCACCAGCGCGCCTGCAGGCCGATGGTGCCGGTCCGCCCCTGGTTCGCAAAGCCCCAGACATCTGAATAATCGCGGTCGAACAGGTTCACCACCCGCGCCGTCGCCCGCACGTTCGGCGTCAGGTCATAGCCCGCGGCAAGGTTGACCACGGTATAGGACGGCAGTTCGCGCGTCTCGAACCCGCCCCAGAACTGGGTGTCGAAGGTGCCTGCCACATGGCGCAGATCGCCCGTGACCGACCCGCGCCCGTCCAGGACCGACAGTGTCGCGCTCAGGCCAGCCTCGTGCCGGGGGCGGCGGGTCTTGACGCTGCCATCGGGATTTTCCGCGTCCAGATAGGTATAGCTGGCCCCCAGGGTCAGACTGTCGGTCGCCAGAATGCGGGCCGCGACCTCGACCCCTTGGCGGGGGCTTTCGCCGGACTGGTTGCGATAGGAATAGAACGCCACGCCATCCTCGATGCCGACCAGATAGTCGGTGATCTCGTCCTCCAGCGTCTCGTTGAAATAGGTGACGTCGATGGTCCCGCGACCGTCCGGCAGCTGCGCCTCGACCCCCAGATCAAAGCCGCTGTTCTTTTCCGGGCGCAGGTCGGGATTGCCCTGATAGACGGTGCCGAAGAAGTCGGCATCGGCATACAGCTCAAAATAGGACGGGTTTACCAGCCCCGTCCCGGCGGATGCGTGCAGGCGGAACGGACGGTCGGGCATCTGCCAGGACAGGCCCAGGTTCCAGCTGGTGAAATCGGCAAAGACGCGGTTCGCGTCGTGGCGCAGCCCGGCCTGGACATCCAGTCCGCTGGCCAGCATCGCGCGGTATTCCAGCGCGACCGACGACATCTCCCGGGACTGCCCCGGCGCGGTCGAGTTGCTGTCGCGCTGATGTTCCGCCAGGAGGTTCAGCAGCTGCGAGGCATCGGCGGCCGACCCGTCCAACCCCAGGCTGGCGCGGTATTTCAGCTTTTCGGTCTGGCCGCGCCGGAACGGGCTGTTGTCCTGGCTCTGCCGGGTGATGCTGTGCTGATAGTCCAGGCGCTGGACCAGGCGGCCGTCCAACGCGGTATATTCCGCCCAGACCCCGCCCTGAAACTCGTCGCGGCGGCCGAACAGGTCGGCATCGACCAGATAGCTTTCGGCATCGGTCGCGGCAAAGTTCTCGGCGTCGAAGCCGTAATCCTCGGTGGACTGGCGCAGCGCCACCCCAAGGCGCAGGTCGTCCGTGGCCAGGACGTCGCCGGACAGGACGGCGGTCTTGCGGTTGATCCCGTCCTTGCCGCCGCCATCGCCCGACTGGTCATAGCCCAGATCGTCGCGCGCCGACAGCGACAGCCGCAGCCCGCCCCGCTCCCCACGACGGCTGACTTGGACCGAGGCCGCCCCGCCGTTCCCGGCCTCGACCGAGCCGCCATAGGACAGGCCCTGGGGCGCGTCGCGCGTGATGATGTTGATCACCCCCGCCGACGCGTTCGATCCATAGAACACCGATTGCGGCCCGCGCAGCACCTCGATCCGGTCGATGTCGGTGGTCTCCAGCCCGGTCAGCACGTATTCGTCCTCGCCCCCCGCCGCCTCGATGCCGTCGATCAGGATCAGGGTGTGGTTCGCCTCGGCGCCACGGATGCGGACCTGCGCGATGCTGGCGCCGCTGCCGCTGACCGATACGCCGGGCAGCGCGCGCAGGGCGTCCTGGACGGTTACGATGCCACGATCCTCTATCTCGGTCGCGGTCAGGACGGTGTGGGCGCGGGCATAGCCGTCCTGGGCCACGGGCGTGATGCCGGCGGTCAGCACGATCTCGTCCAGCAGGATGGGTTCCCCCGGTGCCGCACCTTGCGCGGCGGCGGTCACGGGAAGGGCGACAAGCGTCGCCAGAAGACAGATCGGACGGCGCATCGGCACGGACCTTTCAAGGCAGGCACGGCCTGCGGCAAACAGAAATGTCCGGCACACGGACCCGGTGGGTCGCGGCAGGACGGTGACTGTCACCACTGCGGATCAGCCGCTTTCCTGGCACGCCCCGCGCCGGAAATGGGTGAGTGCTGCGGCAGGTCTCCTGGCTTGCGGGTCGATGCCTTGGCCGGCCTTCCCGGATCGCTCCAGTGGCATGATCGGCCATCACTCTCCGCTTACAGTTGCGGGGGCAGCCCCGGATTGTCACCGGTGTTCCCTTTTGATCCGGCATGCAGGCCGGAACCGTAGCGGCGCCCTTGTGGCGCAGAGGCCCCGGAGCTGTCAACGGGATTCGCCCACCCGTTCCACGCCCGGCAAAAGGCGGTCACCGCCCGCCCCGGCCCGATCCCAGATCGGCCGAAATCCGTTCCGCCGCGGTGGCGACCATGCCGCCGATGCGGTCGACGGCGGCATCGGTCATGCGGTTCGTGGGGCCCGACACCGACACCCCGGCCACCGCCTCGCCATAGCTGTTGACGATGGAGGCCGCGACACAGCGCATTCCCAGGGTGCGCTCCTCGTCGTCAAAGGCAAAGCCGCGATGGCGGATCAGGGCGATGTCTGCCTGCAGCGCGTCCGCGTCGGCGATGGTCTTGTCTGTGAACCGGGTGAAGGTCGCGTCGCGCAGGAACATCGCCAGCCGCGTCTGGTCGAACGCCGCCAGCAGCGCCTTGCCGATCCCCGATGCGTGCAGCGGAGACCGGGTGCCGGGCGGGAAAAACGCGCGGATCGTCTGATGCGTCTCGACCTGGCTGACAAACAGCACGTCGCCGTCGCGTTCGATGCCCAGGTTGGCCGTCTCTCCGGTCAGGGCCATCAGGTCGCGCATCACCGCACGGCTGCGTTCGACGATGTTGGTGCGGCGCAGGAAGGCCGAACCAAGGCGGAACGCCTCGGGGCCGATGAACCACTCCTGCCGGTCGGGATTGTTCTCGACATAGCGACGGTGTTCCAGGGTGGCCAGGACGCGGTGCATGGTGGCGGGGGACTGGTCCAGATGCGTGGACAGCCCGGTCAGGGTGATCCCCTCATGCGCGGCCAGGGCCTCCAGCACGTCCAGCCCGCGGTCCAGGGCCTGGATGCTGGCGGCGGGCTGATCGGCCTTGCCGCCTCTTGGCCGTCCCCGCTTGCGCACCGGCTGCTGCATCGGAATCACGCCCCTTCCGTCTGTAACACCACAGAAAAATAATTTCATGAAAGCCGTTTTTCGGCAATGAAAAAATCAAGCGCCCATGATTTCGCTGCGAAACCTGCATTAAACCAGATTTCCGAAAAACGATTTCAAAAAAATTTACCGGTTTGCGGACCCGTGCTACACCTTGTCGCATCAAGGAGGAGCCGACCGTGAGCACCCAGAACCCGATCTTCATTCCCGGCCCGACGAACATCCCCGAGGTGCTTCGCAAGGCCGTCGACATGCCCACAATTGACCATCGCAGCCCGATGTTTGGAAAGATCCTGCATCCCGCGCTGGAGGGGGTCAAAAAGGTCCTGAAATCGACGCAGGCGCAGGTCTTCGTGTTCCCCTCTACCGGCACCGGCGGGTGGGAGACGGCGATCACCAACACGCTGTCGGCGGGCGACGCGGTTCTGGCCACGCGCAACGGCATGTTCAGCCACCGCTGGATCGACATGTGCCAGCGGCACGGCCTTGACGTCCAGATCGTGGACCAGTCCTGGGGCGAAGGTATCCCCACCGACCGGTTCGAGGAGATCCTGACCGCCGACACGGCCCATCGCATCAAGGCGGTCCTGGCCACGCATAACGAAACCGCCACCGGCGTCCGGTCGGACATCGCCGCGGTCCGCCGCGCGCTGGACCGGGCGGGGCATCCCGCGATGCTGTTCGTGGACGGGGTCAGCTCCATCGCCTGCTATGACTTCCGGATGGACGAATGGGGCGTCGATGTCGCTGTCACCGGGTCGCAGAAGGGCTTCATGCTGCCCCCCGGCCTGGCGATCGTCGGCTTTTCGCCCAAGGCGATGGCCGCGGTCGAGGGCGCGGGCCTGCCGCGCACCTTCTTCGACATCCGCGACATGGCGCGGGGCTATGCCGCGAACGGCTTTCCCTATACGCCGCCCGTCGGGCTGCTGAACGGGCTGAAGGTCGCCACCGACATGCTGCTGGACGAGGGGCTGGAGAACGTCTTTGCCCGTCATCACCGCATCGCCGAAGGCGTCCGCCAGGCCGTCGCGGCATGGGGCATGACGCTGTGCGCTGCGCGACCCGCGCTGTATTCCGACAGCGTCAGCGCGATCCGCACGCCGGACGGGTTCGACGCCAACCGCATCGTCAGCCATGCGCTGAACACCTATGGCGTGGCCTTCGGCACGGGCCTTGGCGATGTCGCGGGCAAGGTCTTCCGCATCGGGCATCTGGGGATGCTGACCGACGTGATGGCCCTGTCGGGGCTGGCCACGGCAGAGATGGTGATGGTCGATCTGGGCCTGCCCGTCACCCTGGGCTCCGGCGTCGCCGCCGCCCAAGCGCATTACCGGCACAGCGCGGGCCAGGCCTGCAGGCAGGCTGCGTGATGGACGCGATCCCGACCCTGGACGACATGCTGGCGGCCCGCGACCGCATCCGCCCGCATGTCCACGTCACCCCCGTCCTGACCAGCCGGATGCTGGACGAGCTGACCGGCGCGCAACTGTTCTTCAAGTGCGAGAACCTGCAGAAGGCCGGCGCCTTCAAGGCGCGCGGGGCCAGCAACGCGGTCTTTGGCCTGTCGGATGCCCAGGCCGCGCGCGGCGTCGCCACCCATTCCAGCGGCAATCACGGCACCTGCCTGTCCTATGCCGCGGGACGCCGCGGCATCCCCTGCACGGTCGTCATGCCCCGCACCGCCCCGCAGGCGAAAAAGGACGCGGTGCGCGGCTATGGCGCGCGCGTCGTGGAATGCGAACCCTCGACCAGCTCGCGCGAGGCGGTCTTTGCCCAGGTCGTGGCCGAGACGGGGGCAGAATTCGTGCACCCCTACAACGACCCGCGGGTGATCGCCGGACAGGCCACCTGCTCGGCCGAGATGCTGGAGCAGATCCCCGACCTGGACGCGGTCATCGCCCCCATCGGCGGCGGCGGCATGGTGTCGGGCACCTGCCTGACCCTGTCCGCACTGGCCCCCGCCACGCGCATCTATGCGGCCGAACCCGAACAGGCCGACGACGCGGCGCGCAGCTTTCGCGCGGGCCACATCATCGCAGACGACGCGCCCGTGACGGTGGCAGACGGGCTCAAGGTGCCGCTCAAGGACATGACCTGGCATTTCGTCCGCAGCCACGTGACCGACATCCTGACCGCGTCCGAGGATGAGATCATCGCCGCGATGCAGCTGATCTGGAAACGGCTGAAGATCGTGGCCGAACCCTCCAGCGCGGTGCCGCTGGCGACCATCCTGAAGAACCGCGACGTCTTTGCCGGCCAGCGCATCGGCGTCATCATCACCGGCGGCAATGTCGATCTGGACCGCCTGCCCTGGACCAACGGAGATGCCCAATGAACGCCCACGCAGAATTCGCAGGCCTCGAGGTCGGCTACGACATTCCCGCCCTGCCGGGAATGGACGAGGCCGACATCCAGACCCCCTGCCTGATCCTTGATCTGGACGCGCTGGAACGCAACATCCGCAAGATGGGCGATTACGCCCGCGCCCACGGCATGCGCCACCGGGCGCATGGCAAGATGCACAAGTCGGTCGACGTCCTGAAGCTGCAGGAGCGGTTGGGCGGCGCGGTCGGCGTCTGCTGCCAGAAGGTGTCCGAGGCCGAGGTGTTCGTGCGCGGCGGCATCCGCGACGTGCTGGTGTCGAACCAGGTCCGCGACCCGGCCAAGATCGACCGCCTGGCGCGCCTGCCCTTGCGGGGCAGCCGGATCATCGTCTGCGTCGACGACATCGCCAACGTGGCCGAACTGTCGGCGGCGGCGCAGCGCCACGGCACCACGCTGGAATGCTTTGTCGAGATCGACTGCGGCGCCGGCCGCTGCGGGGTCAGGACGACCGAGGCGGTGGTGCAGATCGCCCAGGCCATCGACGCCGCCCCCGGCCTGAAATTCACCGGCATCCAGGGCTATCAGGGCGCCATGCAGCACATGGACAGCTTTGACGACCGCAAGGCCAAGCTGGACGCGGCCATCGCCCAGGTCCGCGAGGCGGTCGAGGCGCTGACCGCGATCGGCCTGACGCCCGAACTGGTGTCGGGCGGGGGCACGGGGTCCTATTACTTCGAATCCAACTCGGGCGTCTTCAACGAGCTGCAATGCGGCAGCTATGCCTTCATGGATGCCGATTACGGGCGCATCCTGGACCGGGACGGCACGCGCATCGACCAGGGTGAATGGGAAAACGCGCTGTTCATCCTGACCAGCGTCATGAGCCATGCCAAGCCGCATCTGGCGGTGGTCGATGCCGGCCTCAAGGCGCAGTCGGTGGACAGCGGCCTGCCCGTCATCCACGGCCGCACGGACGTGAAATACATCAAGTGTTCCGACGAACACGGCGTGGTCGAGGATCCGGACGGTGTGCTGGCCGTCAACGACAAGCTGCGCCTGATCCCCGGTCATTGCGATCCGACCTGCAACGTCCACGACTGGTACGTGGGCGTCCGGGGCGGCAAGGTCGAGGTCGTCTGGCCGGTCTCTGCCCGCGGAAAGGCCTATTGATGCAGACGCAATCCCCCCTGCTGATCGTTCCCGAACACCTGATCGCGGATCTGATCTCGGCCCAGGACTGCTTTGCGGCGGTCGAACAGGTCTTTGCCGCGATGGCGCGGGACACGGCCTACAACTTTCCGGTCATCCGCGAGGCGATCGGCCATGCCGACGCGCTTTACGGGTTCAAGTCGGGGTTCGACCGGGAATCGCTGGCGCTTGGGCTGAAATCGGGCGGGTTCTGGCCGCGGAACGCCGACAAGGGCCTGACGAACCATCAGTCGACGATCTTCCTGTTCGACGCCGATACCGGGCGGTGCCGGGCCGTGGTGGGCGGCAACCTGCTGACCGCGCTGCGCACGGCGGCGGCCTCGGCGGTGTCGATCCGTCACCTGGCGCGGCGGGACGCGCGGGTGCTGGGCATGATCGGGGCGGGGCATCAGTCGACCTTCCAGCTGCGCGCCGCGCTGGATCAGCGGGACTTCGACAGGGTCGTCGGCTGGAACCTGAACCCCGCCGACTTGGACCGGTTGGCCAAGGTCGCCGATGAATGCGGCATCCCGTTCCAGGCGGTCGACCTGGATCAGTTGGGCGCGCAGGCGGACGTGATCATCACCATCACCTCGTCATTCGCGCCCATCCTGCAGGCCGCCCAGGTCCGGCCCGGCACGCACCTGGCCTGCATGGGCACCGACACCAAGGGCAAGCAGGAGGTCGAGGCCGCATTGCTGGGCAAAGCGTCGGTCTTTACCGACGAGGTCGCCCAATCCGTCACCATCGGAGAGGCCCAGCACGCCGTGGACCAAGGACTGATCGCGCCGCACGACATCATCCAGATCGGTGCGGTGATCAACGGCGACCGACCGGGCCGGGTGTCCGATGACCAGATCACCCTGTTCGACGGCACCGGGGTGGGACTGCAGGACTTGGCAGTTGCATCCGCCGCGGTCGATCTGGCGGTCGAACGCGGGATCGCCATCGCGGTCCAGATCTAGCGTCACCCCCGCGCACCCGACAGCGGGCGCGCGGGGGTGCGGTCACTTCGCCTGGCGCGCGATCCAGTCGTCGATCCCGGCCTGCGCCACCGCCTGGTCCTGGGCCGGCGTCCCCGAGGACACGCCGATGCCGCCCACGACCTCTCCGTTCCACAGGACGGGCAGACCGCCGCCGACCACCATCAGACGCCCGCCGATGGCCGAGGCGATGCCATAGGCCGGCGCGCCGGGCTGGCTGGCCGTGCCATAGTCGTGGGTCGCCTTCTTGGCCGCGGCCGCGGTGAAGGCCTTGTCGATGGCGATGGTGGTCGAGGTGACCTTGCCGCCCTCCATCCGCTGAAAGGCGATCAGCTGGCCCGCCTCGTCGGTGATGGCGATGCACATCGGGACGCCGATCGTCCGGGCATGGGCCTCGGCACCGGCCATCAGGATGCGGGCGTCGTCGAGATCGAGTCGGGTCAGGGTCTGCATCGGAATTCCTTGGCTGTTGTCCGGGTGCCCGGCCGCAGCGGAACGACCCGAAGGTCGGCGACGCGGACGGGCAATGCTTAGCAGGCGGGTCGCGGACGGCCACCCCCAATGCGCAACGCGCGCGGGCCGCCGCCGCCCGGATCACGCTAGCGCGACGGTTTCGGTTGCGGAATCATCCGCGACATAGAAGACTTTCCACGTTCCATTGAAAGCGGGCCAACGGCGATGTCTTATCTTGAAAGCTTGCGGGTCTTCGTACGGGTGGTCGAACTGGGCTCGATCACGGCGGGGGGGCGCGATCTGCGCCTGTCGCCCGCGGTCGCATCCAACCGGATCAAGGATCTGGAAAACCGCTTTGGCCTGCGCCTGCTGAACCGCACCACCCGCAAGCTGACCACGACCGAGATCGGCCGCGCCTTCTATGACCATGCCCGACGCGTGATCGAGACCCTGGACGAGGCCGAGGCCCTGATCGGCAGCTTTTCGGGCAAGCCGCAGGGTGTGATCCGCCTGACCGCGCCCCTGGGTCTGGGACGGCGGCTGGTCGCGCCGCTGATCCCGCCCTTCTGCGCCGACAATCCGGGGATCGAGATCCGCCTGCGCCTGTCCGACCGCAACGTCAACATCGTCGAGGATGCCATCGACCTGGCCTTCTTTCTGGGAGAGCCCGCCGATTCCGCATTGAAATGGCGCAAGATCGCTGAATGCCCGCGGGTGCTGGTCGCGTCGCAGGCCTATCTGGACGCCGCGGGCACGCCGCTGCGGCCGGACGACCTGGCGGGTCACAACTGCCTGTTGCTGCGCTATCCACGCAGCCCGGAATATTACTGGACGCTGCAGACATCGGACGGGCCGCGCAAGATGATGGTGCAGGGGCGCTTCGACACTGACGACGGCGACGTGCTGCGCGATTGGGCGCTGGCCGGGCACGGCATCGCCAACCGCCCGCTATACGAGGTGACGCAGGACCTGGCCGACGGTCGCCTGGTCGAGGTCCTGCCTGCGAACCGCCCCCTGCCCGCGCAGTTCGGCTGCCTTGCCCCGCACAGGCGTCTGCAGGATCCCAAGGTCCGCATGTTCGCCGACCACGCGGTGCGGGAGCTGCGTCCGCTGTTCTAGGCCGGGGCAAGGACTTTACAGCGGCGATTGATAATCGGCACGGGACGACCGCACCACCGCGGTGGCTTGCCGTTGATCCGCCTGCATATTCCACCGTCTGTCCGGCCGGTGGGTGATGGCCCGGCGCGTCGCACGCCGCGGGGCATTAACTAATATTTCTGGACGGATTTTCCATCGCATGCGACTCAAACAGTTAACCCGACACCGGGTGATCAAGGAGAGATCGCAATGGCCGACCCGACCCGCCGCCGTGGCCGCCCCTGTGCCGGCGGACCCGACCGCCCGCTGACCGTCCAGGCGCTGGACCGCGCGCTGGACATGCTGGACCTGCTGTCGCTGCATCCCGGCCTGACGCTGAGCGAGGTGGCGCAGCGGACGGGCCTGCCCGCATCCGCCACGCATCGCATCCTGCAGACCCTGGCCCTGCGCGGCATGGTCGAACGCTGTGCCGCGACGCAATGCTGGTCGGTCGGGCCATCCAGCTTTCGCCTTGGGGCGGCCTTCCTGCGCCGGTCGGGACTGATCGCGCGGGCGCGCCCGATCCTGCAGGACCTGGTCGCGCGGACCCAGGAGACGGCCAACCTGGGCATCCTCAGCGATGGTGGCGTGATGTTCGTGTCGCAGGTCGAATCCGACCAGCCGATCCGCGTGGCCTTTCCGCCCGGAACGCGCGCGTCGCTGACCGGATCGGGCATCGGGCGGGCGATGCTGGCGATCAATGCGGGGCCTGCGCCCGATACGGCCTGCCCCGATCTGGCACGCATCCGCAGGCAGGGCTTTGCGTTCGACGATCAGGGACGGATGGCGGGGATGCGCTGCGTGGCCGCGCCCATCGTGGACATGGCCGGGCGGGCGGTGGCCGGGCTGTCGATCAACGCCCCCGCGCATCGGATCGGGACGCGCCAGGTCGGCGCGATCGGCGCGGCGGTGGCCGAGGCCGCGGCGCGGCTGACCGCCGTCACCGGCGAGCAGCTGCACCTGTAGAAGCCCGCCCCGCGGACGGGACGGGCCTTGGTTCAACTGTCGGACTTGAACCCCAGGCTGCGGCCGATCCGCGAGGCATAGAACTCGCCCACCAGGCCGCGCCGGAACAGCAGCACGCAGACCATGAAGACGACCCCGGTGATGACCGTAACCGGCAGTGGCGAGGTCGCCAGATAGTTCTGCAGCGTCACCACCAGCCCCGCGCCGATGACCGGCCCGATCAGCGTGCCGATGCCGCCCAGCAGCGTCATCAGGATCACCTCTCCGGACATCTGCCAGCCGACATCGGTCAGGGTCGCGAACTGGAACACCAGGCTTTTCACGCTGCCCGCCAGGCCCGCGATCGCCGCCGACATGACGAACGCCGCCAGCTTGTAGCGCGCCACGGTATAGCCAAGCGACGTGGCCCGCGCCTCGTTCTCGCGGATGCTTTTCAAGATCATGCCGAAGGGAGAGTTGATGATCCGCCAGATCGCCAGCATCCCGGCCAGGAACACGCCCAGCACGAAGTAGTACATGTTGATCTGGTTCGACAGGTCCAGCATGCCCAGGAAGGTGCCGCGCGGGACGGACTGGATGCCGTCCTCTCCGTTCGTGAAGGCGGCCTGCAGGCAGAAGAAGAAGAACATCTGCGACAGGGCCAGGGTGATCATGGCGAAATAGATGCCCTGACGGCGGATGGCGATCAGCCCCATGATCAGGCCCAGCCCCGCCGCGCCCGCGACCCCGACCAGGATCCCCAGTTCGGGCGACAGACCCCAGACCTTGACCGCATGCGCGGTGAAATAGGCCCCGCCCCCGAAGAATGCCGCATGCCCGAAGGACAGAAGGCCGGTATAGCCCAGCAGCAGGTTGAACCCCGCGGCGAACAGCGCAAAGCACAGGATCTTCATCAGGAAGATCGGGTACAGGAACATGGGCACCAGCAGCAGGAAGCCCAGCATGGCCAGCAGGATGACCGCCTTGATGCGGCCGGCTGCCGGGACGCTGGCCGGGGCCGCGGGGGTGGTTGCGTCGGAATGGCTCATCTTACACGTCCTTTCCGAACAGGCCCGCGGGCCGCAGGATCAGCACGATCGCCATGATGACGAAGATCACGGTGTTCGATGCCTCGGGGTAGAAGACCTTGGTCAGACCCTCGGCGATGCCCAGCATGTAGCCGGTCACGATGGCGCCCAGGATGGACCCCATGCCGCCGACCACGACCACGGCGAACACGACGATGATGATGTTCGTGCCCATCAGCGGCGACACCTGATAGATGGGCGCCGCCAGCACGCCCGCGAATGCCGCCAGCGACGCGCCCAACGCATAGGTCAGCGTCAGCAGCAGCGGCACGTTCACGCCGAAGCTTTGCACCAGCACCGGGTTTTCGGTGGCCGCGCGCAGGTATGATCCCAGCTTGGTCTTCTCGATCAGCAGCCACACGGCGATGCAGACCGCCAGCGACGCCACGATCACCCAGCCCCGATAGATCGGCAGGAACATGAAGCCCAGGTTCACGCCCCCCGCCAGCGCCGGCGGCGTTGGATAGGGCTGTCCCGATGATCCGAAGAAATAGCGGAACGTCCCCTCGATCGTCAGGGCCAGGCCGAAGGTGAACAGCAGGCCGTAAAGGTGGTCCAGCTTATACAGGCGGGACAGCATGGTCCGTTCGACCAGCGCGCCGAAGGTGCCCACGATCAGCGGCGCCAGGATCAGCGCGATCCAGTAGTTCACGCCGGTCCAGGTCAGCAGCAGCAGCGCCACGAACGCGCCCAGCATGTATTGCGCGCCATGCGCGAAGTTGATCACCCGCAGCAGGCCAAAGATCACCGCCAGCCCAAGCGACAGCAGCGCATAGAATGATCCGTTGATCAGGCCGATCAGCAATTGCCCCATCAGGGCAGCCATCGGCACGCCGAATATCATCGTCATGTCAGACCCCCAGTTCGCGATTGAGCATGTCCATGTTGGCGGGCAGCTGGCCCACCGGGAATTCGGCTGTCATCTGGCCGTGATCCATCAGATAGAACCGGTCGGCGACCTTGCTGGCAAAGCGGAAGTTCTGTTCGACCAGCACCACGGTCATGCCGCGCTTCTTCAGTTCGCCCAGCACCGTGCCGATGTTCTGGATGATCACCGGGGCCAGCCCCTCGGTCGGCTCGTCCAGCAGCAGGCAACGCGCGCCGGTGCGCAGGATGCGCGCCATGGCCAGCATCTGCTGTTCGCCCCCCGACAGTTTCGTGCCGGGGCTGTTCCTGCGTTCGTGCAGGTTCGGGAACAGTGCATAGATCTCGTCGACCGACATGCCGCCCTTGGCCACCACCGGCGGCAGCATCAGGTTCTCCTGCACCGACAGGCTGGCGAAGATGCCGCGCTCCTCGGGGACGAAGCCCAGGCCGGCGCGGGCGGTCTTGTGCAGCGGCATGGTCATCATGTCGTTGCCGGCAAAGGTGATGCTGCCGGTGCGCTTGCGCAGGATGCCCATGATCGACCGCAGCGTGGTGGTCTTGCCCATGCCGTTGCGGCCCAGGATGCAGATCATCTCGCCTTCGTTCACGTGCAGGTCGACGCCGTGCAGGATGTGGCTTTCGCCGTACCAGGCGTTCAGCCCGGCGACATTCAGAAGCGCGCTCATGCGTCGGTTCCCATATAGGCGGTGCGCACGCGGGGATCGGTGGACACGGTGGCGTAATCGCCGCTGGCCAGGATCTCTCCGCGCTGCAGCACGGTGACGCGGTCGCAGATGTCGGCCACGACCGACAGGTTGTGTTCGACCATCAGGACCGCCCGGTCGCGGGCCACGTCGCGGATGATGCCGGCGACGGTGCGCACGTCCTCAAGGCCCATCCCGGCCATCGGCTCGTCCAGCAGCAGGACCTTGGGGTCCAGGGCCAGCGTGGTCGCGATCTCCAGCACGCGCTTGCGGCCATAGGACAGGTCCATCGCGCGGGTGTCGCGGTATTCCGTCAGGCCCAGCTGCGCGATCAGCTCGTCCGCGCGCGGGTTCAGCCGGTCCAGCGACGACAGCGACCGCCAGAACTGGGTGGCCAGCCCGTTGGGCCGCTGCAGCGCGACGCGCAGGTTCTCCAGCACCGTCAGATGCGGGAACACGGCCGAGATCTGGAACGACCGCACCAGGCCAAGCCGCGCCACCTCGGCGGGCTTTCTGGCGGTGATGTCCTGGCCCAGCAGGGTGATCGACCCGCGGGTGGGCGTCAGGAACTTGGTCAGCAGGTTGAAGACGGTGGTCTTGCCCGCGCCGTTCGGGCCGATCAGCGCGTGGATGCGGCCGTGTTCGACATCCAGGTCGACATCGTTGACGGCGGTGAAGCCGGCGAAATCCTTGCCAAGGCCGCGGGCGGATAACACCACCCGCGGCTGGTCCTGTTGCACAGGCATTGCTGTCATGGGTCCGTCCGCGCCCTAGTTCGCCGCGACCAGCGCGCAACCGCTTTCGGCCGGATCGATGAACGCCTCGGACCCGGGGATGGTCGCCAGGACGTTGAAGTAATCCCAGTCCGTGGTGATGTCGGCCGGTGCCTTGACCTCCAGCAGATAGACGTCGGTGATCAGGCGTCCGTTCGCGCCCACCGTGCCGCCCTGAGAGAAGACGTCGTTGACCGGCAGCGTATGCAGCTGTTCGGACACGGCGGCGGTCTCGTCGGTGCCGGCGGCCTCGATGGCCTTCAGGTACTGCAGGACGGCCGAATAGGTGCCGGCATGGACCATGTTCGGCATCGCCTGCGTGCGCTCGAAGAAGCGCTGCGCGAATTCGCGGCTTTCGTCGGTCCGGTTCCAGTAGAAGGATTCCGTCAGGGTCAGGCCCTGCGCGGCCTCGGCGCCCAGGCCGTGGACCTCGGCCAGGGTGAACAGCAGCGCCGCCAGGCGCTGGCCGCCCTGCACGATGCCGAACTCTGCCGCGGACTTGATGGCGTTCTGGGTGTCCAGGCCGGCATTGGCCAGGCCGATGACCTTGGCCCCCGATGCCTGCGCCTGCAGCAGGAAGGACGAGAAATCATTGGTGGACAGCGGATGGCGGACCGACCCCAGCACCTCGCCGCCATTGGCGGTGACATAGGCGCCGGTCTGCTCCTCCAGCGAATAGCCGAAGGCATAATCGGCGGTCAGGAAGAACCAGCTGTCGCCGCCCTGCTCGACCAGCGCGCCGCCGGTGCCCACGGCCAGCGCGTGGGTGTCATAGGCCCAGTGGAACCCGTTCGCGGTGCATTGCGCGCCGGTCAGTTCGGTGGTGGCAGCACCCGTGGTCATGGTGATCTTGTCGGCCTCGGCCGACAGCGCCTGCACGGCCAGCGCCACGGACGAGGTGGTCAGCTCCATGATCGCGTCGACCTGTTCGGTGTCGTACCACTGCCGCGCGATGTTCGATGCCACGTCGGGCTTGTTCTGGTGATCGGCGGTCACGACCTCGATCGGCACGTCCAGCACGGTGCCGCCGAAATCCTCGACCGCCATCAGCGCCGCCTGATAGGAATAGGTGCCGCCGAAATCGGCATAGACGCCCGACTGGTCGTTCAGGATGCCGATCTTGACGACGTCATCCGATACCTGGGCCATCGCGGCGGTGGCCGTGGCGCCCAAAATCGCCACCGATGTCAACAGTCTAGCCATGGTCTTCTCTCTCCCTCGTGTCGGACCGCAGGCGTGTGGACGGGCCACCCGCCGGGTCGGCGGTCCGGTTCATCGTTTCCGTGAATGACTGGCGACCCTCTCCCCAAGGCCGCGCTTGGGAAAGGTTGCAGAATAGGTTTGCCTTGGCAAGGACGCTTGGACCGCCCTGCGGCAACTTGCACAGGCTGCAATCCGCCAGCGGCGCGGGCGGCGGCGGGCCGGGGCTTGGCCTGCGGTCCACAGCCCCTATCCTGACCCCCTGAACACGGGGAGGAGACCACCATGACCTGTCATCCGACACGCCGCATCGCCGCGATCCTGCTGGCGGGCACGCTGTTTCACGCCCAGGCCGCCGCGGCCCAGGACCCTGCCGGTCCCGACGCGCCGCCGCGCGACGAGTTCTTCTGGCTGGGCCAGATGAACAAGGCCAGCCTGGTCATCAACAGCCAGGAGGGGCTGTTGGACCCGGCCCTGGCCCCGGACATCGCCGACGCGCTGACGCAGGTGATCGCCGCGGGCGACGCGCCCGACGGGGAACGCCCCCGCACCGTCATCAGCTTCGAGCCGCTGCTGATCGATGCGGGCGGTCCGCAGGTCACCCTGCTGCATGCCGGGCGGTCCAGCCAGGACATGCACGCCACCTTCCGCGCCGCGATGCTGCGCGACAAGATGCTGGAGCTGGCCGATCAGCTGCACGCGACCACGACCACGATGGTCGATCTGGCCGAACGCCATGCGGGCACCATCGTGCCGAATTACACCAACGGGGTCGCGGCCCAACCCAACAGCCTGGGGCATTACCTGCTGGGCCATGTCGCCGGCCTGGACCGCGACGCGCAGCGCATCCGCGAGGCCTATGCCCGCATCGACCGCAGCGCGATGGGCACCACCGTCCTGAACGGCACCGGCTGGCCGCTGAACCGCCAGCGGATGGCCGAATACCTGGGCTTTCCGGCGCTGGTCGAGAACGCCTATGACGCGTCGCAGATCTCGTCGATGGACCACCCGGTCGAGGTTGCCGGCATCGTCACCTCGGTCGCGCTGCACAGCGGCAACCTGGTCGAGGACATCATGACCCAATACGCTCAGACCCGCCCCTGGATGCTGCTGGAGGAGGGCGGAGAGAACACCTATGTCTCCTCGGCCATGCCGCAAAAGCGCAATCCGGGCCTGCTGAACAACACGCGCAGCGATGCGTCGCAGGCCATCGCGCTGGCGATGGGGCCGGTCCTGCAGACGCACAACATCACCCCCGGCATGCCCGACCCCAAGGATGTCGCCGACAATGCCGCGATGGTCGATGCGGGCATCGCCACCCTGTCGCGGCTGGACGCGGTCCTTCAGGCGCTGGTCATCGACCAGGATCGCGCGCTGGAGGAGCTGAACAGCGACTGGACCGCCTCGCAGGAGATCGCCGACCGGCTGATGCGCGACCACGGCCTGCCCTTCCGCGAAGGCCATCACGTCGCCTCCGAGATCGTGACACATGCGCGCCGGAACGGGATGGGTCCGCTGGACTTTCCCTATGCCGAGGCGCAGCGCATCTATGCGGATGCCGTCGCAGGCACCGACGCCCCGGCAGACCTTCCCCTGACCCAGGAGCAGTTCCGCCAGGCCCTGGACCCGGCCGCGATCGTCGCCGCGCGCGCCACCTCCGGCGGGCCGCAACCGCAGGAGATGACGCGCATGATCGGCATCGCCCGCGCGCGGCTGGACGATCACGCCGGATGGATCGCCGCCCGGCGCGGCCATGTCGATGCGGCGCTGGACCGGCTGGACGCCGATTTCGACGGCCGGACGCGGGACTGACCCGTCAGGGCGCGGGCTGGCGGTCGATCCAGGATGTCGCGGCCTCGTAGGCGCGGCCCAGGTTCAGCACGCAGGCATCGCGCCCGCGATGGCCGATCAGCTGCAATCCCATCGGCGTGCCGGACGGTCCGAACCCCGCCGGCACGCACAGCGCCGGCAACCCGGTCAGCGATGCCGGCACGACCACCTCCATCCAGCGGTGATAGCTGTCCATCTGTCGTCCCGCGATCTGGCGCGGCCAGGTCCAGTCCGCGTCGAACGCGAACATCTGCGCCGACGGCAGTGCCAGGATGTCCACGTCCATCCCTGCCGTGTGGCGGAACCAGTCCGACCGGATCGTGCTGGCACGGCGCAGGTCGGCGGCGGACAGGGCCAGGCCGCGCTCGATCTCCCACCGCAGTTCTGGCTTCACCTGATCCGGGGCGCTGTGCAGCAGCGGGCCAAGGCTGCCCGCGATGGTCCAGCTGCGCAGCGTCGTCCAGGCCTCCCACAGGGCGGCGGCCGAAAAGGGTGGCGCCATGGGCACCACGTCATGGCCCAGATCGGCCAGCACATGCACGGCGGCCCCGCACAGGTCCAGCACGCCCGGCTCCATCGCATAGGCCCCGCCCCAATCGCCCAGCCAGCCGATGCGCAGCCTGCCCTTGGGCGGCGCGGGGCGATAGGGGCCGCTGGAATGCGGGTGCATCGGATCGGGGGCGGACTGGACCGCCAGCAACAGCTCCAGGTCTCGGATCGACCGCGCCATCGGGCCTTCGGTCGACAGCTGGGACAGGAACAGGTCGCCCAGGTTGGACGGCGCGACCAGGCCATAGCTGGGCCGGAACCCAAAGACGTTGTTCCACCCGGCCGGGTTGCGCAGCGACCCCATCATGTCCGACCCGTCCGCCAGCGCCACCATGCGCGCGGCCAGCGCTGCCCCCGCGCCGCCGCTGGACCCGCCCGCCGACCGCGACAGGTCATAGGGGTTGCGCGTGACGCCATAGACCGGGTTGTAGCTGTGCGACCCCAGCCCGAATTCGGGTGTGTTCGTCTTGCCGATGATCACCGCCCCGGCCCGGCGCAGGCGTGCGACCATCGGGCTGTCCGCCACCGGCACGTGGTCGCGAAACGCGGGCGAGCCATAGGTCGTGGCGATCCCCGCCGTGTCCGCCAGATCCTTGACCGCCATCGGCAACCCCTGCAGCGGCCCCGCGGGGGCATGCGCGGCCTCGGCCAGCAGAGTGTCGCGGTCGCGCAGCGCGACGACGGCGTGGATGGACGGGTTCGTCGCCGCGATCCGGTCCAGCGTCAGCGCCATCAGCCCGACCGCATCGATGGTGCCCGCGCGCAGGGCCTCCAGCTGGCTTGTCGCATCCCCGGTGATCATCCGATGTGCCCCTTTTCCTGATGTCGCCGTCACCGTGGAGCGAAATCGCGCGCCCCACAACCCCGGCCGCCCGTGCCGATCACGGAACCGTGTGCATCCATGACATCGGCGTTGGAACGGAACATCGGGCGCATGCTGCGGTTGTGCCCCGACACCAACAGGAGAACCCGATGAAACAGACCCTTGCGATCCTTGCCATCTGCGCCACGCCCGTCGCAGCCCTTGCCCAGGCCGAGGGAGAGTTCTCGCTGCCCGACCTGCCCTATGCCGCGGACGCGCTGGACCCGGTCATCAGCGCCGAGACGATGGGCCTGCATCACGACAAGCACCACCAGAGCTATGTGACCAACCTCAACACCGCCATCGCCGAGGGCGACGCCCCCGCCGGCACCGCGCTGGAGGATCTGGTGGCCAATGCCGGCACCTATCCCGACCGCGTCCGCAACAACGCCGGCGGTCACTGGAACCACACGTTCTTCTGGGAATCGATGGCCCCGGCCGACCAGACCGGAGAGATGTCGCCCGAACTGACCGAGGCGATCGAGGCGGCATTCGGTTCCGACGAGGAGTTCCGCACCGCATTTCAAGAGGCCGGTGCAGGCCAGTTCGGATCGGGCTGGGTCTGGCTGATCGTGAACGATCAGGATGAGCTGGAGATCACCTCGACCCCGAACCAGGACAACCCGCTGATGGACGTGGCCGAGACGCAGGGCACGCCGCTTCTGGGCAACGACGTGTGGGAACACGCCTATTATCTGACCTACAACAACCGCCGGGCCGAATATCTGGAAAGCTGGTGGGATGTGGTGAACTGGGGGGCCGTGTCCGAACGCTATGACGCGGCACTGGCCGAATAAGCCACGGCCATCCCCAATCTTACGACGGGCGGCACGGCAACGTGCCGCCCGTCTTCTTTGCGGTACCAAAATAGCGCGCGACGGGCCAGAAACGACGGTGCGGGGGCGTCGGAACCGTGCGTTGGGCCAGTCGGAACCTGTCCCGGCGGGCTAAGCGTCTGGCACGACGTCGGTATCAGGGCATCCCATTCAGGCCCCTGCGTTTCAGGCGGGCGGGGGGGTCCGCGTCTTGCGCGTGGTCCTGTGGGACAGGAAGAACCGCAGCATCTGGGCCGAGGCATCCGGCCCGCCCGGATCGACGAACCGACCCGCACGCGAACCGCCCGACCAGGCATGGCCCGCGCCCTTTACCAGCCAGTGTTCCACCCAGGACCGGCCCTGCCCCACCCGGTGGCTGGTGCGCACATAGGCCCGTCCGCCCGGCACGGTGCGGGTCAGTTCCACCGCACGCAGGCCGGGGAACGTCTCGACCGCGCGGATCGCCACGAAGCGGCCGTTGCGCGGGGTCACGATGTGGTCGTCGCTGCCGTGGAAGATGATCGTGGGGACGGGCGTGGCAAGGCGGCGGCCGGGGCTGCCCTGCTTCATCGCGATGATGGCAGAGGTCTTGTCCCCCGCCGCGCCCGGCGGCAGGCCGGAATGGCATCCGACGGCGGCGAACAGATCGGGATAGGCATGCGCCAGCAGCATCGCGGTCGACCCGCCCGCCGACAGGCCCGCGACATAGACCCGCGCCGGATCCGCCCCATAGCGCGCCAGCATGTCCCGCGTCAGGCTGGCCAGCAGGGCGGGTTCGCCGCCGTCGCGGCCCTGATCCTCGGGGCGGAACCAGTTCCAGCAGCGGTTGGCATGCGCCTCGCGCGGCTGCGCGGGATAGACCACGATCACGCCCCGCTGTTCGGCCAGCGCGTTCATCCCGGTGCCCTTGGCGAAATCCTCGGGCGTCTGGCCGCAGCCATGCAGCATCACCAGCAGTGGCAGCGGCACCCCCGCCCCGATCGCCGAGGGCAGATAGACGCGGTACTTGCGCGTCCCGTGGGCGCAGGTATGAGTCCCCGTCTCGAACCGCGCCGATCGCGGGGCGGCGGCCCGCGGCTTTGCGGCAGGCTTTGACTTGGCGGGCTTGGGCTTTGCCGTTTTCGGCGGCTGCACGGCGGCGGTGGCCGCCTGCGTCATCGCCTTGGTGGCCGTCTTCATGAAGGCGCCCATCAGGCCCGCCATGGCGTTGGCGCCGGATTTCCGGCGACGGGTTCCGATGCGAAGTCTGGGGCGCCTAGTCACGGGGTTCGGGGCAGCGTTCGGGTGCACATGACCTCTGCGTCGCATGCGCCCCCGGATTGGGCAAGCGGCAACCCCGGTTCCGCCGGTCATGGCTGCCATGACGCGCTGACAGGTCCGGGCGCGCTTGCCCATTCGGGCGGCGTTTGACATTTTGCGGGCAGACGCCCCGGCCCCCGCCGCGCCGCAATGAAAAGGTCCTGCCGATGACGGCCGCCATGCTGACGCTTCTGGACTGGCTGGACCGGCGCACGTCCGGGGTGGGCCTGGTCACCGGCGCGCTGTTCGTCGCGGGCTCCCTGACGCCCAGCCTGATCCCGCGCAGCCCCCAGATCCAGGGCATCCTGGCGGGGTTCTGCTTTGCCGCGGGCTATGGGGTGGCGGTGCTGGCCGGCGCGCTGTGGCGCTATCTGCAGCTGCCGCGCATGACCGACCGTCAGGCGCGCCTGCTGGTGCCGGCGATGGGCGCGGTGGCGCTGGTCATCGTGACCGTGTTCCTGCTGCGGTCCGCGGAATGGCAGAACGACATCCGCGCCGCCATGACCCTGCCCCCGGCCGAGGGCGTGGCGCCCTTCGTGGTGGCGGGGCTTGGCACTGCGGTCGCGTCGGTCCTGCTGATCCTGGGCAAGCTGCTGGTGGCGCTTGGCCGTTATGTCAGCGCGCGCATCGCGCAGGTCCTGCCCCGCCGGCAGGCACGGGTTCTGGGCGTGCTGCTGACGATCCTGGTGACCTATCAGGTCTTCAGCGGCGTTCTGGTGCGCAACGTCGTCTCCAGCATCGACCAGTCGGCGCAGGCGCTGGATGACCTGATCCCCGCCGAACAGATCGCCCCCGACCAGCCCTGGCAGACAGGCAGCGCCGAATCGCTGGTCGCCTGGCAGGATCTGGGGCGCGAGGGGCGCAATTTCGTGGCCACCACCCCCGACCCCCAGGCCATCGCCGGCGTCACCGGACAGCCCGCGCGGCAGCCGCTGCGCGTCTATGTCGGGCTGAACGCGACCGACACGCTGACCGCGCGCGCCGATCTGGCGGTTCGCGAACTGGAACGCGCGGGCGGGTTCGACCGCAGCACGCTGGTCGTCGCCATGCCCACCGGCACCGGCTGGATGGACCCCGCCGCGATCGAGCCGCTGGAGCATCTGAACCACGGCGACGTCGCGACCGTGGCGTTGCAGTATTCCTATCTGCAAAGCTGGATCTCGCTGTTGGTGCAACCCGAACAGGCGACCGAGGCCGGGCGCGCCCTGTTCGGGGCCGTCCACCGCCGCTGGCAGCAGCTGCCCGAGGAGACGCGTCCCCGGCTGTATCTCTATGGTCTCAGCCTGGGCGCGCACAGCTCTCAGCAGTCGTTGCGCCTGCACGAGATGCTGGATCAGCCCATCGACGGGGCACTGTGGGTCGGGCCGCCCTTCGTCAGCCAGCTGTGGCAGACGCTGACCGCCGAACGCGACCCCGGATCGCCCGCATGGCTGCCGCACCTGACCACCGGAGAGGTCGTGCGCTTTACCGACGGTCGCCAGTCGGTGCATGACGGCGGCCCCTGGGGCGAGGTGCGGATCGTGTTCCTGCAATACGGCAGCGATCCCATCGTGTTCTTCCGGTCCGACAGCGCGATCCGCCCGCCCGAATGGCTGGCCAACCCCCGCGCACCCGAAGTGTCGCCCGACCTGCGCTGGTATCCGATCATCACCCAGCTGCAGCTGGCCTTCGACATGGCGATCGCGCTGGAGGTGCCGATCGGGCATGGCCATGTCTATGCCCATGTCGATCACATCGACCCCTGGCTGGCGATCACCGACCCGCCCGGATGGACCCCCGAACGGCTGCAGGCGCTGCGCGACCATTTCCTGGCGCGGCAACAGGCGGTCACGACACAGCCCGGCAGTTCGGGCTGACCCAGGTCCGGCCGCCGCGTGCGGCGACGACGGCGTCAGGCGCGGCTGTCGGCGATGGCGCGCCAGCGCGGATTGTCGTCGCCGACATGGCGCCGCGCGCCCCAGAAGCCCGCGGGCCCGGGACCGGACACCTCGACGAAGGCGTTGAAGAACGCCCCGCCCGCCGCGCCAAAGCCGTCGATGGCGCGCCGGTACAGCGCGCCCATCTGATCCGAATAGTGGAACCGCTCGATGAAATCGAACAGCTCGGGATCGGCGTCGATGGCGGCCCGGTCGGGGACGATGTGGCTGCCGCCCTCGTACATGACCAGGGACAGGCCTGCCTCCTGGGCGATGGCGTGCTGGGCGGCCCAGACCTCCTCCAGCGTGGCGATGGTGGTGCCGCCCTCTTCGCCCGCAACATGGCGCCCGTCGGCCACCTGTTCCGACATCAGGTCGAACGCCCGCGCATCCCCCATGTCGCGCCAGGACCGGATCAGCGACAGGTTCGCGGGACGCCCGATGCCGCCGTCGAAATAGCCCGTCACCGCATAGGCATCGAAATGGGTCTTGGGTGCCCGGCGGTCCGGACCGTCCGCCACCCACAAGGGCGCATCCAGCATGGCATGGTTCAGGTCGATCCAGGCGGTATGGGCGGTGATGACCTTGCGCAGGCGGTCGGGCGCATCGGCATAGACCGCATCCAGCAGCACCGCCATTTCAGCCGCACGGCCACCGTAATACTGCATCCAGCCATCGCCCTGGCCGGGCCATTGCGCCTCGGCCTGCTGCAGGGCCCACTGGGTCTGGCCGAACTGGAAATTCCACACCTCGTTCGAGAATTCGTACCAGGCGGTCAGGCCCGGATCCAGGCTGTCGCGGACCAGCGCAGCAAAGCGGGTGATGTGGTCGTCGGTCGCCAGATGCGGAAAGCAGAACCACGGATCGATGCCCAGCTGGTTGGCCAGCGCCACCATCACCTCGACCGGCACGCCCAGGGTCCAGGTGGCCGAGGTCAGGCGCGGCCGGTCGTCCCACTCGGACAGCGTGCTGTCATTCGTGGCCATCCAGTCCATGAAGCGGATCACCCGGAACCCACCGATCAGCGCCAGCCATTCGGGGCGAAAGATCTGTCCTGCATCATATTCGGCCTGCAAGTCCTGATGGATGCATCGAAAATTGCGCGCGGGATCGGCGGCGTCCTGCCTGACGATGTCGATCGCCACGATCCCCGTGTCCGACGCGACATAGTCGAACTCGGCCCATCCCGGCCCGGTGGTCACGTTCGTGCCGGTCCCGTTGATGCGCACGTCGCCGGTTCCGTCCCAGGTCATCCGGTAATGGCCGTTCACACTGATATCGTCGGCGGACAGGTCGCACAGGATGATCGTGCCCACGGCAGTCGAGCCGTCGGGGATGCTGATGGGCCAGCCGTCGGCATCCAGATGCCCGCCCTCGCGCAGCTGGGCGTTGGTATGGGACACGAACTCGGCCTCGGACCGGCCCATCCATTCACGGCTTTGGCGCATCACGTCGATGAATGGCTGAGAGGCCCCCCAGTCAGAAATACCCGACAGCCCCACCGCGATGCCCCCCGGTTCGGTGCGTGTCGCGGCCCGCGCGGTCAGTGGCATCCCGATAGCGACCTGCAGCCCGAAGGCGGCGCCAAGCATCAGTACGGAACGTCTTTTCACCGGCGGCCCTCCATGCACTGCCCCGACAAAGGGGACCGTGAATTTCTAACAGCGTGGTGCGCATCCGGGCAAGGCGTTTACCGGCAGGGGAATTTGCGGCCCGGTTCGGGACCGCAGCCCCCCGGCCAGATCGAATATGGCTCAATACCCGCATTCATCTTATTGAAAATAAATAATAGTACCGGGATTCTTCAGTTGGTTTCCAGATGCCGTCACAAGGTCGGATCATGTGTTCAGCGCGATCTGGGACCGCCTGCACGGATCACGATGCCGCAAGGTCGGACCGGCGCCCGCAGCACCGATCCGACCCGCGCGCAACCGTTGCGCGATTGTATCTGGCCCGAAATCATCCTGCGCGGCGCATAGGAATTTTTGGTGACGGGCGCAGCGGTTCGTAAAAACGGGGGCGCCGGATTGCAGCGCCCCCCGAGGCTTAATCAGTCTGCGCTGCGTTCGCCCAGCTGCAGGCCGGCGGGAGCGGGAACCAGGTCGCCCACGGGACGAGCCTGTCCGACGGGCCGACCCGCCAGGGCGGCGTCGAACTGGTCGCGGTCCAGCGCGCCTTGCCAGCGGCTGACCACCACCGTGGCGACCGCGTTGCCGATGAAGTTCGTGACCGAGCGGCATTCCGACATGAAGCGGTCCACGCCCAGGATCAGCGCCATGCCCGCGACCGGCACGGTCGGGACGACCGACAGTGTCGCGGCCAGCGTGATGAAGCCTGCTCCGGTGACGCCCGCCGCGCCCTTCGACGACAGCATCGCGACCAGCAGCAGCAGGACCTGTTGCTGCAGCGACAGGTCGGTGTTCGTGGCCTGGGCGATGAACAGCGCGGCCAGCGTCATGTAGATGTTGGTGCCGTCCAGGTTGAAGCTGTAGCCGGTCGGCACGACCAGGCCCACGACGGGACGGGCGCAGCCGGCCTTCTCCATCTTCTCCATCAGCGAGGGCAGCGCAGATTCCGACGACGAGGTGCCCAGCACCAGCAGGATCTCGGCCTTGAGATAGGAGATCAGCCGGAAGATCGAGAACCCGTTGACCATGCAGACCGTGCCCAGGATCACGATCACGAACAGGGCCGAGGTCAGGTAGAACGTGCCGACCAACGCCGCCAGGTTCACGACGGACCCGATCCCGTACTTGCCGATGGTGAAGGCGAAGGCCCCGAAGGCGCCGATGGGGGCGGCCTTCATCAGGATGTCGACCACGCGGAAGATCGCGAAGCTGGCCGATTCCATGACCGACAGGACCGGCTTGGCGCGGTCGCCGACCATGATCATGCCGATGCCGAACAGGATCGCCACGAACAGCACCTGCAGGATGTTGCCCTCGACGAAGGCCGACACCAGCGTGGTCGGGATGATGTCCATGACGAAGCCCACCAGGCTGGTCTCGTGCGCCTTCTCGGCATAGCCGGTGACGGTGCTGGCATCCAGGGTGGACGGGTCGATGTTCATGCCGCGGCCGGGCTGGATGACGTTCGCCACGATCAGGCCGACGATCAGCGCCAGCGTCGAGAAGGTCAGGAAATAGGCGAAGGCCTTGCCCACGACCGATCCCACGCCGCGCAGCGTGCCCATTCCGGCCAGGCCCGTGACGATGGTCAGGAAGATGACCGGCGCGATGATCATTTTGACCAGCTTGATGAAGGCGTCGCCCAGGGGCTTCAGCGCCTCGCCGGTCTGGGGATAGAAATGGCCGATCAGCGCGCCGGCGACGATGGCAAAGATCACCTGGACGTACAGGTGGGCGTAAAAGGGCTTGGGGGCGTGCGCTTGGGGATGCGCGGGGGCGTTCAACTGCATCTGGTCTCCTCCGACCTGCATGTGACGATGACGTGACACAGGATAGCCTATCGGACCCGACTGCCCGCCTTCCGCGCGCATGGCAGCAATGCGTTGATTTCATGGCTTTCTATCGGCCTGCGGGGGTCCATAATGTGTGGTTTTCCGCACAAATGCCGCGTGCTAGTGTGGGAACCGAAACAGTCCGGGGGACGGGATGGAACAGGCGGCGACGTTGCGGGAATCGCGCTGGCGGCTGCATCCCGCGCTTCTGGTGCTGGTCGTGGCTCTGCTGGCGGGGCCTTGGGCCGCCTATACGGTGACGCGCGACGGGATGCTGGCGCAGCTAGACCAGGACGCGCAAGCCGCCGCCGAAAGCCGCGCGTTGACGCTGGACAGCATCCTGGACCGACAGCGCGCGGTCGCCACCGTCCTGGCCGTCGACCAGCAGGTGATCCAGTTGCTGCAGCAGAGTGGCGCCGACCGCGATTTCGCGGTGTCGGCCAAGATGGACCTGCTGCGGGCGGAAACACAAAGCGACGTGATCTATCTGCTGGATCGCCGGGGCGTGTCGGTGGCCGCGTCGAACTGGGACCTGCCGTCCAGCTTCATCGGCCACGACTATGGATTCCGGCAGTATTTTCGTCAGGCGGTGGCGCAGGGCACGGGCCAGGAATACGCGCTTGGCACGGTCAGCGGGCGGCCCGGCCTGTACCTGGCCCATGACATCCGCGACGGGGCGACGCTGTTGGGCGTGGTGGTGGTCAAGGTCGAGTTCGACCCGCTGGAGGCCGCATGGGCGCGCGACACCGGGGCCACGCATGTTGTGGACGGACAGGACCGGGTGATCATCTCGGGCCAGCCGGCGCTGCGCTTTGGGGCCCTGCCGGATGTCCGCGGCATGGTGCAGGCCCGCGCCAGCGTGCGCGGCACCGACTGGACCCTGCTGGTCCGCCGTCCCCTGGCCGAGGCGCAGCGCGTGGCGTCGCTGGCGGCAGGGACTGCCGTGCTGGCCGTGCTGCTGGCCGGGGTTGTGGTTGCGGTGATCATGGCCCGCCTGCGCCGCGCCGCCCGCCGCGCGCGGGCCGAGGCCGCCTATCGCGCCGACCTGGAACGCGCGGTCGAGGCCCGCACCCGCGACCTGTCCGGAGAGATGCGCGAGCGCCGCGCCGCCGAACAGCGTCTGGTCCAGCTGCAATCCGATTTGGTGCAGGCCAACAAGCTGGCAACCTTAGGGCAGGTCAGCGCCGGTTTCGCCCATGAGGTGAACCAGCCCCTGGCCACGATCCGCCTGCTGGCGGAGAACGGCCGCGCGATGCTGGACCGCGACCCGGCGCCTGTGGCCGCGAACCTGGACCGGATCATCGGCATGACCGACCGGATCGGCCAGATCACGTCCGAACTGCGCAACTTCTCCCGCAAGGCGACGGGGGCCGTGGGGCGGGTGGCGCTGGCCGACGCGATCCAGGCCTCGCTGATGCTGACGGCCAGCCGACGGCGAACCAGCGCGATGGATTTCGCGCTGCCCGACCTGCCCCCGGATCTGGCCGTCCGGGCCGAGGCCGTGCGTCTGGAACAGATCCTGGTCAACCTGCTGACCAACGCCCATGACGCGCAGGAGGGCCGCTCTGATCCCCGCATCGCCATCGCGGTCCAGGCGGACGACGCCCGCGTCACGCTGACCATCCGCGACAATGGTCCCGGCCTGTCGCCCGACATGGCCGCACAGCTGTTCACGCCCTTTGCCACGGACAAGCCGCAGGGGCTGGGGCTGGGGCTGGTCATCTCGCGCGACATCGCCCGCGACTTCGGCGGCGAGCTGGACGCCCTGCCCCCGGAACCGGGCCAGGGGGCCGCGTTCCGCCTGACCCTGCCGCGTGCCGCATGACCGGGACCGTCCGCCTGATCGACGATGACGACGACCTGCGTGCGGTGCTGGAGCAGACGCTGACGCTGGCCGGGATCGCGGTCGAGGCCTTTTCCGATGCCCGTTCGGCCCTTGCCGGGCTGGACGCGGATTATGCGGGCATCGTGCTGTCGGACGTGCGGATGCCCGGCATGGACGGGCTGCAGCTGTTTTCGCATCTGCGCGGGATGGACCCCGACCTGCCGGTGATCTTGCTGACCGGGCATGGCGACGTGGCGATGGCGGTCGCGGCGCTGCAGCAGGGCGCCTATGATTTTCTGACCAAGCCCGTTGGCGCGGACCGGCTGGCCGCCTCCTGCCACCGGGCGCTCTCGGCGCGGGCGCTGGTGCTGGAGAACCGCCGCCTGGTGCGGCGCGCGGGTCAGGACGCCGCCCGCGTCGCGCCGCCGCTGATGGGGGACAGCGCGGCGATGATCCACCTGCGCGACGGCCTGGACCGCGTGGCCGAGGCAGAGAGCGACGCCCTGATCACCGGCCCGTCCGGGTCCGGCAAGTCGCTGGTGGCGCGTGCCATCCACCGCCTTGGGCCGCGACGGGGCCGCGGGTTGGTGGTGCTGGACTGCGCCACCGTGGACGAGGCGGGGTTCGACGCATTGCTGTCGGGAACCGAGACCCCGCGCGGTCCGCGCCGACCCGGCCTTCTGGAGCAGGCCCATCGCGGCGTGCTGTGCCTGGAGGACGCGCCCGCCCTGCCCCAGCACCTGCAGGCCCGCCTGCTGAGCCTGGTCGAGGCCGGCGAATACTGGCCCGCGGGGGCCGCCGCCCCGCGCCCGCTGGCGTTGCAGCTGCTGGCCACGGCCCAGGACGATTCGCAGGGGCGGATGCATCCGGGCCTGTATTTCCGGCTGGCCCGTGCCCGCCTGTCGGTGCCGCCCCTGTCGGCGCGGCGCGACGACATCCCGGCGCTGTTCCGGCATTTCCTGCAGGCCGCGGCGGACCGGCTGTCGCGGCAGGTGCCGCCGCTGACGGACCTGGTTCTGGCGCGGCTGGCGGCGCATGGCTGGCCCGGCAACCTGCGCGAATTACAGGCCTTTGCCGAAGGTCACGTACTGGGCCTGTCGCCCATCGGCCCCGCGGGTGACGGTCCCGACCGACCACCCCTGTCGGACCTGGTCGCGGCCTACGAGGCCGGCCTGATCCGCGACGCGCTGCGCGAGGCGCAGGGCAATGCCACCGGCGCGATGGCCGCGCTGAACGTGCCGCGCAAGACCTTCTATGACAAGCTGACGCGCCACGGCATCCGCCCCGCCGATTTTCGCCGCCGCGACATGCGCCGATCCCCCGATCCCGACGATCCGTCTTGACGGATCGACGCGCAGCCGACATGCGGGAACGGTCTGCCATCGAATTGAGAATACCGATGTCGAATCAAGCACTGCCCGCGGGATTGTCGGTCTATCTGATCAATCTTGACCGGGCCGTCGACCGGCTGGCGCGGATGACCGCGAAATGCGATGCCGTGGGCCTGCCCTTCGAACGGGTCCCGGCGGTAGACGGGTCGACGCTCAGCTTTCCACATCCGGCCTTCGATGCCTGGGGCTATCGCTATCTGCACGGCCGCCGGGTGATCCCGGCCGAGGTCGGCTGCTATCTCAGCCATGTCGCCTGCGCGCAGCGGCTGCTGGACAGCCAGGACACGCATGCGCTGATCCTTGAGGACGACGTGGCCTTTCCGTCCGATTTCACCGCAATCCTGCGCGCCGCCATGGCCGAGGACGACAGCTGGGACATCCTGCGGCTGAGCACGATGAACACCGGGCGCAAGTTCGGCTTTCGAGACCTGCCCGGCGGGCGCCGCCTGGCCAAGGCTTTCACGCGTGAAAAGGGCGCCGGCGCCTATGTCATCAACCGCGCCGCGGCCCGGTGGATCACGGGACGGCTGATGCCGATGCGCCTGTCCTATGACATCGCCTTCGACCTGGAATACCTGGCCGGGCTGCGCGCGGTCTTCGTCGACCCGCCGCCGGTCGACCAGCGCGACGAACCGGCGTCGCAGATCCAGATGAACCTGCGGGCGTCGAAATATCCCGCGACGCGCTATCTGACCGTCCTGCCCTATCGCGCCTGGCTGGAGATCAGCCGCCTGGTCGCACGCAGCGGGCAGTACGTCTATGCCCGCGCGCATTACCTGCCCTACAAGACCGTCCTGAAGGTCGCGTCCTTCGTGCTTGCCATCACCCTGGGCATCGACGAGATCTTCGACAACATGTAAGGCCGCGCCGCCCCGCGCGGGGGCGGCGCCTTTCTTCAGACCACCGTGACACGGATCGCGCCGACGCCCTCGATCTGCGCGTCCATCACGTCGCCGCGGGTGACCGCGCCCACGCCCGACGGGGTGCCCGTCATGATCACGTCGCCCGGCTGCAGGTCGAAATAGCGCGACAGTTCGGCGATCATTTCGGGGATCTTCCAGATCATCTGGTTCAGATCGCCGGTCTGCCGGCGTTCCCCGTTCACGTCCAACGTCACGGCGCCCGCATCGGGATGGCCGATCCGCGATGCCGGCACCAGCGGGCCGCAGGGGCCGGACTTCTCAAAGCTTTTGCCGACCTCCCACGGGCGGCCCATCTTCTTGGCCTCGCCCTGCAGGTCGCGGCGGGTCATGTCCAGGCCGACCCCATAGCCCCAGACATGATCCAGCGCCCGGGCGGCCGCGATGTCGCGGCCGCCGGTGGACAGGGCCACGACCAGCTCGACCTCGTGGTGCACGTCCGATGTCAGGGTCGGATAGGGGAAGGTGCCGTCCGACGTCAGGTTGGACGGGCTCTTGAAAAAGAAGAACGGCGGCTCCCGGTCGGGGTCGTGGCCCATCTCGACCGCGTGGGCGGCATAGTTGCGGCCGATGCAGAACACCCGGTTGACGGGAAAGCGCTGGTCGCTGCCCTCGATCGGCAGGGTCGCGGGGGGCGCGGGGGCGATCACGTAATCGGTCGGCTGGTAAAGATCGTGGGGCATCAGTGTCTGACTCCTGCGTAGGATGCGCACATCGCGACCATCCACGACGGCACATTGCGCACCGCCTTGTAGCTGTTCATGGCGACGACCGGCATCGACAGCATGACCACCGCCAGCACCTTCGATGTCAACCCGATGCCATGGACGAAGGTGACCAGCGGGGTCAGCGCCGCCATGGGTGCCGCCTGCATGACGAAGAACACGGGCAGCGTGATCCATTCGACAGTCTGGCGCAGTCCCATCGCGACGCCTGCGCTGATCCCCACAGTCAGCGAAATGATCAGCCCGATCACGAGGGGCTCCATCGTGCGCAGATAGGTGGCCCCCTGGATCCGTCGGCGATCATCGACCACAGGGCGGCCATGGTCGCGGTGAAGGTGGGAAAGGCGAAATTGAATCCCGACCGGGCGGCGAATTCCCAGATCAGGGCAAAGATGGCGACCGAAAGGATCTTCCAGTGAAGGCCCGACTGCCACAGGCGCAGGCCCGGGCCCGACGGCGACGGCGGTCGCTGTGCGGTGATGTTGGCGGATGTCATGGATACAGGTCCCCCAAGGCGGGATGCGTCCCCTGCCCGCCGGATCGCGGATCAGGGGGGTGGCGGCGCCCCCGCGGGGATGCCGCCCATGGCCGGGCAATCAGTCCCGAGCGGCCGCCGGCAGGTCGAAATCCCAGTACTGTGCGGTGTCCAGACCGGACTCTGGCGCCTGGACTTGGCCCGCGGCTGCCAGGAACCTCAGGTTGTCGATGACTGTTGGGCGCCGCCGGCCGTGGGCAGCATGCCGTCATCCACCGCGTCCTGGAAGTAGGGGATGATCTCGGCCAGCGCCTGGTCGGGCAGGTCGTATTGGGTGCAAAGGTCTCATACCCCTCATATCCCGCTCCTCCCAAAGCGGCAATGTGAGCGTGAATTCCAAGCGTACCCCGATTGGTTTGCTTATGGCGCCCGATTGGTTAATTTCTCAACGAGACAGTTCAGAGTATTTATATTGTATAATATGATTTTTATGCGTGATTACCTCAAACCAATCTGGAGTTATCCTAGCCAAACTGACAAATTGGTTGCGGATGGTGATCTTGCGCGGCAACCCCGACCACCTGCCCGGATATCCGGCCCATGACGACGACGGCGGTTCGCGGCACGCGACGCTGGTGCAGCTGCGCGCCTGGCTGATGCGCCATGATTTCGCGCCCGGCACCCGCCTGCCCCCGGAACGCGACCTGTCCGAGATCCTGGGCGTCTCGCGCGGGGAATTGCGCAAGGCGCTGGCCACGCTGGAGGCCGAGGGCCAGGTCTGGCGGCATGTCGGCAAGGGCACCTTCATCGGGTCGCGCCGCGTCGAGGTGATGAGCCTGTCCGAGATCGACCGCGTGACCAATCCCGCCGAGGTCATGCGCGCCCGCCTGCTGATCGAGCCGATGCTGACACGCGAGGCCGCGCTGAACGCCACCCAGGATCATATCGAGGCGATGGCCGCCTGCATCCTGCGCACGCGCAGCGCCCAGACCTGGCGCCAGTACGAGACCGCCGACAACGAGTTCCACCGCCTGATCGCGCAGGCCACCGGCAACCGGCTGCTGCTGGCGTTGTTCGATGCGCTGAACGCGGTGCGGCGGGCGGTGGTGTGGGGGGCGCTGCGGTCGGGGCGGCAACGGCGGCCGGACGACCACCATTCCTTTGCCGAACACGACCGCATCGCCGCGGCGATCGCCCAACGAGACCTGTCGGGCGCGGCAGAGGCGATGCATCACCACCTGAGGGCGGTCCAGAAACAGCTGATCGACCCCAAGGGCCCCGCGATCCCCCCGGAATAGCGGGTCAGATGGTGGACATTTCCCCCCGACGCGACGCACAATCCCGCGCATAAGAACGAGGATCAACAGACCATGGCCGAAAACGACACACCCCAGATCATCTATACCAAGGTGGACGAGGCGCCCGAACTGGCGTCGGCATCGCTGCTGCCGATCATCCGCCGCTTTGCGGATGCGGCCGGAATCACCGTCGCGACGCGCGACATCTCTCTGGCGGGTCGCATCATCGCGGCGTTTCCCGAACGGCTGACACCGGAACAGGCGCAGTCGGACGATCTGGCGGGCCTGGGCGCATGGGTCAAGACGCCTGCCGCCAACGTCATCAAGCTGCCCAACATCTCGGCCTCGGTGCCGCAGCTGGTGGGCGCGATCATGGAATTGCAGGCGCAGGGCTATGACCTGCCCGACTATCCGGTCGATCCGCAGGACGACGCCCAGGCCGAGATCCGCGCCCGGTACGACGCGCTGAAGGGATCGGCCGTGAACCCCGTCCTGCGCGAGGGCAATTCGGACCGCCGCGCCGCGCGGGCGGTCAAGAACTATGCCAAGGCGCATCCCCATTCGATGGGCAAGTGGTCCCCGGACAGCAAGACCCGCGTGTCGTCGATGCCCGCAGGCGATTTCCGCCGCAACGAGACGTCGGTGACGCTGACGGCAGAACAGGCCGGGCGCGTGCGCATCCAGCTGACCGGCGCGGACGGCCAGGTGACCGTGCTGAAGGACGGCCCCGACCTGCCCGCGGGCACCGTGGTCGATGCAAGCTTCCTGTCCGTGGCCGAGCTGACCCGCTTTCTGCAGTCCGAGATCGAGGCGACGCAGGCCGAAGGCACGCTGTTCTCGGTCCACCTGAAGGCCACGATGATGAAGGTCTCGGACCCGATCATCTTCGGCCATGTCGTGCGCGCCTGGCTGGCGCCGGTGTTCGAACGTCACGGCGCGGCGCTGGCCGCGGCGGGTGCGGACCCCAATGGCGGCCTGGGCACCGTGCTGGCCCGCGTGGCGCAGATGCCCGAGGGCGATGCGATCCGCGCCGAGATCGATGCGATCATGGCGCAGCGCCCGCCGCTGTACATGGTGAACTCGGACAAGGGCATCACGAACCTGCACGTGCCGTCCGACGTGATCATCGACGCGTCGATCCCGGCGCTGCTGCGGGCCGGCGGCAAGGGCTGGGGCCCCGACGGGGCCGAGGCCGACACCAACTGCGTGATCCCCGACACGTCCTATGCCGACGTCTATGACGAGAGCGTCCGCTATTTCAAGGAAACCGGCGCGCTGGACCCGCGCACCGCGGGCACCGTCCAGAACGTCGGCCTGATGGCCCAGAAGGCCGAGGAATACGGCTCGCACCCGACCACGTTCGAGATCCCGCATGCCGGCACCGTGACCGTCACCGCCGCCAACGGCGACGAGCTGCACCGCCACGCGGTCGATACGGGCGACATCTGGCGCCTGTGTTCCACCCGTCAGGCCGCGATCGAGGACTGGGTGCGCCTGGCCATCGACCGCCAGCGCCTGGAGGGCTGCAAGGCGGTGTTCTGGCTGGACCGGGACCGCGCCCATGACCGCGAACTGCTGGCCTATGTCGAACCGATGCTGGAGGCGGCGGGCGTCACCGACCGCTTCCAGGTTCTGGCCCCGCGCGAGGCCACGCGCCTGTCCTTCGAGACCATCCGTGCAGGCCAGGACATCATCGCGGTCACCGGCAACGTGCTGCGCGATTACCTGACCGACCTGTTCCCGATCCTGGAGCTGGGCACCTCGGCCAAGATGCTGTCGATCGTCAAGCTGATGCAGGGCGGCGGCATGTTCGAGACGGGCGCCGGCGGGTCCGCCCCCAAGCACGTCCAGCAGCTGGCCGAGGAGAACCACCTGCGGTGGGACAGCCTGGGTGAATTCTGCGCCCTTGGCGAAAGCCTGAACTTCCTGGCCGAAGCCACGGGCAACGAAAAGGCCCGCACCCTGGCCGCCGCGGCCGAGGCCGCGACCCAGGGCGTGCTTGACCACGAACGCTCTCCCGGCCGCAAGGCGGGCGACCCGGACAACCGCGACAGCCACTACTATTTCGCGATGTATTGGGCGCAGGCGCTGGCGCAGCAGACTTCCGACCCCGACCTAGCCGAGGAGTTCCGCCCCATCGCCCGCGACCTGACCGACCTGGAGGAGCAGATCGTGGCGGAACTGCGCGCGGATCGCGGCCGTCCCGTCGATCTGGGCGGCTATTACCACGCGGACCCGGAAAAGGTCGCCGCGGTGATGCGCCCGTCAGCCACGCTGAACCGCATCCTGGGCTGACGCCCCTGGGGGCGCGCGGGGAAAACCCGCGCGCCATTCCTATCGGCGCGACGACAGCGTCAGCAGACCCTTCTGCAGCAGGATGAAGACCAGCAGCAGCAGGCCGATCACGATCTTGGTCCACCAGCTGGACAGGGTGCCGTCGAAGACGATGTAGGTCTGGATCAGCCCCATCGTCAGCACGCCGACCAGCGTGCCGAACATGTATCCCGACCCGCCCGACAGCAGCGTGCCGCCGATGACCACCGCGGCGATGGCCGTCAGTTCGGTCCCCACCGTGGCCAGCGAATAGCCTGACCCGGTATAGACCGCGAAGACGATCCCCGAGAGCCCCGCCATCAGCCCCGAGAACCCATAGACCAGCACCGTCGTACGCCCCTGCGGGACGCCCATCAGGCGGGCGGTCTGCGCGCTGCCGCCCAAGGCATAGACGCTTGTGCCGAACCGCGTGCGGTGGGCGATGACCATGCCGACGGCAAAGACCGCCAGCATCAGCACCCCGATCAGCGTCAGCCGCCCCTTTCCCGGCATCAGCACATAGGCGCCCTGCAGTTGGCCAAAGAACGGGTGCGTGATGGGCACGGATTGCACCGACAGCAGATAGGCCGCACCGCGCGCCAGGAACATCCCGGCCAGCGTGACGATGAAGGCGGGCATGGCCAGCCGGTCGATCAGGAACCCCATCGCCGCCCCGAAGGCGGTCGTCAGCGCCAGCAGGACCGCAAAGACCGCCAGCGGATGCAGCCCCGTGTCGCGCAGCATCACGGCAATGAACACGCCCGAAAACGCGATCACCGCGCCGACCGACAGGTCGATCCCGCCGGACAGGATGACCAGCGTCATCCCCACCGCGACGATACCCAGATAGGCGTTGTCGGTCAGCAGGTTGCCGATCACCCGGGTGGACAGGATGTTCGGGAACTGGCTGTAGGCCAGCGCATAGGCCACGACGAATATCAGGATCGTCGCATAGAGCGGCAGGGCACGGGCGTTCATGCGCGGTCCCCCTGGGCGCGGTGGCTGTCGCGCCACAGTCGCCATTCCGAGGCGATGCGCGGCGATTGCAGGATCAGGATCACCAGCACCAGCCCGGCCTTGATGATCAGGTTGTATTCGGACGCGAACCCGGCCAGCAGGATGCCCGCGCTGATGGTCTGGATGATCAGCGCCCCCAGCACCGATGCCGCGATGGAGAACCGCCCCCCCAGCAGGGAGTTGCCGCCGATCACCACCGCAAGGATGGCGTCCAGCTCCAGCCACAGGCCGGCGTTGTTGGCGTCGGCGCCGCGAATGTCGGCGGTCACGATGATCCCCGCCAGCGCCGCGCAGAAACCGCTGGCGACATAGACGGCGATCAGCAGCACCGTGGCGTTCACCCCTGCCAGCAGGGCCGCGCGGCGGTTGATGCCCACCGCCTCGACCAGCAGGCCAAGCGCGGTGCGGCGCATCAGCAGGGCCGCGGCCGCGGCGGTGGCCAGCCAGATCCAGACCGGCACCGGCAGGCCCAGGGCCGTCCCCGAGCCCAGCCAGGAAAAGCCCGGATCGGTGAAGGTCAGGATGCGGCCTTCGGTGATCAGCTGGGCCACGCCGCGGCCCATCGTCATCAGGATCAGCGTCGCGACGAAGGGCTGGATGCCCACGACCGCGACCAGCACGCCGTTCCACAGCCCCGCCACCAGCCCCGCGCCAAGCGCCAGGGCCAGCGCCGCCCCCGCGCCAAGCCCCGCGGTCAGCGCCCAGGCCGCCGCCGCGCCGCAGATCGCCATGATCGTGCCCACGGACAGGTCGATCCCCCGCGTGGCGATGACCAGCGTCATGCCGACCGCCAGCAAGGCGACCGGTGCGCTGCGCTTCAGGATGTCGATGACCGGGCCGACCAGGCGGTCGTTCTGCACCTCGACGGACAGGAAGCCGGGATAGAAGACCGACACCAGCGCCACCAGGGCCGCCAGGGCAATCAGCTGGGGGGCGATGCGCGACATCAGGGTCATGCCGCCTCTCCGGTCCCGGCGATGGCGCGCATGATCGCATCCGCGCCGACCGCGCCTCCGGTCAGCTGGGCCACATGGGCGCGGTCGCGCAGCACGATCACGCGATCGGCCACCGCGACCAGTTCGTCCAGCTCGCTGCTGATGATCAGCAGGGACAGGCCGCCCCGGGTCAGGTCGCGGATCAGGCGCAGGATCTGGGCATGCGCGCCCACGTCGATGCCGCGCGTGGGTTCGTCCAGGATCAGGAAGCGCGGGTTCATCGCCAGCCAGCGGGCCAGCACGGCCTTTTGCTGATTGCCGCCCGACAGCTCTCCGATGGGTTTTTCGCGACCGGATGTTCGGATGTCCAGCTGACGGATGTAATCGTCGGCCAGCCGGTTCTGCTCTGCGCGCGGGATGGGACGCGCCCAGCCACGCCGCGCCTGCAGGCCCAGGATGATGTTCTCGCGGATCGACAGGTCAGCCACGATGCCGTCTGTCTTGCGGTCCTCGGGCGCAAAGCCAAAGCCCGCCGCGATGGCCGCGCGGGGGGTGCGCAGGTCGATGGGGCCCGCGTCGTCGCGGGCGGTGCCGGTCTGGGCGGGGCGGATGCCGAACAGCAATTCGGCCGTCTCGGTCCGGCCCGACCCCAGCAGACCGGCCAGGCCGACGACCTCTCCGGCACCCATGTCCAGGTCGAAGGGCTGGATGGTGCCGGCCCGGCCCATCCCCTGGAACCGCAGGATCGGGGCCGCGGGCGCGGCATCCGCGGCGGGGCCGGCCACCACATCCTCCAGCGCGCGGCCCAGCATCTGTTCGACCAGGGTCATGCGGTCCAGCCCGGCGATGGGCTGGCTGGCGACGCGGCGTCCGTTGCGCAGGATCGTCACCTGGTCGGCCAGATCGAACACCTGGTCCAGGAAGTGCGACACGAAGACGATCGCCATCCCCTGGTCGCGCAGGGACCGCAGCACGTCGAACACCATCCGCACCTCGGCCGTGTCCAGGCTGGCGGTGGGTTCGTCCAGGATCAGCACCTTGCCGGAAATGCGCACCGCGCGCGCGATGGCCACGATCTGCTGGATGGCCACGGAATAGCGGCCCAGGTCGCGGTCCACATCGATGTCCAGGCCATAGCGGGCCAGCGTCTGGCGCGCTTGGGCGCGCATGGCGCGGGTGTCGGTCAGCCCGAACCGGCGCGGTTCATGGCCGAACATCAGGTTCTGCGCGACCGTCAGGTTCGGCAGCAGGTTCACCTCCTGATAGACGGTGCCGATGCCCAGTTCCTGCGCCTGCAGGGTGGAACGGGGGTCGATCGGGGCGCCGTCCAGCATGACCGTGCCTCCGTCGCGGCGATAGGCGCCGGTCAGGCACTTGATCAGCGTGGACTTGCCCGCACCGTTCTCGCCCAGCAGGGCGTGGACCTCGCCCGCCGCGATGTCCAGGTCGACATCGTCCAGCGCGCGCGTGCCGGGAAACAGCTTGGTCAGCGACCGGATCGACAGCAGCATCGGCATTCCTTTCAGGGATCGGGCGGGCCTGTCGCGGCCCGCCCGCGCGGTATCAGTAGCCCAAGTCCTTGCGGCGGTCGTATTCGCCCTGCGGATCGTCGGCCGCCGTGTACAGCTTGGATTCGGTCTGGATGAACTTTTCGGGCATGGTTCCGTCGGCCCAATACGCCTCCAGCGCGTCGAAGGCAGGGCCGGCCATGTTGGGCGTCAGTTCGACCGTCGCATTGGCCTCGCCCGCCGCGATGGCCTGGAAGATGTCGGGCACCGCATCGATGGACACGACCAGGATGTCGGTGCCCGGCGCCAGACCCGCCTCCTTGATGGCCTGGATCGCGCCCACCGCCATGTCGTCGTTATGGGCATAGAGCGCGCAGATGTCCGCGCCGCCGCCCTCGGCCTGCAGGAAGCTCTCCATGACCTCCTTGCCGCGGGCGCGGGTGAAATCGGCGGTCTGGCTGCGCACGATCTCCAGGTTGTCATGGCCCGCGATGGCGTTCTCGAAGCCGGTCTTGCGGTCGATGGCGGGGCTGGAGCCCGTGGTGCCCTGCAGTTCCACGATACGGCAGGGTTCGCCCGCGACCTCGTCGACCAGCCACTGGCCCGCGACCTCGCCCTCGTGGACCAGATCCGAGCCCACGGCGGTCAGGTACAGATCGTCGGCGCTGTCGACCTGGCGGTCCAGCAGGACGACGGGGATCTCCGCCTCGGCGGCCTCCTGCAGGACGCTGTCCCAGCCCGTGGCCACGACCGGCGCCAGCAGGATCGCATCGACCCCCTGGGCCACGAAGGACCGGATCGCGGCGATCTGGTTCTCCTGCCGCTGCTGGGCGTCGGAAAACTGCAGCTGATAGCCGCGCTCTTCGGCCTGGCTGCGGGTCAGCGTGGTCTCGGCCGCGCGCCAGCCCGATTCCGAACCGATCTGCGAAAAGCCGATCGTCTCTCCCTCGGCAAGGGCCGCCCCGGCCGACAGGGCCAGCGCGGCGACGGTCGTCAGCATGGTTGCATGGGTCATGTGAACATCCTCCCTGGATATGTTTAGACTTTTGTCCGCGCGGCTGTCTTCCCTCAGTCGCGAAGGTCGTGCGGCAGCAGGGCGTCGGGCAGGTTCTGGAAGCAGACCGGGCGCAGCCAGCGCCGGATCGCCAGAGTGCCGACGCTGGTCGCGCCGAAATTCGTGGAGGCCGGATAGGGGCCGCCATGGACCATGGCATCGGACACCTCGACCCCGGTCGGCCAGCCGTTGGCCAGGATGCGCCCGGCCTTGCGTTCCAGGACCGGCATCAGCCGCGCCGCCAGGTCCGTGTCGCCGTTATCCATCTGCAGCGTCACCGTCAGCTGGCCGTCCAGCGCGCGGGCCACGTCCAGCATCTGCGCATCACCGTCGGCGGCCACGATCAGGCCAAGCGGGCCGAACACCTCATGTGCCAAGTCGGGGTTGTCCAGAAACGCGGATGCGGTCGCGCGAAAGACGGCGGGACGCGCGTTCCGGCCCGACGCCTCGGCCACGGTCACGGGCGTCGCCGCTCCCGCGACCGCCGCCACGCCGTCGCGGAACGACTGCGCGATGCCGTCGGTCAGCATCCCCTGGGCCGGTGCATCGGCCAGCGCGGCGGCGGCGGCACCGGCGAACGCGTCGGCCCTGTCCGCCGGAACGATCACCACGCCCGGATTGGTGCAGAACTGGCCCGCGCCCATCGTCAGGCTGGCCGCCCAGCCCTGGGCGATCTGATCGCCGCGCGCGGCCATGGCGGCGGGCAGCAGGAAGCAGGGGTTGATGCTGCCCAGTTCGCCATAGAAGGGGATCGGTTCGGGCCGCGCGGCGCACAGGTCGAACAGCGCGCGCCCGCCGCCCAGGCTGCCGGTAAAGCCCACCGCCCGGATCAGCGGATGACGCACCAGCGCCTGACCGGTCTGGTGCCCCGCCCCGTCCAGATAGGCAAAGACCCCGGCCGGCATGCCGGTCCGCCCGGCGGCCTCCAGGATCGCCTCGGCCACGATGCGGCCGGTTTCGGGATGGGCGGGGTGGCCCTTGACCACGACCGGGCAGCCCGCCGCCAGCGCCGATGCCGTGTCGCCCCCCGCGGTCGAGAAGGCCAACGGAAAGTTCGACGCGCCGAACACCGCGACCGGCCCCACCGGCCGCTGGATCATCCGCAGATCGGGGCGCGGCAGCGGCTGGCGGTCAGGCAGCGCCACGTCGTGGCGGCGGTCCAGGTAATCGCCCCTGCGGATGTGGTCCGCGAACAGGCGCAGCTGCCCGGTGGTGCGCCCGCGTTCACCCTGCAGCCGCGCGGTGGGCAGGCCGGTCTCGGCCGCGCCGGTTTCGGTGATCGCGTCGGCGCGCGCCTCGATCGCGTCTGCGATGGCCTCCAGGAACCCGGCCCGGGCGTCGCGGGACAGGGCGGCGAATTCCGGAAACGCCGCCTCGGCCGCGCGGGCGGCGGCGTCGACGGCGTCCTGGCCGTTAGCGTCCTGCCAGCGGCCAAGGATCAGGTGCTGTCCATCGCGGGGGTGGGTCATCAAGGTCTCCTTCAGAATTCGAACGGATCGACGGCATGCCGCCGGCCCGAGGTAAAGGCATCGGCGACCAGAACCATCGGCGCCAGGTCCACGTCGGACGCCCCCTGGCGCACCAGCCGCGCCATGCGGTCATACAGGGCGGGGTATTCCTGCATGATGCTGTCGCCGCCCGTCACGGGGCGGTCGTCGATCTGCAGGATATTGCCGCCGTTCCTCAGCACCAGCGTGCCGTCGTCGGTGACGATGCGGATGTCCCAGGTCTGCGGCCCCTGCTGGCGGAAATCCAGATCGGCGATGATGCCCTGCGACAGCTGCAGCCGCGCCGCGATGGGCGCCTGGCGGTTGGCGGGCACGTCCAGGTCGGCGCCCTGCAGATGCACAGGTTCGGGCAGGATCGCGGTCAGGATCGACAGGGCGTTGATGCCGGGATCGAACACGCCCATGCCCCCCGCGTCCAGGATCCAGTCCTGGCCGGGATGCCATTTGCGGATATCCTCGCGCCAGGTGATCCGGCCTTCGCGGATGGTGCGACCCGCCAGCCAGTCGCGGGCGGCGGCGACGCCCTGGGCCATGCGCGAGTGCCAGGTGGCAAAGATCGTCAGCCCCTGCGCCGCGGCCATGTCGCGCAGGACATGCACCTCGGACAGGGTGGCGCCGGGGGGCTTTTCCAGCATCAGGTGGCGCCCCGCCCGCAGCACCGCCACCGCCGCGGCAAAGCGCGGCACCGGCGGCAGGCACAGGCTGATCGTGCAGATCTCGGGGTGGGCCTCCAGCATCGTGTCGATGTCGTGAAAGGCCAGAACGCCCGGAACCTGCCCACTGCGCGACACGGTGGCCGCCAGGTCCCAGTCCGGGCTGGCGGCCAGCGCGGGCATGTGCTGATCCAGGGCGATCTTGCCGATGCCGACCAGGGCGATCTTCATCAGTGGCTGTCCTTTCCGACCGCATTGCCCCGGCACCCGCGCAGGAAGTCCATGTCCGCTCCGGTATCGGCGCCCATCACGTGGGCCTGGTGCAGGAAGGCGTAACCGCTGGTCGGCTGATCGGGCAGCGGACGCCACGCGGCCAGCCGCGCGGCCAGTTCCGCATCGGGGATGTCCAGGTGCAGGCGGCGGTTCGGCACGTCCAGTTCAATCATGTCGCCGTCGCGGACCACGGCCAGCGGCCCGCCTGCCGCCGCCTCGGGGGCGGTGTGCAGGACCACGGTCCCATAGGCCGTGCCCGACATGCGCGCATCCGAGATGCGGATCATGTCCGTTATGCCCCGGCGCAGGACCTTGGGCGGCAGGCCCATGTTGCCCACCTCGGCCATGCCGGGATAGCCCTTGGGCCCGCAATTCTTCAGGACCATCACGCAGGTCTCGTCGATGTCCAGCGCCTCGTCCGTGATGCGCGCCTTGTAGTGGTCGATGTCCTCGAACACGACCGCACGGCCCCGGTGCACCAGCAGATGCGGGCTGGCGGCGGACGGTTTCAGCACCGCGCCGTGGGGGGCCAGGTTGCCCTTCAGCACCGCGATGCCGCCCTGGGGCGTCAGCGGGTTCGATGCGGGGCGGATCACGTCGGGATTGTGGTTCATCACCCCCTTGACCTCGTCCCAGATGGACTGGCCGCTGACGGTCAGCGCGCCCTTGTGCAGCTGCCCCGCCTCGGCCAGGTGCTTGATGACCACGGGCAGCCCGCCGGCATAGAAGAACTCCTCCATCAGGTACTGGCCCGACGGCATCAGGTTCACGATGGTCGCCACGTCCCGCCCGCAGCGGTCCCAATCGTCCAGCGTCAGGTCCACCCCCACGCGGCCCGCCATGGCCAGCATGTGCACGACCGCGTTGGTCGACCCGCCGATGGCGCCGTTGACGCGGATGGCGTTCTCGAACGCCTGCTTGGTCATGATGTCGGACGGTTTCAGGTCGTCCTTGACCATCTGCACGATGCGCCGCCCCGACATCTGCGCCATGACGCGGCGACGCGAGTCCACCGCCGGGATCGCGGCATTGCCGGACAGCGCCATGCCCAAGGCCTCGGCCATCGAGGCCATCGTGCTGGCGGTGCCCATCGTGTTGCAGGTTCCCGAGGAACGCGACATCGATGCCTCGGCCTCCAGGAAATCGTCCTGGCTCATCTCTCCGGCCTTCACCGCCTCCGAGAACTTCCACAGATGCGTGCCCGACCCCACGCGCTCTCCGCGGAAATAGCCGTTCAGCATCGGCCCGCCGGTCACCACGATCGAGGGGATGTCGCAGGACGCCGCCGCCATGATCAGACTGGGCGTAGTCTTGTCGCAGCCGACCAGCAGCACCGCGCCGTCCATCGGCTGGCCGCGGATCGTCTCCTCGATCGCCAGGGCGGCCAGGTTGCGGAACATCATCGCGCTTGGCCGGAACGTGTTTTCCGAGGCAGAGAAGACCGGCACCTCGACCGGAAAGCCACCCGCCTCCCACACGCCGGCCTTCACCTTCTCCGCCAGTTCGCGCAGGTGGCCGTTGCAGGGCGTCAGGTCGGACCAGGTGTTCAGAATGCCGATGATCGGGCGCCCATCGAACAGGTCATGCGGATAGCCCTGATTCTTCATCCAGCCGCGGTGATAGATCGTGTCGCGTGACGTGCCGCCATACCATTCCTGCGAACGCAGACGGCGGGGCCAGGGGGCGGGGGTGAATGTCATGGGCCGGACCTCTACAGGGCCGCGACCGCGACGGGCGTCGCGTCGGCGGGGCGTTGCGTCAGCGGATTGACCAGCGGAAGGCCGAAATCCGGGCATTCGATCTGGAAGCTGTCGCCGTCGCGCGTGGTGATGCCGTCGGCAAAGGACAAGGTCGCGGTGCCGAAGAAATGCACGTGCACGTCGCCGGGCCGGCGGAACAGGTCGTACTTGAAGTGATGGTGTTCTAGGTTGGCAAGGCTGTGGGACATGTTCGCCTCTCCGGACAAGAACGGCTTTTCCCAGACCACCGCGCCGTCGCGGACCAGGCGGCTGGTCCCGCGCAGATCGGCAGGCAGCTCGCCCACCCGCAGTTCCGGGCCAAAGCTGGCCACCCGCAGCTTGGAATGGGCCAGCCACAGATAGTTGCCGCGTTCGGTCACGTGGTCGGAAAATTCGTTGGCCAAGGCAAAGCCCAACCGAAACGGGCGGCCATCGGGGGCGATGACGTAAAGGCCCGCGATCTCGGGCTCCTCTCCGGCGTCCAGGGCGAACCCGGGCGAGGTCAGGGGCGCGCCGGGGGCCACCGCCGCATGGCCGTTGCCCTTGTAGAACCATTCGGGCTGGGCGCCGATGCGCCCTTTGTCGGGCTTGCCGCCCTCCAGCCCCATGCGGAACATCTTCATGCTGTCGGTCAGCGTTTCGACCGCGCTCTGGTGCATGGCGTCGCGGGTGGATGCCGACCCCAGATGGGTCAGCCCGGTGCCGGTCAGGTGCAGATGCGCGGGGTCGTCATGGTCCAGCGGCACCAGCAGGCGGCCCTGGTCCAGCGCCTCGGCCAGATCGACCGCATCCCCCCGCCCGCGGGCCGCGACCTCGGCCGCCAGGTCCCGGCCCGCGGCGATCGCCGCCAGCGCCAGGCCGCGGGTCGAGGTCGCGCCGGGGACCAGATGCGCCGCGCCGTCGGTGCGGGCGGCGACGGCGCGGGTGCCGTTGGTCAGGGACAGTTGCGACAGGAACATGGATCAGACCTCGCGGTTCTTGTTGTAGACGTCGAAGAACACTGCGGCCAACAGGACCAGGCCCTTGATCACCTGCTGGTAATCGATGCCGATGCCCATGATGGACATGCCGTTGTTCATCACGCCCATGATGAAGGCGCCGACCACGGCGCCCACGATGCGGCCCACGCCCCCCGACATGGACGCCCCGCCGATGAAGACCGCGGCGATCACGTCCAGCTCGACCGCGAAACCCGCGCGGGGCGTGGCGGTGTTCAGGCGCGCCGCGAAGATCAGGCCCGCAAGCGCCGCCAGCAGGCCCATGTTGACGAAGGTCAGGAAGGTCAGCCGTTCGGTGCGGATGCCCGACAGCTTTGCGGCCTTGGCATTGCCGCCGACCGCATAGATGCGCCGCCCGATCGTCGTGCGTTCGGTCAGGAAGACATAGATCACCGTCAGCACCACCATCGACAGCAGCACGTTGGGCAGGCCGCGGAACCAGGCCAGCTTCCACGTCACGAACAGCAGCGCGGCGGCGACGATGGCGTTGCGCAGCACGAACAGGGCGAAGGGTTCGTCCTCAATGCCATAGCGGGCGTTGCGGGCGCGGGTGCGCAGGCCCAGCCACACGATCAGCAGCGTCGCCATCACGCCCACGGCCATGGCCAGCCCGTTCGGCCGCCCGATGCCCAGGATGTCGGGGATGAACCCCGTCGATAGCAGCTGGAAGTTCGCCGGGAACGGTCCGACCGACTGCCCCGCCAGAAGCCACAGCGACAGCCCGCGAAAGACCAGCATCCCCGCCAGCGTGACGATGAAGGACGGGATCTTCCAATAGGCCACGAAATAGCCCTGCACCGCGCCGATCGCCATGCCCATGACAAGGCAGATCGCCATCGCGGCCCAGACCGGCATGCCCCAGGTGACGATCATCACAGCCGCCAGCGCGCCGACGAACCCCATCACCGACCCCACGGACAGGTCGATATGGCCCGACACGATCACCAGCAGCATGCCAAGCGCCATGATGATGATATAGCTGTTCTGCAGGAACAGGTTGGTGATGTTCACCGGGCGCAGCAGTACGCCCCCCGTCACGATCTGGAAGAAGACCATGATCGCGATCAGCGCGAACAGCAGTCCGTATTCGCGGATGTGCCGCATGATGTAGTCGCCGATGCCGATGCCCGGCGCGCGGTCCGTCTGTTCCACGGCCATGTCCTTTCTATTCCCTGACGATCAGCGACATGATCGCTTCCTGGCTGGCCTGATCCGCGGTCAGTTCGCCCACGAAGCGGCCCTCGTTCATCACATAGATGCGGTCGCACATGCCCAGCAGCTCGGGCATCTCGGACGAGATCATGACGACGCCCTTGCCGGCGGCACTCAGGTCATTGATGATGCTATAGATTTCGTATTTCGCGCCCACATCGATGCCGCGCGTGGGTTCGTCCAGGATCAGCACATCGGGATCGGTGAACAGCCATTTGGCCAGGACGACCTTCTGCTGGTTGCCGCCCGACAGGTTCATGACCTTCTGGAACACCGACGGGGTGCGGATGCGCAGCTGCCGGCGATAGGTCTCGGCCACCTCGGTCTCGCGGCTTTCGTCCACGATGCCGCGGCGCGCGACGCCGTCCAGGTTGGCCAGGATGGTGTTGCGGCGGATCGTCTCGTCCAGGATCAGGCCAAGCGTCTTGCGGTCCTCGGTGACATAGGCCAGCCCTGCGGCAATGGCGCGGTCGACGGTGGACAGGTCCACCGGACGCCCCCGGACCAGCGCTTGTCCCGCGATGTCGCGGCCATAGCTGCGGCCGAAGACGCTCATTGCCAGCTCGGTCCGGCCCGACCCCATCAGCCCGGCGATGCCCACGACCTCTCCGGCGCGGACGGTCATCGACAGGTCGCGGATCATCTGGCGATCGCGCTGTTCGGGATGCCAGACGTTCCAGCCCCGCAGTTCGAACAGCACCTCTCCGGCGCGGCGGTCGCGGTCGGGATAGCGATGCGCCATGTCCCGGCCCACCATGTCGCGCACGATGCGGTCCTCGGTCAGGCCCTGACGCGCGTCCAGCGTGCTGATCGTGGCGCCGTCGCGGATCACGGTAACGCTGTCGGCCACGCGGCGCACCTCGTTCAGCTTGTGGCTGATGATGATGCTGGTGACGCCCTGGCCCTTCAGCTCCAGCAGCAGGTCCAGCAGGGCCTGGCTGTCGCTTTCCGACAGGGCCGCGGTGGGTTCGTCCAGGATCAGCAGGCGCACGTTCTTGGACAGGGCCTTGGCGATCTCGACCAGCTGCTGCTTGCCCACGCCCAGGGTGTCGACGATGGTGCCCGGCGTCTCGCGCAGGCCGACCTTGGCCAGCAGGGCCTCGGTCTGGCGGTACGTCTCGGGCCAGTCGATGACGCCGCGGGTGGCGCGTTCGTTGCCAAGGAAGATGTTCTCGGCGATGGTCAGCAGCGGCACCAGCGCCAGTTCCTGGTGGATGATGATGATGCCGCGATCCTCGCTGTCGCGGATGGTGCGGAAATCGACGGGCTGGCCGTCGAAGACGATCCGCCCGTCATAGCTGCCGGTGGGATAGACGCCCGACAGCACCTTCATCAGCGTGGACTTGCCCGCGCCGTTCTCTCCGCAGATGGCGTGGATCTCGCCCTGCGCGACGGTCAGGCTGACATCGTCCAGCGCCTTGACGCCGGGAAATGTCTTGCTGATCCCCTGCATTTCCAGAAGGTCTGTCATGGCCCTGCCCCGGATGGGGACCGCCCCGCGGGGGACGGTCCGGCTGGTGTCACTGCAACTGCTCGGGGGTGTAATAGCCGCTCTCGACCAGGATCTGCTCCCAGTTCGAGGCGTCGACCGGCACCGGCTCCAGCAGATAGGACGGCACGACCTTGACGCCGTTGTCATAGGTCTCGGTGTCGTTCACCTCGGGCTCGGTGCCCTTCAGCATGGCATCGACCATGCCCACGGTGACGCGGGCCAGTTCGCGGGTATCCTTGAAAACGGTGGAATACTGCTCTCCGGCCTGGATCGACTTGACCGACTGGACCTCGGCGTCCTGGCCGGTGACGATGGGCATGGTCTGATCGCCCGACCCGTAACCCACGCCCTTCAACGACGACAGGATGCCGATGGACAGCCCGTCATAGGGCGACAGCACGCCATGCACGGTGGCCTGGGTATAGTTCGACGACAGCAGGTTATCCATCCGCGCCTGCGCGGCCGATCCGTCCCACCGCAGCGTGCCGACCGTGTCCATGCCCATCTGGCCCGACGGGATCGCGATGCGCCCGTCGTCGATCAGCGGCTGCAGGACCGACATCGCCCCGTCGTAGAAAAAGTAAGCGTTGTTGTCGTCCGGGCTGCCGCCGAACAGCTCGACGTTCCAGGGTTTCACGTCGGGGAACCGCTCCTCCAGGCCCGCGACCAGCGAATTGGCCTGCTCGACGCCGACCGAGAAGTTGTCGAAGGTCGCGTAATAATCGACATCCGGCGTGTCGCGGATCAGGCGGTCATAGGCGATGACCTTGATGTCGGACGCGGCGGCATTGGCCAGCGCGTTCGACAGCGTGGTGCCGTCGATGGCGGCGATCACCAGGACGTCGACGCCCTTGGTGATCATGTTCTCGACCTGCGCCAGCTGGTTGGGGATGTCGTCCTCGGCGTATTGCAGGTCGGTCTCATAGCCGGCCTCCTGGAACTGGCGGACCATGTTGTTGCCGTCGTCGATCCAGCGGGCCGACGATTGCGTGGGCATCGAGATGCCCACGGTCTGGGCCGCGGCGCCGAAGGCCAGCCACGACGTTCCGATCGCCAGCGCGATCGCGGCGGTGTTCAGTCTCATGTGATTCTCCCTTTCGGCGCCGTGGCGCCGCCCCTCTCGAATGCTCCCGACAGGACGATAGCAAAGCGACGGGTTATCAGTAAAATGAGATTTGCGACCTTCAACATACCGGAAAACGCATGTCCGAGATTCCCGCACGGTCCTATCTGAAACCCGCGCAGCTGCGCCTGATCCTGGAGATCGCCGACAGCGGGCAGCTGCGGCAGGCGGCGGCGAACTGTGCCATGACCCAGCCCGCCGCATCGCGGATGCTGGCCGAGGTCGAGCGCCTGTTCGGCGCCCCGCTGTTCGAACGCCAGCCCAAGGGCATGTCGCCTACCGAGATCGGCAGCACCGTCCTGCGCCGCGCCCGCGTGATCCTGCGCGAGATGCACAGCATGTCGGCCGACGTCCACGCCCTGCGCGGCGGCCAGGCGGGGTCGGTGCATGTGGGCGCGGTCACCGGGCCCGCGGTCGGCTATCTGATGGCCTCGATCCGCGAAATCAAGAAGGAGACGCCCGAGGCCGACATCACCGTCGACGTGATGCCGTCGCGCGAACTGCTGGGCCATCTGACCACGGGGCAGATGGATTTCGCGCTGGCCCGGATCCTGCCGGAATTCGACAGCCGCGATTTCGAGATCCTGCCGCTGCGCGACGAGAAGGTGACCTTCTGCGTGCGCGCCGATCACCCGATGGCGCGCGCCCCGATGGTGACATTGACCGAGCTGCATGACCACGAATGGATCATGCAAAGCCGCGGCGCCCCCATCCGCGAGGCCACGATGGAGGCCTTCGCCGCCGTGGGCCTGGCCGAGCCGCGCAACATCGTCAACAGCCCGTCGATCCTGTTCACCATCGCCTATCTGGCGAACAGCGACGCCATCGCCTCGGTCTCGGAGGAGGTGGCGCAGCTGCTGATGCGGCCGCCCGTCCATGCGGGGTTCGCGCTGCTGGCCCAGCCCCGCGAGATCCGCGTGGACCCCTATTACCTGCTGAACCTTCGGCGCCGGCCGCTGTCGCGGCTGGCGCGGCGCGTGCGCCAGAAGGTGATCGAAAAGACCCTGGCCGCCGATTAGGGCCGCGACAGGTCCACCGGGCTGATCAGCGGCTGTCCCGCGAAATGCGCCTCAAGGTTGTCGACGATCAGCGACGCCATCGCGTCCCGCGTCTGGACCGTGCCCGACCCCTGATGCGGCGACAGGGTGACGTTGGGCAGCGCGGTCAGGCGCGGATCGGGGTCGGGTTCGGACCAGAACACGTCCAGCGCAGCAGCACCAAGGCCCCCGTCCTGCAGCGCCGCGATCAGCGCGGGTTCGTCCACCACCGACCCGCGCGCGACGTTCACGAACAGCCCGTCCGGCCCAAGCGCGCGCAGCACCCGGTCCGAGATCAGCCCCTGCGTGTCCGGCCCCCCGGCCACGATGGCGATCAGGATGTCGCTGTCCTGCGCCAGCTGTTCCGGGTCGGGCTGGAACGGATAGCCCGCATCCTTGTCGCGGCGGTTCCAATAGGCGACCTGCAACCCCTGCTGGCTGGCCAGTTCGGCAATCTTGTGGCCGATCGTGCCCATGCCCACGATGCCCAGCCTGCGCCCGCGAAAGCTGCGCTGCAGGGGGAACGCGCCCTTGCGCGCCCAATCGCCGTTGCGGACCCAGGCATCGGCGGCCACGACGTTGCGCCAGCCCATCTGCGCCAGCAGCAGCGCCATGTCCGCGACCTCCTGCGCCAGCGCCGGAGAGGCGTTGGTCAGCGCCACGCCGCGGCGCGCGATGGCATCGACGTCGAACGCGTCATAGCCCGCCGACCCGCAGCTGATGATCTCCAGCGCGGGCAGTTGGTCCAGCAGGGCCGCGTCGACGCTCGTGTGCCCCATCGCGACCATGCCCCGGCAGGCGGCGCCGTGGCGCGCCAGAAAGGCGGGCCTGTCGTCGGCCAGGTCCAGACGGTGCAGGGTAAACTGCTGTTCAAGGCGGGCTTGGGCGTCGGGGCGGGTGGGGGACAGCATCAGGACGTCGGGCTTCATCGGGCTCTCTTTCTGGCGGTTCGGGCGCCAGCATGCACCGCGCGGCCGTCAATCGCCACCCATGCGCTGCGGCGGGACCAGCGCGCGGATGACCGCGCCCATGTCGACCATGCCCACCACCTGCCCGTCGCGCATCACCTGATAACGCCGCGCCGTGGCGCCGCGCGACAGGGCGATCACGCTTTCCAGCGTGTCGTCCGCATCCACCTGACCCGACGATGCGCCATCGCCCGGCCCCGTCATGACCGAGCGCACGCGCAGCACGCGGGCGCGGTTGATGTCGGCGATGAACGCCTCGATATAGGGATCGGCCGGGTTCAGCAGGATGCCCTGCGGCTCTCCCTGTTGGACCACCTGGCCGTCCTTCAGGATGACCAGGTGATCGGCCAGCTTCAGCGCCTCGTCCAGGTCGTGGGTGATGAAGACGATGGTCTTGTGCAGTTCCGCCTGCAGTTCCAGCAGCAGGTTCTGCATGTCGGTGCGGATCAGCGGGTCCAGCGCCGAGAACGCCTCGTCCATCAGCATGATCCCCGCGTTCGAGGTCAGCGCCCGCGCGATGCCCACCCGCTGCTGCATGCCGCCCGACAGCTGGTGGGGGAAATGCGCGCCGTATCCGCCCAGGCCCACCCGGTCCAGCCAGGCGCGGGCGTCGGCCTCGTATCCCGCGCGCGGCACCCCCTGCGTCAGCAGCGCCATGCCCGCGTTGTCCAGCACCGTGCGATGCGGCAGCAGCGCGAATTTCTGGAACACCATCGACATGGTCCGCCGCCGCAGGTCGCGCAGGCGGCGTTCGTTCCAGGTCAGGATGTTGTCGCCGTCGACCAGCACCTCTCCGGCGGTGGGTTCGATCAGCCGGTTCAGGTGGCGGATCAGCGTGGACTTGCCCGACCCGGACAGGCCCATGATGACGGTGATCTGGCCCTCGCGGATGTCCACGTTGATGTCGCGCAGGCCCAGCACGTGGTTGTGGCGCGCCAGCAGGTCGGGCTTGGACAGGCCCTCCAGCACCTGCGGCAGCACCGCGGCGGGCCTGCTGCCGAAGATCTTGTACAGATTGCGGATACGGATCTTGACCGGGGCATCCATCAGCGGCCGTCCCGGCTGACGTCGATGCGCGCCAGCGATGCCTTGGTCACGCGGTCCAGGATGATGGCCAGCAGCACGATGCCGAAGCCCGCCACCAGCCCCACGCCCAGTTCCAGGTTGCGGATGCCGCGCAGCACCAGCACGCCCAGGCCCGGCGCCGAGACCAGCGACGCGATGACCACCATCGCAAGGCTCATCATGATGGTCTGGTTCACGCCCGCCATGATGTTGGGCAGGGCCAGCGGGATCTGGACGCGCCACAGCTTCTGCCCGCGGGTCATGCCGAAGGCGTCGGCGGCCTCGATCACGTCGGGATCGACCAGGCGGATGCCCAGGTCGGTCAGGCGGATGACCGGAACGATGGCATAGAGAATGATCGCGATGCCGTACAGTTTGGGTTCGGTCACGCTGAACAGGAAGATCAGCGGGATCAGATAGACGAAGGCCGGCAGCGTCTGCAGCATGTCCAGCACCGGCGTGCCGATCCCGCGCAGCGCGGCGCTGCGCGACATGGCGATGCCGACCGGCACCCCGATCAGCACGCAGATGAAGGCGCAGACGAAGATGATCGCCAGCGTCTGCATCGCCTCGGTGTAATGGTCAACGAAGGCCAGGAACCCCAGGGACAGCGCCACCAGCCCGACCACGCGCCAGGACCGCGCCACCGCCCAGGTCACGGCCAGCAGCAGGGGCAGCATGATGAACCACGGCGTCGCCACCATCAGCCAGATCATCTGGCGCAGCATCCAGCTGAGCGGTTGGGTCACCGGGTCCAGCACGATGCGCAGCGCGTCGCGCGCCGACAGGAACGCACGTTCCAGACCCAGGGTCAGGTCGCGCGTCTGCCAGATCGCACCGCAGGCCGCGTGCAGGTTGTTCAGCGACGGCAGCGGCAGGTCCCACCACGATCCCGCCGGCGCGGCCGAACCGCCCGATGCCCGCGCCATCAGGTCGGCCATCGACATCGGCCCGCCCCCTCCGCCGCCCGCGTCGCACCATGCCCTCAGCCCCAGGGCGTCGAACAGCCCGTCATAGGTCGCCATGTCAGTCCCCCGATGAATGCGCGTCCGCCAGGCCGGGCCGGGGATCGCCCCGGGCCCGGCCCGCCGGTCAGTTCTGGCCCAGCAGGGCCGACAGCTTGCCCTTGGCCTCGTCCGACAGCCAGCCGGACCAGGCGTCGGTATTGGTGGTCAGGTAATGGACCGCCACCTCCTCGGCCGATGCGCTGTTCTCGTCCTGCCAGGCCAGCAGGGTGTTCAGCTCGTCGGTCTTGAAGGTCATCTTGCGCAGGAACTCGACCACCTCGGGCTGCTCGTCCACCAAGGCGGCGGTGACGGCGGTGACACTGGGCGCCTCGGGGAAATCGGACACCTGCGGGTCGGGCGCGTTCGGGTTCTGCAGCGGCGTGAACTTGGCCTCGTCATAACCGCCAAGATCGATCCGGGTCATGTCGTACTTGCCAAGCGGCACGGTGGGGCCCCAGTAATAGCCGAACCAAGGCTCTTGCGCGCTGACCGCCGATCCCATCGACGATGCCAGCGTTTCGCCCGAGCCGTGGTTGAACACCTCGATGCCCGCACCCTCCAGGTCCAGCGCGCGGATCAGGTTGTCGCTGACCACGCGGCAGCCCCAGCCTTCGGGGCAGTTGTTGAACCGCCCCACCAGCTGGGGATTGTCCAGCACGCCCTGGATGGTGGTCAGTTCGGGATGCGCCTCGGCCAGATAGGTGGGGATCCACCAGCCCTCGATCCCGCCCGGGTCCAGGACGTTTGCCAGCGTCACCATGGTGCCCTCGGCCTCCAGCCGGGTATAGGCCTCTCCGGCCGAATTCAGCCACAGGTCGGTGACGATGTCCGGCTCTCCGTTCTCGGCGACCGAGGTGATGGCCGGGATGGTGTCCGACTTGACCAGCGTCACGTCGCAGCCATAGCCCTGCTCCAGCAGGAACTTGGCCACCTCGGTGATGATCTCGGCCGAGGTCCAGCCCATCTGCGCGATCGACAGATCACCGCAGGTCCCCGGTGCGTCCTGCGCCGCGGCGGGCACCGCAAGCGCGGTACCCAGGGCCAGGGTCGTCATGGATAGAAGATGTCTCATCGTCAGTCTCCCGGTTGATGTCGGTTGGGGCGCCATGGCCCGTCAAAGGTCCTTGACCAGCCGCAGCGCGTCATAGATCGCGGCATGGGTGTTGCGGGCGGCGACCGCGTCGCCGATGCGGAACAGGCGGAACCGCCCGTCGGGGTTCGCGGCGACATCCTGCGCCCCGCCCGCGATCAGCGCGTCGTAATCGACCGCGCCCAGATTGCGCGACAGGGGCTTGAGGTCGAAATACAGATCGTCCAGCGGCCGCGTTCCATGGTTCACCACCACCTGATCGACCAGCCTTTCGCGGGTCATGTCGCCATAGTCGCTGCCAAGCGTGGCGCGCAGGCGATTGCCGTCGCGCACCACCGACACCAGGCGCCAGGTCACGGTGAAGGTCACGTCCCGGCGCTGCAGGCTGCGCATGTAGGGGACCAGGTTCATCGCCATGACCTCGGGGGCGAAGGCGCGGTCGGGGGTCACGATCTCCACCCGCGCGCCCGTGGCGGCGATGACGTCGGCGGCCTGCAGGCCCGCATGGTCGCCCGCGTCGTCAAAGATCAGCACGTCCTGGCCCGGTTTCACATCGCCCGACAGGATGTCCCAGGCCGAACAGACCAAGTCGTTGCCCGCGCCCAGCACCTCGGTATGGGGCAGCCCGCCGGTGGCCACGATCACCGCGTCGGGGTCGGTGGCCAGCACGTCGTCCACCTCGGCATAGCTGTTGAAGCGGAACGACACCCCGTGCTTTTCGCACATCGCCATCCGCCACGAGATGATCGAGATCATCTCGCGCCGCCGCTCCTGCTGGGCGGTCAGGCGGATCTGGCCGCCTGGCTTGTCCGCGGCCTCGAAGACGGTCACGGCGTGCCCGCGTTCGGCGGCCACGCGCGCCGCCTCCAGCCCGGCGGGACCGGCGCCCACGATGGTCACGCGGCGCCTGTCGGATGCGGGCGGGATGTCGTGGGGCATCGTCTCCTCGCGCCCGGTCGCGGCATTGTGCAGGCAGAAGGCCAGCCCGCCCTGATAGATGCGGTCCAGGCAATAGTTGGCGCCGACGCAGGGGCGGATGTCATCCTCGCGGCCTTGGATGATCTTGCGCACCAGATGCGGGTCGGCCATGTGCGCCCGCGTCATGCCGACCATGTCCAGCAAGCCCGCGGCGATGGCGTGACGCGCGGTCGCGACGTCGGGGATCTTGGCGGCGTGAAAGGTCGGAAACCCCGTCTCGGCCCGGATCCGGCCCGCAAATTCCAGATGCGGCGCGTTGCGCATGCCCTGCACCGGGATCAGGTCGGTCAGCCCGGCATCGGTGTCGATATGGCCGCGCACCACGTTCAGGAAATCGACCAGCCCACTGTCCTTCAGCAGATGCGACACCCGGAACCCCTCCTCGGCGCCCATGCCGCCGGCCAGCACCTGATCGCCGGTATAGCGCAGGCCGACGATGAAATCCGGCCCGCAGCGGTCGCGGATCGCGCCCAGCACCTGCATCGTGAAGCGCAGGCGGTTCTCCAGGCTGCCGCCCCACGGTGCCTCAAGGTCGTTGGTCAGGGGCGACCAGAACTGTTCCAGCAGGTGGCCATAGGCCTCCAGCTCGATCCCGTCGACGCCCGCGGCCTGCATCCGTTCGGCGGCATCCGCGAAATCGCGGGTGATGCGGGTTATGTCCCAATCCTCGATCCGCTTGGGAAAGGCGCGGTGGGCGGCCTCGCGTTCGTGGCCGGGGGCCACCACGGGCAGCCAGTCGCCCTTGTCCCACCGGGTGCGCCGGCCCAGATGCGTCAGCTGGATCATCACCGCCGCGCCGTGGTCGTGGCATTCATCGACCAGCTTGCGCATCCATCCGACGACCTCGTCCTTGTAGGCCAGGATGTTGTTGAAGACCGGCGGGCTGTCGCGCGACACCGCCGCCGACCCCGCCGTCATGGTCAGCGCCACCCCCGCCCGGGCCCGTTCGACGTGATAGGCGCGATAGCGATCCTTGGGCATCCCGTCCTCGGGATAGGCCGGTTCGTGACTGGTGATCATGATCCGGTTGCGCAGGGTCAGGTGTTTCAGCCGATAGGGCTGCAGAAGGGGGTCTTGGGACATCCGTGCCTGCCGTTGGGGAAACCGATCAGGGTCATACGGCGCAAAATGTTCACCTGTGTCAAATAAAAAGACAGCACTGCATACTTTGGGCGGAGTGATGTCTTGCAGGGGTTGCGGCCACCGCCTAGGGTTCCCGCATGGATGCACAGGAAATGGCCGGCGCGGGCTGGCGGGGATCGCGGGACGGCTGGCTGGAGGCGGGCTATCGCGCGCTGATCGAAGGCGGCGTGGACGCGGTCAAGATCATGCCTCTGGCACGCCAGCTGAACCTGTCGCGCACCAGCTTCTACTGGTTCTTTCACGACCGCGAGGCGCTGCTGGCGGCCCTGTTGGATGGCTGGCACGCACGGACCACGGTGCCCCTGATCGCGGCAACGCGCCAGTATGCCGAGACCCAGGCCGAGGCGATGCTGAACGTCCTGTGCTGTTTCCTGACACCGGGCGTCTTTGATTCGCGGCTGGAATTCGCGGTGCGCAGCTGGGCGTTGCAGGACCAGTCGGTGGCCGACCGCGTCACGGTCGCCGATGCCACGCGCATCGCCGCGCTGACGCGGATGATGGCGCATTGGGGCCATGACCCGATGTCGGCCGATGTCCGCGCGCGCACCATCTATCTGGTCCAGATCGGCTACATCTCGATGCAGTCGTCCGAGGACATCGAAACCCGCCTGTCGCGCATCCCGTCCTATGTCCAGATCTATACCGGCGCCGCCCCCGAACCGCGCGAGATCGCCCGCTTCAACGCGCGGCTCCGACGCGACGGGGCGGCATAGGCGGCTATTCCGCCGCCTGCAGCCGCGCCGCGCCGGCCAGCAGGGCCGCCAGTTCGGGGCGGCACGATCCGCAATTCGTGCCCGCACCGGTGGCCTGGCCCAGGGCCGCGACGCCGGCGCATCCCTGCCCGATCGCCTGACGGATCGTGTTCACCCCCACGCCAAGGCAGGCACAGACGATCGCGCCCGGATCGGGCATGTCCGACCGGGGCCGCCCGGCCAGCGCGCCCGCCGGGGCCCCGCCCAGCATCGCGGCCAGGTGCGACCGCGACAGCGCGACGGGCCGGGGGCCGACGAACAGCGCCGCCGCCAGCCGGCCGTCGCGGTGAAAGGCCATCCGGTGCAGACCGCGCGCCGGATCGCCCATCTGCTGGGCCGGCGCGCCCAAGCCCAGCAGCCGCTGCGCCCAGTCCTGCCAGTCGTCGGGGGCGCGGGTGCCCGCCATCTCGACCTGCCAGCCGCCGGGCAGACGGCTTTGCGCCCAATAGGCGCAGTCCGGCGAAACCGGCGCGTCGCTGACCAGGAACGCGTGCCACGCGGCCGCGAACCGCCCCACCGTCACCGCCGCCGCCTTGCTGGCCGGCTGGCCCGAGACGGGATCGACCTGCCCCGCGACCAGCGCGTCGATGCGCCCGGCCGATGCGCTCTGCCCGCTCCAGTGGATCGGGGCGAAGGGGTGGGCGGGGCGCACGGCGTCGCTGATCATCACGCGCAGGATGGCGCGGCCCTGCGGGCTGTCCACCTGCGTCAGATCGGCGGCGGCCAGACCAAGGCGGCCCGCATCGTCCGGATGCAGCTGCAGATACGGTTCCGCCAGGTGCCGCGCCAAGCGGGGCGACAGGCCGGTCCGGGTCATCGTGTGCCACTGGTCCCGCGTGCGCCCGGTGTTCAGCAGCATCCGGCCCACGGGGTGATCGGGCAGCCGGGCCGTGACCGGCACCATCCGCGCCCGCCCGTCCGGCGTGTGGAACCGCCCCGTGCCAAAGAACCGCCCCGCACGCTGCGCGGGCCCCTGGGGCCAGTGGACGGGCGCCAACGCCTCGTAATCCGCGCCCGCAAGGTCCGAAATGTCGAAATCACAGCCCAGGGCGCCCGCCACGCCCGACAGGGCGGCATGTTCCGCAAAGATCTGCGCAGGCTCGGTCCAGCCGAAGCCGCGGAACCCCATACGGTGCGCCACCTGCGCCACCGCCCACCAATCGGGCCGCGCCTGCCCCGGCGCCGGCAGGGCGGCGCGCTGGCGGCTGATCAGGCGTTCGGAATTGGTGACCGTGCCGTCCTTTTCGCCCCATGCCGTCGCCGGAAGCAGCACATGGGCCAGCCGCGCGGTGTCGGTGTCGGGCCAGGCCTCGCTGACGACGGTGAAATCGCAGGCGGCGATGGCGCGGGCCACGCGGTCCGCGTCGGGCATGGTGACGGCAGGGTTGGTGTGGATGATCCACAGCGCCTTGATGCGCCCCTCCTCGACCGCGTGGAACAGGTCGACGGCCTTCAGGCCCGGACGCGCGGCCATCCGTGGCGCGTCCCAGAATGCCCGGACGGCATCGCGGTGGTCGGGGTTCTCCAACTCCAAATGACAGGCAAGCATGTTCGACAGGCCGCCGACCTCGCGCCCGCCCATGGCGTTGGGCTGGCCGGTGACACTGAACGGGCCCATGCCCGGATGCCCGATGCGGCCCGTCGCCACGTGGCAGTTCAGGATCGCATTGACCTTGTCGGTGCCGGTGTCGGACTGGTTGATGCCCTGGGAATAGACGGTGACGACCCGGTTGGTCGCCGCCCACATCTCCAGGAACGCGGAGAGGTCACACGGCTCCAGGCCGGTGGCGGCCGGGTCGGCGCGGCGTGCCGCGCTCAGCGCCACGTCCAGCCCCGTGACATGGGGCATGAACCCTGCGTCGATCCGGCCCGTGTCGAACAGATGGCACAGAAGCAGGTTGAACAGATGCGCGTCCGCCCCCGGCCCGATCGCCAGATGCAGGTCGGCCCCCTCGCAGGTCGCGGTGCGGCGCGGGTCGATGACGACGATGCGCATGTCGGGTCGCGCGGCCTTGGCGGCCATCAGCCGCTGGTGCAGGACCGGGTGGCACCAGGCCAGGTTCGACCCGGTCAGCACGACCAGATCGGCCAGCTCCAGATCCTCGTAAAGGCCCGGCACGGTGTCGCTGCCAAAGGCCCGGCGGTGTCCCGCGACGCTGGACGCCATGCAGAGGCGGCTGTTGGTGTCGATATTCGCGCTGCCGATGAAACCCTTCATCAGCTTGTTGGCGACATAGTAATCCTCGGTCAGCAACTGGCCCGAGACATACATGGCCACCGAATCTGGCCCGTGATCGCGCACCGCCGCGGCAAAGCGGTCGGCAACCAGGTCCAGCGCGCGGTCCCAGGATGCCTCGATCCCGTCGATGCGCGGGGTCAGCAGGCGGCCCTGGGTGGCGACGGTCTCGCCCAGGGCGGCACCCTTGACGCAAAGGCGGCCGCGGTTCGCGGGGTGGTCCGGGTCGCCCCGGACCGTCAGCCCGCCCTGCCCGTCCGGGGTGGCCAGCACCCCGCAGCCGACCCCGCAATAGGGACAGGTGGTCCGGATCGTCATGCCGCCCGCCTCAGCGCGTGGGCATCCAGCCAGATCCGCCCGCCCTCGACCCGGACGGGATGGGTGACGACGCGGTCCTCGTCCGCGCCCTGCGCCTGTCCGGTGGCCATGTCGAACACCCAGTTGTGCAGCGGGCAGGTGACCTGTGTGCCATGCACGATACCCTCGGACAGGGGGCCGCCCTTGTGCGGGCAGCGGTCGTCCAGCGCAAAGACCCGGTCGTCGGCGGTGCGGAACACCGCCACGCAACCGTGCAGGGTGCGGACCACGCGCGCGCCCTGCGGCGGGATGTCGTCCAGTGCGGCGATGTCGATCATGCTCATGCGACGGTCCTCATTCGGCGGCCTTCAGGGTCAGGTCGGCCACGGGGGCCCATTCGGCGGGACGGGCGGCGTGATCCGCCCAGGGGTCGGTCTGATAGATCGCCTGGCTTTCCGCGAACCGCGCCACCAACGCGGCACGCGTCCCGGCATCCGCCACCTGATCGCGGCACCAGTCCAGCCCCACCTTGTCCACCCATCTGTAGATGCGGTGCAGATAGCGGGCGTTCTCGCGGTACAGCTGCACGAACGCGGCGGTGACGTCGCAGACCTCGTCGGCGGTCGCGACCGTCAGCAGGGGCACCGTCTCGCGCACGTCCATGCCGGCGGCGCCCGCCACGCTGATCTGGAACCCGCTGTCGACGCAGATGATGCCGATGTCCTTGCAGGTCGCCTCGGCACAGTTCCTGGGACAGCCCGACACGCCCAGCTTGACCTTGGCGGGCGTCCACGACCCCCACAGCAGCTTCTCCAGCCGGATGCCCAGACCCGTCGAATCCTGCGTGCCAAAGCGGCAGAACTGTTCGCCCACGCAGGTCTTCACCGTGCGCAGACCCTTGGCATAGGCATGGCCCGACACCATCCCGGCATCGTTGAAATCGGCCCAGATCGCGGGCAGATCCTCCTTCCGGACGCCCAGCAGGTCGATGCGCTGGCCGCCGGTGACCTTGATCATCGGCACCGCGTATCGGTCAGCGGCGTCCGCAATGGCGCGCAATTCCGCGCTGGTGGTGACGCCGCCCCACATGCGGGGGACGACGGAATAGGTGCCATCCTTCTGGATGTTGGCGTGGTTGCGTTCGTTGACGAAACGGCTCTGCCGGTCGTCGCGGTATTCCGTGGGCCAATCCGCGATCAGGTAATAGTTCAGCGCCGGGCGGCAGGAGGCACAGCCGCCGACCGTGCGCCAGCCCAGGTCCTGCATCACCGCCGGGATGGATTTCAGGCCCATCGACTTGATCAGGCGGCGCACGTCCTCATGCGTGTGGTCGGTGCATTTGCACATCGGCGGGTTGGCGTTCGCCGCGAAGCCGCAGCCCAAGGTCAGCGCCATGACCTGTTCGACCAGCCCCGTGCAGGTCCCGCATGAGGCGCTGGCCTTGGTCAGGCCCCGCACCGCGTCCAGGCTGTGCGCGCCGCCCTCGATCGCCCTGGTGATCTGTCCCTTGCAGACGCCGTTGCAGCCGCAGATCTCCGCCTCAGGCGGCAAGGCTGCAACGGCTGCCAGAGGGTCCGCTTGGGCCCCCCCGGCGAATGCGGGACCAAAGATCAGCGTATCGCGATCCGCCGTGATGTCGGCCCCGCTGCGGATCTTGTCGAAGAACCATGCCCCGTCGGCCGTGTCGCCATACATGACGGCGCCGATCAGGCGGTCACCCTCCAGGATCAGGCGCTTGTAGATGCCGCGGCCGGGGTCGCGGAACACGATGTCCTCGCGTCCCGGCGCATCTGCGAAATCGCCCGCGCTGAACAGGTCGCAGCCGGTGACTTTCAGCTTGGTCGCGGTCTGGACGGGCTGGAACGCGGCATCCTGCCCCGCCAGCGTCGCGGCCAGAACGCGGGCCTGATCGTAAAGCGGCGCGACCAGGCCGAACAGCTGCCCGTCATGTTCGACGCATTCGCCAAGCGCAAAGATCGCCGGATCGCTGGTCCGCATGTGGTCGTCGACGGTGATGCCGCGCGCGACCTCCAGACCCGCATCGTTGGCCAGCCGCGTCTCGGGGCGGATGCCCACGGCCATGCAGACCAGATCGGCGGGATAGACGGTCCCGTCCTCCAGCAGCACGGCCTCCACGCGATCGGTCCCCAGGATCGCCTTGGTCGCGCCCTTGCAATGGACGCGGATGCCGCGCCCCTCAAGGTCGCGTTGCAGCAGATAGGCGGCGGCGGGGTCCAGCTGGCGTTCCATCAGGTGGCCCATCAGATGGATCACGGTGACCTCCGCGCCGCGCGCGGCCATGCCGGCGGCGGCCTCCAGCCCCAGCAGACCGCCGCCGATCACGACTGCCCTGGCACCGGGGCGGCTGGCGGCGATCATCGCGTTGGTGTCCTCCAGGTCGCGATAGGCGACGACGCCGGACAGCTTGTGCCCCGGCAGCGGGATGATGAAGGGTGCCGACCCGGTGGCGATGACCAGCGCGTCATAGGGCACGGGCCCGTTCGCGCCCTGCACGACCCGCGCGTCGCGGTCGATGGCGGTCACGCTTTCGCCGAACCGGCAGGTGACGCCCTGCGCCGCGTACCAGGCGTCGTCGTGGGTGACGATCTGGTCATAGGTCTTGTCGCCCGACAGGACCGGCGAAAGCATCAGCCGGTTGTAGTTGCCGCGCGGTTCCGCGTTGAACAGGGTGACGTCCCACTGGCCGGGGGCCATGTCGAACAGATGCTCCAGCATCCGGCCCGAGGCCATGCCCGCGCCGATGACGACCAATTTTCGTGCCATGATGCCTACTCCGCGGCTTCGACAAAGCGGTGGCGTTCGTACAGGAACCGCAGGACCGATTCCCGGGCGCGCACGTAATCGGGCTGGCTGGCCAGCCGGATGCGGTCGCGCGGGCGGGGCAGGTCGACGGTGACGACCTCTCCAATGGTGGCGGCGGGGCCGTTGGTCATCATCACGATGCGGTCGGCCAGCAGCACGGCCTCGTCCACGTCATGGGTGATCATGATCATGGTGTTGCCAAGCCGCGCGTGGATCTCCATCACCGCGTCCTGCAGATGCGCGCGGGTCAGCGCGTCCAGCGCGCCGAAGGGTTCGTCCAGCAGCAGGACCTTGGGCTCCATCGCCAGGGCGCGGGCGATGCCGACCCGCTGGCGCATCCCGCCCGAGATCTCGGCCGGGCGCTTGTCGGCGGCATGGCTCATCTGGACCAGGTCCAGGTTCTGCATGATCCAGTCGTGGCGTTCCGCGCGGGTCTTCGTGCGGCCGAAGACCTTGGTCACGGCCAGCTTGACGTTGTCATAGACCGTCAGCCACGGCAGCAGGCTGTGGTTCTGAAAGACCACGGCCCGGTCGGGGCCCGGCGCGTTGACCTCGCGCCCGTCCAGGGTGATCGCGCCGCGGGTCACGTCGGTCAGGCCGGCGACCAGGTTCAGCAGGGTCGACTTGCCGCAGCCGGAATGGCCAATGATGCTGACGAATTCGCCCTTGTCGATCGTCAGGGTGATGTCGGACAGCACATGCGCCGTCCTGGACCCGTTCACAAAGGATTTGGACAGGTGTTCGATGGACAGGTATTTCATGGTCATTCCCCTTACGCGGCCGTGCCGCGAGAGACGACGCGTCCGATCCAGCCGACCAGACGATCCAGGATGAAGCCCGTGCCGCCGATATAGGCCAGGGCCACGATGATGTCGCTGAGGCGGGACGAATTCCACGCGTCCCAGATGAAGAAGCCGATGCCCACGCCGCCGGTCAGCATCTCGGCCGCGACGATGGCCAGCCAGGACAGGCCCACCCCGATGCGCAGTCCCGAAAAGATGTAGGGGGCGGCGGCGGGGACCATGATCTTCCAGAAGAACTCGATCTGGTTCAGGCGCAGCACGGCGGCGACGTTGCGGTAATCCTGCGGGATGGCGCGCACGCCCGCGGCGGTGTTGATGATCACCGGCCAGATCGCGGTGATGAAGATGACGAAGATCGCCGACGGCCCGCTGTCCATGAAGGCGGCCAGGCTGATGGGCAGCCAGGCCAGGGGCGGCACCGTGCGCAGGATCTGAAAGATCGGATCGAAGCCGCGCATCATCAGCGCCGACTGTCCGATGACCGCGCCGGTCAGCACGCCCACCACCGCGGCCAGGCCAAAGCCATAGGCCACCCGCTCCAGCGAGGTCAGCACGCGCCAGCCCAGTCCGATGTCCTGGGTGCCATAGACGTAGAACGGCTCCAGGATCAGAAAGCCGCTGTCGATCCAGACCTGGACCGGCGTGGGCAGGCCGCTGCCCTCGCCCGATGCGCTGACCTGCCAGATCGTCAGCAGCACGACCAGCACGGCCAGGGGGGGCAGGACGCCGGCGGCCAGCGCCTGGCCGCGCTTGCGCCAGGCGGCCCGGCGGGGGGTGCTGCGGGGGGGCAGCGCCACGACGGGGGCTGCGGGTTTCGGGGTCAGGTCCAGCTTGCGCTTGAGGGCTGTGACGTTCATCGGATCACACCATCGCCTTGATGGACTGCGCGTCCAGATAGGCGTCGGGGTTCGCCGGATCGAAGGCCTTGCCGTCGAAGAACGTCTCGACCCCGCGGCTGTCGCCGAAATCGGGCGTCAGGCCCAGGCCCGCGGCGGCGGCCAGCCACAGGTCGCTGCGGTTGGTGCCGTTCACCAGGGCTGCCGTATCCAGATCCCCCGGCAGGTATCCCCACCGCTTGTTTTCGGTGACGAACCACGCATCCAGCGATTTCCAGGGATAGGACGTCTCTCCGTTCCGGCCCCAGAACTTCATCGCCAGCTCGGGGCGCAGTTCGTCGCGGCCGTTGCCATAGTTGATCTGGCCCTGGATGCGGCCGACGATGTCGGCCACGGGGACGTTGTACCATTGGCGGCGGCCGATGATCTCGGCCATCTCCTGCTTGTTCTCGGGCAGGTCGCACCACATCTGGGCCTCCATCACGGCCATCATCAGCGCGACGGTGGCATTGGGGTTGGCGTCCACCCAATCCGCCCGCATCCCCAGGATCTTCTCGGGATGGCGCGCCCACAGTTCCCCGGTCGTGGCGGCGGTAAAGCCGATGCCCTGGTTCACCAGCTGCTCGTTCCACGGCTCTCCGACGCAGAAGGCTTCCATGTTGCCGACCTTCATGTTGGCGACCATCTGCGGGGGCGGCACCACGATCAGGTCGACGTCCCGGGTCGGGTCGATCCCGCCCGCCGCCAGCCAGTAGCGCATCCACAGATCATGCGTGCCGCCGGGGAAGGTCATCGCGACGGGGATGTCCTCGCCCGCGGCACGGCGGGCGGCGAAGATCTCCTTCAGCGGGCTGCTGTCGATGCCCACGCCGCTGTCGGCATAGTCCTGGCGCACCGACAGGCCCTGCCCGTCCTCGTTCAGGTTCAGCAGTGTGTACATCGCCAGGGGCTGGCCGTTCTGCATCACGCTGCCGGTGGAGTACAGGTGCACCTTGGGGCGCAGGATGTGGCCGCCGTCGATGCCGCCCGATGCCGACCCCAACGCCATGTTGTCGCGCGTGGCCCCCCAGCTGGCCTGCTTTTCGACCCGCACGTCGGGCATGCCGTATTTCGCGTAAAGCCCCTTTTCGGACGCGATGATCAGCGGCGCGCTGTCCGTCAGGGCGATGTAACCCAGGGTGCAGCCGGTGACCTCGGGCGTGCCGGGGGTGGCGGCCCATGCCCCGGCGGGCAGGGCCAGGCGGGCGGCGGCCATCGTGGCCATCGCGCCGGTGGCCTGCAGGAAACGGCGGCGCGAGGGGGGCGTGATCAGGGACGTGATCTGGGTCATGGGGGCTGGTCCTTGGACTGGCGCGCAGCAGGGCGCACGAACACGAAAGGCCACCTGCCGCGGCCCTGCGGACAGGGCACGATCAGATGGCGTCATTGCCGAAAGATGGGGAACCGCATCCTTGCGGCCGGGGGTCAAACGCGGTGCGCCGTTGCATCCGCCTTTCCCCGATCATTCGCGGCGCCGGGGCCTCGGTCAAGCCTGCGGGGCGCGTCCGCCCCCCCTGCCCCGCCCACCGCCGCGAATTGCGCCAGCCTGCCCGCGAATTCAGCGCCGCGCGAACGCCGTGTCGAACCGGTGGCCGTCGAAGAACGCATCGGCGCCCAGAATCATCCGGCCCTGTTCGGTGGCCACCGGGGTCGGGGCGACCATCGCGCCCTCGACCTTGGCGGATGCCGCGGGCAGGTCGGCCCCCGCCTCGCGCAGGTGGCGGCGATAGAGGTCGGTGCGGAAACAGGCGGCCGCCCGCGCCATCGCCCATTCGGGGTCCAGCCCGTGCCGCGCGGCCAGGCGCGCGCCCAGCATCGCGGCGATGCTGCGCCACGGGAACGTCGCGCCTTGCGCGTGAAAGCGGATGAAGCCCGGACAATCGCGCAGATCGCCTTCGGGCGTGACATGCAGGCGGCCCAGCAACCCGCGTTCGCACAGTTCGGGCGGCAGGTTCAGCCAGTCGGGGCGCGACAGGATCTCGGCCGCGGTTCCGCGGTTGCCGGGCTGGTCCAGCCAGCGGCCCGCCCGCCACAGCGCCCGCATCAGCCGGCCCGTGGGGTCGGGATGGCCTTCGGCAAAGGCGCGGGTCATCACCAGCCCCTTTTCCGGTGGCGCAGCCCAGATGGCGGACCCCGGCAGCAGCAGTGCGCCGACGCCGCGTTCCACCGCACGCGACGCCCAGGGCTCTCCGACGCAATAGGCATCGACCTCCTCGGCGGCCAGCGCATCGGCCATCAGGGGCGGCGGCACGGTATGGATGGACAGCCGCGCGGCCAGCCCGGTCCCGTCCAGCCAGTGCCGCACCAGTTCGGCCTGGGTCGAGAACGGGAACGGCACCCCCACCCGCAGCGGCCCCGGATGCGCGCGCGCCAAGGCATCGCGCGCCGCGCGCGGATCGCGGAAATCGAACCCGTGGCCCTGATCGCGCAGCCGCGCGGCGATGGCCCGCGACACGGCGATGGCCTGCCCGCCCTGCGACAGGACCATCAGCAGGTCCAAGTCGGGGAACGCCGGACCCAGCCCCAGCCCCTGCGCGATGGGCAGCGGCACCAGCATATGCGCCGCGACCACCGCCCCAGTGCCCAGCATGTCGCGGCATTGCGCCCAGCTGCCGGCGCGGACCAGGTCCAGGTCCAGCGCCTCCTCGGCGGCGAAACCCAGCTCGCGGGCGATGATCAGCGGCGCGGCATCGGTCAGCGGCACATAGCCAAGGCGCAGGCGGTCGGTCATGTCAGCAGCCCCGCCGCCATCACCAGCTGCTGGGCAATGTCGGCCACGCGGCGCTTCTGGTCCATCGCGGTCTTGCGCAGCAGGGCATAGGCCGCCTCCTCGTCGATGCCGCGCGCCTTCATCAGGATGGCCTTGGCGCGGTCGATGATCTTGCGCTCCTCCAGCGCGGCCTTGGTGGCGGCCAGTTCGGCGCGCATCTTGTGGAACAGGTGGAACCGCGCGATGGCCGCGTCCAGGATCGGCTTGATCCGGTCGCGCTGCAGCCCGTCCACAACATAGGCGGACACGCCCGCCTCGATCGCGGTGCGGGTCAGCTGTTCGTCCGACCGGTCCACGAACATCGCCACCGGCCGGTCCAGCGGCCCCGAGGCCAGGGCCAGCTCCTCCAGCACGTCGCGCGACGGGTCGGCCACGTCGATCAGCACGATGTCGGGCTGCGCCTGCGCGATGCGCCGCGCCAGGCCCGTCTCCTCGGCGATGACGGTGATCTGGTGGTCGCCGGAGGCGCGCAGCCCGTCGACGATCCTGATCGCCCGGTCCCGGTCGCGTTCGACCACGATGATTGACAGCCGCTCCATCCCGCCACTGACGACCGCGCGCGGGGCGATGGCAAGCCCCGCCCGCCCCCGCCGGGGCCTGCCGGCGCGAACTGCCCGATCCGTGGGCAGCGGTCGGGGACGCTCAGTGCGGCAGGGTGACGATGATCGCGCCGCGCTCGGTCGCGACGACGGTGTGTTCGTACTGCACGACGGGCGCGCGGGGCTGGCTGAACAGGGTCCATTCGTCGCGCCCCTCGGCGGCGCGCACACCGCCGCGCGACAGGAACGGCTCGACCGTCAGCACAAGGCCGCGGTCGATGCGGCGGCGGTCGCCCTTGGTGGGCCAGGTCGCGATGACCTCGGGCGCTTCGTGGAGGGCGCGGCCCACGCCGTGGCTGGCCAGGTTGCGGATCAGCGTATAGCCGCGCGCCGCGGCAAAGCGGCCGATGGCGTTGCCGATCCCGTCCAGCGGCCTGTCGGCGCCCACCTGCGCGATGCCGACCTCCATCGCGCGCCGGCCGTCGCGGCACAGCCGCTCGATGGCGGGCGCCACGACGCCCACGGCAAAGCTGGCCCCGGTATCGGCAAAGAACCCGTCCTTGGAGGCCGACACGTCGATGTTGACCAGATCGCCCGCGGCGATCACCCGGTCGCCGGGGACGCCGTGCGCGATCTCCTCGTTGACGCTGATGCAGGTCGCGCCGGGAAAGCCATAGCTGTCCTCGGGCGCAGGCACCGCGCCCGCGCGGTCCAGCAGGGCGCGGCCGATCCCGTCCAGCTCGCGCGTGGTCATGCCCGGCTCCATCGCGCGGGCCATCGCCTGCAGGGTCGTGGCCACGATCCGGCCGATGGCCTGCAACCCCTCCAGCTCCGCCTGATTCGTGACCGTCATCGCGCCCTCCGCCCTTGGTGCCGGTCCAGCATAGCGCCTGCACCCACACCCGGCATCCCGAAAAGGCACTTTACTGGTATGGTAGTATAGTGTAGTGGTTGCGACCGAGGAGATCACCATGGCCACGCCGTTCCGCACCCGCCCCGAGCCGCTGCCCCAGACCCGCGTGAACGCGGCGTCGCAGCTGGCCGACCGGTTGCGCGCGGCGATCATGGACAACAGCCTGCCCCCCGATACCCGCCTGTCCGAGGTCGAGACCGCCCAGCAATACGGCGTCAGCCGCCAGCCCGTGCGAGAGGCGTTCATCGCGCTGGCGGGTCAGGGCCTGCTGGACGTGCGCGCGCAGCGGGGGACCTTCGTCACGCGCATCTCGCTGGCGGCGGTGATGGACGCGCGCTTCGTGCGCGAGGCGATCGAGGCCGACATCGTCAAGCTGCTGGCCGCCGACCCGGACCCCGCGCTGATCGCGGACCTGGACGCCCAGCTGACCCGCCAGATGGACCTGATCGGCGGATCGGCCCGCGATTTCATCGACGCGGACGAGCTGTTCCACCGCACCCTGGCCGAAGGCGCGGGCAAGGCCAGCGCCTGGCGCGTCGTGGTCGAGATGAAGGCACAGATGGACCGCGTGCGGTTCCTGTCCAGCCGGCATTTCCCCGTCGACCGCCTGATCGACCAGCATCGCGCGCTGGTCGCGGGCATCCGGGCGGGCGATGCGCCGCGCGCCGAAGGGGCGATCCGCACCCATCTGCGCGGCATCCTGGACGACCTGCCCGTCATCCGGGCCGACTGCCCCGACTATTTCACCTGATCCCGGCCCCGCCGGACAATCCTTGGAGGAGGACACCATGACACCGACCCGCATGATCGCCATCACCCTGGCCGCCGCACTGACCACCAGCACCGCGATGGCCGCCGACGTCACGCTGAAGCTGGGCCACCTGGCCAACGAGGAGAACATCTGGCACAAGGCCGCCCTGCATTTCGCCGAGGAGGTCGCCGCCGGGACCGAGGGCCGGGTCGAGGTCCAGGTCTTTCCGAACGAATCCCTGGGCAAGGAGATCGACGTCATCAACGGCATGCAGCTGGGCACCGCCGACATGACCATCACCGGCGAAAGCCTGCAGAACTGGGCGCCCAAGGCCGCGCTGCTGGCGCTGCCCTATGCCTACCGCTCGCTGGAGCACATGGACGAGGTCGCCTCGGGCGAGATCGGCGACCAGATCGAGGCCGAGATCATCGCCAATGCCGACATCCGCCCCCTGACCTATTTCGCGCGCGGCCCGCGCAACCTGTCGGCCAACCGTCCCATCACCACCCCGGACGAGCTGAACGGCTTCAAGCTGCGGGTGCCCAACGTGCCGCTGTTCGTGACCGCCTGGCAGGCGCTTGGCGCGAACCCGACGCCGATGGCCTTCTCCGAGGTCTTCACCTCGCTGCAGAACGGCACGATCGAGGGGCAGGAGAACCCGCTGGCGCTGTTCCAGTCCGGCGGCTTCTACGAGGTGCAGAAGACCGTGAACCTGACCGAGCATGTCCGGTCCTGGATCTATCTGACGATCTCGGAGAACGCCTGGAACAAGCTGTCCGAGGCCGACCAGGCCGCCGTGCAGGCCGCCGCCGACAGCACCCAGGCCTTCGAGCGCGAGCTGTTCCTGACCGACGAGCAGGAGCTGGTCGCAGAGCTGGAGGCAGCGGGCGTAACCTTCGTCGAGGTCGACCAGCAGGCCTTCGCCGATGCCGCCCGCGATGCGGTGATCGGTGCCGTGGACGCGGACATCCGCCCGCTGGCCGAACAGATCTTCAACAACTGATGGCAGGGCGGCGGGGCGCACCCTGCCCCGCCCGTCCCCCGGAGACATCCCATGACACAGGCATTCAAGGGGTTGGAGGGGCTGTGCCGCCTTCTGATCCTCGTGGCGTTCCTGCTCTTGTCGGCATCGGTCCTGCTGCAGGTCTTTGCGCGCACCTTCCTGTCCACCGCCCCCGTCTGGACCGAGGAGCTGACCCGGTTCTGCCTGATCTACATCGGTGCCCTGGGCGCCGGTCTGGCGCTGCGCAGCGGCGACATGGTGAACGTCGACCTTCTGTGCGAAAGCCTGCCGGGCCGCTGGCCGTGGCGGCTGCGGCTGGTCAGCGCGGTGCTGACCGCGCTGTTCGCCGGCGGCCTTCTGGCGGCGGCGTGGCAATACACCCGCGTGGGCCTGCGCCAGACCGCGCCCTCCCTGGGATGGCGGATGGATTTCCTGCATGTCACCATGCTGATCCTGTTCGTCACCCTTGGCCTGTGGGCGCTGATGCGCATCTTCGAGATGCTGAGCGGCCGCCATGACGGACGCGCCATCCCCATATCGGAGGACCTGTGATGGGACTGACCCTGCTTCTGGGCGTGTTCGTGCTGGGACTGGCCATCGGCCTGCCGGTGGCGGTGACGCTTGGCCTGTCGTCGATGGCCTATCTGCTGTTCGCGGACATCCCCTTGGTGGTGATCCCGCAAAAGATGTATGCGGGCATGGACAGCTTCGTGCTGCTGTGCATCCCGGGCTTCATCCTGGCGGGCAACCTGATGAATTCGGGCGGCATCACCGAACGCATCATCCGCTTTGCCAATGCGCTGGTCGGGTGGATGCGCGGCGGGCTGGCCCAGGCCAACATCGCGGCCTCCATGCTGTTCGGCGGCATCTCGGGCACCGCGGTGGCCGACGTCGCCTCGGTCGGCGGCATGATGATCCCCGGGATGAAGCGCGCGGGCTATCCCGGTGCGTTCTCGGCCGCGGTCACCGCGGCGTCGTCGACGGTGGGCCCGATGATCCCGCCAAGCGTGCCGATGATCATCGTGGGCTCGCTGTCGGGCATGTCGGTGGGCAAGCTGTTCCTGGGCGGGGCCATTCCGGGCATCGCCATGGGCGTGGCGATGATGATCACGACCGTCATCCTGGCCCGCAAGCACGGCTTTCCCCGCGAACCCTGGCAGGGGCTGCGCGAACTGTTCACCTCGTTCACCGGGGCGATCTGGGCCATCGCCATGACCGCGCTGATCGTGGGCGGCCTGCTGACCGGCATCACCACGCCCACCGAAACCGCCATCGTGGCGTGTCTCTATGCGATGCTGGTGGGCCTGTTCATCTATCGCGAACTGCCCTGGCGCGCGATCCCGCGCATCATCACCAACAGCGCCATCAGCTCGGCCGGCATCCTGGTGCTGGTGGGCACGGCCAACGTCTTCGGCTGGATCCTGGTGTCGGAACGCATCCCGCAGATGCTGGCCGACGGGGTGCTGTCCATCACCGACAACAAGTTCGTGGTGATCCTGCTGATCAACCTGCTCCTGCTGTTCGTCGGCATGTTCATGGAAACCATCGCGGCGCTGATCATCCTGTTCGTGCCGCTGCAGACGCTGGCCCTGGCCGTGGGCATCGACCCGCTGCATTTCGCGGTCTTCGCGGTGATGAACCTGATGATCGGGCTGACCACGCCGCCGGTGGGGGTGTGCCTGTTCGTGGCCGCCAACATCGCGCGCCTGCCGCTGTCGCCGGTGATCCGGGCGATCACGCCCTATATCGTCACCAACCTGATCATGCTGCTGATGGTCAGCTATTTCCCGCCGCTGTCCACCTGGCTGCCCAACCGCCTGATGCCGTAAGGAGGTCACCATGACCCAGACCCGATGCGTCCGCCTGAACGGCCAGGACGACCTGACCATCGCCGCCACCGACCTGCCCGCCCCCGACCGGGGGCAGGTCCGCGTCGCCGTCCTGGCGGGCGGCATCTGCGGATCGGACCTGCATTACTGGCAGGAGGGCGGCATCGGCACGATCCGCGTGCGCGAACCGATCATCCTGGGCCATGAGGCTGCCGGCCGGATCAGGGCCGTGGGCCCCGACGTCACCCACCTGCGGGTGGGCCAGCTGGTCGCGATGAACCCCTCGCATCCCTGCGGGACCTGCGATTTCTGCAAGGCAGGGCTGCCGCATCACTGCATGGCGATGCGGTTCAAGGGCTCGGCGATGTATCTGCCCCACGAACAGGGAATGTTCCGCGACGGCATCACCATCGGCGCCGCGCAGTGCCACCCCCTGCCCGACACCGTCACCCCCGGCGCCGCCGCCTGCGCCGAACCGCTGGCCGTGTGCCTGCACGCCGCCAACCGCGCCGAGGCGATCGCCGGACCGCTGGCGGGCAAGACCGTCCTGGTCACGGGCGCGGGGCCGATCGGCGCGCTCTGCGTGGCGGTGGCCCGCCTGCGCGGGGCCGCGACGATCATCGTGACCGACATCCAGGACGCCACCCTGGCCGTCGCCCGCCGGATGGGCGCCGACCATGCGGTGAACCCCGTGGCCGACCCCGATGGCCTGGCGGAATGGCAGCAGGACAAGGGCCGGGTCAATCTGGTCTTCGAATGCTCGGCGGCGGCATCGGCCATCCGCGACGCGGTGGCCTGCCTGCGCCCGCTTGGCGCGCTGGTCCAGGTCGGCGTCGCGGGGCCAACACCCCTGCCCCTGAACCTGATGGTCGGCAAGGAGATCCTGTTCGCGGGCTCTCATCGGTTCGACACCGAATTCGCCGATGCGGTGGGGCTGATCGGCACCGGCGCCATCGATCCCCGCCCGATCATCACCGCCACCTTTCCGATGAGCGACGCCGAAACGGCGTTCCGGACCGCCGCCGACCGCGCCCGGTCGGTCAAGGTGCAACTTTCCTTTGCTGAAGAAGAGACCCAATCATGAGACAGACCTGGCGCTGGTTCGGACCCAAGGACCTGGTGTCCGTCGACGACATGCTGCAGGCGGGCGTCCAGGGCGTCGTGACCGCCCTGCACCACGTCCCCACCGGACAGGTCTGGCAGCCCGACCAGATCGCGGACCGCCAGGCCCAGCTGGCCGTGATGCGGGACGGCGCGCCCTCGGGCCTGGCATGGGAGGTCGTCGAGAGCCTGCCCGTATCCGAGGACATCAAGCGCCAGACCGGCGACTGGCGGGCCCATATCGAGGCGTGGAAGACCTCGATGCGCAACCTGCACGCGGCGGGCCTGCAGGTCATCTGCTACAACTTCATGCCGATCCTGGACTGGACGCGGACCGATCTGGTCTATCGGCTGCCCAACGGCGCGACCTGCATGCGCTATGACGCGATCGATTTCGCGGCCTTCGACCTGTTCATCCTGCAGCGCCGCGGCGCGGCCGACGACTATGCCCCGCAGATCGCCGAAACTGCCCGCGCGCGGCTGGCCACCATGTCGGACGACCGGCGCGAACAGCTGACCGGCAACGTGGTCTTCGGCCTGCCGGGCGCCGCCGAACGCATGACCCTGGACGACGTCAAGGACCACCTGGCGCGCTATGACGACATCAGCCCCGACCGCCTGCGCGCCCATCTGGTCGATTTCCTGGCCGAGGTGACGCCCCTGGCGCAGGAGCTGGGCATGCGCCTGTGCTGCCACCCCGACGATCCGCCGTTCCCGCTGCTGGGCCTGCCCCGCATCATGTCGACCGAGGCCGACTATCGCGCCGTCATGGATGCGGTGGACCTCTCCGCCAATGGCATCACGCTGTGCACCGGATCGCTCGGTGCGCGCGCCGACAACGACCTGCCGGGCATGATGGCGCGCTTGGGCGACCGGGTGCATTTCCTGCATCTGCGCAACGTCGCGCTGGAGGAGACCCATCTGGGCGGGTCCTTCCACGAGGCCGCGCATCTGGAGGGCAACACCGACATGGTCGCGATGATCGCCGCCATCCTGGCGGAGGAGAGCCGCCGCCGTTCACAGGGCCGCGACGACTGGCAGATCCCCTTCCGCCCCGATCACGGCCAGGACATCCTGGACGACCAGTCCCGCAAGGCGCAGCCCGGCTATCCTGCCATCGGCCGCCTCAAGGGCCTGGCCGAACTGCGCGGAATTGAGACGGCGCTGTCCCATCCGCTGGTGACGCAGCGCGGCTGAGGTGATTGGACGGGTTATTCGCATCATGAAACGCCTTGTCATGATGCGAATAGCCGCCATAATCCCCTCATGCAGATCTGGGAAAGCCCTGCCTGGCCCAATTTCCGCCACGACCCCTCCCTGACCGAAGGGCGGCTGGCGGCGTTTTCCGCACGCCTCGGCGCCATCACCGGCCTGCACCACGCCCTGACCCCCGACGAACGGCGCGAGGCCTTCCTGCGCGCGGTCACGACCGAGGCCGTGTCCTCCTTCGCGATCGAGGGGGCCAGCCTGCCCGCGGCCCAGGTCCAGGCCTCGGTCGTGGCCTCGATGGCGCATCGGGGCGCCGAACCCGTGCGGCGCAGCGACGCCATCGCCGACCTGATGCTGCAGGCCCGCGCGGGTGGGCCGCCCTTGGACACGCCCACCCTGTGGCACTGGCACCGCCTGCTGTTCCACGGGCTGGAGGTCGAGGACAAGGGCCGCTGGCGTCGCTTTGCCATGGTCATCACACGCAGCGCGACCGCCGGCCGGGACGAGGTCCTCTATGCCGCGCCCCCTGCCGACCGCGTCCCCGCGATGATGGACGATTTTCTGACGGCCCTGCAGACCGACGACCGCCCCGCGCCGATCCGCGCGGCGCTGGCGCATCTGTGGTTCGAATCCATCCACCCCTTCTCGGACGGCAACGGGCGGCTTGGCCGGGCGCTGGTCGAACATGTCTTCGCCCGCGACGGGGCCGCCCTGCCCTTCTCGCTGTCGCGCCAGATCGAGGCCGACAAGCGCGGCTATTACGCGGCGCTGCAGGCCGGGCGGCAGGTGGTGGGCGCGGCGATCGACGCCACGCCCTTCGTGCTGTGGTTCATGGACCGGCTGATCGCGGGGGTCGACGATGCGGTCACCGACGCCCGCTTCCTGGTGGCGCGCAACGCCTTCTTCCTGCGCCACCGCCCCCCGCCGCGCGCCGAACGCGTGCTGCGCCGCCTGTTCGCCGAAGGCCCGGCCCGCGTAGCCCAGGGCATCTCGGCCGCCCCCTACGGGCGCATCGCGGGCGTCTCCGCCGCGACCGCCACGCGCGATCTGACCGACCTGGAGGCCGCCGGAATCCTGCGCCGCGGCCCCGAGGGCGGCCGGTCGACCCGCTATCTTCTGGTGATGGCCTAGCCGAACAGGCCCGGCGACATGTCCTCCCAGAACGCCCCGATCCGGGCGGCGTTCAGGGGCGACATCCAGCCGTGGCGCTCGAAATCGGCGCGCGCGGCGCGGTCGGTCAGCTGGCTCAGGAACAGCCGCCGGTCGGCGTCGCGCTGCGTCGGGGTGCGCTGGCGGATCACCTCCAGGATGCGGCGCAGCCGTTCGGCCTGCGGGTTGGGCGGTTCGACCGTCACCGGATCGGGCGTGCCGAAATCGCCGTCCAGCGCGGCGCTGAGATAGCCCACCTTGCTGACCACGTTCCGCCGCGCCTCGACGTAATCCAGCTTGGCCGACACGACCTCCTCGCCATGCGCCGACAGCCATTGCCGCGCCAGCCGGTCGCTGACCCCAAGCGCGCGCAGCCGGCCATAGACGGCGCCATGCCGCGCCCCCTCGCCGTCGTCCATGTCCAGGATCGCCAGCTGCGGGTTCTCGGTGATCAGGAACCGGATATGGGTGACCGCCCTGCCCTGCTTCTTGGTCTCGGGCGTCAGGATGATGTTCGAGGTCTTGTTCACCTCGGTCACGGCGGGCTTGATGATCTTGGCGTTCAGCTGCTTGAACACCTCGTAATAGGCCGACCCCTCGACCCCCATCAGCCGCCGGAACAGGTCCAAGGGCCACCACCCCGTCGAGCCGGTCCGCACGAAGCGATAGCAGTTCTCGTACAGCGCCAGCGCATGCCCGGAGGTGAACCGCCGCTGCATGTTCAGGTTGATCAGGGCAAAGACCTTGGGATCGTGCAGCTTCTCGGCCAGGGCCGGGGAATAGGCGTATTCGCAGATCCCGCCCTTCAGCTTGGCATAGCTCAGCAGGCTGGACACGCCCCATTCCTGACGCCCCTTGTCGTCCAGCATGTCCCATTCCGCAACGGTCTCGACCAGCCCGCGCAGCGACTGCTTCAGCGTGTCCATGTCGTTGCTGTTGTACCCGATCATCAGGCACAGCGTGCGCGCGTCGATCTGGTGGCTGGGCCTCGACATCAGCGTGTCATAGGCGTTCAGCAGCAGCACGTTGGACAGCTTGCGCTGCAGCAGCGTCAGCTTGCCCGACACGTGGATCGCCGCCACATGCTTCTTGACCGCACCGCGCCTGAGCGCGCCGGACAGCTGGTCGCGGGGGATGTCGTCCATGAGGTCTGCCATTGTCCTGCCTGTCCCTATGCTGCCGCAAAAGGCACCCTGCGGCAACAGCCTTTCAGGCACCCTTGCCGCGACTGTCGCGATCCCGAAGACGGGCACCTTGCATCGCCGGCCCCGCGCTAAGGCACCCGTTTCCGGGACGGACACCCCTGGCGAACCATGCTCCGTGGGCTTTTTTTGCCCCAAACAGGCCCCTCCCGTTCCTCGGCACCCCTCAACCCGAGAATCGGCGCCCCTCCCCCTGTTCCCGGGCACCCGTCATCCCGGATAAGGGTCCTCTTCGTCCCGCATACGGGTCCCGAACTGCCTTCAGGTCATTGAAAGTACGATATTTCCTTACCGCAAAGACTCTAAAATCTCTAAACAAGATACAAGCTTTAGGGGGCTGCTTTTTCTGGTTTGAGAAGGGTTTCGCGGCGAAACCGGGCAATTTTGTTCCCAACCAACGGATGATGTGCGATAGAAAGTGCAGTACGCCTCGGAACACGATACATCGCAGCAGGAACGAGATGTCAGGCAAAGAGCCGCTTCCCCCCTATTTCAGCATAGACCCCGCCCGTGCCGCCAAGCGCCTGTCGGAGCCGATCGGCACCGCCCGATTCGCCAAGGCCGCAGCCTTCGCCGCCCGCGGACGGCAGGACCTGGCAGAGCGCGGCTATGCCCCCGACGGACGCAAGCGCCTGCGCCGCTTTTCCACCTGGGAGATCTGCCGCTATCTCATCCCCGTCGCGACCGCCCATTTCCGCCGCGTGCTGCGCAAGAACCCCGACCTGCCCCAGGGCGTCGGCGAGGGCAACTCCAAGTGGTTCACCCTGGACGACGTCCTGCGTCTGCGCGACCACTTTGCCCAGGAGGGGGCCGCCGACCGCGAATACCGCCCCTGGCGCCCCGAGGGCCTGCCGGCCAAGGTGCTGGCGGTGGCGAACTTCAAGGGCGGCGTGGGCAAGACCTCGACCGCGGCGCATCTGGCCATGTCGGCGGCGCTGGACGGCTACAAGGTGCTGGTGATCGACCTGGACAGCCAGGGCAGCATGACCTCGATCATGGGTGGGCAGGTGACGGACGAATGGTCCACGGCCTTCCCCCTGCTGGCCAAGGACTATGCCCTGGCCCTGCAGGACGAGAACCGCGTCCGCGAGGCCCGCGGCCAGCCCCCCCTGCCCTTCGACGAGACCCTGACCGAGGCGCTGAAGATCGGCGCCCGCGACTTGATCCAGAAGACCCACTGGCCCAATATCGACCTGCTAGGCGCGCAGCTGAACCTGTACTGGGCCGAATTCCAGGTGCCTGTCTGGCGGATGGGTCTGCGCGGCTGGCCGCTGTGGGACGCGCTGTCGAACGGGCTGACCCATGACGGGGTCGTGGATGACTATGACATCATCATCATCGACACGCCCCCTGCCCTTGGCTATCTGACGATCAACGCGCTGGCGGCCGCCGACATCCTGCTGGTGCCCCTGGGCGCGACCTTCCTGGAGTTCGATTCGACGGGCCGGTTCTTCGACATGCTCTATTCGACCTTCGCCAGCGTTGAGGATGGAGAGAACACCGCCCGCCGCCGCGACGGACTGCCCGAGATGCGGTTCGAATGGGACGCGGTCCGCGCCATCATCACCCGTTTCGAGGCCGGTCAGCAGACCGACCTGGCCAACGTGATCCAGGCCTATTTCGGCGACTTCATGACGACCTATCGTCAGGAGCTGACCGCCATGGTGGGCCAGGCCGGGGAACAGGTGAATGGCATCTACGAGGCCGACTACCGAGAGTTCAACCGCGACACCTATGTCCGCGGCCGCGAGACGTTCGACCGCACCTGGGCCGAGGTGAAGGAGCTGATCCTGGGGGCCTGGTGGCGCGATCTTCAGATGGAAAAGCAGGAACAGGAGCAGACCGATGGTCAAGCGCAGACGTCTTGAAGCCCCCAGCACCGATGACCTGACCCGAATCGAGGCAGAGTTTCGCAGCGAAACCTTCGACCGCGCCGCCTCGGTCCGGGGCATCGCGCCGATCGCCCAGGTCGCGGCCGATAGCGCGTCCCAATTCCAGCCTGACGGGGCGGACAGCCGTGCCGCGCGTGCCCGCGCCGAGGCCGACGCCGCGCGCCTGCATGCGGCGCAGGACAGCGGCCTGCTGATGGTCGACCTGCCGCTGGAGCAGATCGACGAGGACGCGATGATCCGCGACCGCATGACCATGGGCGAGGCCGAGATGCTGGAGCTGCGCCAGTCGATCGCCTCGCACGGGCTGCGGCTGCCGATCGAGGTCTTTGCGCTGGAGCAGGAGGGCAGGGCAGGCCAGCGCTATGGTCTTCTGTCGGGCTATCGCCGGCTGCTGGCCACGCGGGGGCTGCGCGACCTGACGCAGGCGGACAAGTACGCGACCATCCGGGCGATCGTCCGGCCCCGCGCCGATGCAGGCAACGCGTTTGTCCAGATGATCGAGGAGAACGAGGTCCGCGAAAACCTGAGCCATTTCGAGCGGGGGCGTATTGCGGTCATCGCGGCGAACCATGGAGCCTTTGCCAATACCGAAGATGCCGTCGACAAGCTGTTCGGCAGCGGATCGAAGGCAAAACGGTCCAAGATTCGATCTTTTTCCCTTATATTTGAAGAGCTTGGAGACATGCTGCAGTTCCCTGAGCAGCTGACCGAGCGTCGCGGGCTGCAGCTGGCGACCGCGCTGCGCCAAGGGGCCGAGAGCCAGGTTCGCCAGGCTCTGTCCCATGCTGCCCCCGAAGATGCGGATTCAGAATGGGCGGTAATCGAACCGGTGATCCGGCAGCAGGATCAGGGGGTCCGCGACCCGGGACGGGGAGGGCGCCCCAAGCGCCCTGCGACGGCCCATGGCTGGCTGGACGACAAGACCCTGCGGACATCCAGCGGGGTGACGATCCGGCGGTCCAGCGACAGCAGGGGGCACCTGCTGCGCCTGGAGGGGGCTGCCCTGACCACCGAACTGGTGGACAGCCTGATGCTGGAGATACGGGCGCTGCTAGAGCGCTGACGGTTTCGTGGCGAAACCGGCCGGCCGGAAGTTCGCGCAATCGCGGTAGGGCAGGGGGGTACGGCTGCGGGGCAGTGGGTACTTACGGGCAAGACTTCAGGTCGCCGCGGGGTTGTGTCCCTAGGGCGTTGTAAAAGCGCTGAATTATCGGTGACGGATCCCATTTCGACGGCACGGTGTCGTGACGCAGAGCGAACAGTGTCATTCGCCGCGTTCACCGGCCACGGTGCTTCAACCCTTACTCCCATGTGTCTTGACCCCGCTGGTCGGGAACCGGCGGGGTGAAGATTATGACGGGTCGCTGCCGCCGCCGGTTCTGAGGCGGCGGTTGGCGTCAGAGGCCTTCGACCGGGGGGCGGGTCTCGGGCGGGATCGGGCAGCGATAGGGGTGCTGGGCCAGGTGGTCGGCATGGGCGGCCTTGGCCGCCTGGATCAGCGCCGGGTCGGTAAGCGCCGCATGGGCGGTGGCGGCCATGACCTTGGCGGCGTGCAGCATGCCCTTGTGCGCGGCGGGGGCCTTGCCCTGGGCAGTCTGCTGCCAGCTGTGGAGCGCGGTGCCCACCGCACAGGTGGCGACGCGGGCCTGGACGGTGGGCACCGCCCAGCTGACATCGCCCACGTCGGTCGAACCCATGCCGCCCATGAAGGGCCGGTCCAGGGGGGCGATGAAGTTGCACAGCGGCAGGTCGTAGTCGGGCTTCATCGCCAGCCGCTTGAACGTGTCGGCGATGTCCTCGCGCGACAGGCTTTCGCGGATGGCGGTGGCGAAGGCCGTGTCATCCGCGTCGAAGGGGACGGGGCCCAGGGCCTCGAACTGGGCCTGCATGGCGCGGGACAGGGGCAGGTTCTCGGTCAGGTTGGACACGGCCGAGAACACGCGCGAGGTCACGGTAGTGCCCGACATCAGCGCCGCCCCGTCGGCGATCTTGCGCACGCGGTCGACCAGCGACGACAGGCCTGCAAGGTCCGGGCTGCGGATCAGCTGGCGCACGGTCGCCTTGGCCTGGACGACGTTGGGTGCGATGCCGCCGGCGTCCAGATAGGCGTAATGGACCCGCGCCGCGTCGGGCATGTGTTCGCGCATGTAGTTGATGCCGATGTTCATCAGCTCGACCGCGTCCAAGGCGGACCGGCCCAGTTCCGGCGCGCCCGCCGCGTGGGCGGCCTTGCCGTGGAAGGTGAAGTCGATGCGCGTGTTGGCCAGAGACCGCATGTCGTCGACCGCGTTGAAGCTGGCCGGGTGCCAGGTGATGGCGATGTCGACGTCGTCGAACAGCCCGTCGCGGACCATGTAGGTCTTGGCGGCGCCGCCTTCCTCGGCCGGGCAGCCGTAGTAGCGGACGCGGCCGGGCACGCCGTTGGCCTCCAGCCAGTCCTTGACGGCGGTGGCCGCCGACAGCGCGGCCGAGCCCAGCAGGTTGTGGCCGCAGCCATGGCCGAAGCCGTGATCGGCGATCTGGCGCGGCTCGGCCAGGCCGGGTTCCTGGGACAGGCCGGGCAGGGCGTCGTATTCGCCCAGGATGGCGATGACCGGGCCGCCCGTGCCCGCCTCTCCCATGACGGCGGTCGGGATGCCGGCCAGGTTTTCGGTCACGCGGAAGCCCTGATCGCGCAGCATCCGGGTGTGAGCGGCGCAGGATTTGACCTCGCCATAGGCCAGTTCGGGCGTGTCGAACACGGCATCGGCCAGGCCGGTGAACTGGGCGGCGCGGGCATCGACCAGCGGCCAGAGGGGGTTGTCGTTTCGCATGGGGTTTTTCCTTTGGTCAGGCTTGGTCGTTCAGGTGGCAGGCCGACAGGCGGCCGGGGGCAACCTCGCGCAGCGCGGGCACCTCAAGGCGGCAGCGGTCATGGGCATGGGGGCAGCGGGGGTGGAAATGGCACCCCGGCGGCGGGTTCAGGGGCGAGGGGATCTCTCCCTTGATGGCATGATAGGTCTTCTTGCCGGTCTCGAAGGTCGGGATCTCGCTGACAAGGGCTTGGGTATAGGGGTGGTTCGGACGCGCGATCAGGTCTTGGGCCTCGCCCAGTTCGACCAGGCGGCCCAGATACATGACCGCGATCCGGTCCGAGATATGTTCGACCACGCCCAGGTCATGGCTGACGAACAGGTAGGTCAGGTCGAAATCCCGCCGCAACTGAACGAAAAGGTTCAGAACCTGGGCCTGGATCGACACGTCCAGCGCCGCCACGGATTCGTCGCAGACCAGGAAATCGGGGCGCACCGCCAGCGCGCGGGCGATGCCCACCCGCGCCCGCTGTCCGCCCGAGAACTGGTGCGGATAGCGCTTGCCCATGCTGGGGTCCAGGCCCACCTGCTCCAGCATCCGCTCGACATAGGCGGGGATGTCGCGGCGGGGCACGATGCCGTGGACGCGTGGCGCCTCTCCGACGATATCACGGACCTGCAGGCGGGGGTTCAGGGACGACATGGGGTCCTGGAACACCATCTGGATCTTGAGCGCGGCGTCGCGGGCGGCGGCGCCCTTGAGGGTCGCCACGTCCTGGCCGTTGTAGAGGATGCGCCCCTGGCTGGGGCGGGCCAGCCCCGCCACCATGCGGCCAAGCGTGGACTTGCCGCAGCCGGATTCGCCGACCAGGCCCAGCACCTCGCCGCGGCGGACCGACAGGTCGATGCCGTCGACGGCGTGGACGGTGACCGGGGCGATGCGGGCGCCCAGGGTCCGGGCGGTGCGTTCGGCGATGTCCAGGTCCTTGGTGAACCGCTTGGACACGCCGTCGATCTGCAGGATGGGCTGTGGTGTCACGGGGTGGCCTCTGCGTCGGCATGGGGGTGGTGGCAGCGCACCTGGCGGCCGGGGCCGGCGGCGGTCAGGGCGGGTTCGACCTGGCAGGCGGCATCGGCGCGCGGACAGCGCGGGGCGAACTTGCACCCCTTTGGAAGGTTCAGAAGCGACGGCGTCATGCCCTTGATCTGGGTCAGCATCGCGCCGTGGCGCTTGCCGTGGGGGACGCTGTCGATCAGGCCGCGCGTATAGGGGTGGCGGGGGTTGGCGATGATCGCGGCGGTGGGCCCTTCCTCGATGATGCGGCCCGCGTACATGACCGCCAGGCGGTCGGCCAGGCCCGACACGACGGCCAGGTCATGGGTGATCCAGATCAAGGCGGTGCCCGATTGGGCGCAGAGCTTTTGCACCTCGGACAGGATCTGGGCCTGGATGGTCACGTCCAACGCGGTGGTGGGTTCGTCCGCGATGATCAGGTCGGGTTTGTGCAAGAGCGCGATGGCGATCGCCACGCGCTGGCGCATGCCGCCCGAGAACTGGTGCGGATAGCTTTTCAGCCGCTCGTCCGGGGAGGAGATGCCGACCTGGACCAGCGCCTCGCGGCAGCGGCGCAGGGCCTCGGCCCGCGAGACGGTTTCATGGGCGCGGACCGTCTCGATCATCTGTGTGTCGATGCGCAGGACCGGGTTCAGCGTCATCATCGGGTCCTGAAAGATCATCGCGATGCGCTTGCCGCGCAGGGGGCGCATGGCCTTTTCCCCGCCCGCGATCAGGTCGGTGCCGTCGAAGACGACCTGGCCCCCGGCCACCCGGCCGGGCGGGTCGACCAGCCCCAGGATCGAGAAGCCGGTGACCGACTTGCCGGACCCGGATTCGCCCACCAGGCCCAGGATCTGGCCACGCTCCAGCGTGAAGCTGACCCCGTCCACGGCGCGGGCGGTGCCGTCGCGGGTCATGAAATGCGTCTGCAGTTCGCGGACGTCCAGCAGGGCGGTCATGTCTGCAACCTCGGGTTCAGGACATCGCGCAGGCGGTCGCCCACGACGTTGATGGCGATGATGGTGACGACCAGGGCGATGCCGGGAAAGACGCTGACCCAGTAGCGGCCCGACAGCAGGTAGTCGTAGCCGTTGGCGATCAGCAGCCCCAGGGAGGGTTCGGTGATGGGCACGCCCACGCCCAGGAAGGACAGCGTCGCCTCCAGCGCGATGGCCTGGGCGATCTGCACGGTGGCGACCACGATCAGGGGCGGCACGCAGTTGGGCAGCAGGTGGCGGAACATGATCCGGCGATTGGACAGGGCCAGGCAGCGGGCGGCGTCGATGTAATCCTTGCGGGTTTCCACCATGGCCGAGCTGCGCACCGTGCGCGCGTAATAGGCCCATTGCACGATGACCAGCGCCAGGATCACCTTGTCCACCCCGCGTCCCAGCAGCGCCAGCAGGATCAGCGCGATCAGGATGGCGGGAAAGGACAGCTGCAGGTCGACGATGCGCATCACCAGGCTGTCGAAGCGCCCGCCGAAATAGGCGGCGGCGACGCCGACGATGGTGCCGATGGTGATGGCCAGGGTCAGCGACACGACCGCGACCATCAGGCTGATGCGCAGCCCGTACATGATGCCCGACAGCATGTCGCGGCCCTGCTGGTCGGTGCCCAGCCAGAAGGTCTGGCCGGTGGCCATGCTGACCTCTCCGGGGGGCAGGCCGCCGTCCATGATGCTCAGCTGCATCAGGTCGTAGGGGTTCTGGGGCGCGATCCAGGGGGCCGCGATGGCGATCAGCGCGATCACCACGAACAGGACCAGGCCCAGGACCGCGATGCGGTCCTCGACGAACTGCTTGGCGATGCGCTTGGCGGGGCTGTCGATGCGGACCGGGGCGGGGGAGGGGGGTGCGATGTCGGTCATCCCTTCATCTCCGACAGGCGGATGCGGGGGTCCAAGGCGGAATAGATGACGTCGACCAGCAGGTTGATGCCCACGATGATCAGCACCGTCAGCATCAGGTAGGCCACGATCACCGGGCGATCCAGCAGGTTGATGCTGTCGATCAGCAGCTTGCCCATGCCGGGCCAGGCGAACACGGTTTCGGTCACGATGGCAAAGGCCACCATCGAGCCCAGTTCCAGCCCGATGATGGTCACCACCGGGATCATGATGTTCTTGAGCACATGGACCAGCACCACGCGGCGCGGCGACAGGCCCTTGGCGCGGGCGAACTTGACGTAATCCTGCATGCAGACCTCGCGCGTGTTGGCGCGGGCCAGGCGGATGATTAGCGACATCTTGAACAGTGCCAGGTTGATGGCGGGCAGGATCAGGTGCGACAGCCCGTCCCAGGTCAGGAAGCTGACCTGCATGCCCAGGAATTCGGTGGTCTCGCCGCGCCCGCCCGCGGGCAGCCAGCCCAGCAGCACGGCAAAGACCAGGATCAGCAGCATCCCCTGCCAGAAGTTGGGCAGCGAGAAGCCCAGGATGGACCCGCCCATGATCGTGCGCCCCGCGATGCCGTGGGGCCGCAGCCCGGCCCAGACCCCAAGCGGGATGCCGATGCCCACCGACAGGGCCAGCGCGACCAGCGCCAGTTCCAGCGTGGCGGGCAGGCGGTCCAGGATGATCTCCAGCGCGGGACGACCGTAGACGAAGGAGGTGCCCAGATCGCCGTGAAGGGCGTTCCAGACGAAGATCCCGAACTGTTCATAGAGCGGCCGGTCCAGGCCCAACCGTTCGACGGTGGCGGCGATCTGGGCCTGGCTCGCCTCGGGGCTGACCAGCACATCGACGGGATTGCCGATGAAGAAGACGCCGAGGAAGACCAGAACGGCCATGGCCATGACGGCCAGCAGGCTTTGGCCCACGCGGCGGACAAGATAGACGATCATGACGGGGTCCCTGTGATGGGGCTGGGGTCCGGCACCCCGCGACGCGAGGTGCCGGAGGGGCGCATCATTCGGCTGCTGGCTTGACCTCGGCGGCCAGGGTGTACTGGTCGACGCGGGGTTCGTAGGTCAGGTCGGGCTTCATCGCCCAGACCGTCTGTTCGTAATGCAGCGGGATGATCCCGGTATCGTCCAGCACCAGGGTCTGGGCGTCCTGCAGCATCTGGTCGCGCGCGTCGTCGTCGATGGTGGCCATCGCGGTCGTCAGCAGCGCGTCCATCTCGGGGTTGGAATAGCGGCCGGCATTGGTCGGCCCCATGCCCGTCGCCTCGTCATAGGTGGCCACCAGCGATTTCAGCGGGGACGACATGTCGCCCGAGGACGCGCCCCAGCCCGCCAGGTAGATCGGGAATTCCAGCGCGTTCCGGCGCGAGAAGAACTGGCTGGCGGTGCTGGCGTCCACGCTGACGCGGATGCCGATCTGGGCCATCATCTGGGCCACGGCCTGCGCCACCTGTTCGTCGTTGATGTAGCGGTCGTTCGGCGTCCCGAGCGTCAGCGAGAACCCGTCGGGGTATCCCGCCTCGGCCAGCAGGGCGCGGGCGGCGTCGGGGTCATAGGCCTCGACCGGGCGGTCCGAGGTGCCGAACATCGGCGGCGGCAGCAGTTCGCCCGCGGCCTGGGCATAGCCGCCCATGATCCGTTCGGTGATGGCCTGGCGGTTGATCGACATCGAGATGGCCTTGCGCACCCGCGCGTCCATCAGCGGGTTTTCCCCGTCGGTGCCGCCGATGCCGGGGGCGTCGGGCTGCTGCAGCATGTGCAGATAGATCACGCGGTTGGACAGCGCGTCGACGATGGTGAAGCCGCCCTGTTCGATGCGCGGGATGTCCTGGATGGGGGGCGATTCGATCATGTCCACGTCGCCCGCCAGCAGGGCCGCCACGCGGGGGCCGTCGCTGGTGATCGGGCGCATGGTGACGCTTTCCCATTGCGGGGTGCCGCCCCAGTAGTCGTCGAACCGCGTCACCACGACCTCGGACCCGCGGGTATAGCGGTCCAGCACATAGGGGCCGGTGCCCACCGCGACCGCGGGGTCGTTGAAGGCCGGGGCCTGGGGCACGTCGCCCATGCCCTCGCAGGTGCCGTCGGGGCCGTAGGTCACCTGGTCGTCGGCGCCAAGCGCATCGGCGGACAGGATCGCAAGGCTCCACAGGTCGACCGGCAGCAGGGGATTGGTGGCCTTGGTGGTGATGGTCAGCGTGTGGTCGTCCTCGGCCGCCATGTCGGCGATGCCGCCCGTGAAGATGGTGTAGGCCGAGGGCGAGTTCTGGACCAGCGGCACCCGGCAGAAGGAATAGATCACGTCGCGCGCGGTGAAGTCGCCGCCGTCGTGGAATTTCACGCCCTGGCGAAGCTTGAACCGCCAGGTGGTGTCGTCCACCGCCTCCCAGCTTTCGGCGAGGCCGGGGGTGACCATCTGCAGCGCGTCCTGGGTGGTCAGCGCCTCGAAGATGTTCTTGGAGACCTGGATGTTGGTGGACAGCTGGTGGAACAGCGGGTCCATCGAGGTGGCCTCGGACTTGAGGCCGATGGTCAGGGTCTGGGCGGCGGCGGGGGCCAGGCCCGCCAGGACGATGCCCGCGGCCAGGGGCAAGCCGAATGCTTTCATCGCGATATCCTCTCTGCTGGTGATGCGTGGATCGGTCACCCCGAAGTTGTTCCCCGGTGATGCAATCCCGCTTGGCGATCAGGGTATGATGCGATAATCAGATGTCAATCGCGAATATCGATGCGTTTTTCTCATAGGGTGGCGATGGAACCGGATGACACTGCCGCCGACCGGGATCGCCGGTCGGGAATATCCCTGCGCGAACTGGAGGTTCTGCAGGCGCTGGTGGCCAATGGCACCGCGATCAGCGCGGCGCGTCGGCTGGACATCTCTCAGTCGGCGGTCAGCCGCAGGCTGGCGCAGCTGGAGGAGCGGCTTGGCTTCAAGCTGTTCCTGCGCACCAACGGCCGCCTAATTCCCACGATCGAGGCCCTGTCGCTGAGCGAGCAGCTGGCGCCGGTGCTGGAAACGCTAGCCCGGTTGGTCCATCGCGCCGACCGGCCTCAGGGCGCACACGAGGGGACGCTGTCCATCGTGGCCCCGCCGACCATCGCGCACCGGTTCCTGCCAAGCCGGATCGCGGCCTTCAAGCAGGCCAATCCGGGCTGCCAGATCACCTTCGACGTGCTGGCCAGCGACAGCCTGCTGACCGGCATCGCCGAGGGTCGGTTCGATGTCGGGATGAGCGACAGCACCGTTGCCCATGAAGGCATCACATCCGAGCTGTTGCTGGAAACGCAGGCAATCTGTGTCCTGCCGCGCGACCATCACTTGGCCGCGTTCGAGGTGATCCGCCCCGAGGATCTGCACGACGAGCCGTTCATCGCCCTGTCGCGCCGCCATTCCAGCCGCGCCGCCATCGACCGCCTGTTCGACCGCGCGGGCCTGGCCCTGCGGATCGAGCTGGAGGCGTCGACCAACGTGTCCGTCATCCAGTTCGTGCGCGAGGGTCTGGGCGTGTCGCTGTTGAACCCGTTCCCGCTGGTCCACCAGATGGCCGATCAGGTGGCGATGCGCCCCTTCCTGCCCGCGATCCGCTACAGCACGCATTTCCTGCTGCCGGCCAGCCGGGCGCCCTCCGCGGTGACGCGGGCCTTCATGCAGGACGTCACCGACAGCCTGGACCGCGCCGCCTATCCGACCCCCACCGCCCTGCGATAAAGGAATCTTGATGCAGACCCCCACCAGCCAGCAGATCCTGGCGCAGCTGATCGCCTTCGACACGACCAGCCACCGCTCCAACCTTGCGCTGATCGACCATGTCCGGGCCTATCTGGCGGAATATGGGGTGGACAGCCGGCTGGTCATGGATGCGACCGGGCAGAAGGCCAACCTGTGGGCGACGATCGGGCCCGCCGACCGCCCCGGGGTGATCCTGTCGGGCCATACCGACACGGTGCCGGTCGAGGGCCAGGACTGGGCCAGCGACCCCTATGCGCTGACCGCGCGCGACGGGCGGCTGTACGGGCGGGGCAGCTGCGACATGAAGGGGTTCCTGGCCTGCGTGCTGGCCGCCGTGCCGGACCTTGTGGCGCGCGATCTGGCGCGGCCCGTGCATCTGGCGTTTTCCTATGACGAGGAGGTTGGCTGCGTGGGCGTGGTCGGCCTGCTGGAGATGCTGCGCGACGAGGGCCTCCGCCCCGCCCTGTGCATCGTCGGAGAGCCCAGCTCGATGCAGGTGGTGATCGGGCACAAGGCCAAACGCTCGATGCGGGTGACGGTGGGGGGCAGGGGGTGCCACTCCTCGCTGGCACCGCAGGGGGTGAATGCGGTCGATTACGCGGCCCGGCTGGTGGTGCGGATGCAGGACATCGCGGCCCGGCTGGCGACCGAAGGTGGGCGCGACGCCGACTATGACATCACCCACAGCACCGCCCATACCGGCACCATCCGCGGCGGCACGGCACTGAACATCGTGCCCGACCTGTGCACGCTGGACTGCGAGTTCCGGGTGCTGCCGCAGGAGGATGCCGACGCCCTGGTCCAGGAGCTGCGTGATTACGCCCGCGACGAGCTGGAACCGATGATGCGGCGCATCGCCCCCGAGGCCGGGATCAAGATCGAGGTCTTTGCCCAGTTCCCCGGCCTGGAGACCCCGCCCGACGCCGAGGCCGTCACCCTGGTCAAGCGCCTGACCGGCAGCAACGGCCATTCCAAGGTCGCCTTCGGTACCGAGGGCGGCCGCTTTGCGGAGATGCTGGGGGTGCCCACGGTGATCTGCGGGCCCGGCGCGATCGCCCAGGCCCACAAGCCCGACGAATACATCGAGCGGTCCCAGATGGACGCCTGCGACGCCTTCCTGGGGCGGCTGGCCGATTGGGCGACGCGAGGGGCGTGACGCCGCCCGCTGGCCGTCAGCGCGGCATCAGCTTGGCGGCCAGCGTCTGGACGTCCGGCCCCGAGACCTTGGGCACGATCCGATAGGCCGCGTTCACGAAGCAGAACAGCGCGAATCCCAGCAGCCCCAGGCAGACGCCCGTCACCAGGATCTGGCCATAGACCTGCCCCGACAGCCAGGAGAACGCCTCTCCGGTGCCGCCGGCCTGCTGGGGGTTGGCCTGCCAGGCCGCGAAGCCGAACAGCAGGCCCACCACGCCGACCACCACGCCATGCGCGATCAGCCCCGCCTTGAGCACGGGGTTCCAGCGGGTGGTGACCGGGTTGGCGCGCAGGTGCTGGCGGTATTCGTTGGTCCAGCCCTGGCGCATGTAATGCACGCCCGCCCCGATGATCAGCATCGCCGCGGCCCCGATCAGCCAGCGGCCGCCGGGCCATTCCATGACGGTGCGGACATGGCCGGGAATGCTGGACCCCTCGCCCGAGCCGCCCCCTGCGCCGCCGCCGAACAGCAGCGGAAAGACGGTCGCGCCGATCCCCAGGTGGATCGCGCCGGTCACCAGCATGCCAATGCGGGCGACGATGCCCTTGGTGTCGCTGCCGTAGTCTTCGAGGTCGAAGGCCGCGTCCAGCACCCGCCACAGCGCATAGGCCAGCATGCCGATGAAGATGACGAACAGCAGCACGCCGCCGCCCCAGGTCGTGTCCAGCCATCCCAGGGCCGAGGACGTGTCCTGCGCGCTGCCCCCCCGCCAGATCGAATAGAGAGAGATCCCCGCGACGGCCAGATAGACCAGCCCCTTGCCGATATAGCCTGCCCGCATCAGCGGCACGGCCCAGCCCAGCTTGCTTTCGGTCATGTTCGTCGTTCCCGTTCCGGTTTGTGCCGAACCTACCGCAGGTCCGGGCGGCCGCGTCAAGCGATTGGCCCGAAAACCAGCCCTCAGCCCCCCGGCCCGCGCGGATCGTGTCGGGCAAAGGCGCTGATCAGGTCGGTGCGCGTCACCACCCCCACCAGCGACGGCCCCGACAGGACCGGGACGGCATCCACGTCGCCCTCGGCCATCAGTGTCAGCAGATCGCCAAGCGGCGTGTCGGCCCGCGCGGTGGGCATGTCGGCCCGCATCAGCGCCGCCGCCCGGCCCGCGGGCCGCGCATCGGTCGCGATCATGTGGATCTGGAAGATCATGCCCAGATAGCGTCCGTCGGGCCCCGTGACCGGGATCGAGGTGAAGCGGTGGCGCCGGAACAGCGCCGCCACCCGTTCGGCCGGGGCGTCGGGGCCGACGGTCACCAGGTCGCGCGACATGATCGTACCCGCCGTGACTGGCCCGACACGCTGCGCCGCCGCCTGCAGTTCGGCCGCCCCCACCAGGCGGGCCAGATCGCCCGCGCCCAGGTTGAAGTTCTGCCGATAGCGTTCCAGAAGATCGGTCAGCTGATCCTCGGACAGGCCGATGCGCGCGGCGGGGTCCGGGTCGGCGGTGCGGTGGGCGTTGCGGTCGTCCACCTGGCGCATCGGATAGCGGCGCCCGGTCAGCTGCGCATAGACCGCCGCGACGACGACCAGCAGCACCGTCCCCGCCGCCACAGGCGTCACCGCAAAGCGATAGCCCAGGTCCGCGATGGCGTCGGGGCTCATCGCGGCGGTCATGGCGACGGCCCCGGCAGGGGGGTGCAACGCGCGGCACAGGATCGTCGCGGTGATGGCCAGGCCCACCGCCACCGCGATCCGCAGCGCGGGATCGGCGACATGCAGGCACACCGCGACACCGATCAGCGCCGCCACCGTATTGCCCACGATTGCGGCCCAGGGCTGCGCCAGCGGACTGTTCGGAACCGCGAACAGCAGGACCGAACTGGCCCCGAAGGGCGCGATCAGGTACAGGCCCAGCTGGCTGTCGACCGCGGGAGACAGCACGAACAGCCCGGCGATGATCAGGCCCGCGACGGCCCCGATGCCCGCCCGCACCGCCTCGGGCAGGGGGGTCGAGGCGACCGACGGGCCCAAGGCGCGCAGTGCGCTGATCATCAGTGGTCGCATGGTCACGGTCCCGGTCAACTGCACGTTTCGCGGTCACTATGTCCATTATTTGGGCAGATGAAAGGGCATTCCGGGATATGCCCGCGGCGGGCCCCTGCAGCCTGTGCGGTGTTCATCCCTCAGCAGCGGCCCGACGCGCGGTCCGCGCATCGGGCCGGGGCCGTCAGGTCTTCAGGAAATCCTGGGTGCTGATGACATCGCCATAGAGAAACGCCAGCGCGCCCATGATCGCGGTGTGGACATGCGCCGCGGGGGCGGTCTGGCCGCCGAACTCGATGTCGCGGGTCGCGCAGGCATCGTGGATCGTGGTGGTGGCAAAGCCGTGGTCGTTGGCGGCGCGCGTGGTCGCGTCGATGCACATGTGGCTCATGGCGCCGACGACGACCACGTCGCGGACGCCGTGTTCGTCCAGCAGATCCTTGAGCCCGGTCTCGCGGAACGAGTTGGGGTGGTTCTTGGTGATGACCGCCTCGTCCTGAGCGGGGGCCACGACGTCGTTGATCCGGGCGCCCGCGCTGCCGGGGACGAAGATCGGGCCGCCGGGAATCTCGTGGCGGATGTTCACGACCAGATCGCCCCTGGAACGGGCATGGGCGATCACGCGGGCGGCGTTGTGGGCGGCGGCCTCGATCCCGTGAAGGGGAAGGTTGCCGTCGGGCCAGTATTCGTTCTGCAGATCGACGACCAGAATGGCGCGTTTGGACATGGGGTTCCTCCTGTCAGTCGGGGCATGGTGCACCGGATGCCCCGCATCGCGATAGGGGTCATGGCGCAAAGCCTGCGATCCGGACGGAACATCGCCCGCGGCGGGATGTTGATGCGGACATGACCGACGAAAGGACCGCGCCATGGACGACAAGAAGAAATCCGACCCCGTCGTGCCCCGCCAGAACGGCCAGGGCCAGGGCCAGGGCGTACCCCACGACCCCAAGGAGTTCGACGTGATGAACCCGGCCAAGATGGACAAGCCGTCCGCCGACGAAACCCCGTCCAAATCCTGACGTGACGGCGCATCCCGACGCGGCCGCGACCCCCGACGATCAGGGGTCGCGACAGGCCGCACGGGCGGTCGCGGTGATCGTCATCGCGACCGCCGTCAAGCTGGCGGTCTTTGCGGCGCTGGAACGTCCCTGGGGCTGCGACTGCGGCCGGATCTGGGCGATGCCCGGCGATCCGGCGCTGAATTCCCAGACCCTTCTGGACCCCTATTCCCTGCTGCATGCGGTGACAGGCGCGCTGCTGGTCCTGCTGGTCACGCGGCTGCGGCCCGATCTGGGCCTCTGGGCGCTGCTAGCCGTCGTCGTCGCCAGCAGCACGACTTGGGAGGTAATCGAGAATCTGCCCGTCAGCATCCGCCTGTTCGGCTATGACTCGGCGGACCCATTGGCCTATCACGGCGACAGTCGCCTGAACGCGTTCGCCGACACGGCCTGCGCGGTTGCCGGTGCGCTGTTCGCGCGGGTCGCATCGGCGCGGGTTGTGCTGGCCGTGGCGGTCGGGACAGAGATCGCGCTGTCCCTGTGGATTCAGGACGGTTTCGTCATCGCCGCCATTCGCGCGCTGCAGCAGGCGCTGTGACCAGGGTCGGGCGTCGGCCCAGCACGCCTTCGATCGCGTCCGCAGCCCCGGCGGCGCGCGGCCAATGCTGTGCGTCCTGCGCAAAGCCGTGGGCGTTCGCCCGAAACGACGGGTCGTCCAGCAGGCGGCACAGCGCGTCGTGGATGCGTGCCTCGGACGCCCACCGTGGCGACAAGCGCAGGCCGGTCCCGGTCCGGGCGATGCGGGCGGCGACGCCCGGCTGATCGTTGGTCAAGGGCAGGGCCAGCATCGGCACGCCCTGTTCCAGGCACTCCATGACCGTGTTCATGCCCGCATGGGTCACGCAGACCTGCGCGCGTTCCAGGATCGCGCGCTGCGGGACAAAGCTGCGGACCCAATCCGCGGGGATATCGCGCGCGCCCTCGGCCGACTGGCCGCCAAGCGAGACAAGCACCTGCGCCCCGGCCCGGCGACAGGCCCGCGCGATCCGCGCCAGCAGGCGGTGCCGGTGCCCCTGCAGCGTGCCCAGGCTGACATAGACCAGCGGTCGATCCGGGTCGGGGCGGATGTCGCAGGGCAGCGGCTCGGCGACGGGGGCGCGGAACAGGCCCATGTGGCGCACCCGCCCGCCGGTCACGGGACGGGGGTGGTCGAACCCCGGCACGGCCTGCGCCAGCGTCATCAGGGGCGACACGCAATCGGTGAAATCGCGCAGCGGCCCAAGGTCCCAGTGCAGGGCGATGGTCTGGATCACCCGCGACTGCCGCCGCATCACCCATTGCGCGATCCGCCGCGCGGTCCGCAGCCGTTCGATCCCCCGCTCGCTGTGGTCGGGGCGCCACCCCAGGAACGGGATCGGCACGCCGGGTTCGTCGTCGAAGGGCAGGGCGCAGGCGATCGACACCATCGGGATGCGCATGTGGCGCGACAGCAGGCCCGCCGCCGGCTCTGTCTGGTCGCCCAGGATCAGGTCGGGCCGATAGGCGGCGATGGCCGCCGGACCAAGCCGGCAGAGCATCTGCGTGCGCGCGGCGCCCGCGGCGATCTCTCCGTGCAGGCGCGCCGAATGGGGGCGGTTGTCGGGCGGCAGGCAGGGTCTGGAGCGGACCGTGTCGCCGGCCAGAAAGCGGACATGGTGGCCGCGGGCGCGCAGCTCCTCGGCCAGCGCGGCGAAGGCCTGGCGATGGCTGGGATAGGGCGGGCAGATCATCAGGATGCGGGCGGCAAGCCGGTCGTATTGTACCATCATCGTCCTCTTGCAGGCCCAACGACGGCTTGGGGCAATCGTTGCAAAACTTTGTCCCCGACAATGCACCATCGACGGATCGGGCCTTCGTGGCGGGCTGAACCGCGATCGGGGCGGTTTGTTCCGCACCGTCAGGAACATGGTCCCGACTTGCCGGTTGCGCCGCCCGTGCGGAACGAAAGGAACGGCCATGACCTGCAGGATACTGATCGTGGAGGACGACTATTGGGCCGCGCTGCACCTGGCGACAGCGGTCCGCGACCGCGGGGCGACCGTTCTGGGTCCGACCGGGTCGATCCCCCTGGCCGTCGCGCTGATGTCCGCCCGGCGGCGTCCGCATGCCGCGATCCTGGACGTCCAGCTGCGCACCCAGCTGGCCTTTCCCCTGGTCGACGCGCTGGCGGAACAGGGGGTGCCCTTCATCTTCGTGACCAGTTTCGAAAGGGAGGACATGCCCGAACGCTTTGACGCGGTACCGCATTTCGTCAAGCCGATCATCGGCGATGCCTGCATCGACGCGGTGATGGCCCTGGCCGACGCGGCGCGCCGGACCCGCGTGTTCGGGCCGCAATGCCGCGTCCGGTCGGGCCGGCGCGGCGTGATCGGGGGCTAGCCGTCCCGGCGCGCCTTGGACGCCGCGATGGCGGCCTCAAGACGGCGTGCCAGTTCCTGTAGCCGGGGCGGCACGGCCACCTTTTCCATCTCGATCAGCAGGTCCTTCATGCTGTCGTCCATTTCGTCCTGGGGCGGGCGGGGATCCGTCTTGCTCATCGTGACCTCAAAAGCGCCTGGCGGCCTGCCAAACACGTCTTCCATTGCCTTCAGCAGATACCACGGCGCGGGGTCGGTGACAGTTCACATTTGCCGTGGCACCGCGAATTCGTCCCCGACGGTCACGCATCGTTGCGAAAACGGCGCAGGCACCCCCCGTGATGTCCGTCCGCTGAACCTGCAAACCGTTGGGATGTTCCCGAAGACGCGCGCATCGCCGAAACAGGCGGGAAACGGCCGGCCGATCACGTTTTCGGAACCAGATCGGTATGTACGCATTTGTTCAGCGTTCTGCTTTGGGAACAGGCGTAGCCGACCATGTCCGACAATGTACTTCACCACATTCCTGCCCTGCGTGCCTATGCGCGCTCGTTGTGCGGGCAACAGGAGGATCCCGACGATCTGGTCCAAGAGACCCTGTTGCGGGCCATAGAACATGCCGACAAGTACCAGCCGGGCACCCATATGCGGGCCTGGCTTTTCACAATCATGCGCAACCGTTTCTATACCAACGTCCGCAAGTCGGCCCGCGAACGCACCGGGTCCGAGGATTGCGTATCCGACAGGCCGATATCGCAAGCCACGCAGGAATGGCACCTGCGCCATCAGGAGGTGTGGGACCAGCTGGGCCGGATCCCCGTCCATTATCGCGAGGCCATCGTTCTGGTGTCGGTCCTGGGCGAAAGCTATATCCGCGCGGCCGAGATCCTGGAATGCGACATCGGCACCATCAAGAGCCGCGTGAACCGGGCGCGGGCGATGCTGAAACGGGCGTTGGAACCGGAGTTCTGACGCGTCCCCATGCGTCAGGCCCGGTCAGCGACCGCAGTTTCGATGACATCGCGTAATGTCCCTGCGCCGGGTGAAGGGGGCCCGATGATCGGGCCCCGCACAGATCGTCATTCGTCGCGGTCGTCGACGATCACCGTCAGTTCCTGACCATCGCGATGCAGGGCGATCACGTCGTCGGTGGTGTGATCGGCGGCCTCCAGCGCGTCCGTGACGGCCTGGTTTTCCGACAGGGTTTCCCGCAGGGTGGTCAGGTTGTCTTGGGCCTGCTCAAGCGCTGCGTCGACATCGCCCGGCGTGCTTTCAGTCACGGCACTGGTCTGGGTTCCGCCTCCGGTCGCCATCCCGTCCGCGATGCCTGCGGGGGCATCCGCCGCGCCGCCAGCCGAGGCGCCGGAGGTGGTGTCCGACTGCATCGCCGCCGAGCCGTTCGTGTCGATCGTGGTCTGGCCGCCGGTCATCGGGGGCGTTCCCTCCTCGGCGGTCGAGACCGCGCCGCCGCCCACCTGTTCAAGCTCGCTGAGGCCCATGACGGTGACGGTCGTGTCCGCATCCATCCCCTCCAGCTGGTCGCCGTAGTCGCGGCCCGACTGCAGGTCGGCCACGACGCGTTCATAGGTCAGCGACATGTCGGCCGAACCGCCCGATTGCGCGGCCGATCCCGTATTCTGACCGCTGCCGGTCGTGGTGCTCATGTCGGCGGTGCTGGAGCCTTCGGCCCCGGCATCCTCCGTGCCGGTCATCGGGGCCCCGCCGCCGCCCAGGACGGCACCGTCCGCCGCCGCGCCGCCGCCTGCACTGTCGGGTGCGGTGGTCTGGGCCAGAGCCGCGCCCGGCAGTGCCAGGGCGAGGGTCGCCGCGACAAGGGCCGCGCGGCTGGTCTGTGTCAATGTCCAGGTCATGATGTCTCCTCCGGAGATGATGATGCGCCGTGGTCATGCGCTTGGACGGTCCCAACCGGGGCCACCCGCAGATGTTCCCGCACGCCTGCGTGAGACGAAAAAAGGACCGGCGCTCGGGCACAGCGCCGGTCCCGAAGGACGACCCGGGGGAGTTGGGCGTCCTTCACAGCATGTCGGCGGTCCGCTGCATCCAGTCGCGGTGCCGACGTTCGTCCGCCAAGGCCTTCTGGAAGAAGGCCAGCGTCTTGGGAAGCGCCGAGGGGTGGCTCGACGCGCGTTCATAGGCGGTGACGGTGTCTTCCTCATTGGTGCGCATGGCCTTGAGGATCGTGCCGTCGCCCATCAGCCCGGCCAGGGCGATCTTGCCCGTGGTCAGCATCTGCTTCATGTCGCCTTCCGCCGGCGCATCGGCGCCCGTCTCGGCGGCGATCTGGTTCAGCACCTCCAGATGCTGCAGGTGATCCTGGCGGAACGTCTCGACCTGTTGCGACAAAGCCGGGTCCGACAGCCGCGAGATCGTGGATTCGTAAGCGGCGATGGCATCGCGCTCCAGCAGGATCAGGTTCGTGACCAGGTCTGTGATCGTGTCTTCGGTGCCGACGGTGGTGGCCATGGGAGGGTCCTTTCTGTGGGACGTTCCGGATTTGGGGGCGTGCAACCGGCGGATCGCCGGTTTGTTCCAGGGCATCGTTCGACGGCACCCGATCCGCCCGCCGCGACGATGGGCGGGAACATCGCGGCCCCGTCCCGGTTGCACGCCCCGCCCCAACAGGAGAGGCCCATGACCCAGGATCCCGAACGCCCGTCGCCCGCCGAACGACCCGCCGAACGACCCGCCGATCGACCTGGCGCCCAGACCGACGGCACCGCGCCCCCGTCCGCCAGGATCGACGAATCCGCCGCCGAAAGCGGCCAGCCCGCCGACATGGCCTATTACCGCGTCCCCGCCAGGTCGGGGGCGATGATGCTGCTGGGCACCATCGCCATCCCGCTGGCGGTGATCGTGGGGATCGCCGTCGTCCTGCTGATCGCGCTGTGAGTTTTTCGGTCGGCGCGCTGGAACATTCGCCGCAACCGCCGGTTCAGCGGCCCCAAAACGTCAAGGAGAGCACCCATGGCCGAACAGACACTGGACACGCTGTTTCATGAAACGCTGAAGGACATCTATTACGCCGAACGCAAGATCGGCACCGCGCTGCGCAAGATGGCGCGTGCGGCCCAGGACCCCGAGCTGAAGGCCGCCTTCCAGACCCACGAACAGGAGACGCAGGCCCAGTACGAGCGCCTGTCCGAGGTGTTCGATGCCCTGGGCAAGCGCCCGACCGGCAAGACCTGCGACGCGATCGAGGGGATCATCGCCGAGGCACAGGAGATCATGGAGGAGTTCAAGGGCAGCCCCGCGCTGGATGCGGGCCTGCTGGCCGCGGCCCAGGCCGTCGAGCATTACGAGATCGCCCGCTATGGCACGCTGAAGGCCTGGGCCGCGCAGCTGGGCCTGGCGGATGCCGAGCGCCTGCTGGACCAGACCCTGCAGGAGGAGACGGCCACCGACGAGATCCTGACAGGCTTGGCCGAGACCGTCATCAACGCCGCCGCCCAGGGCTGACCCGACCCCACCGGCCCGCATCGCGCGGCGCCGGTCCCCCAAATCGGAGAGATCCATGTTCTATACCGACAACAAGCTGCAATATCCCGTCCGCGTCGATGCCCCGAACCCGCTGTTCGCCCGTGCCCTGCAGCAGGCCATCGGCGGCGTCGAGGGAGAGATCCGCGTGGCGATGCAGTACTTCTTCCAGGCCTGCGGCGCGCGCGGCGACGCCCGGTTCCGCGACCTGCTGATGAACACCGCCGCCGAGGAGCTGGGCCATATCGAGATGCTGGCCACCGCGGTCGCCCTGAACCTGGAAGGCGCGCCCCTGGCGATGCAGGAGGAGGGCGCCCGCGACAAGGCGGTCGAGGCCGTGATGGGCGGCATGAACCTAAAAAACCTGCTGTCGGCGGGTCTGTCGGCGATGCCGGTGGACAGCGACGGCGTGCCCTTCGACATGTCCCACATCTATGCCAGCGGCAACATCGCCGCCGACATGACCGCCAACATCGCCGCCGAATCCACCGGGCGCACATTGGCTGTGCGGCTGTACAACATGACCGACGACCCAGGGATGAAGGACATGCTGTCCTATCTGATCGCGCGGGACACGATGCACCAGAACCAGTGGATGGCCGCACTTGAGGAGCTGGGCGGCGCGCAGGGCGCTTTCCCGATCCCCAACAGCTTTCCCCAGGCCGAGGAGCAGTCCGAATTCAGCTATGCCTTCCTGGGGTTCCAGGCGGATGGCAGCGCGCCGGTCGACGGCCGCTGGTCGCAGGGTCCGTCCGTTGACGGCAAGGGCCAGTTCACGTCCCAGCCCACGACCGCGATGGGTCAGCAGCCCGACCTGGGCCCGGCCCGCACCGGCAGCGGCGCGCAGACCGAACAGATGTAGCATCCGTGCCGGCGGCCCTGGGGTCGCCGGCACGCCCTCGTGCCAGGACATGCCCATGACCGACAACCTATCCGCCGCCACCGTACCTGGAATCGGGCGCCGCAGTCTTTCGGCGCCTTGCGACAGGTCGCACCTGGCGACAGCCGTTCGCACGGAACGGCGGATCGGTCGTTGCGCGACGCCCATCCCCGGCCGGATGCCGACGCGATCATGAGACAGTCCATTTCCGGTCACGCCGGCGCGGGCGCCAGCGTGATGCTGGACTGCGTCATCATCGGCGGGGGTCCGGCCGGGCTGACGGCGGCGATCCATCTGGCCCGGTTCCGGCGTCGCGTGGTCGTCATCGATGCAGGTGCCAGCCGCGCCGCGCTGATCCCGCGGACCTGGAACCATCCGGGTTATCCAACGGGCATCCGGGGCGGTCGCCTGCTGGGGCGGATGCGCCAGCAGGTGACCGATCTGGGCGTTCCCATCATCCGGGGACGCGTGGTGCGCCTGGACCCCCTGCCGCATGGCGGGTTCGAGGTTCTGGCGGGTAGCCTGCACATCGCGCGGCATGTCATCCTGGCCACGGGGGCCGTCGACCGGCTGCCGCCGATCCCCGATGCCCGCGCCGCGATCCTGACCGGCCAGCTGCGCCTGTGTCCCGTCTGCGATGCCTATGAGGCGACGGACAGGCCGGTGGCCGTGATCGGCGCCGACGCCCATGCCGCGGCCGAGGCGCTGTTCCTGTCCCATTACACCCGGCAGGTCACCCTGCTGACGCTTGGCGCGCCGCTGCGACTGTCGCCCGACGATCACGGCAGCCTGACGAATGCGGGCGTCGCGGTCGACACGTCGCCGGACGTGACCTGGGACCTGTCCGGGCCGGGGGTCGCGCTGATCCGCCCGAACGCGCCCCCGCTGCGGGTCGAGGCGGTCTGGTCGGGCCTGGGGGCCGTGGCGCAGGCGGGACTGGCGACCCGGCTTGGCCTGATCCCCGCGCCGGATGGCCGAATCCCCACGGACGATCATCAGCAGACGACGGTGCCGAGCCTGTTCGCCGTGGGCGATCTGACGACCGGGCTGAACCAGATCGGCACCGCGATGGGCCAGGCCCAGATCGCCGCCAGCCGCATCCACAGCATCCTGCGCAGCGCCGAGGGGCGTGCCTTGGCCCCCGTTCCGCAGGAGGGCGGATGATGCGGGCGTGGCTGCCCGCGGTGATCTTGGGATTTGCCCTGGGCGGCTCTTTTGACGGGGTCCTGCTGCACCGGATCCTGCAATGGCACCATCTTCTCAGCCTGGTGCCGGGCATGGACGGCCTGCGGCTGCAGATCCTGTGGGACGGCTATTTCCACGCCGCCATGTACGCGGTCGCGCTGGTCGGGCTGGCGGCGTTGTGGCGCCACCGGTCGGTGATCGGCGCCGATCCGCGCCGCCGGCTGTGGGCCATGCTGCCGGTCGGCTTCGGACTGTGGCACGGCATCGATGCGGTGCTGTCGCATTGGGTGCTGGGCATCCACCGCATCCGGGATGACAGCCCGGCCCCGCTGCTGTGGGATGCGGGCTGGCTGATCGGGTTCGGCATCCTGCCCGCGGCCGCGGGATTGTACGTGGCGATGGGGCCACGCGGTCCCGAAGGTCGCATCGGGGGCATCACGGCCGCGTTGCTGGCGCTGACCGTCGGGATGGGAATCTGGGCCGCACAGCCGCCCGGCGACCGCCGGGTTGCCTCGGTCGTGTTCCGCAAGGACCTGACGGACGCCCAGATCCGCGACCGCCTGACCGCAACAGGCGGAGCCATCCTGTGGCAGGACGCGGCCCTGTCCCTGGTGGTGGTCGACATGCCCGCCGGCGGCGCATGGCGTCTGTACGGACAGGGTGCCCTGCTGGTCGCGGGCGGGGGCCTGCCCGCGGGCTGCCTGGGATGGCGCAGAACCTGATATTGCACGATAGGCAAGTTTTCGCCGAAACAGGCCCTTCCGTTAAGGTATGTTTAATGGGCAGTCTTTGCGTGATTGGATAGGGTCATGCCTGACGATGGCGATCCGGGGGGACCATGCGCATTCTGGTGGTCGAAGACGAATTCCTGATCGCCGAACAGCTGTCCCGCGACATCAGCAATCTTGGCGACACCGTGATCGGCCCCTTTTCGGACATCGGCGATGCGATGTGCAGCCTGACCAGCGCGGATGCCGAGGCGGCGATCCTGGACGTGCGCTTGGGCGCGCAGACGTCGTTCTGCATCGCCGATCAGCTGAGCCTGCAGGAGGTGCCGTTCGTCTTTCTGACCGGCTATACCGCGCGGGACGTCCCGGACCGGTTCAGCCAGACCGTCATCCACGCCAAGCCCAGCCCGACGCGCAGCCTTCTGCTGCAGTTGCATGCGCAACGCCTGCGGTTCGGTGACGCCGACGGGGTGCAGGAGGTCATGGTGGACATGCTGTCCTATGTCCGCCTGGTCGCCTCGGACGCCGCCGCGGCCGAACGCCTGGTCGAGCGGGTGATGCTGCAGGCGATCCGCGCCATCGAGGGCGATGCCGTCACGGGCACCCTGCGCGGCCTGATGATCGCCCTGATGGACCACGAGATCGCGCGGAACCTGCCCCGCCATTTCCACTAGGGCGGGAACATCGCGCCCTGTCGCCGGTTGCAGGCACCGGTCCGTCCCGTGACGGGCCCGAATGCCACAGGAGACCGCGCATGACCGATTATCCCTATCCGCCCTTTCCCGAACAGGAACAGGACCTGCCCGGCAGCTTCCGCAGGATGGACCCGGTTCCCGATCACGGCGAGGACAGCTGGAAGGGCAACGGCCGTCTGACGGGGCGCGTGGCGCTGATCACCGGCGCCGACAGCGGCATCGGCCGCGCCGTGGCCACCGCCTATGCCCGCGAGGGGGCCGACCTGGCGCTGGTCTGCCTGGACGAGAAGGGGGACATGGAGGATACCGCCGCCCTGGTCCGCCAGGCCGGCCGCGAGTGTCTGGTCATCATGACCGACCTGTCCAAGGCCGAAAACTGTCGCGACGTGATCGCGCAGACCGCCGATCGGTTCGGGCGCATCGACATCCTGGTCAACAACGCCGCCCACCAGCGCAGCTTTGCCAAAATCGAGGACATCAGCGACGAGGAGTGGCGCTATACCTTCGCCACCAACGTCGACGCGATGTTCCATCTGACCAAGGCCGCGGTCACGCATATGGGTCGGGGGGCCGCGATCATCAACACCGCGTCGGTGAATGCCGACAAGCCCAGCCCGGACCTGCTGGCCTATGCCACGACCAAGGGCGCGATCCAGAACTTCACCGCGGGCCTTGCGCAGATGCTGGCCGATCGCGGCATCCGCGCGAATGTCGTGGCGCCGGGGCCGGTCTGGACGCCGCTGATCCCGGCCAGCTTTCCGGGCGACAAGGTCGCCACCTTCGGCCAGAACTATCCCATCGGGCGGCCGGCGCAGCCTGCGGAACTGGCATCGGCCTATGTGATGCTGGCGGAGGCGGCCTCCAGCTACATCTCCGGGGCGACCATCGCGGTCACCGGCGGCCAGCCGATCATCTGAGGGGGATGCCATGACCAGAACCCTTGCCCTTGTCGCGGCCCTTGCGGGGGTCGCGCTGCTGGTCCGGTCCGCGGCGCGCCGATCCGGCCCTGGCGCGGACGACGCGATCCGTCCTGCCGGGCCCGACCAGATGCGCGATCCGCCCCCGGACTGGTCCGATGTCGATGAACGCGGGGACGAATCCTTTCCGGCCAGCGATCCGCCGGGCACCTACTAGGGCCCGGCCTTCCTGCCTTTGGTGCGGGCAAATCGACCCTTGTTTCGCCTTCTGCCGGAACATTCGCGGGCGGCGCCTGTTCTGTTCCTGTCCGATCCAAGGAGGCATATCCGTGTCCAACGACCAGCCCGCCACGCCATCCCCCGCCAAGGCCCGCACCCCCCGGCGATCGCCGCGACGGGCGGCCGATGCCGATCCGACCCTGCTGCGCCTTGCCGCCGCGCGTCTGGCGATCGAGGGGATTTCCCATCAGGTCGATGGCGGGCGCTTTGCGGCAAAGGTCGTGGCCGGGCAGCCGGACCTGTTTCAGGCGGACATCTTTTCGGACGGGCACGACATCATCGACGCCGTTTTGCTGTGGCGCCCGGTCGGGCAGGATGATTTTGCCGAAGTGCCGATGACCTTCGTCATCAACGACCGCTGGCAGGCCAGTCACGCCTTCGACGCGCCGGGGGACTATCAGATCGGCTTTGCCGCTTGGCGCGACCTGTTCGCGACATGGCGCAAGGAGATCCTGGCCAAGCACGCCGCGGGTCAAGCCATATCGCTGGAACTCACTGAGGGCCGGCGTCTGGTCGAGGCCGCCATGGGCCCCAAGGGCCGCGCCGGCGCCGACGACCGGGCCGCGCTGGATGCGGTTCTGGTGCAGGACGACGGTCTGGCCGCGCAGGGCGATGCGGCCCGCCTGGCCGTACTGACGGATGATCCGGTGACCGCGCTGATGAACCGCGCTGCACCCCGGACCGACCTGACGCTGTCCGACACGCTGCCTTTGCATGTCGACCGGCAGGCCGCGGCCTTCAGCGCGTGGTATGAACTGATGCCCCGGTCACAATCGGCCAGCATGGACCGGCACGGCACCTTCGACGACGTGATCGCGCGCCTGCCCTATGTGCGCGATCTGGGCTTTGACGTGCTGTATTTCCCGCCGATCCACCCGATCGGGCGTACGAACCGCAAGGGTCCGAACAACAGCCTGACCGCAGGGCCGGACGATCCCGGCAGCCCCTATGCCATCGGGTCCGCGGATGGCGGGCATGATGCGATCCACCCCGAACTGGGCGATTTCGACGATTTCCGCTGCCTGATCGATGCCGCTCGCGACCACGGGCTGGAGATCGCGCTGGATTTCGCGATCCAGTGCTCGCCGGATCACCCGTGGATCAGAGAACACCCGGAATGGTTCGACTGGCGCCCCGACGGCACCATCAAGTTCGCCGAGAACCCGCCCAAGAAGTACGAAGACATCGTCAATGTCCATTTCTATCGCGATGCCCTGCCGGGGCTGTGGTACGCGCTGCGCGACATCGTGCTGTTCTGGGTGAACCACGGGGTGCGCATCTTTCGCGTGGACAACCCGCACACCAAGCCTTTCCCGTTCTGGGAGTGGATGATCGCCGAGGTCCGTCGCGTCGATCCGGGCGTGATCTTTCTGGCCGAGGCCTTCACCCGGCCCAAGGTGATGAAGCGGCTGGCCAAGGTCGGCTTTTCGCAATCCTATTCCTATTTCACCTGGCGCAACGAAAAGGCCGAGATCACCGAATACCTGACCGAGCTGACGCAGACCGACAGCCGTCTGGTGATGAACCCGAACTTCTTCGTGAATACCCCCGACATCAATCCGCGCTATCTGCAGTCCAGCGGCCGGCCCGGCTTTCGCATCCGCCTGGCACTGGCCGCGACCCTGGGCGGCAATTACGGCGTCTATAGCGGCTTCGAGATCTGCGAGGCCGCGCCCGTGCCCGGCAAGGAAGAGTATCTGGACAGCGAGAAGTACCAGCTGCGGGTCTGGGACATGGACCAGCCGGGCAACATCCAGGACGACATCCGCCTGATGAACCGCCTGCGGCGCGATCATCCTGCGCTGCGTCAGTTCACCGATCTGACCTTCCACGTGGCTGATAACGACCAGGTTCTGGCCTATGGCAAGCGTTCCGGGGACGATTACGTGTTGATCCACGTCAACCTGGACCCGCACAACACCCAGGTGTTCCAGTTCGAGGTCCCGCTGTGGGAATTCGGCCTGCCCGACGACGCGTCGATCGAGGTCCGTGACCTGATCCACGGCAACAGCTTCACCTGGCACGGCAAGACCCAGACCCTGGATCTTGATCCGCAGACCCGTCCCTATGCCATCTGGCAACTCATCGCACCCGGAGCGCCGCGCCCATGAACATCCCGAACCCCAAGCGCGACGGCGCAACCTTCGCCGTGACCGGCGGCATCGACCGCGACCAGGCCGACTGGTACAAGGACGCGGTCATCTATCAGCTGCACATCAAGGCGTTCATGGATTCGAACGGCGACGGCATCGGCGATTTCGCCGGGCTGATGCAGCGGCTGGACTATGTTCAGGAACTGGGCGTGACAGCCATCTGGCTGCTGCCCTTCTATCCGTCGCCCCTGCGCGACGACGGCTATGACATCGCCGACTATCGGTCGATCAATCCGTCCTATGGCGCGATGCGCGACTTCAAGGCCTTCGTGACTGAGGCGCATCGGCGCGGCATCCGCGTGATCACCGAACTGGTCATCAACCACACCAGCGACCAGCATCCGTGGTTCCAGAAGGCCCGCCATGCCAAGCCCGGATCGGCGGCGCGCGATTTCTATGTCTGGTCCGACACGGACGAGAAATGGCCCGAGACGCGGATCATCTTTCTGGACACGGAAAAGTCGAACTGGACCTGGGACCCTGTCGCGGGCGCCTATTACTGGCACCGGTTCTATTCGCACCAGCCCGACCTGAACTTCGACAACCCCAAGGTGCTGGCCGAGGTTCTCAAGGTCATGCGCATGTGGCTGGAGATGGGCGTGGACGGTCTGCGCCTGGATGCGATCCCCTATCTGGTCGAACGCGACGGCACCAACAACGAGAACCTGCCCGAGACGCATGACGTCCTGAAGGCCATCCGTGCCGATCTGGACAAGCATTTCCCCGACCGGATGCTGCTGGCCGAGGCGAACCAGTGGCCCGAGGACACCCGCCCCTATTTCGGCGAGGGTGATGAGTGCCACATGGGTTTCCATTTCCCGCTGATGCCGCGCATGTACATGGCGCTGGCGCAGGCCGACCGACATCCGATCACCGACATCATCCGCCAGACGCCCGAGATCCCCGAGAACTGTCAGTGGGGCATCTTCCTGCGCAACCATGACGAGCTGACGCTGGAGATGGTGACGTCCGAGGAGCGCGACTATCTGTGGCAGACCTATGCTACCGACACGCGGGCGCGCATCAACCTGGGCATCCGCCGCCGCCTGGCGCCGCTGATGCAGAATGACCGCCGCAAGATCGAGCTGCTGAATTCGCTGCTGTTGTCGATGCCCGGTACGCCGATCATCTATTACGGCGACGAGATCGGCATGGGCGACAACTATTACCTGGGCGACCGTGACGGGGTCCGGACGCCGATGCAGTGGTCGGGCGACCGCAATGCGGGCTTTTCCACGGCCAAGCCGCAGCAGCTTTATCTGCCGACGATCATCGATGCGGTCTATGGCCACCAGGTGATCAATGTCGAGGCGCAGGCGGACGACCCGTCGTCGCTGCTGAACTGGATGCGCCGGATGATCACCGTGCGCCGCCAGCATCCGGCCTTCGGGCGCGGAGAGATGACGCTGCTTTATCCGCGCAACCGCAAGATCCTGGCCTATGTCCGCGAACACGAGGGGCGCGCCTATCTGTGCGTCGCCAACCTGTCGGACAGCGCGCAGGCGGTCGAGCTGGACCTGGCCAGCCGCCGCGGCATGGTGCCGGTGGAACTGACCGGTCGGTCGGCCTTTCCGCCGATCGGCGATCTGCCCTACATGCTGACGCTGCCGGCCTATGGGTTCTTCTGGTTCGCCCTGTCGGGCGAGGAAGAGATGCCGTCCTGGCACGAACAGCTGCCCGACATCCTGCCGGAATTCATGACGCTGACCACCCGCGACGGCAAGGTCAGCACCGCGCTGGCCGGACGTGAGGGCGCGCAGCTGCAGGCAGAGGTTCTGCCCCAATGGCTGCCGCTGCAGCGCTGGTTCGCGGCCAAGGACCAGTCCGTCCCGACCCGTGTCCGTCTGCGTCAGCTGGGCGATCTGGGGCAGGGCGAACATGCGATGGTCGCCCTGGACGTGACCCCCGGCGGTGAGGGCGAGGAGCAGAGCTATTTCCTGCCCCTGTCGGCCCGGTGGGGCGACGAGAATCTGCGTCCCGGTGCGCCCAAGCTGTCCTGGACGCTGGCCAAGATCCGCCACACCGCACGGGTTGGCGCGCTGGTCGACGGCGCCTTCGACGAACGCCTGCCGCAGCTGTTGCTGGACGGGATGGTTGAGGGCAAGACCCAGGGCGATCTGCAGTTCCACGGCACCGACGCCCTGCGGGCCATCACTGAACCGGGCACTCCGCGCCAGATGGGGGTCGAGCAGTCGAACCTGTCGATCGCCTTCTCGGACCAGATCATCCTGAAGCTGTATCGTCGCCTGCGCACCGGGCATCAGCCCGATGTCGAGGTGGCGCAGTTCCTGACCACGGTCGCGGGCTTTGCCCATACGCCGCGCTATCTGGGCCATCTGGATCACAAGGGTGATCAGGACACGACTTTGGCGGCCGCCTTTGCCTTCGTTCCGAACCGGGGCGACGCCTGGACGGGCATCGTCGATGCGCTGATGCTGGAGCTGAACGAAAGCGACGGCTGGACCTCGGCGGGCGATGCCGCGCCGGTGCGGCACGGATACGACTTTCCGCTGTCGATCGGCACCTTGCTGGGACAGCGGACTGCCGAGCTGCACCGCGCCCTGGCGACGCCCACCGATGATCCGGCCTTCGCGCTGCAGGACCTGACCGCAAAGACGCTGCGCGGTTGGGCCGATGATGCGGTCGCCGATGCCGAGGCGATGCTGGCCCGGCTGGAACAGGCCGACCTGCCAGACGATGCGGCGCCCTTGGCGCAACAGGTGCTGGCGCAGCGCGACGCGTTGCTGGACCGTCTGCGCCGGGTTGCGGAGCTGACTCCGTCCGGCGGGCTGTCGCGCATCCATGGCGATTATCACCTGGGTCAGGTCCTGCTGGCGCAGAACGATGTGGCGATCATCGATTTCGAAGGCGAACCCGCGCGGTCGCTGGACGAACGTCGGGCCCTGTCGTCGCCCTTGCGCGATGTGGCGGGGATGCTGCGGTCCTTTGATTATGCCGCGATGACGGTCGTGGCACGGCATCGCGCCAGCTTTGGCACGACGGTCGAACAGGCGCTGGAGCGGATCGAGGATTGGCGGCGCACTGCCAGTGCGGCCTTCCTGGACAGCTATCGCCAGCATGTCGACGGGTCCGCGAACCTGCCGTCTGATCGCGCCGTGGCCGATGCACTGCTGGATTTGTTCCTGCTGCAGAAGGCCATCTACGAGACCGGATACGAGCTGGGCAATCGCCCGGCCTGGGTCGGCATCCCGCTGGCCGGTATCCTGGAACTGCTGACGCAGGAGAACGCATGACCGATGTCGCATATCTGCCCGACGGGCTGACCTCCACCGGGATCGAGGCGATCCTGCGGGGTCAGCATCACGATCCCTTCGCGATCCTGGGTCCGCATGACGGGCAGCTGCGCGTCTTTGCGCCCCAAGCCGCCGAGGTCCGCGCGGTGGCCGATGGCGGTGTCTTTCCGCTGGAACGCATCCACCCCGAGGGGTTCTTCTGCGGGCCCGCCCCGCAGAGGGACTATCGACTGGCGATGCGGGCAGGCGACCATGAATGGCAGGTCGATGACCCCTATCGCTTTGGCCCCGTGCTGGGAGAGATGGACGAATATCTGCTGGCCGAAGGCAGCCACCGCCGCCTGTACGACAAGCTGGGCGCCCATCCGGTCACCCATCAGGGCGTCGCCGGCGTGGCCTTTGCGGTCTGGGCACCCAATGCCCGGCGCGTCAGCGTGGTCGGCCATTTCAACGCGTGGGACGGACGCCGCCACCCGATGCGCCGCCGTCTTGGACCCGGCATCTGGGAGCTGTTCATCCCCGGCCTGACGACCGGAGAGGTCTACAAGTACGAAATCCTCAGCGCGCATGGCGAACGCCTGCCGCTGAAGGCGGACCCCGTCGGCTTCGCCCATCAGCAGCCGCCGGAAACCGCGTCCGTTGTCCACGGGCTGCCCGATCACGACTGGCGCGACGGCGAATGGATGACCGAACGCGCGCGTCGGCAGGACCGTCAGGCGCCCATCTCGATCTATGAGGTGCATCTGGGGTCATGGCGCAGGGGCGGCGATGCCGAGATCCTGGACTATGACGCGATGGCCGATCTGCTGGTGCCCTATGTCCAGCAGATGGCCTTTACCCATGTCGAATTCCTGCCGGTGGGCGAACATCCCTTTACCGGATCATGGGGCTATCAGCCCGTGGGCCTGTTCGCCCCGACCAGCCGCTTTGGTTCCCCCGAGGCGTTCGCGCGGCTGGTGGACCGGCTGCACCAGGCGGGCATCGGCGTCATCATGGACTGGGTGCCCGCGCATTTCCCGTCCGACGCCCATGGTCTAGCGCAGTTCGACGGCACGGCGCTGTACGAACATGCCGATCCGCGCCAGGGGTTCCATCAGGACTGGAACACGCTGATCTACAACTTCGGCCGCCGCGAGGTTGCCAATTTCCTGCAGGCCAGCGCGCTGTACTGGGTCGACAAGTTCCATGTCGACGCGCTGCGCGTCGATGCGGTGGCGTCGATGCTGTATCTGGACTATTCGCGCCAGCCCGGCGAATGGGTGCCCAACCGCCATGGCGGCAACCAGAACCTGGAGGCCATCGACTTTCTGCGCGAGGTGAACACCCGTGTCACCACCGACCATTCCGGCGCCGTGACCATCGCCGAGGAATCGACCGCCTTCCCGATGGTCAGCCGTCCGGTCGACCAGGGGGGCCTGGGCTTCGCGTTCAAGTGGAACATGGGCTGGATGCACGACACGCTGGCCTATTTCCGGCTGGACCCGATCCATCGGCAGTATCATCAGCACGATCTGACCTTCGGCCTGGTCTATGCCTTCTCCGAGGATTTCGTCCTGCCGCTGAGCCATGACGAGGTCGTGCACGGCAAGGGATCGCTGATCCGCCAGATGGCCGGAGACCGCTGGCAGAAGTTCGCGAACCTGCGGGCCTATTATGCCTTCATGTGGACCCATCCCGGCAAGAAGCTGTTGTTCATGGGCTGCGAATTCGCGCAGGACCGCGAATGGAACCACGACCAGTCTCTGGATTGGCATCTGCTGGACGATCCTATGCATTCCGGCGTGCAGGCGCTGGTCGGGGACCTGAACCGGCTGTATCGCGACACGCCCGCGCTGCACCGGCTGGATTGCGATCCGGACGGGTTCGAATGGATCGACAGCAGCGACAGCGCCCAGAGCGTGCTGGTCTGGATGCGCAAGTCCGACGACGGCGCGCCTCCGGTGGTGGTGGTGTGCAACCTGACCCCCGTCGTGCGCGAGGACTACCGGATCGGCGTTCCGGTTCCCGGTGCCTGGCGCGAGGTGCTGAACAGCGACGATCAGGCCTATGGTGGATCGGGTGTCGGCAACGCGGGGGTGCGCGATGCCGAAGCCGTCGTCTGGCATGGTCGCGACCAGTCGCTGAGCCTGACCCTGCCGCCGCTGGCGACCATCGTGCTGATGCCGGTGCAGGCATGACCTCTGCCCCTCCGGCGCAGGGTGATGGCAGCGACCTGCATGCCCGCGCCCGCGCCTATGGCATCCAGCCGCAATACGACCTGGTCGGGGGCGCGGTGCATGACGCCCCCGACGAAACTTTGCGCGGGTTGCTGGAGGCGTTCGATGCGGACACGCTGCCGCCCTTGGCATCAGAGCCACGCCTGACCGCGCCCGCCGGTGCGCAATGCCATGTGCCCGGGCAGGGTCGTCACTGGGGCATCGCCTTGCAGCTGTACCAGCTGCGCAGCGATCGCAACTGGGGCATCGGCGATTTCGGCGACCTGCGCGTGCTGGCCGGTCATGCCGCACAAGCCGGGGCGGCGTTTCTGGGCCTCAACCCGCTGCACGCGATGTTCCTAGCCGACCCGTCACGGTGCAGCCCGTTCTCTCCGTCGAACCGCCGGTTCCTGAACCCGCTGTACCTGGCGGTCGATCAGGTGCCGGGATTTCGCGCCGACATGGCCGATGCGGCGGTGCTTGAGGATCTGCGCGCCGCGGAACTGGTCGACTATCCGGGCGTAGCCGCGGCCAAGCTGTCGGCCTTGCGCGCCATCTGGTCCGCAGGCGCGACCCTGCCGGACGATTTCGTGGCCCAAGGCGGCGACGATCTGTGCCGTCATGCGCTGTTCGAGGTCGCCTCGGCCGCGATGGTCGATGCCGGTAATGGCGCAGGTTGGCTTGGCTGGCCCAAGGCGTGGCGCGATGTCGATGGCGATGCCATGCGGCAGATGGCGCAGGAACGGGCGGATGACGTCGCCTTTCATATGTGGCTGCAATATCTGTGCCAGTCGCAGCTGCGGGCCCTGCGCGACCGCTGTCGCGATCTGGGCATGGCGATCGGCCTCTATCTGGATTTCGCCGTCGGAGAGGCGGCCGACGGGTCCGGCAGCTGGGGCAGCGACATCGTGCTGCCCGACGTGCGCATCGGCGCGCCGCCCGATTACTTCAACGAACAGGGGCAGGACTGGGGTCTGGCACCGCTGTCGCCCGTCGCCATGGCCGCGACCTGCGCGGCGCCGTTCCGCGAGTTGATCCGGCACGCGACACGGCAGGCAGGCGCGCTGCGGATCGATCATGCGATGGGACTGTGGCAGCTGTTCCTGATGCCGGAGGGGGCAGGGGCCGCCGACGGAACCTATGCCCGCTATCCGCTGGATGACATGCTGTCCGCACTGGCCGATGCGTCCCGGCAGAACCGGACCACCATCATCGGAGAGGACTTGGGCAACGTCCCCCCGGGCTTCCGCGAGGTGATGGAGGCGTGCCGCATCCTGTCCTATCGCATCTTCTTCTTCGAACGACGCGAGGACGGCTTCATCCCGCCTGCGGACTATCCGCGCGACGCGCTGGCCTGCCTGTCCACGCATGACCTGCCGACGTTTCGCGGCTGGTGGAAGGGCGATGACGTAGCCCTGCGCCAGCGGTTCGGCTTCATCAGCGACGCGGCCGCGACCGAACAGCGCAATGCGCGCACGGTGGAACGCGCCGATCTGTTGGCCGATCTTGTCGCGGCAGGGCTGCTGACGGCCGACGTCGCGGCGGGGATCGACCCGAGCGACGCCCCCACCACATTGACCATCGCCGTGCATCGCCACCTGGCCAGCGCGCCGTCGCGCCTGTTCGCCGTGCGTCTGGAGGATCTGGCGGCCGAGCTGCACCCGGTCAACGTGCCGTCGACGGTGGACGAATATCCCAACTGGCGGCGCAAGCTGTCGATGCCGCTGGACGATCTGGTGGCAACGGCGCTGTTTCGGGATCTGACAGGCGGACTGGCGGCGGAACGGCCGATTGGCCCCGACGCTGCCTGACCCCTGCGGATCAGGCAGCGCCAAGGGCCGTCAGTCGTTCTTCAACGCCTTCATCTCGTACTCCATCATGAACGAGATGAAGGACCGGATGACCACGATCGCGCCCAGCAGCAGGATGTTCGCCAAGCTGAGATGCAGGATGGTGCGGATCAGGTCGGCCACGATCAGCACCTCCAGCCCTGCCAGGATGTGCCGGCCAAGTGCCAGCCGCCCGTGGTTCAGCTGATGATGGCGGTCATGCGCGTCGCGGTGCATCACGTCGCCCGACACGAAGCGCGTGGCGAAACGCGCCACGCCCAGAAGCAGGATCCCAATCGCGAACAGCTCCAGCGCGATCACGATCCATTCCAGCCCCGTCGCCACCATGCCTAGGTGATCCGCCATGGAGGACATCGTCGTGTCAGTCATGCTGCCTCATCTGGTGGCTGCCGGTTCATGCCGCCTTCGTCCGTTCAGGCAGGGAATAGAGCAAGACGGCATCCGATGCACCACCCAAGGTTCGACGGACATCGTCGCCCTAATGCCCAACGCCAATAAGTGATCGCCTGTCCGCCCTCCAGCGCGGCCATTGGGGCGTCATTCAAGACCGTTACAAGGAAAGCGTTACGGAAAGGTTCGATCCCGAACCAAACAAATCCAAAAGAAAACCCCGGCATTCCTGCCGGGATCGATCCTACTGCCTGAACTGCTGACCGGTCATCAAGCCTGATCGCCATGCCCCTGCACGACCTGCGCGTGCTGGACGACCGTCCAGTCCTCATGGGCCTTCTGCCGATAGACGGATGTACAGGCGGCAGTAAAGGTGGTGTCGCCCTTCTGCGCCTTGACCTCATAGCCGACGACGATCAGGCCCTCCTGGGGACGAGAGATATGGCGGTTCGAAAAAGCGACCTCGTCCCATCCCGGCGTGCCGGTGACGGCCTCGACCGCGGCCTCGCCATGAAACAGATAGGGCGCATGGCTCAGCGCCATCACGCATTCGGGGTCGACCCGCTCATGGTACCGCCCTTCCGAGGCGCGCCACAGGCTTTCCTCAAAGTTCCAGATCCGTGTGTCATCCATCATGCATCTCCCGTTTGCGTCCCACCTCAACAGGAGGGATCGCAGCCGGTTCCCCGAAGGGCGGCACAGTGTCGTGATAATGGCAGGGGGCGTAGCAATGATCGCGGATGGATCGATCGGCGATCCCGTCCCGCACGCGTCACGTACAAAACCGGTTCGGGCAGATAAACAACCGGGGAAAGAAACTAAAACAACACCAATCAACGTCCCCGATTGTTATGTACCTTATGCCTGAAATTGATTGACCAGTCAGCCTATCTGTTTCGACAGGGTGGGGTGATCGCATATCGGACGGCACGAACAAGACCGGCCCCCGGAAACGGGACCGGGGGCCGCTGCAGGGGCCCGATCCACCCGCCTAATGAAGGCTGAGAGGAGAGGGAACTCGCTGATCGGGCAAACCCTGCACATACAGTTTACGGGCGGGGTCCGGAAAAGTTTCACCCTATGCGGGCAAGATCGCCTAGAGCGACAGATCCTCGATGATCTCGGCCCGCACGCCCTTCAGCGGGTCGTCCTCGGTGTGCCGGACAAGATAGTCATAGGCCGCCTGATGGCTGTCGAATGCCATGGGCGCGTCGGTCGCGGTGAATCCGTCGCCTGCCTGCGACAGCTTCATGTGCGGGGCGGCGCCCAGGGCGATGACGAATGTCTGCATTCTGCTCTCTCCGGTCCGGACTGGTGGGGGCGGGCATGGCTGCGGCCCGCCGATCCCTGCTGCAACGCGCGCCGGGCGGAAATGGCGCCGACCGTCATGCGGTCGGCACGGTCCCCCCGTCGATCACGTATTCCGTGCCGGTGATGCTGGCGGCGCGATCGGACGCCAGGAACGCGATCAGGTTGGCCACCTCGGCGGGCCGGGACGGGCGGCCCAGGGGGATGCCGCCAAGGCTGTCCATGATGATTTGCCGCCCCCCGTCCAGGTCCGTTCCTGCATCCGACGCCACGCGTTCGGCCAGCCGGACCGAGGCCTCGGTCTCGATCCATCCCGGCGCCACGCGGACCACGCGCACGCCATGGGGCGTGACCTCCTTGGACAGGCTCTTGCTGTAGACCGAGAGGGCGGCCTTGGCGCTGGCATAGGCGGTCGTGGCCTCGGGCAGGGGCAGCAGCGCCTGGATCGAGGTCACGTGGATCACCACCCCCGACCCCTGCGCGACCATGCCGGGCACCAGCGCGCGGTCCAGACGCAGCGCGGGCCGCAGGTTCAGGTCCAGTTCGGCCTCCCATTCCGCCTCTCCCAGGGCGGCAAAGCCGCCGCCGGGGGCGGACGATCCGCCCAGCATGTGCACGATGATGTCGACGCCACCCATCCGATCCCGCACGATGGCCGCGACGCTGTCGCATCCCGCCAGGGTGGTCAGGTCGGCAGCGACGAACAGGTCGTCCGGCAGGTCGGCGGCCTTGCGCGCCGTGGTCAGCACCCGCGCGCCAAGGTCGCGGAACAGCGCCACCGTCGCCGCGCCCGCGCCCTGCGTTCCGCCGGTGATCAGGGCGCGCTTGCCCGCCAGCGTCAGGAACCCGGTCATGCGCCAATCTCCAATGCGGTGATGCGATCATCCGACAGCGCGAAGGCAAAGCGCAGCACGGCCGGGCTGCCGGGGAAATCGCCTGTGACGGTGGCGCGGACGAAGGTCCTGCCATGGCCCTGGGTCATGTCGATCGGTTCGGCATGGTGGCGGTACTTGGCCTTGGCGGCCAGCCACCAGTCGCGGATCTGCCGCGGCCCGTGATGGTCACGACCTTCGTCGTGGACAACGGCATCGTTGGCGAAGGCGGCGGCCAGGGCGTCGCTATCCTGGGGCGCGCGGGCGGTGAAATAGGTGCGGATCGGGGGCGGCATCTGCATGGGACGTCCTTTCATGTCTGCTGCCCCCAACATAGCGCTGGACGGTCATGCGGATAATCGGGATAGATCGGCATCTGGTGATGACAGGATCGGGACAATGGGCGTCGTGCGATGGATGCAGGGCTGAAGGCGCTGGAGGCAGTGCTGGCCATCGCGCGGCGCGGATCATTCCGGGCGGCGGCGCTGGACCTGGGCATGTCGACGACCGCCCTGTCGCACAGCATCGCACGGCTGGAGGCGTCGCTTGGCGTCCGCCTGTTCAACCGCACCACCCGCAGCGTGTCGCTGAGCGATGCCGGTCGCGCCTTTGTCGCCCGCATCGGCCCCGCGGTGACCGAGATCCGCACCGCGATGGAGACCGCGCAGTCGCAAGGGACGACCCCCTCCGGCCTGCTGCGCATCAACGCATCCGTCCAGGCGGGGCGCGAGGTGGCGCCCCTGGTCCTGGCCTTCCTGCGCCGTCACCCCCGGATGCTGGTCGATCTTGTCACCGAAGGGCGGCTGGTCGACATCGTGGCCGAAGGGTTCGACCTGGGCCTGCGCCCTGCGGACCTGGTGCCGCGTGACATGATCGCCCTGCCCGTGGGGCGGCCGCAGCGCCATGCCGTCGTCGCATCGCCGGACTGGATCGCGACACATGGTACGCCCCTGACGCCCGCCGATCTGCCGCCGGCGGAGTGCATCCGGGTGCGGCTGCCCAACGGCGCGCTGCTGCGCTGGCCGTTCCAGCGCGGCGCCGAGGTGGTGCAGATCGAGGCCCAGGGCCGCCTGACCCTGGACGAGGCCGCCATTGCGCGCGCCGCGGTGCTGGATGGCGCCGGCATCGGGTTCTTCATCGAACAGGACGTGGCCGATGACATTGCCGCCGGGCGGATGGTGCGCCTGCTGGCCGACTGGACGCCGCCGCGAGCGCGCTTCAGCCTGTACTATCCGGATCGGCGCAACCCGTCGGCGGGGTTTTCGGCGTTCCTGGCCATGGTCCGCGACGCGGGGCGTGCGTGATGGTCCGCGGTCCTATCGCGGCCGCAGCCCGTCCAGGAACACGTCCAGCAGCAGGCCGGCCCGCGCCGGGTCCGCACCGGGACCATAGCTGAGGCTGAGCAGCACCCGGATCAGGTCGTCCGCCGTGACCGTGCCGCGGACCTGTCCCGCGGCCACGGCGCGGTCGCGCAGCCCACCCACGGCCGCCAGCATGCGCGCCGACTGTTCGGTGAAGAACGGCGCCTCCTTGTCCAGCACCGGGGCCAGGGCCGCGACCATGCCCCGCTTGGTGGCCATCATGTCCAGCGCGGCGTGCATCCAGACGGGCAGGTCGTCGGCGCGGGCCAGGGCCTCCAGCGCCTCGACCTCGCGGGCATAGACGGCCTGGAACAGCGCCTCGCGCGTGGGGAAATGGCGATAAAGCGTCGCGATGCCCAGGCCCGCGCGCCGCGCCACGGCCTCTAGGCTGGCGGCGTCGCTGCGAAAGACCTCGCGCGCGGCGGTCAGCAGGCGGTCGCGGTTGCGGGCCTGATCGGCCCGCGGCTTGCGCGCGACTGGCGTGTCTTCGCCCATCCCCCGGCGTCTCCTTCATCATTGTTGCGAAACGGAGGATGCCTCCGTATAGTGATGCCATGGCCGCCACCGGCCCGACTTCCCGATAGCTTACCGCCAACGAGGGAAAGATGACACAGACCCTGAACCTGACCATCAACGGAACCGCCCGGGCGATCGCCCTGGACGACCCGCGCGCGACCCTGCTGGACGTGCTGCGCGAACGGATCGGCCTGACCGGGACCAAGAAGGGGTGCGACCGCGGCCAGTGCGGCGCCTGCACCGTGCTGATCGACGGGCGGCGCATGAATGCCTGTCTGGCCTTGGCGCTGTCCCATGACGGGGCCAGCATCACCACGGTCGAGGGCCTGGCCCGGGCCGAGGAACTGCACCCCGTTCAGGCCGCGTTCATCCGCCATGACGGGTTCCAGTGCGGCTATTGCACGCCCGGCCAGATCATGTCGGCCGTCGCCCTGATCGCCGAAGGCGAGGCCGGGCTGGACCCCGAGCGCGTCCGCGAAGGGATGAGCGGCAACCTGTGCCGCTGCGCCGCCTATGCCGGCATCACCGAGGCCGTGCTGGACGCGACCCGCGTCATGACCGCCCGCGAGGACGCGGCATGAACCCGTTCGATTACACCCGCGCCGACACGCTGGAGGCCGCGGTTGGCGCCGATGGCGCGATCCTGGCGGGTGGGACGAACCTGCTGGACCTGATGAAGATCGGTGTGGCGACGCCGTCGCGGCTTGTCGACATCTCGCGGCTGCCGATGCGGGAGATCGACGACCATGACGGCGGCCTGCGCATCGGCGCGATGGTCAGCAATGCGGATCTGGCGCGCGACCCGCGCATCCTGGCCCGGTTTCCCGCCGTGGCCGAGGCGCTGCTGTCCGGCGCGTCCCCGCAACTGCGCAACGCCGCCAGCACGGGCGGCAACGTGATGCAGGCGACCCGCTGCAGCTATTTCCAGGACCCGCTGTCGCCCTGCAACCGCCGCGAACCCGGGTCGGGCTGTTCCGCCATCGGCGGCGTGACGCGCAACCACGCGATCCTTGGCTGGTCCGACGCCTGTATCGCGACGCACCCGTCCGATCTGTGCGTGGCGTTGGCGGCCTTTGACGCGGTGGTCCATGTCGCAGGCCCGACCGGCACCCGCAGCGTGCCGATGGCCCTGTTCCACCCGCTGCCCGATGCGGTCGGCGTGCCGCCCGCCCTTTCGGCCGGAGAGGTCATCACCCATGTGACCCTGCCCGATCCCGGCGGCATGGCCCGACACGCCCGCTATCTGAAGCTGCGCGAGCGGACGTCCTATGCCTTTGCCATCGTCTCGGCCGCGGCGGGGGTCCATGTGGAAGACGGCCGGATCGTGGCCGCCCGCCTGGCCCTGGGCGGGGTCGCGGCCCGCCCGTGGCGCGCCCATGCGGTCGAGGCCGCCCTGATCGGCCAGCCCGCGTCCGGGGACGCCTTTGCCCACGCCGCCGCGCTGGCGGTGCAGGGTGCCGCGCCATCGGGGGACAATGCCGCCAAGATCGTGCTGGCACAGCGGATCGCCCTGCGCGCGCTGATGCTGGCCGCACAGGGCACGCCCGACCGGATGCCGGCGCTTCCCGCCTCTGTCTTCGAAGGAGACGACCATGGCTGACATGACGACCACCCAGCAGCATGTGCGCTTGGGCTCGAACGCGGGTCAGCCGATGACCCGGCGGGACGGGGTGCTGAAGGTGACGGGCCGGGCGCCCTATGCGGCCGACCTGCGGCCCGAGGGCGTGCTGCATGCCGTCACCGCCGTCGCGGGCATCGCGCGGGGCACGGTCACGCATCTGGACACCGACGCGGCCATGGCGCATCCGGGCGTGGTCAGGGTTTATACCCCCGCGAACCGACCCCCGCTGGCGGTCCATCCCGACACCAAGATCCACGGCTTTGCCTGGAAGACCGAGGCGCTGCAGGACGACACGGTCCGCTATGCCGGCCAGCCCATCGCGCTGGTCGTCGCCGAGACGTTGGAGGCCGCGACTGAGGGCGCGCGCCTGCTGAACCCGCAGTATCGTGCCGACCCGCCGCGGATCGGCCTGGACGGCGATGCGCCCTATGAGCCGGAGACCGTCAGCATCGGCCGCCCGCCATCGCTGCTGGTGGGGGACATGGACGCCGTCCGCGCGCGGGCCGCCCACCATGTCGACACGGTGATCGAGACCGCGGCCCAGTATCACAACGCGTTGGAACCCCATGCCATCACCGCCCGGTGGATCGGCGACCGGCTGGAGATCGACACGCCGAACCAGGCCATCGGCCTGCTCAAGCAAAGCTTTTCGGCCTATCTGGGCATCGATCCGGCGCAGATCGTGATCCGCAGCCCGTTCCTGGGCGGCGGCTTCGGGTCCAAGGCAATCCTCTACGGTGCCCAGCTGATGGTGGTCCTGGCGGCGCGGGACCTGGGCCGGCCCGTCAAGCTTGCCCTGCGGCGCGACCAGATGTACGGCCCGGTCGGCCACCGTCCCGCCACGCGCCAGACGCTGCGGCTGGACCTGGACGACAAGGGGCGCATCATGGCGCTGGACCATCACACGCTGGCCGTCGCCTCCAGCTTCGACGATTTCATCGAAAGCGCATCGAACGCCTCGCACAGCGTCTATGCCACGACCGCGATGCGCACGACGCACAGCGCGGTGCGCGCCGATACCGGCACGCCCGGCCCGATGCGCGCGCCCGGAGAAGCGCCGGGATCGGCGGCCCTGGAGGTGGCCATCGACCAGGCGGCCCATGCGATGGGCATGGACCCGCTGGCTTTCCGCCTGCTGAACTATGCCCAAACCGACCCGGCATCGGGGATGGCGTTTTCGTCCAAGGCGCTGCGCGACTGCTATGCGCGGGCCGCTGACCTGTTCGGTTGGGCCGACCGCCCGACCGCGCCGCGGCAGATGCGCCAGGGGCGGCTCCTCAAGGGCTGGGGCATGGGCACGGCGCAGTTTCCCTGCCCGATGTTCCAGGCCGCGGCGCATGCGACGCTTCGTGCCGATGGCAGCGCTGTGGTCGAAACCTCGGCCGCGGACATGGGGCAGGGCGCCTGGACCGCGCTGGCGCAGATCGCCGCCGACGGGCTTGGCATCGATGTCGACCGGCTGGAGTTCCGGTCGGGCCATTCCGACCTGCCCGATGCCGGGGTGGCGGGCGGATCGGGCCACACGGCCACGGCGGGCACGGCGCTGTTCAACGCGGGCGCCGACACGGTGCGGCAGCTGGCCGACATCGCGACGAAGGATCCCGCATCACCGCTGTTCGGGGCCGGCAATGCGGGCGTCACCGCGCGGGGCGGGCGCCTGTACCGCAACGACGACGACAGCCGCAGCGAGGCCTATGAGGACATCCTGGCGCGCGCCGGGCTGGACCTGCTGCGCGGAGAGGGCAGGGGCGCCCGCGAGGGCGAGCCGGAACGGGCCATGTTCTCTCATGGCGGGGTCTTCGCCGAGGTGCTGGTCGACCCGGACCTGGGCCAGATCCGGGTCAGCCGGCTGGTCGGGGCCTTTGCCGCCGGTCGCATCGTCAACCCGCATCTGGCGCGCAGCCAGTTGCTGGGCGGGATGATCTGGGGCATAGGCTTTGCGCTGCACGAGGAGGCGGTCCATGACCCGCGCACGGGGCGGTTCACCAACAACGACCTTGCCGGATATCACATCCCGGTCAATGCCGACGTGCCGCATGTCGAGGCGCTGACCGTCCACGAGGACGACGAGTTCGTGAACGCGCTTGGCATCAAGGGTGTCGGAGAGCTGGGCGTCACAGGTACGGTGGGCGCCATCGCCAATGCCGTCTGGCATGCGACCGGCATCCGCCCGACGCGGTTCCCGATCCATCCCGAAAGCCTGATCTGACGGAAAGGGCCGGCCCCGTGCAGGGGCCGGCCGCAGGGATCAGTTCGACTTGACCGCGGGCAGGTCGATGTTGATCTCAAGGCTGGACATGTTGTCGCCACGCTCCATGCGGACGTCGACATCCTTGTCGCCGATCGGCACGTGCTTGCGGATCGCCGCGACGATGTCGCGCTGCAGCATCGGCAGGTAATCCGCCTCGGCGGTGCCGCTGCTGCTGCGTTCATGGGCCAGAAGGATCTGCAGGCGGTCCTTGGCCGTCTGCGCGGTCGCGGGCGGGGTCTTCTTGCGGGCGAATCCGAACAGGTTCATGACGCCCGCCCGAACAGACGCTGGAACAGGCCCGGGCGGCGTTCGCCCTGGATGCGCATCTCGACCTGGGTGCCGGTCAGTCGGCTGACGGCGTCGTTATAGGCCTGGGACGCGGCGGAAGGGCCGTCCAGGGTGACGGGCGTGCCGACGTTCGATGCCTTCAGGATCGCCTTGCTTTCCGGCACGACGCCCAGCAGCGGGACGGCCAGGATCTCCAGCACGTCGTCGACGGTCATCATCTCGCCGCGGTCGACGCGCTCTTGGTCATAGCGGGTGATCAGGACCTGCGCCTTGATGGGCTCGGCGCCCTGGGTCTCGGCGCGCTTGGTCTGGCTGCTCAGCAGGCCCAAGACGCGGTCGCTGTCGCGCACCGACGAGACCTCGGGGTTGGTCACGACGACGGCCTCGTCGGCGAAATACATCGCCATCTGGGCGCCGTGCTCGATCCCCGCCGGGCTGTCGCAGACGACATAGTCGAATTCGGCCTTCAGCTCGTTCAGGACCTTCTCGACGCCCTCCTTGGTCAGGGCGTCCTTGTCGCGGGTCTGCGAGGTCGGCAGGATCGACAGCGTGTCGACCCGCTTGTCCTTGATCAGCGCCTGCTTCAGCTTGGCGTCGCCCTGGATGACGTTGATGAAGTCGAACACCACCCGGCGCTCGCAGCCCATCGTCATGTCCAGGTTGCGCAGACCCACGTCGAAATCGATGACGACGGTCCGGAAGCCCTTCTTGGCCAGCGCGGCCGAGATCGCCGCCGACGATGTCGTTTTGCCCACGCCGCCCTTGCCCGACGTGATCACGATGACCCGCCCAAGGGGCGGGTTGGTCTTGGGTTCTGTTGTCATGCGATCACCTCCATGCAAAGTTTTTCATCCCTGAGATATATGTGCGTGCAGCGTTGGAGGGCCGCCGCATCCAGCGTCTCACTGGTCTGGTAAAGGCCCGCGATGGCCACCAGTTCGGCGCTGAGGTTCTGGCAGAAGATATGCGCGCCCTCGTCGCCATGACATCCCGCCATCGCGCGCCCGCGAAGCGTGCCATAGACATGGATGTTGCCCGCCGCCACCAGCTCGGCGCCCGACGCCACGGTTCCGATGATGGTCAGGTCGCCATGTTCGGCCATCACCCGCTGTCCGGACCGGACGGGCGCGTGGATGACGACGTTCTGGACCGGGGGCGGCACGTCGGCGGCAGCCGCGGCACCCGACGCGGCGGCGGCAGCGGCGGCCGCGCGGGGCAGCGGTGCGTCGCGTCCGGTGGTCACCGGGATCAGCCCGTGCCGGCCCAGCAGCGCCTCGTCCATGCCATGCGCGTTCTGGACGCCGAAGACCCGCAGTTCGCGGGTCCGCAGATGCGCCAGCAGGTCGCCGATGCGGCCGTCCTCGCGCAGGCCGGGGGCGTTGGCCAGGTCCAGCACCATCGGCGCGCCGGCAAAGAACTGGGGCGTGGTGCGCAGCTGTTCGTCCAGCTGGGCATAGAAGGCCGGGTCCGGGCTGTCACGATCAATGCGCAGGACAAGCGCGGTCAGGAATCGACCGCGCACCTGAAAGGCGGCGACGGTGGCCGGCGCGCGATCATGCCGGTTCCGGGCGTATCGTTCTGACACGTCGAGGCTGCTCCTGCTCTGGGGCGGGTCGCGATTCGGTGCCGCGCCGCTTTTGTTGACCCTCCTCTTTCACGAACTGGCGGACAAAGGAAGAATCTCCGCGCATTTTCAGCAGGAACCCGCCGCCGGAATGGCCCGCCCATGGCAGACAGGCGGTTCCCTGCCGACGCGCGCGACCCCCTGCGCCGCGATCGCGGCCGCCGCGCAGGGCCGGGTCAGGTTCAGATGCGCGCCTGCTGCCGCAGCGTGCGGACCTGTTCGGCCGTCAGATAACGACTGGCCGCCAGACCGTTGTCGCCCTGCCAGCGGGCGATGGCGCTGCGGGTCGAGGGTCCGAACGCCCCGTCGGCGCGCCCGCTCAGATAGCCCAGGCTGATCAGCTGACGCTGGATCGCCACGCGTTCGTCGCGGGTCAGGCCCAGCAACTCCTCGTCGATGGCGGCCGCGCGGTTCTCCGTCGGCGCCGGGTCGCGGCCTGCCGCATCGCTTTGCAGCGATCGGACCTGCGCGTTGGTGACATAGCCCGTCACCCGTTCGCCGGTGTCGCGCTGCCACATGCGGATCGCCTCGCGCGTGCCGGTGCCGAACAGGCCGTCCGCGCCCTTGGGGTCATAGCCCAGGGCGATCAGGTTGCGCTGGATCTGCACGCGCTGGCTGCGCGACAGCCGCAGGTCCAGTTCGGCCTGCGCCGCGGATGTCGCCGGATCGGCGGGGGCGGGGTTCGATGCGGCGGCCCCGTTCTGCAGCATCCGCGCCTGGTTGGCGTTCAGATAGCCGTTGCCCGGAAGCTGTCGGGAATCCTGCCAGGCCGCGATCGCGCGGCGCGTGCCGGACCCGAAGACGCCGTCGATCCCCGACCGATAGAAGCCAAGCGTCGCCAGTCGCCGCTGGATCGCCATGCGGCTGGCCCGCGACAGGCCCAGATCGGCCTCGGCCCGCGCGGCGTTGTTCTGCGCCACCGGCGCGCCGCCAAGGTTCGACAGCCGCTGGCGGGCCTCGCGCGCATGGGTGCCGTTCGGATAGGCGTCGAGATACTGGCGATAGGCCGCGGCAGAGCCGTTCTCGACCACGCCCTGCCACAGCGAGCTTTCCTGGGCGGCCTGCTGCTGTTCCAGCAGGGTCTTGGCGATCGTGCCGACCATCTCGCCCAGGTCGGTTTCCGCCATTGCCATCTGGCCGGGCAGGGCCATCGTGCCTGCCAGCATCGTGGAAATGATAAAGCGTCGCATCATGTCTGTCCTTCCCGCGCGGATCAAAGCCGTACTGTCAACGTGCGTGATACCCGAAATATTTCCCGCGGAACCGGCGAAGACGCAAAATAAAGCAGATGTGTCCGTTCGTGTCGGGACCGGAGGGCCCCCGCGCGACGCCTATCGCCGCGCGGCGTGGCGGACCGGGACGGGATCGCCGATGGCGGGGGCCTTGGCCTTGCCGCGCCACAGGATGAACAGGCCGGACAGCACGATCAGTCCCGATCCCACCAGCATCCCCACGGTCAGCGTCTCGCCGAACAGAGCGATCCCCAGGGCCGCGCCGAACAGCAGCCGGGTATAGCGGAACGGGGTCACGGCCGACACGTCGCCGGTGCGCATCGCCTTCATCAGGCAGGAATAGGCCCCGATGCCGATCAGGACGGTCGCCGACAGCAACAGGGCGGCGCGCGCATCGGGCATCACGAAGCCCTGCCGCTGCCATAGGGAAAACAGCAGGCCGGCCACGGCCAGCGCCAGAAAGCCGTACAGCCCCAGGATCGCGGTGCTGAGGCTGCGCGGCGCTGCGCGGCTGGCCAGGTCGCGGCCCGCAAAGCCCAGCATGCCGATCACCGCCAGCAGCGACAGGGCCGAGAACCCGCCCGTCCCCGGCCGCAGGATGATCAGCACGCCCAGCAGGCCCAGCCCGATCGCCGTCCAGCGCCGCCAGCCCACCCGTTCGCCAAAGATCAGGGCCGCACAGGCGACCACCATCAGCGGCGTCGCCTGCAGGATCACGGTCGCCGTGGACAGCGGGATCAGCGCCAGCGCCAGGACATAGAACAGCCGTCCCGTGATCTCGAAGAACACCCTGACCCGCATGGCCCGCGACAGCACGTCCGGCGTCATCAGCGCGTCGCCCTGCGCACGGGCGATGATCGCGAACAGCGCTGCACCGCCCAAGCCGAACAGCATCATGATCTGGCCCACGGGCAGCAGGTCAGACACTGCCTTGACCAGCGCATCCTCCAGCGCGAAGGCCGCCATGGCGACGATCATCCATGCCGCGCCGATGGCGTTCAGCCGCGCGGGCGTGTCCGTCTTCAACATCGTGGTCCCCGCCGCTGCCTTGCGCCCTGCGCATAGGCGTCCCGGTCACGATGTGCAAACCCCAACCGTCCGTCGTCCACGGTGCGAATGGAACGGAACCGGAACATGTGTATCGCGTTAACCAGGCTGAAACACGAAAGGCTGTTCCCATGGACGATACCGATCCCAAGTCCCATCCCGTCGACAATGCCGAAAAGGACCCGTCGGCCTGGGTCAGCGGCAACGATCCGATGACCGGCGCACAGGCGTCCTACCTCAAGACGCTCAGCGAGCAGGCGCACCAGCCCGACGCCTATGACGAGAGCATCAGCAAGGCCGAGGCGTCGACCCGCATCGATGCGCTGAAAGCCAAGCTGGACCTTGAATAAGACCGGGCTGCGGGCCGCGCTGGCCCGCAACCTGATCCCGCCTGTCGCGATCGTGCGGGAACGACCGGATCGCCGTCGCGTTGGCCGGCACCTTTTTCCCTGTTGATCGGACCTGAACCGTGCCCCTTCGCATCCTGGTTGTCGCCAGCGAGACCAAAGACCAGCGTGACGAACGGCGCCGCTATGCCAATACCGCTTCCCACGAAAGCTATGCCTTGGCGCTCAAGGCTTTGCGCGATGATCTTGAGATCGACTCGACCTCCTGTGTAGAGAACGGCACGCAGATGAGCCTGCGCGATGTGGCCCAGTTCGACGGTATCGTCTTTGCCGGATCGCCGATCCAGATGCACCATGTCAGCGACGAGACGCGCCGTGCCGCAGCATTCATGCGCTTGGTCTTCGATTCAGGGACGCCGTCCTTTGGATCATGTGCGGGATTGCAGATCGCGGCGGTGGCTGCCGGGGGCGCGACCGGCCCGCGACAGCCGGGCATAGAGGCCGCGCTGGCCCGCAACATCCTGACCACCGATGACGGTCGCGACCACCCGATGCTGGCCGGACGCCCGCCGGTCTGGACGGCGCCCGCGATGCATTCCAGCGTCGTGACGACCCTGCCTCCGGGCGCACGGGTGTTGGCCCGGAACGCCGACACCCCCGTCGAGGCAGCCGAGATCCGGCATGGCAACGGCGTCTTCTGGGGCGACCAGTATCACCCCGAGATCACCTTGGCCGAGGTCGCGGCCTCGCTGCGCCGCCAGGCGTCCGACCTTGTCGATGCCGGGCTGGCCGCCAGCATCAAGGCGGTCGAGGTTCATGCGGACAGGCTGCAGGCGCTCAGCGACGACCCCGCCCGCACGGATCTGGCCTGGCAGCTGGGCGTGGATGATCAGGTGACCGACACGGCCAACCGCATGCGAGAGATCGGCAATTTCCTGTCCGCGCTTGAGGGGAACGCCCTGCGCCTGCCACACGGGCGCTGACCCTCGCTGCGGCCCGTGACATCGGGACGCGATGCCGCGGCGCGGAACGACGGTCGGGGGCAGGCGTTGGCCCCGGAACTCAGCCATTCGGACCGCATCCCATGCCAGACACCCCGCAGAACCCCCTTGCCATCGTGACCGGCGCCGATTCCGGCATCGGGCGGGCAACCGCCATCGCGCTGGCCAAGGCGGGCCATGACCTGTTGATCACCTATCGGTCGGACCGCGACGGCGCGTCCGAGACCGTCTCCAAGATCACCCAGATCGGCCGCCGGGCACGTCATGTGCGTTGCGACCAAAGCGTCCCTGACGACATCACTGCGATGTTCGCGGACCTGGATGACCAGGGGATCGCCGCGCGCGTTCTGGTCAACAATGCCGGCATCGACGCCAGCGGCACGCCGGCGGCACAGATGACCGACGATGACTGGCTCAAGACGATCGCCACGGATCTGACCGGTCCGTTCATGCTGTGCCGCGCCTTTGCCACCCGTGCCGTCAAGGCGGGGAATGGCGGGCGGATCGTCAACGTCAGCTCCATCCACGAGGATACGCCACGCATCGGATCGGCCGCCTATGACGCCGCCAAGGGCGGGCTGCGGATGTTGACGCGCACGCTGGCGCTGGAGCTGGCAGGCGATGCGATCACCGTGAACAACGTGGCGCCCGGCATGATCCTGACCCCGATCAACCAGGCAGCCAAGGACAACCCCGACCTGCGCCGCAAGATGGAGAAGAACATCCCCCTGGGCCGCGCGGGCGAACCGCACGAGGTCGCGGACCTGATCGCCTTTCTGGCATCGGACGCGGCGGCATACGTGACGGGGCAAAGCTTTTTCATCGATGGCGGGCTATCGATCAACTTGGGGCAGGGCGCCTGATGGCGCGCGACGCCGCGGGCTATCTGCCCCTGTCCGATTATGCCGCGCTTGGCGACGGGCGCGGCGTGGCCCTGTCCGGTGCGGACGGGGGCATCGACTGGTGGTGCGTGCCGAACATGGACAGCCCGCCGTTGTTCGATCGCCTTCTGGTGGGTCACGACGTGCTGGAAAACGGCGCGCAGGGCGGCCATTTCACGATCACGCCGCGGGGGACCTTCTCGGCCACCCGGCGTTACCGGCCCGACAGCAACGTGCTGGAGACGCGGTTTCGCACCGATGACGGCGTGGCCGTGCTGACCGAAAGCCTGAACAGCTCCACCGCAGGACGGCTGCCCTGGGCGGAGCTGGCGCGACGCATTCAGGTCCTGGACGGGCAGATGAGCTTTGACGTGGTGCTGCAGCTGGGCCACCGGTCGGGCAAGCGCAGCCCCTACATGGCCAAGCGCGGCCCCTACGAGACGTTCCATGTCGGATCGGTGCTGGGCCTGTTCCTGCATGGCGAACAGCTGCAGATCGACCATCGTGGCGACGACCGGGTCGAGGCGCGGCTGGTCCTGACCCGGGGCCAGACCGAGGTCATCGCCATCGTCACCGGCGCGAACGAGCCGCTGGTCGTGCCGCCCCTGTCAGACATCGACGCCCGCATCGACCTGTCCGACCAGGAATGGCGCGACTGGTGCGCCCTGATCGCGCCCGACCTGCCCGACCGCGATTTTCTGATGCGTCAGGCGCTGGCGCTCAAGGTGCTGCTCTATGCGCCCAGTGGGGCGATCGCCGCCGCGGCCACGACCTCGCTGCCCGAACGGATCGGGGGCGACAAGAACTATGACTATCGCTTTGCCTGGGTGCGGGACGCGGGCTACGTCATCGAATCCTTCCTGCATCTGGGGATCATGGCCGAGGCCAAGGCCGCGCTGACCTGGCTTCTGAACCAGCTTTGCGCGCATGGGGCCAAGGTCTGCTTTTCGCTGGACGGCGGTGTCGAGGAGGGCATGGAGGAGATTCCCGTTCCCGGCTATCGCGGATCACGCCCGGTCCTGTCGGGCAACCGCGCGGCGCGCCAGCATCAGCACGGCATCTATGGCGATATCTTCGAGACGGTGTCGGCGTTCGTGCGCGCCGGCGGCCTGATCGACGACCGCAGCGCCGAGACTCTGTCGCATCTGGCCGACGAATGCGCCGACCGCTGGAAGCAGAAGGATAGCGGCATCTGGGAACTGCCGCAGCTTGAACATTACACGATGTCCAAGATCAGTTGCTGGCAGGCGCTGAACCGCGCGGTCGAACTGGCCGATGCCGGTCAGTTGCCCACCACCTGCCGCGACCGCTGGAGCCGCGAGCGCGCCCGCATCGCCGCCTGGATCGATGCGCATTGTTGGGACGCAGATATCGGCGCCTATGTCATGCATCCCGGCACCACGCGGCTGGACGCGGCGCTGATTCTGGCGGTGCGTTTCGATTACGACGGCCATGACCGTCTGCGCCGCACGCTGGATGCGATCGACGCGCAACTGGGCGCGGGCGGACACCTGCATTACCGATATACCGGCATGGACGCCGAGGAGGGGTGCTTTTTAGCCTGTTCGTTCTGGATGGTCGAGGCGCGCGTCCTGCTGGATCAGCGCGACAAGGCGCTTGCGCTGATGTCGGGGCTGCGCGCACGTATCGGCGATGCGCCGGGCATCCTGCCCGAGATGATCGATCCTGACAGCGGCGAATGGCTGGGCAACATGCCCCAGGGTCTTAGCCATCTGGCGGCCTTGCAGGCCAGCTTGGCCCTGTCGCGCCAAGCGCCTTGAAATTTTTCAGGATGCCCCGCGGCTTGCGCGCCATCCGGTCGGCGCGCAGGAACCGTTCCCCCGGGGGGCCGCGTTTCATCAGCGAACGAATTGCTGCTGAAAGGAACGTCCCATGAAACTGGACGGAAAGAATATCGCCCTGCTGATCTCTCCCCGTGGAACCGAAGAGCCGGAGTTTTCCAAGCCGCTGGCCGCATTGCGCGACGCCGGTGCCAAGGTTACGGTCGTCAGCACCCAGACCGGCACCGCCAAGACGGTGAACGGCGATCTGGATCCGGGGTCGGATCATCAGGTTGACAGCGCGGTCGGATCGGTCTCGGCCAGCGATTTCCACGGGTTGGTCATTCCGGGCGGCACCGTGGGCGCGGATACGCTGCGCGCGGACAAGGATGTGGTGGCCTTCGTCCATGACTTCTTCTCGCAGGGCAAGCCCGTCGGTGCCATCTGCCACGCCCCTTGGGTGCTGATAGAGGCCGGTGTGCTGAAGGGGCGGACCATCACATCCTATCCCAGCCTCAAGACCGACATCACCAATGCCGGCGCGACCTGGGTGGACAAGGAGGTCATGACCGACAGCGGTCTGGTGACCAGTCGCAACCCGGACGATCTGCCCGCCTTCTGCGCCAAGCTGATCGAGGAATTCGGCGAAGGGCGGCACGAGGACCAGACCCGCAGCGCCTGATCCGCTGCCCGCGCCCGTCACCCGTGACGGGCGCGTCTGCCGACCCATTTTACGGTCAAGCCGCGTCCCATCGGGACGCAAAATTCAGGGCCCATCGGGCCTTATTTTTTTTTGCTCCTGAGATGACGCAGCCACAGTGGTGCAATCGTGCCAACGCCGGCTTGGGTCGTTTTCCGAAGCGTTGTTACCGATCTGACAAGATCAGCAAGGGGTCCGTGCTTCCCGCTATCGACACGACATCCCCCGGCCCGATCCGCGGAACGGCGCCCATCGCGGGAAAAGCTGAACGAAGGGCTTGCCGAATCTTCCCGGCGGACACACGGTCGCACGGCGTCGTGAACGCATCGAGTGGTGTCCGGGCCCCTCTGACGAAAGTGGCGGCGCTTTCGTGATGTCGGCACCTGTTTTCGGATTCACCGCCTGGACTTTTCCTCATGACACAGGACACCCTATCCACCGCGCAAAAGCGCCCGGTCCTTTCCTATCTGAAATGGGCGATCATCGTCACCTTCCTGGGCCTGGCCCTGGGCGCGGTGCTGGGATGGCAGACGACCGGCACGCTTGGGGGCATGCTGTCGATCCTGTTCATCGTCACGGTGCTGGCGGTGCTGGAGATCTCGTTGTCCTTCGACAACGCCATTGTGAACGCCAACAAGCTCAAGGACATGCAGCCGGTCTGGCAGCGCCGCTTCCTGACTTGGGGCATCCTGATCGCCGTCTTTGGCATGCGGATCGTGTTCCCGCTGCTGATTGTGGTGATCGCGGCGGGCATCGGCCCGTGGCAGGCGCTGGTGCTGGCCGCAAGCCAGCCCGATGAATACGCCCGCATCATGCATGACGCGCACCTGCCCATCGCCGCCTTCGGAGGGACGTTCCTGATGATGGTCGGGCTCAGCTTCTTCTTCGACCACGAAAAGGACGTGCACTGGGTCGGCTGGATCGAACATCACATGGCCAAGTACGCCTCGATCCGCGGGGTCGAGGTCGCAGTGGTCCTGCTGTTCGTCCTGGGCTTCTCGCATCTGTTGGAGGGTGTGGAACGCACGACCTTTTTCACCGCCGCGATCTGGGGCCTGATGACCTTCCTGCTGGTCGAGGTTCTGGGCGGGCTGCTGGACAGCACGCAGGAGACCCTGCACGGTGCCGCCAAGGGCGGTCTGGGCGCATTCCTGTACCTTGAGGTCCTGGACGCGTCCTTCAGCTTCGATGGCGTGATCGGTGCCTTCGCGCTCAGCCAGAACCTGTTCGTGATTGCGATCGGCCTGGGCATCGGGGCGATGTACGTGCGGTCCATGACCATCATGCTGGTCGAGAACAGCACCCTGTCGGAATACCGCTATCTGGAACACGGCGCCTTCTATGCGATCATCGCGCTGTCCGTGGTGATGTTTGCCCAGTCCCTTGTCCACATCCCCGAGGTCATCACCGGCCTGGGCGGTGCGACGCTGATCGGCATCTCGCTGTGGTCGTCGATCCGCTGGAATCGGCACGAGGCACAGCTCGCCGCCCAGTGACGACGCACCCTGCGGCCGCGCCCGACGCGGTCGCAGGAACGGCATGAATGGCGCGCCATCATTTATGTCGCAATTTCATCGTTCGAACGGGAACGATGGCGTGATCGGCGGGTTCGGCAGACGGACCACTGATCACAAGGGCGCATCCCATGGCCACAGTTTCGCGTTCCGGCCTGTCGGACAGCTCCCTGCTGGGCCTGGCGATCCTGAATTTCTTCCTGGCGGATGCGCGGGACGGGCTTGGGCCGTTTCTGGACGCCTTTCTGGCGACGCGCGGCTGGTCGCCGCTGACCCTGGGGGCGATCGCGACGGTCGGTGGGCTGATCGGCCTTGCCCTGACCCCGTTTGCGGGGGCGCTGGTCGACAGGTCGCACTGGAAACGTGCGCTGATCGCCGGCCCGGTGATCGTCATCACCGCGGGGGCGCTGCTGACGCTGCTGGTGCCTGATCCGGCCGTGGTCTGGGTCGGCACCATCGCCACCGCGGTGCTGGGCGTGGTCATCGCCCCCGCCCTGGCAGGGCTCAGCCTGGGACTGGTCGGGCAGCGCGCCTTTCCGCGCCAGATCTCGCGCAACGAATTCTGGAACCACAGCGGCAACCTGGCATCGCTGATGGCGATCTATCTTGCCGTCAGCCTGTTCGGAGAGTTCTCGGTCGTCTGGCTGATGATCGTGACGGCGCTTGGGGCGCTGATCGCGCTGCGGATGATCCGCCCGGACAGGATCGACCATGACGTGGCACGCGGCATGGTCGGGGGCCGGGGTACGGACAACCATGCCCGGCCATCCGGTCTGTCGGTGCTGCTGCACAACCGCGGCCTGATCCTGCTGGCGCTGGTGATGATGCTGTTCCATTTCGGCAATGCCCCGATGAGCCGGCTGATCGCGCAGGAATTCTCGATCCAGTTGGGAACGCCTTTCCGCACGACGGCGCTGATCACCGGGGTCGCACAGGCGACGATGATCGCGGTGGCCGCGGCGACCCCGTGGCTGATCCGGCGTCTTGGGTTGCAGTCGTGCTTTCTCATCGCACTGTGCGCGCTGCCGCTGCGCGGCGTCCTGGCGGGGATGGTCCCGGATTTCTGGGTCGTGGTTCCGGTGCAGATGCTGGACGGGATCGGCGCCGGCATGCTGGGCATCCTGACCCCGGTTGCCGCGGAACGGCTGCTGGCCGAGACCGGGCGGTTCAATCTGGGCTTTGCGACGGTGATGACCGTGCAGGGGGTCGGGGCGACCTTCTCCAACGTCTTCGCCGGCTGGATCGTGTCTGGCCACGGCTATGGCATGTCCCATTTCATCGGCGCGGGCGTGGCCCTTGCGGCCTTGGCGGTGTTCCTGCTCTTCAGCCGGACCATCGCGCCGGGACCCCGGTCCGCGGACTGACCGGGCAGGGGGATGGCCTGATGCGTTGACTTTTGATGGTGAAAAGAACAAAACAGGAACTTACAGCCCTGTTTTGGTAACCCCATGTCTGCCTCCTCCGCCACGCTTTCCGCGCTTCGCAGTCGCATCTCGCATCTCGAGGGGCATGTGCAGGCCCATGCGGTGCTGCCCTTCGGGCTGCCCGAGCTGGACCGCCGCCTGCCCCAGGGCGGGTTGGCCCTGGGCTGTCTGCACGAGGTCGCGGGCAGCGGTGCGGGCGCCGATGACGGGGCCGCGGCCGCCTGCTTCGCGGCCGGCATCGCCGCGCGCCTGCCGGGTCAGGTCCTGTGGTGCGTGACGCGGGCGGACCTGTTCGCGCCGGGCCTGGCGCAGGCCGGTCTGACCCCCGACCGGGTCATCCATGTCGAGGCCGGGGACGAGACATCCGTCCTGGCCTGCATGGAGGAGGGGCTGCGCCATGGCGGCCTGGCCGCCGTCGTGGCCGAGATCGGGCGCCTGTCCATGACCGCCTCGCGCAGGCTGCACCTGGCGGCCAAGAACACCGGTACCACGGGCATCGCGCTGCGACGCTGGCGGTGGCTGGCGGATGCCGACGACTTTGGCCAGCCCACCGCGGCGATGACGCGCTGGCGCGTGTCGGAACGCCCCTCGTCCGCGCTGCCGGTGCCGGGCCTTGGCCGTGCGCTGTGGTTGGTGGAACTGATGCGCGCACGGGCGGGCGAGACCTTCGATCTGGAAGTGGAGGCATGCGATGGCACGGGTCATCTCGGTCTGCCTGCCGATGTGGCCGATCGACCGGCTGCGGCGGGTGGGCGATACGCCTTCGGATAGCGCGCCGCTGATCCTGTCGGGCCGGGCGGGCAGCCGCCGGGTGGTCACCGCCGCCTGCGACCGCGCGCTGGCGCTTGGGCTGCGGCCGGGCATGCCGGTCAGCAAGGCGCAGGCGATGATCCCCGACCTGCGCGTCGAGCCGGCCGACCCGGATGCCGACATGGCGGCGCTGGAACGGCTGGCCCTGTGGCTGATGCAGCGTTTCGCGCCCATCGTCGCGGTCGATCCGCCCGACGGGGTGGTGATCGACGCGACCGGCACCGACCATCTGCACGGCGGAGAGGACGCTATGCTGCAGGCTATCCTGGGCCGGCTGACCCTGTCGGGCATCGTCGCGCGGCTGGCCATGGCCGACACGTGGGGCGCGGCCCATGCCCTGGCCCGCCACGGCACGAACCTGCCCATCGTCGCGACCGGCGACATGCAGGCGGCGCTGGCGCCCCTGCCTTTGTCCGCGTTGCGCCTGCCGCCCGCCATCGTCGGCTGGCTGCAGGATCTGGGCCTTGCGACCATCGCGGATCTGATCGCGGTGCCGCGTGCGCCGCTGACCCGCCGGTTCGGACCCCAGGTGATGCGCCGCCTGGACCAGGCCCTGGGCACCTTGGGCGAACCTGTGGACCCGCTGCGCCCTGCCGACCTGGTGACCGCACGCCGTGCCTTTGCCGAACCGATCGGCGCGGCCGAGACCATCGCCCGCTATATCGACAAGCTGGTCCGCGACCTGTGCCGCCAGCTGGAGGCGCGGGGCCTGGGCGCGCGGCGGCTGGACCTGATCTGCTGGCGGGTGGACAGCCGCGCCCAACCCGTGCGCGTGGGCCTGGCCGCGCCCCTGCGCGACCCCGCACGCCTGGTGCGCCTGCTGTGCGACAGGATCCCCACCATCGATCCGGGCTTCGGGATCGAGATCATGTCCCTGACCGCGACCCTTGCCGAACCCCTGGCCCCGCGCCAGACCGACAGCCTGCTGGAACCCGCGGCTCCCGACATGTCCAGCCTGATCGACAGCCTGACGAACCGGGTCGGCGCGCGCGCCGTCTATCGCCTGGCGCCGGTGGCCAGCGACGTGCCCGAACGGTCGGTCACCCGCGTGGCGCCGATGAGCGTCATCGCCGAGGGCTGGCCCGACCACTGGCCGCGCCCCTCGCGGCTGCTGGCGCGGCCCGAACCGATCGACACCATGGCCCTGCTGCCCGACCACCCGCCCCGCTGGATCGTCTGGCGCGGCGCCCGCCACGACGTCGAGGGCGCCGACGGGCCGGAACGCATCTTCGGCGAATGGTGGAAGCGCGATGCCGAAACCCGCGCGGTGCGCGACTATTTCCGCATCGAGGACCAGGCCGGGCGCCGGTTTTGGATCTTTCGTCAGGGCGACGGAGAGGACGTGACCACCGGGTCCCACAACTGGTTCCTGCACGGTGTCTTCGGATGAGCTATGTCGAACTGCAGGTGACCTCGCATTTCTCGTTCCTGCGCGGGGCGTCCTCCGCGCAGGAGCTGTTCGCCACCGCGGCGCTGATGGGCATGCGGGCGCTGGCCGTCACGGACCGCAACAGCCTGGCGGGCATCGTCCGCGCGTTCGAGGCGTCCAACGACACCGGCGTGCGGCTGATCGTCGGCTGCCGCCTGGACCTGCGCTGCGGCATGTCGGTGCTGGTCTATCCGATGGACCGCGCGGGCTATGGCCGGCTGTGCCGTCTGCTGTCCCTGGGCAAGGCGCGGGCGGGCAAGGGGGCGTGCCACCTGGACTGGGCCGATGTGGCGGACCACGCCCAGGGCCTTCTGGCGGTGCTGGTCCCCGACATGGCCGATGACGACTGTGCGCTGCGCCTGCGCCGGATGCGCGACGTCTTCGGCGATCGCGCCTATCTGGCGCTGACCCTGCGGCGGCGGCCCAACGATCCGCTGCGCCTGCATCGGCTGTCCCTGCTGGCCGCGCGGGCCGGGGTGCCGACGGTGGTCACCAACGACGTGCTGTTTCATGACCCCGACTGCCGCATCCTGCAGGACGTGATGACGGCGATCCGCCACAACACGACCGTCGACGCCCTGGGCTTTCGCCGCGAACGCCATGCCGACCGCCACCTGAAGACCCCGGCCGAGATGGCGCGCCTGTTCGCCCGCTATCCCGATGCGCTGGCCCGCAGCGCCCAGATCGCCGACCGCTGCCAATTTTCGCTCAAGGAGCTGCGCTATCAGTATCCCGAGGAACGCCCCGACCCCTCGGTCAGCCCGCAGCAGACGCTGGAGGCGCTGACCTGGCAGGGCGCGGCCGTCCGCTATCCGGACGGGACCCCGCCCAAGGTCGCGGCGACCCTGCGCCACGAACTGGCCCTGATCGCCAAGCTGGAATACGCGCCCTATTTCCTGACCGTGAACAACATCGTCCGCCACGCCCGCAGCCAGGGCATCCTGTGTCAGGGACGGGGGTCGGCGGCCAATTCCGCGGTCTGCTTCGTGCTGGGCATCACGGCCATCGACCCCCAAGGCGGCAACCTGCTGTTCGAGCGCTTCATCAGCGAGGAACGCCACGAACCCCCCGACATCGACGTGGATTTCGAACACGAGCGGCGCGAGGAGGTCATCCAATGGATCTATCGCACCTATGGCCGCGATCGCGCCGCGCTGACCGCGACCGTGATCCGCTATCGCACCAAGGGCGCGCTGCGCGACGTGGGCAAGGCCCTGGGCCTTCCCGAGGACGTGATCCGCGCCATCTCGGGCCAGATCTGGGCATGGTCCGAGGACGGCGTGCCCGAAACCCTGCTGCGGGAGCTGAACCTGAACCCCGCCGACCGCCGCCTGCGGCTGACGCTGGACCTGGCGGCGCGGCTGCGCGGCACGCCCCGGCACCTGTCCCAGCATCCCGGCGGCTTCGTCCTGACGCAGGACCGGCTGGACGAGCTGGTCCCGATCGAACCGGCCGCGATGCAGGACCGCCAGATCATCGAATGGGACAAGGACGACATCGACGCGCTGAGGTTCATGAAGCTGGACGTGCTGGCCCTAGGGATGCTGACCTGCATCGCGCGCTGCTTCGCCCTCTTGGACCGCCACAAGGGCCTGCGGCTGGACCTGGCCACGATCCCGGCCGACGACGAGGCGACATTCGACATGATCTGTCGGGCCGACACGCTTGGCACCTTCCAGATCGAAAGCCGGGCGCAGATGTCGATGCTGCCCCGGCTGAAGCCGCGCAGCATCGCGGACCTGACCATCCAGGTGGCCATCGTCCGGCCCGGCCCGATCCAGGGCGACATGGTCCATCCCTATCTGCGCCGCCGCGCCGGGCTAGAGGCGGTGGTCTATCCCAAGCCGGAACTGGAACAGGTGCTGGGCCGCACCTATGGCGTGCCGCTGTTTCAGGAACAGGCGATGCGCATCGCCATCGAATGCGCGGGCTTTACCCCCGGCCAGGCCGACATGCTGCGCAAGTCGATGGCGACCTTCAAGCTGACCGGCGGGGTGTCGGCCTTTCGCGACCGCGTCATCGAGGGGATGATCGCCAACGGCTATGATCCCGAATTCTCGGAAAAGATCTTCCGCCAGCTGGAGGGGTTCGGCAGCTATGGCTTTCCAGAAAGCCATGCGGCCAGCTTTGCGTTGATCGCCTATGCCTCGGCCTGGCTGAAATGCTGGCATCCCGACGTGTTCTGCGCGGCGCTTCTGAACAGTCAGCCGATGGGGTTCTATGCCCCGGCCCAGATCGTGCGCGATGCGCGCGATCACGGCGTGGCGATCCGCCCCGTCTGCATCGCGCTGTCGGATTGGGACTGCACGCTGGAACCGGCGGGGCAGGGGTTCGCCGTCCGCTTGGGTCTGCGCATGGTCAGGGGGCTGGCCGAAACCCATGCCCGCGCCATCGTGGCCGCCCGGCCCGCCGCCACGGCCCAGGACCTGTGCCGCCGCGCGGGCGTGCCCGCCGCCGCCCTGACCCGCATCGCCGAGGCCGACGGCTTTCGCCCGACCTATGGCCTGGCGCGTCGCGAGGCGCTGTGGGCCATTCGCGGCCATCAGCCGGACCTGCCGCTGTTCGCCGCCATCCCCGCTCCGGAACCCGCCGTCGCCCTGTCCCCCATGCCCGCCGGACGCGAGGTGGTCCAGGATTACGCCCATACCGGCGTCACCCTGCGTCGCCACCCGCTGTCCTTCCTGCGCGACAGCCTGACCCGCCGCCGCATCCGCCCCTGTGCCGAGGCGATGGCCAGCGCCGACCGCCGCTGGATGCATGTCGCGGGGCTGGTGCTGGTCCGTCAGCGCCCCGGATCGGCCAAGGGCGTGATGTTCATCACGCTGGAGGATGAAAGCGGCATCGCGAACCTGGTTCTGTGGCCCAAGGTCTTCGATCGGCACCGCCGCATCGTCCTGGGTGCGGGCATGATCGGGGTCGAGGGCCGCGTCCAGCGCGCCGGAGAGGTGGTCCATCTGGTCGCCCACCGCCTGACCGACATGTCGGCAGAGCTTGCCTCCGTCGGTCGGCAGGGCGCCTTTCCGCTGCCGCACGGCCGCGGCGACGAATTCCACCGCGGCGCGCCGCCCCCCGATCCGCGCAGCGAGGGCCCCAAGCCCCGCCAGATCTATGTCCGCGACCTGCCGCGTGACGGGATCACCGTGAAGACCCGCGATTTCCGCTGACGGTCCGGTCCTTGCGGGCCATGACGTTTCTGTATAACATGAAGTATGGAAAAGAATCGCACCTTGGACGTCCTGTCCGCGCTGGCCCATGACATCCGCCTGGATGTCTTTCGTCTGCTGGTGCAGGCGGGGCCCGCGGGCATGGCGGCCGGCGACATCGCCACGCGGCTGGACATCCGCCCGAACACGCTGTCGAACAACCTGACCATCCTGACCGCGGCAGCCCTGGTCCGGTCCGTCCGCGAGGGGCGCTCGATCCGCTATTTCGCGCGAATGGACACGATGGGCGGCCTGCTGGGCTTTCTGCTGCAGGACTGCTGCGGCGGTCGCCCCGACCTGTGCCAGCCGGTACTGGACCAGATCGCCTGCACTTGCGGGCCCATGACACGCACGGATGCCGCCCCATGACCGAACCGTCCCCCGCACAGCCCAGCCCCCTGGGCGTGTTCGAACGCTGGCTGACCCTGTGGGTCGCGCTGGCGATGATCGCCGGGCTGGCGCTTGGCGTACTGGTGCCCGGCGTCGTGCAGGCCATCGCCGCGGCCGAGGTCGCCTCGATCAACCTCGTCGTCGCGGTGCTGATCTGGGCGATGGTCTATCCTATGATGGTCAGCGTCGATTTCGCGGCCATCGGCGGCGTCGCCCGGCAGCCCAGGGGCCTGCTGATCACGCTGGTGGTGAACTGGCTGGTCAAACCCTTCACGATGGCGCTGCTGGCGGTGCTGTTCTTCGATCACGTCTTCGCCCCCTGGATCGCGCCGCAGGATGCGCAGCAATACATCGCCGGTCTGATCCTGCTGGGCGCCGCGCCCTGCACGGCGATGGTCTTTGTCTGGTCGCAGCTGACACGGGGGGACGCGACCTATACCCTGGTGCAGGTGTCGGTGAACGACCTGATCATGGTCGTGGCCTTTGCCCCCATCGTGGCCCTGCTGCTGGGCGTGACCGACATCGCGGTGCCGTGGCAGACGCTGGTCCTGGCAACCGTCCTCTATGTGGTGCTGCCGCTGGCGGCGGGCCTGCTGACGCGGCGCGTCCTGCGCGACCCCGCCCGGATCGAGGCGTTCTCGGCGCGGGTCAAGCCCCTGTCGGTCCTGGGGCTGATCGCGACGGTCGCGATCCTGTTCGGCCTGCAGGGCCGGACCATCCTGGACCGCCCGGCCATCATCGCGCTGATCGCCGTGCCGATCCTGATCCAAAGCTATCTGATCTTTGCCATCGGCTATGGCGCGGCCTGGCTGATGCGCGTGCCGCACCGCATCGCGGCCCCCTGCGCGATGATCGGCACGTCCAATTTCTTCGAACTGGCAGTCGCGGTCGCCATCAGCCTGTTTGGCCTGAATTCCGGCGCCGCGCTGGCCACGGTGGTCGGCGTGCTGGTCGAGGTGCCGGTGATGCTGTCCCTGGTCGCCTTCGCCAACCGTACGCGGGGGCGGTTCCCGGATCCCTCTTCAGCCTCCGCACCGAAAGGACCCGCCCGATGAGCGATGCCGCGACCCTCAACCCCAATGCCTTCCGCCCGGTCCGGGCCGCCGACCTGGTGCCCGCAGCGCGCAGCAGCCATCCGCCGCGGATCCTGATGCTGTACGGATCGCTGCGCGAGCGCAGTTTCTCTCGCTTCGCGACAGAGGAGGCCGCCCGCATGCTGACCGCCCTGGGGGCCGAACCGCGCATCTTCGATCCCCGCGGCCTGCCCCTGGCCGATGCGACCGAGGCCGACCATCCCAAGGTGGCCGAACTGCGCGACCTGGTCGGCTGGTCCGAGGGAATGGTCTGGTGTTCGCCGGAACGCCACGGCGCGATGACCGGGGTGATCAAGACGCAGATCGACTGGATCCCGCTGTCCCTGGGCGGCGTGCGCCCCACGCAGGGCAAGACGCTGGCGGTGATGCAGGTCTGCGGTGGCAGCCAAAGCTTCAACACCGTGAACCAGCTGCGCATCCTGGGCCGCTGGATGCGGCTGCTGACGATCCCGAACCAATCCTCGGTCGCCAAGGCATGGGACGAATTCGACGACGACGGCCGCATGAAGCCGTCCCCCTATCACGACCGCATCGTGGACGTGATGGAGGAACTGGTGCGCTTTACCCTGCTGACCCGCGACATCCGCGATCAGCTGGTCGACCGCTACTCGGAACGCGTCGAAAGCCACGAGGCGCTGTCGCGGCGGGTGAACCAGGGCCAGGCGGTCTGACGGGTCGTGCGGGCTTGACGGTGCCGCCGGGGTTGCCGACAGTCGGTCCGACCTGATCCCGGAAGGCATCCCATGGCACTGAAGATAGCGGTCCTTGACGACTACGCCGACGTGGCGCGCCAATATGCCGACTGGCCGCAGGGCGACGATGTCACGGTCTTTCACCGCACGATGACTGACCCTGCCGAACTGGCCGCGACGCTGGCGCCCTTCGACGTGCTGTGCGTCATGCGGGAACGGACGCCGCTGGACGGCGCGCTGATCCGCGCCCTGCCGAACCTCAAGCTGATCGTGACCACCGGGGCCCGCAACCTGTCGATCGACGTGGCCGCCGCGCAGGAACGCGGCATCACCGTCTGCGGCACGCAATCACGGGGGACGACCACCGCCGAATTCGTGATGGCGCTGATGCTGGCCCTGACCCGGCGCATCGTCCCCGAGGCCAATTCCGCCGCCGCCGGGGGCTGGCAGACGGGCATGGGCCGCGACCTGTCCGGGCTGACGCTTGGCATCGCGGGCTTTGGCCGTATCGGGCGCCAGGTCGCCACGCTGGCGCGGCCCTTCGGGGTCGAGATCCTGGCCTGGTCGCGCAGCCTGACGGCGGACCGGGCCGCGGCCGACGGGGTGCGCCACGCGCCCGATCTTGATGCGCTGCTGCAAGGATCGGACATCGTGTCGATCAACCTGGTGCTGTCCGACACGACGCGCGGCCTGTTCGGGGCGCGGGAACTGGCGCTGATGCGTCCCGACGCGCTGCTGCTGAACACCTCGCGCGGGTCGATCGTGCAGGTGGACCCGCTGCTGGCGGCGCTGCGCGCGGGACGCTTGGGCGGCGCCGCGCTGGACGTGCATGACGTCGAGCCGCTGCCCGACGGGGCGCCGGTCCTGGATCGCGACCTGATCGACAGCGGGCGGCTGCTCGTCACGCCGCATCTGGGCTATGTCAGCGACCAGACGTTCCGGATGTTCTACCGCCAGACCGTCGAGGCGGTCGAGGCCTGGAAGGCCGGCCGACGGATCCGCGTCATCGGGGGCGGGCCGCAGGCTACTCCGTCAACCTGATCGAATATTCGTCGGCCAGCCATTCCAGCACGAAGCGGCGGGTGGCATCGTCGATGCGCGTCACGCTGGCGGCCAGGTGCTGGGCATCGTCGCCGACCAGCGACTGATAGGCCCCCAGGATCGCCGGCGCGCGCGCGATGTATTCGGGGTCGCTGCGCGCCGCGCGGATCGCCTGCAGCCAGGTCTCGCGGATCGCGGGCGGGGTGTCGCCGGGCAGGACCAGCATCTTCTGCGCCGCGAACCCTGCCGATGCAAAGACGCGATAGGCGTCGTATTCCGGCCCCGACGGCTGCGTGCCGTGCAGGTGCTCGTACAGCTCCTCCAGCGTGGGCAGGTCGGGGAAGGTCGGGTCGCGCCGGACGCTGCCGTCGGCATCCACGATTCCCCAGCTGAACAGTGGCACCGCATCGCCCGCGGCGACCATCGGTGCCACGTTCTGCAGATAGGCCGACGTGGTCTGATAGTCGATGTTGACCTCGTGAAGGCGCATCGCCTCCAGCCCGTCGTGCCGGCCGGTATAGCCGAAGACATAGTTCGCATCCAGGCCCAGCACCCGGAAGGCCAGCATCGGCACGAGGTCCAACGAGGTGATCCCCTGGCTGGCAAAGACCAGCTGGTGGTCCTGAAGCGCCGCGATGTCGCGCCAGGATGCGACCCCCAGATCGCCCGCCACATAGACCACGCCGCCCGTGGGCGATGCCATCAGCACCGACCAGTCGTCGAAATCGTACCGCACGCGGAAATCGCCCAGCAGATAGGCGAACAGCGACGATCCCGACGTGCCCAGCAGGCTGAGCCCGTTGGCCGACGCGTCTTCGGCGAAGGCGTTCGAGCCGCGCGTGCCGCCGCTGCCCGGTTCGTTGCGCACCACGATCGAGGGTTGCCCCGGCAGGTGACGCGCCATCAGCGGCGCGTGGAACCGCGCCCAGACATCCGACCCCCCGCCCTGAGAGAACGGGATGACCAGTTCGACCGTCTGGCCGGCAAAGTCTACATCCTGTGCCGTGGCCGCGCGCGGCGACAGCATCGCCATCGCGGCGGTGACGCAGATCATCAGCGCGCCGGCAAGGCCGTGCGCGGTCGGTGCGTGTCGCATGGCTTGCCTCCCTGGCGTGGCGACCTTGCGGCCGTCTCTCCCTGCTGCGTCATGTTTAGGGGCTGTATCTTCGCCGATCCACCCCCTAAGAGGGAAAAGTCCCCCGAGCCGAGGCGAAGGCCATGCGGATCGTCCTGATCGAAGACAACCAGATGCTGGCCCGCGCGGTCGAGCAGGCGCTGCGCGAGCAGGGCCATTCCGTCGACTGGCTGGCCGACGGGCAGGACGGGCTGGACTTCCTGACCCATGACGGCGCCGATCTGGCCATCGTCGACATGAACCTGCCGCGGCTTGGCGGCCTGGACGTGATCCGCCGGACCATCGCGATGGACCTGGACATCCCGGTGCTGGTCCTGACCGCGCGCGACGGGCTGGACGACCGGGTGGCGGGGCTGGATGCCGGGGCCGACGACTACATGACCAAGCCCTTCGAGATGGCAGAGCTGTGCGCCCGCGTCCGCGCCCTGGGCCGGCGCCGCGGCAAGCGCGGTCAGATGGTCGAGACGATCGGCGGGCTGTCCTTCGACCGCGCAGGGCGCCGCCTCAGCGGGTCGGACGGGGTGATCGAGCTGTCCCGCCGGGAGCTGGCCCTGTGGGAGGCGCTGTTCGACAACGCCGAACGCGTGGTCGCGAAATCGGCCCTGTGCGACAGCATCTACGGCACCGGCGCGGATGTGGACGTGAACGCGGTCGAACTGCTGGTCTCGCGGCTGCGCCGCAAGATCGACGGCGGCGCGGTGCAGATCCGGTCGATCCGCGGGCTGGGCTATATCCTGCAGCAGGACGGGCCCGCATGACCGCGCCCGACGGTCGCGCGGTCAGCCTGCGGACGCGGCTGTTCGTGCTGATCGTGGTACCGCAGTTCGTGCTGGCGGTCCTGGCCAGCGTGGTGCTGCACTGGATGGCGCGCGACATGTCGCGCAACCTCTATGACGACACGCTGAAGGTGGTGGCCCATGCCGTCGCGCGCGAGGTCATGGTGACCAAGGGCGACCTGATTGCGGAATCGCTGCTGACATCGCTGCAGGGCGCGATCGGGGACCCGCTGTTCTATCAGGTGCACGCGGCGGGCGGGCGCTTCATCGTGGGGCGCACCGATGCGCCGCCCATCCCGGCGGGCCGCGAATACCCCGAGGCCGTGCCCGTCTTCTACAACGCCGTCTATAACGACCAGCCGGTCCGCGCGGTGGTGCTGCGCGAATACATCACCGATCCCGAACTGGACGGCTGGACGACCGTACGCGTCTGGCAGACCGTGACCCGGCGCGAGGCGCTGACCCTGCAGATGCTGGGACAGGCGGCGGCGGTCGTGGCACTGATGGTGGCCCTGGGGGCGGCGCTGGTCTGGTTCGGCATCAATCGCGGCCTGTCGCCGCTGACCGACCTGCGCGACGCGGTCGCCCTGCGCAATCCCCAGGAGCTGCGCCCGATCCGCCGCCGCGTCCCGCGCGAGGTCGTGCCGCTGGTCGCGACCATCAACGGGCTGTTCCAGCGGCTTGGCGCGGAACTGGACCGGCGGCGGGCGTTCATCTCGAATGCGGCGCATCAGTTGCGCAACCCCGTGGCCGCGATCCAGGCGCAGGCGGAATCCGCGCTGCACGCGCGATCGGATGCCGACCGCCAGCAGCGGCTGACCGACCTGCACGAACTGTCCCGCCGCCTGTCGCGCCTGACCCAACAGATGCTGCGGCTGGACGCGGCCAGCGACGCGCTGGATGCGCAGGGCGGCGCCCCCGCCGATCTGGCGCAGATCGTGGCCGAGGTCGCGCGCCGCCATGTGCCCGCGGCCCTGCGCCGCGACGTCGACCTGTCCCTGGACGGGGTCGAGGGGCCGCTGCCCGTGGCCGCGAACCCCGTCCTTCTGGAGGAGGCGGTCGACAACCTGATCGACAATGCCCTGAAATACGGCACGCCACAGGGCAGCGCGCTGCGGCTGGAACTGTTGCGCGACGGGGGCATGGCCGCGCTGCGCGTGCGCGACCAGGGCGACGGCATCCCCGCCCAGCTGCACGACGCGGTGTTCGAGCGATTCTTCCGCGTCAGCACGGCGGATGACGGCGGATCGGGGCTGGGCCTGCCCATCGTGCGCGCCATCGCCCGGCGCGCGGGCGGCGACGCGCGGGTCGAACCGTCCGACCGCGGCTGCGTCATCCTGCTGACGCTTCCCTTGGCAGAGGCTGATGCCCCATCGGGCAGAAAAAGTTAACGCGGCGGCATCCTGACAGTCTTTGGACAGCTTCATGTGCGATGACTGTCCCGTTCGCCCGGTGCCCCAGGTGCCGGACCAATGGGAGGAATAAAAACATGCAAGCAACACTGCGTCGCCTCAAGGGCGCCGTCGCCGCCGCATTCGTGGCCGCCAGCCTGACCGCCGCCCCCGCCGCCGCCCAGGAGGTCGACTTCTCGGGCCAGACCGTCGAATGGTGGGTTCCCTTCTCGGAAGGCGGCGGTTCGGATGTCTGGGCGCGTTTCTTCGCCCCCTACCTGTCGCGGCATCTGCCCGGCAATCCCAACGTGATCATCCGCAACGTCCCCGGCGGCGGCTCGATCACCGGAACCAACGAATTCGCGGCCCGCGCGCGTCCGAACGGCCTGCAGCTGCTGGGCACGTCGGGTTCGACACAGTTCCCGTTCCTGCTGGGCGACACGCGCGTCCGCTATGACTATGCCGATTTCGAACCGGTGCTGGTCTCGCCCACGGGCGGCGTGGTCTACATCCCTGCCAGCGCCGGCGTGGCCGACGCGTCCGAACTGGGCAAGCTGGCCGACACCGAGCTGGTCTATGCCAGCCAGGGCGCGACCTCGCTGGACCTGGTGCCGATGCTGGCCTTCGAGGTGATGGGCCTGAACGTGCGCCACGTCTTCGGCATGACCGGACGCGGCGACGGTCGCCTGGCGTTCGAGCGTGGCGAGGCCACGATCGACTATCAGACTTCGTCGGCCTATCTGACGAACGTGGCACCCCTGGTCGAGGAAGGCTCGGCCGTGCCGCTGTTCTCCTACGGGGTGCTGGACGCGGAAGGCAACGTGCAGCGCGACCCGTCCTTCCCGGACATCCCGCATTTCGTCGAAGCCTACGAGATGATGCACGGAGAGCCGCCCTCGGGCGTGGCCTTCGAGGCGTACAAGGCGTTCTTCAACTCGGGCTTTGCCGCGCAGAAGCCCGCGATGCTGCCCGGCGGCACGCCCGAGAACATCGTGCAGGCCTATCGCGACGCATTCGCCGCCGCCGTCCAGGATCCGGAGCTGATCGCCAGTTCGGGCGAGGTGCTGGGCGATTATGACCAGGCCGTGGGCGACGAGGTCGTCGATCTGTACAAGGTCGCGACCACCATCGACCCCGAGGCCCGCGAATGGGTCCGCACCTATCTGAGCGAGAACCACAGCGTGATGCTGGACTGACCTGACCCGCGGGCGGCACGCGACACGCGCGCCGCCCGCCCCCCGTTCCGACCGCGCCACGATGCCCCTGCGACACGCAGTCCGGGCCCGGGTGCGGCCGGTTCCCCGCAAACCGGGTGATCGCCCCCGGCGGCATGCCGCCGCGTCCTGCGACGCGCGTGCTGCACGGCGCCATCACCCCATCAGAAGGTCCAAGGGCTTACCATGGTCACTGACGCGATACTTTCTGCGCTCGGCACTGTGCTGACGTTCCAACATATCCAGTACCTGATGATCGGCGTCCTGACCGGCCTGGTCGTGGGTGTCCTGCCCGGCCTGGGCGGCATCGTCGGGATGTCGCTGCTGCTGCCCTTCGTCTATGGCATGGAACCGACGCTGGCGCTGGCGATGCTGATCGGCATCCTGCCGGTCCTGTCCACATCGGACACCTTCGCCTCGATCCTCATGGGGATCCCGGGGTCGTCGGCCTCGCAGGCGACGATCCTGGACGGCTTTCCGCTGGCCAAGAAGGGCCAGGCGGCCCGCGCGCTCAGCGCGGCATTCTCGGCCTCGTTCATCGGCGGTCTGTTCGGGGCGCTGGTCCTGACGGTCTGCGTGCTGATCGCGCGCCCGCTGATCCTGTCCTTCGGCGCGGCCGAACTGTTCATGCTGACCATGTTCGGCCTGTCGATGGTCGGCGCGCTGTCCGGCTCCAGCCTGGCCAAGGGCGTCGCCGCCTGCGCGGCCGGACTTGCGCTTGGCGCGGTCGGCGCGGCGCCCGCCACCGGCGAATACCGGATGGAGTTCGGCTCGCTGTACCTGATGAACGGCGTCCCGCTGGTCATCGTGGGCCTGGCGCTGTTCGCCATCCCCGAGATCGGCGACCTTCTGCGCCGCAACAGCTCGATCGCGCAGGAAGGCTCGGCCATCGGCGCCGGCTGGTCGCAGGGACTGAAGGACACCTGGATGTACCGCTGGCTGACGCTGCGCCTGGCGGCGCTTGGCGCGATGCTGGGCATGATCCCGGGCCTGGGCGGATCGGTCGTCGACTGGATCGCCTATGGCCACGTCGTGCAGACCTCGCGCGACAAGAGCCAGTTCGGCAAGGGCGACATCCGCGGCGTCATCGCGGTGGAATCGACCACCGCCTCCAAGGACGGCGGCGGCCTTGTGCCAACCCTGCTGTTCGGCATTCCCGGGTCGGGGTCCATGGCGATCTTCCTGGCCGGCATGATCCTGATCGGCCTGCAGCCCGGACCGTCGATGGTCAGCACCAACCTGGACGTGACCTACACGATCGTCTGGTCGCTGGCGATCGCCAACGTCCTGGGCACGGCGCTGTGCATCCTGCTGGCGCCCGCCATCGCCAAGGTCACGGTCGTGCGCTATCCCCTGGTCGCGCCGTTCATGATCCTGGTCATCACCTTTGCCGCGTTCCAGCCCAACCGCTCGCTCTATGACCTGGTGGCGCTGGTGGTGCTGGGCGTCGTCGGCATGATGCTGCGCCGGTTCGGCTGGCCGCGCCCGGCCTTCCTGATCGGCTTCGTTCTGGCCACGCAGGCCGAACGCTATCTGTACCAGGCGCTGCAGTTCTCGGGGTGGAACGCGTTCCAGCGTCCCATCGTGCTGATCATCGGCGCGATCATCCTGCTGTCCGTCGGCTTCAGCATGTATTCCCAGAAGAAGAGCGGCAGCAAGATCGAGGTCGAGGGCAAGTCCGCCGCGACCCTGACCCAGCCCATGTGGCCGCAGATCGCCTTTACCCTGGGCATCATGGCGCTGTTCGTCTTTACCTTTATGGAGACGATCAACCTGTCGCAGCTGGGCCGCATCTTCCCGGTCAGCATCGCGGTCGTTGGCATGGCCACGGCGGCCATGGTCCTGTGGCCGCAGATCCGCGGCAACCGGTCCAGTGGGGCGGTTTTCGACGCGGAATCCAAGGAGGTGTCGGACCAGCTGGGCCCGATGACGCCGCTGAAATACATCGGCTGGCTGGTGGGCTTTGTCGCCGCCATCGCGCTGGTCGGCTATTTCCTGGCGGTCGTGCTGTTCTTCGTGGCGTTCCTGCGCATCGTCGCCAGGTCTGGCTGGGTTCAGACCCTGCTCTTGACGCTGATGGGGGCGATCATCCTGCTGATCCTGACATCGGCGCTGAACCTGATCCTGCCCGAGGGGCTGCTTCAGAACCACTTCTACGACCGGCTGCCCTGGCCGCTGGTCTCTTGACGAAAGCTTGGCCCGCACCGAAAGGCGCGGGCCATTCCTGTTGAACGAACGGAGGAACAACATGGCCAAACAGCACGGCATTCCCGTCATCATCATGCGCGGCGGCACCTCGAAGGGGCCGTATTTCCGCACTGACGACCTGCCTGCCGACACCGCTGCGCGCGACCGCGTGCTGCTGGCGGCGATGGGCTCGCCCGATGCGCGCCAGATCGACGGCATCGGGGGCGCGGACACGCTGACCTCCAAGGTGGCGATGGTGCGTCCCTCCGCGCGCGAGGGGGTGGATGTCGACTATCTGTTCGCCCAGGTCTCGGTGACCGAGGCGGTGGTGGATACCGGGCCGTCCTGCGGCAACATCCTTGCCGGCGTCGGCCCCTTTGCCATCGAACGCGGCATGGTCGCGGCGACCGGCCGCGAGACGCGCGTCGTCATCTATAACGAGAACACCGCCAGCCGGATCGAGGCCGTGGTCAGCACCGATGACGGTGCGGTCGATTACGACGGCGATCAGGCCATCGCCGGGGTGCCCGGCACGGCCGCCGCGGTGCGGCTGAACTTCATGGACATCGTCGGGTCCAAGACCAGCGGGCTGCTGCCTTCGGGCCATCTGCTGGAACAGATCGACGGCATCGACGTCACGCTGATCGACGTGGCGGTGCCGATGATGATCCTGCGCGCGGCGGACCTGGGCAAGACCGGCTATGAGACCCCCGCCGAACTGGACGCCGACCGCGACTTCTTTGCCCGGCTGGAGGCGATGCGGCTGGAGGCCGGGCGCCGCATGGGCCTGGGCGACGTGGCCGGAAAGGTCATCCCCAAGGTCGCGATCCTGGCCGCGCCGCGCGACGGCGGGCACGTCGCCGCGCGCTATTTCGTGCCGCACAAGGCGCATGCCGCCTTCGCGGTGACCGGCGCGCTGTGCGTGGCGACGGTGTCGGTCCTGGAGGGGTCGGTCTCGGACGGGCTGGCGCAGCGCCCGGAGGGAGACGACCGAGAGATCCTGATCGAGCATCCAAGCGGCATGATCGACGTGGCCCTGCGCACCAGCGGCCGGGGTCACGACCTGCAGGTGGTCAGCGCCGGCGCGATCCGCACCGCGCGCAAGCTGGTCACCGGAGAGGTCTTCGTCCCCGCGGCCGCGTTGGCCGGGGCATAGGCCCGCCCGTGGACGACAAAGGCCCCGGCATCGCAGCCGGGGCCTTTTTCATGCGCGGGGGTGACGGATCAGCGGGTCTTTTCCAGCTTCCCGGCCTCGGCCACCAGCGCGGTGAAGCGGAAAAAGCCGTGGATCATCTTGGAGAAGGGCATCAGCAGGAACAGCGTCATGACCGTCGCCAGGTGGACCGCCAGCAGCGGGCCGACCGCGCCCGTGCCCGTGGCCGCATAGAGCGCAAGCCCCGTCGCCGCCACCGCGCCCAGCAGCACGATGAAGGCCATCTCTCCGCCCCAGACCCGGCGCGCGCCCAGGCCGGGATCGGCGCGCAGCTTCAGCGCGGCCAGCCCGATCGCGCCCGCGACCATCGCGATGCCGCCCGGCACGCCCAGCAGCTTGGGCGGCGCCCAAAGCGGATAGGGGGCGTACCAGCCGAAGACGTAATGCAGGATCGTGCCCGACGATGTCGCGGCAAAGCAGGCCAGGAACCCCCACATCATCAGCTGATGCGCGATGCGGCGTTTCTGGCTGAAGCGGTCGCCATCCTCGAAGTTGCAGCCGTCGCCATGCCCGCCGTTCAGGTTCTTCATCCGCCCGGCCATGTCGCCTGCCTTGGCCAGGTGGCGCAACCGGACCCGCCCGCCGCCGACCTCGCGCCAATAGTCGCGCAGCGACAGCCCGATCAGCGCCAGGGGCGCGACGAAGGCGGGGATGAAGATCGCGATCATCATATTGTGCGCCATGTAGGCATAGAACCCCTCGCCCCCGGTCGGGCGCGCCGCCGCGATCAGCGCGAAGAACAGCGTCAGCGCGACGACCAGCAGTCCCGCCATGGCGACGCCGCGTTCATGGAACATCCGGGCCAGCGCCTGCGGGCGCGCCAGGCGTTCCCAGCTGTCCTGGCGGACCTCGGCCAGGGCGGCGGGGATGTTCAGGTCGAATTCATGGGGCGCGGTGTACTGGCAGGCGTAATGGCAGCCGCGGCAGTTGTGGCACAGGTTGGACAGATGCGTCAGGTCGCCGTCGGCAAAGGCCTTGCTGCGCGTCATGGCGGGAAAGACCGAACAGAACCCCTCGCAGTAACGGCAGGCGTTGCAGATCTCGATCTGGCGGCGGGCCTCCTCAGTGGCGGTCAGCGGGGTGGTTGCGGCGAAATCAAGCGACATGGGCGGCGGCCTCCTTGCCGGCGATGCGTCCGAAGACGGTTCCGATGGTCATTCCAAAGCCTGCCAGATAGCCCTGGCCCAGGATCGAGCCCGCCATGATCTCTCCGGCGGCCCACAGGTTGGTGATCGGCCCGTCGGGCGTGTGGACCTGCGCGCTGTCGGACACCTTCAGACCCAGATAGGTGAAGGTCACGCCGGGGCGCAGCTGATAGCCGTAATAGGGGGGCTTATCCAACGGGCGGGCCCAGTTCGTCTTCTGGATGTCCAGCCCCTCGGTCGCCATCCCGTCCAGCTCTGTCGGGTGGAACGTGCCGGGGCGGCAGGCAGCGTTGAATGCCGAAACGGTGGTCTGCACCGCGGCGGGGTCCAGCCCCATCTTGGCGGCCAGTTCGGGGATCGTGTCCGCCACGATGGGGGGAAAGACCGACGGCATGAACAGGTCGATCGACTTGGCATCGATAAGGGCATAGCCGACTTGGTCGGGCTGTGCCGCGACCAGGCGACCCCAGATCGCATAGCGCTTGGGCCAGGTATCCTCGCCCTCGTCATAAAAGCGCTGGCCGTCGCGGTTCACCACGATCGAGAAGGGCACGCAGTCCAGCCGCGTGACGATGCCGCCGTCGTATTTCGGTGCGCGCCCGTCGATGGCCACGGCGTGGCACTGCGTTGGGTCGCCCACGCTGTCGGCGCCCTGGTCCAGCATGTCCTTGAGCACGACGCCGCGGTTATAGGGCGTGCCCCGGATCAGGAAGTTGCGCGCCGACGGCCCCCAGGCCCGCGCCAGCCAGTCCAGATCCGCCTGGAACCCGCCCGATGCCAGCACGAAGGCCCGCGCGCGGATGGTGACCGGCAGGGCCTCGGCGATCTCGACGTCCAGGTGGGTGATGGCCTGGCCCTCGCGGTGGACATGGCGGACCTGCGCCTCGTAGACGATGGTGACGCCCAGGTCGGCGGCGGTGTTGTAATAGGCGTTCACCAGCGCCTTGCCCCCGCCCAGGAAGAAGGCGTTGGTGCGCGACAGCGACAGGGTGCCCGACAGGGACGGCTGAAACCGGACCCCATGGTCCTGCATCCAGGGCAGGCATTCCTCGGAGGTGCGGATGGTCATGCGCGCCAGGTGTTCGTCGGTCTTGCCCTTGGTGACCAGCATCAGGTCGTGGAAGTATTCGTCCTCTTCATAGGCGCCGGTCAGCGGCGACATCGGGCCGCGATGCATGCAACGGAAGTTGCGCGTGTGCCGCGAATTGCCACCGCGATAGGGCAGGGGCGCGCCCTCCAGGATGATGACCCGCGCGCCGGCCTCGGCCGCGGTGATCGCGGCGCACAGCGCGGCATTGCCGCCGCCGACCACCGCGATGTCGTAAAGGTCGCTGTATCGGGTCATTCGTCCTCCATCGGTATTTCACGGCCGCGCATGGCGCGGATGCGCGCGTTCAGGGCGGCCTCGACATGGGCGCGCATCGCGGCCTCGGCCGCGTCGCCGTCATGGGCGGCGATGGCGCGGATCACGGCGGCATGCTCGGCCGCCGCGGCCTCGGGGCGGGTCGGATCGGCCAGCGTCGTGGGCCCCAGGATCAGCAGCGTCTTTTGCAGCGCGCTCATGGTCTTGACCAGGAACCGGTTGCGCGCGGCGTCCAGCAGGGTGCGGTGGAACTGGCGGTTCAGCTCCTGCGCGGCGGCGCCCGGTTCGCTGGCGGCCAAGGCGTCGTTCAGCTCGGTCAGCTCGACCACCTCGACGCGCTGCGCCATCCGCGCGGCAAGGCGCGAGGCCGTGCCCTCAAGAACCGACCGCATCACGTACAGCTCGATCACCTCGGCATAGTCCAGGTTGCGGATCGTGGCCCCCTGGCGCGCCTGGTGGGTGACCAGGCCGTCGGCCTCCAGCTGCCGGATCGCCTCGCGCACCGGCGTGCGCGAGATGCCCAACCGCTCGGCCAGTTCGGTTTCGCGCAGGCGGGCGCCGGGCAGCAGCTGCCCCGACTTGATGTCGGCCAGCAGGCGGCGATAGGCGGATTGCCCCTGGGGGCCGTCGGTGTCGTCGGTCATGGGCCTGCAGATCCTTGTTGCATCCTGCTGCATACAGTTGGATACATAAAGCGTCAACAAGGAGAATGCCATGACGCAGCCCGACCGTTCCATGCTGTCGTCGCTGGTCCCGCGGGCCGGCACCCTGATGCTGGCGCTGGCGGGCGCGGCGACATTCCACCTGCTGGGACTGCCGCTGCCGTTCCTGTTCGGGCCGATGTCGTTCTGCCTGGCGGCGGCGCTGACGGGCGCGCGGCTGCGCGGGATGGGACCGGTCTCGGTCGGGGCGCGGACCATCTTGGGGGTCGCCGTCGGCGCGTCGATCACCCCCCAGGTCGTCGCCCAGATCCCGCAGATGGCACTCAGCGTGGCGCTTGTCCCGGTCTATGTGCTGCTGATCGGCCTGATCGGGGTGCCGTTCTTTCGCAGGCTGGGGTTTGACCCGGCCACGTCCTATTACGCCGCCATGCCCGGCGGGCTGCAGGACATGGTCATCTTCGGGCAGGAGGCCGGGGCCGACGTCCGGGCGCTGTCCCTGATTCACGCCACCCGCGTCGCGGTGCTGGTCACCATCGCGCCGGCGATCCTGGTCTGGCTGTACGATGCGCCGCTGACCGGGGCGATGGGCGCGCCGCTGCGCGATTTCGGCGCGGGGCAGCTGGGCTGGATGGCGGTATCCGCGATCGTCGGCTGGAAGGGCGGCGAATACCTGGGGCTGTTCGGCGCCTCGATTCTGGGTCCGATGATCACCACCGCCGCCCTGTCGATGGCCGGCATCATCACGCAGCGCCCCCCGGCCGAGGCGATCATGCTGGCGCAGCTGTTCATCGGCATCGGCATCGGCGTGCAGTATGTCGGCGTCACGCTGCGCGAGCTGCGGATGTTCGTGCTGTCGGGGCTGGCCTTCGTGATGGTGCTGGCGGTGCTGGCGGCGGCCTTCACCGAATTCGTGGTCCTGACCGGCCTGGCCCGCCCGCTGGAGGGGTTCCTGGCCTTTGCCCCCGGCGGGCAGGCCGAACTGACAGTGCTGGCCATCGTCGTGGGTGCCGACCTGGGCTTCGTCGTGCTGCACCACCTGACGCGGATCGTCGTGGTCATCACCGGCGCCCCGCTGATGGCGCGCTATATGGGCGTGCCGCGGCCGGTCCGGCGCCGACCCTAGCCGGGCGTCGTTCCCGCCACGTCCTGCGCGGGGATGAAGCCAAGCGCCGACAGGCTGTGGCGCACCTTGTGCAGATGCGCCTCCATCTGCAGGGCGGCGCCGGCATGGTCGCCCGCCTCGATCAGGTCCAGGATCGCCAGATGTTCCCGCGACTGCCGGTAATAGCGTTCGCGGTCGTCCATCGCGCGATAGGTCAGCAGCCGCCGGACCCGGTTCACCCGCGTCAGCGCCTGAAGCATGAAGGGATTGCCCGCCCCGGCCATGACTGCCTCATGGAACTGCGCGCCGCGCAGGTACAGGGCATCGGGCGGCGCGCGGTCGATCGTGCCGTCCAGCAGGTCGTGCTCGACCCGGCGCAGGCGGGCGATGTCGCCTTGGGGCAGGTGATAGCGGGGCAGGCGCAGCGCCGCGGGTTCCAGGATCAGCCGCATCTGCGTGGTATGGTCCAGCGCGTCGGGTGCGGTCAGTTCAGTGTTGATGTTCCAGCCATAGCCCGCGCGCTTCTCCGCGATCCCCTCGCGGATCAGCCGCCCCATCAGGTCCGAGGTCTGCCGCCGTGTCAGCGCAAAGCGGTTGCGGATCTGCTGTTCGGTGACCTGCGGACCGATGGCCTGTTCCGTCAACAGGACCGCCAGGCGCAGATAGGCCGCATGGACAGGATCGGGCGCCGCGGGCGCCGCGGGCGCCGCGGGCCCGTTTCCGCGCACGAAGAAGCCGCGGTTCGGTTCGTGCCGGACATGGCCGCTCTCTGCCAGTTCCTTCAGGGCCTGCTCGACCGGCCAGCGCGACACCGCGAATCTCCGGGCCAGATCGGCGGTGCGCAGATGCGTGCCCTCGGTCAGGGATTCGGCGGTGATATGCGCCGCGATGTCGGCGGCAAGATGCGGGCCGATGCGGCTGCGTGACGGGGGCGTGGGGGGCAAATGCGGGGCCTTTGTTTGGGTCCGTCCGATCTAACACGCGCAGTCGTCGTCTTCACTATTGCATTTTAACGACCAAAAATGGATAAAATGCGCGACAGCGAAAGGACCGCGCATGCCGCAGGAAAGCCAAGTCTTCACCGAAGCCGGTCTGACGTCTGCGGTCGCCGCGATCTTCGCGGCCCATGACGTGCCCCAGGCCGACGCGCGGCGGGTTGCCGAATGCCTGGTGCTGGCGGATCTTCGCGGGGTGTCGTCACATGGCGTGTCGCGCGTCCCGATCTATCTGGATCGGCTGCGTCGTGGGCTGGTCAAGGCCAGGCCCTGTATGGTGCTGGACCGCCCGGTCTCGGTCGCGGCACGGCTGGATGCGGATGACGCGCTTGGCTTTGTCGCCGCGACCCGTGCCATGGCCGAAGCGGTCGACATGGCGCGCGACCATGGCATGGGCATGTGCGCGGTGCGGCGGTCGACGCATTTCGGCATGGCGGCAAGCTATCTGCTGCAGGCGACGGATGCGGGAATGGCGGCCTTCGTCTTCACCAACGCGTCCCGGGCGATGCCGATCTGGGGCGGGCGGGCGCCGTTTCTGGGAACCAGCCCCTTTGCGTTTGCCGCGCCGGCGGGTGATCGTCCGATCGTCCTGGACATGGCGCTGTCGGTCGTGGCCCGCGGCAAGGTGCGCCGCGCCGCCGCCCGCAACGAACCGATCCCGCTTGGCTGGGCGCTGGATGCGGACGGAAACCCCACCACGGATGCGCAGAAGGGATACGAGGGCGTCGTGCTGCCCTTGGCCGGCGCCAAGGGGTCGGGGCTGTCCCTGATGATGGAGATCATGGCGGGGGTGATGTCAGGCGCAGCCTTCGGGGGCGCGGTGGGCAATCAGTACAGCGATTTCGACGTCCCCCAGGATGTGGGCCACGTCTTCCTGGCGTTCCGCCCGGACCTGTTCCTGGAACCCGGCCAGTACGAGGCGCGGATCGAGGAGCTGATCCGCCGCGCCAAGGACCAGCCCCGCGCCGCCGGCGTGGACCGGATCATGATGCCCGGAGAGATCGAGGCGCGCGCAACCCAGATCCGCAGGCGCGACGGCATCCGCCTTGACGGCGAGGACCTGCGCCTGCTGGCGCAAGAGGCGGCCCGCGCGGGTGTCACACTGAAGCCGTGACAGGCGCCCGCCTTGGGGCCGCAGCGGGCATTTTCCGACGAAGGAACCACGACATGAGATCAACCGGACGACGGAACCTGACGACTGCGCTGCTGGCCACGATGACCATTCCCGCCGCCCCCCGCGCGCATAAGGTTGATCATGCTGGGCAGCAGATGGAATGGGTAATCCCCCTTGGCGCGGGCGTGCGAACCGATGCCCTGGCTCGGCTCTTCGCCTCCTATCTATGCCGCTATCTTCCAAGCCAGCTGGCGGTCTTCATCCGCAATGTGTCCGGTGGTGGATTGAGCATCGGTACAAACCAGTCCGCAGCGCGACCATCACCCGCATCCGCGATCTGCGGTGCGGACGGCCTGGCGCGATCCCTGCCTGCGGGCACGACTTGCCGCTGGTGAGCGACCGCGGCGACTGTCTGAGCACGTGCCGCGCCGGCAACAGATGCTGGCTTGGCACCTTGCCGGACAACGCCCACCGCATTGACCCTTCCTAGAACGGAGATCCTTCATGACCCCATCCGATCCTGTCACGCTTCTGGTCCTGGACGGCGACGGCATCAGCCCTGAAATCACCGCGGCGACGGTGGACGTCCTGGACGCGGTGCAGGACCGGACCGGCCTGCGGTTCCGCCTGGACCGGGCCCAGGTCGGGCTGCGGCCGCTTGCGGCGCAGGGCACGAGCTTTCCCGCGGGCCTGCTGGACCGGGCCCGCGCGGCGGACGGGGTGATCCTGGGGCCGGTGTCGCACAACGACTATCCCCCCGAGGCACAGGGCGGCGTCAATCCGTCGGGGCATTTGCGCAAGCACCTGGACCTGTTCGCCAACATCCGCCCGGCCCGGTCCCACCCCGATTTTCCGGCCCGCTGCGGCGTGCCCGTCGACCTGGTGATCGTGCGCGAGAACACCGAGGGCTTTTACGCCGACCGCACGATGTTCGCCGGCACCGGAGAGTTCATGCCGACCGAGGACGTGGCCATCGCCATGCGCAAGGTGACGAGCCAGGGTTCGACCCGCATCGCCGAGGCGGGGTTCCGCATCGCGCGCCAGCGGGGCGGCCGGCTGACCGTCGTCCACAAGGCCAACGTCCTGCGCATCAGCGACGGCCTGTTCCTGTCCTGCACGCGCGCCGTGGCACAGTCCTATCCCGATGTCGTGGTCGAGGAGGTGCTGGTCGATGCCATGGCGGCCCTGCTGGTGCGCGACGCGTCGGCCTTCGACACCATCGTCACCACCAACATGTTCGGCGACATCCTCTCTGACCAGGCGACCGAGATCGCGGGCAGCATCGGCCTTGCCGCATCGTTGAACGCCGGAGAGGCCCATGCCATGGCGCAGGCCCAGCACGGATCGGCGCCGTCGATCGCGGGCCAGGACCGCGCGAACCCGGCATCGCTGATCAATTCGACCGCGATGCTTCTGCGCTGGCTGGGCGATCGCCGCGGCGATCCCGCCCTGGGAGCCGCGGCCGACCTGATCGAGGATGCCGTGGCTCGCGTCATCGCCGTTCCTGCCTGGCGGACCGGAGATCTGGCCGGGCCGCTTGGCACCGCCGCCTTTGCCGCGCGCATCGTCGACACCATCCGCAACCCCGGAGCCACCCATGACCGATGACGACCTGAACGCCGCCCTGGCGCCCACCGGCACGCTGCGCGTGGTGATCAACACCGGGAACGCGATCCTGACCCGCCCCACGGCGGACGGGCAGCCCGCGGGCATCTCGGTCGATCTGGCCCGCGCCCTGGCCGCACGGCGCGGGCTGCCGTTGGATCTGGTGACGGTGCCGAATGCCGCCGCCTCGGTCGCGATGGTGTCGGAGGGGCGCGCCGATCTGGGGTTCTTCGCGGTCGATCCGGCGCGTGCCGCGACCGTGGCCTTCACCGACCCCTGGGTGCTGATCGAGGGGTGGTATCTGGTGCGCGACGGATCGCCCATCACCGCGCTGGATCAGGTCGACCGTCCCGGCATCCGCATCGCGGTCGGGCGGGGCAGCGCCTATGATCTGCACCTCTCGCGCACGATCGTGCAGGCAAGCCTGGAACGCGTCAAAACCTCGCAGGAAGTCGTCGACTGCGCCCTGCGCGAAGGGTTCGAGGTCGCCGCCGGCATCCGCCAGCAGCTTGAATCCGACCAGCGCCGCCATCCCGGCCTGCGCCTGCTGCCCGAACGGTTCATGGTGATCCCCCAGGCCTTGGGCGTGCCGGCCGGCCGCGATGCGTCCGTGGTCGCCGCACTGAACGCGTTTCTTGCGGATGCCCGGCAGTCGGGCCTGATCGCCGGCATGATGACGCGGAACGCCACCCAGGGTGCGGTCCTGCCCTGACCGCACGGGTGTGGCAGTCTCGTCTCCAACGTGACGTTTTGCCCTATAGGGCGGGAGCATCGCCTTGGCGCCGGTTGCGAACGCCATACACGCGATGGTTTTTGAATCGGCCGCATCTCGGTTCCCGGCGGAATGCCATCTGTGCTTGGCCGCAGCGGGATTGGGATTGGCCCGGAAGACCGCCTTTGCCATTTGCAACGGGCTACGTGCTGCCTCCTCTGACGGGCATCGGCGGCGCACGATGGCCGCGATCAATCGCGATGCGAGGCCATCCGGGTGACGCGAACCGCAGTGGAGATAGCCTGCATTCGGGATCGCGACGTCATCACCGCCGCGGATCACGCGCAGGGCAGCGGTAACCGGCAATAGCGTGCGGCAATGGTTCGATGCCCTGTGTCGGGTGCGAGGATCAGCAAGGATGTCATCGGCCCGGACGCCGCATCTCACCGGTCAGCGCCGGAGTGCAGCTTTGCTTTGCCTTTTGTCGGCACGCAGCGAGAATGCTGCACGAAATTCACATCTCGACTGTGCTCCAAGGATGCAGCGACAGGGGCCATTTGCACGAGGCCCCCCGGCCGACCGGGTGGTTGGCCGGTACAAAGCCGGCCACAATCAAATCGGTGTGGATCGCGCGACGATGCTGCGGGGCACGGTGGCCGCGGCCGGGGCGCCACGCCTCAGCCGCGGTCCCTGTCGGAGAGGGGGCGCTTTTTGCCGGTCAGCATCGACAGGACCAGGTTCTCGTGGTGGCGCAGGCTCTCGACCAGGACGCCCGCGACATGCAGCGACGCCAGCACCAGGATCAGCGTGGCCAGAACCTCGTGGACCTCCTCCATCGTGGACGATCCCCAGAACGCGTCGGTCGTCTGCAGCCAGCCGGTCAGCGCGGTGCCCGCGACCGTCAGCAGCAGCGCCACGATCATCGCGCCGCCCGCCGGGTTGTGGCCCAGATAGCGGCGTTCGCGGCCCGCCCGCAGGTCGCGCAGATGGGCCAGCACCGGGCGCGGCCCGCGGACGAAATCCGTGAAGCGGGCATGGCGGGGGCCGATCAGCCCCCAGATCACGCGCGCCGCGATAAGCGCCGCGATGACATAACCCATGCGCTCGTGCACGATCTTGGGCCCATCGGCGGTCAGCCAGGCCCCCGCGATCAGCGCGACAAGCGACCAGTGGAACAGCCGCACGAAGCCGTCCCACACGCGTACCCTGTCAGTCGTCATCGCCCACCGCCTCGAAGGTGGCGGGGTCGAAGAACGTCTCGACGCGCTTGCCGTCCTGGTCGTGGCCATAGACCTCGTAGCAGCCGTCCTCGGTCTTGACGTTGCTGACGGTCCAGCCTTTCGCGGTCAGCGCGGCGGTCAGTTCCTCGACCGGGCGCCAGTCGGCCTGGGCCACGTCGCAGCGGTCTGCGGCCAAAGCGGGAAAGGCCAGTCCGGCCAGCATCAGGGCAAGAAGGGGGGTACGCATGGATCTCTCCGTCACGGGTGTTTCGATGCGCACAGCAGTGGACGGCGGACCTTGCAGCAACCTTACAACCCCGGCGGGCAGGCGTTGCCTGCGCGAACGCTTTGACGGGGCCGCGTTCAGGCGTAGCATCCGGGGCAGGGGCGCGATCAACGGGGCGTGTCGATGATGAAGGCCATGCTTGCGGACCGCGCCGACGTCGCCCTGCTGGCGGTTGCGGTGCTGGGCCTGCTGTCCGGGCTAGGCCTGCTGGCGGCGGGGCGGCCCGATGCGGCGGCGCTTGCCTTCGGCGCGGGGGTGATCCCCGTTCTGGCGGCCCTGCTGGCCCAGATCCTGCACAGCCTGGCGCGCCGAGAGGTCGGGCTGGACATCGTGGCCGCGCTGTCCATGTCCGCCGCGCTGATCTTCGGAGAGACGCTGGCGGCCGCGGTGGTCGCGCTGATGTATTCCGGCGGCACGTTCCTTGAGGGTTTTGCCGCAGGCCGCGCCCGGCGCGAGATGACCGACCTGCTGTCCCGCGTCCCCCGTACGGCCACCCTGCATCGGGGCGACAGCCTGGTCGAGGTCGCGCTGGATCGAATCGGGCCCGGCGACCTGTTGCTGATCCGGCAGGGCGCGGTCGCCCCGGTGGACGGGACGGTGGCGGGTCCGGGCGCGCTGCTGGACCAGTCGGCGCTGACCGGCGAATCCATGCCCCTGCGCCGGACGCAGGGCCAGGAGGTGATGAGCGGGTCGACCAATCTGGGCGATGCGTTCGACCTCCGCGCCACCCGTCGCGCCGCCGACAGCACCTATGCCGGCATCGTCCGCCTGGTGGAGACCGCGCAGGCGTCCAAGGCGCCGATGGCGCGTCTGGCCGACCGATACGCGATGCTGTTCCTGGCGGTCACGGTGACCTTGGCGACCGCCGCGTGGTGGGTCACGGGCGATCCGATCCGGGCGGTGGCGGTCCTGGTCGTGGCAACGCCCTGTCCACTGATCCTGGCCGTGCCGGTGGCCCTGGTCGCGGGGCTGTCGCGGGCGGCGCATTTCGGCGTGCTGATCAAGGGCGCAAAGCCGCTGGAGGCGCTGGCCGGCATCCGCACGCTGATCCTGGACAAGACCGGCACCCTGACCCAGGGGCGCCCCCGGATCGTGTCTGTGCAGCCGACGGGCAACCTGTCGCCCGACCAGATGATCCGCCTTGCCGCGGCGCTGGACCAGGCCTCGGGCCATCCGATCGCGCGGGCCATCGTCGCGGCCGCGGCGGGGGCACCGTTGCCGGTGCCTGCGGCGGTGGTGGAAACCCCGGGCGAAGGCGTGGCGGGCATCGTGGACGGTCATGCGGTCGTCGTGGGCGGCACCGATTTCGTCTTGGCGCAGCTGGGCCTTGCGCCCACGAACGCGCCCCTGCGCGAGGAAGGCGCGGTGGTCGTGTCCCTGGGCGTCGATGGCGTCCTGGCGGGGCACCTGGTCCTGGCGGACGCGTTGCGGCCGGGCATGCCCGCGTTGCTGGCCGGGCTGCGCCGCCGCGGGATCGGGCGCATCCTGCTGGCCACGGGCGACCGACGCGCGGTCGCGATGGCGGTCACGCGCGGGCTTGGACTGGACGATGTGCAGGCCGGGCTAAGCCCGGACGACAAGGTCCGGCTGGTGCTGTCCGCACGCGGATCGGGCCCGGTGATGATGGTGGGCGATGGGGTGAACGACGCGCCCGCGCTGGCCGCCGCCGATATCGGCGTGGCGATGGGCGCACGCGGGGCCGCCGCCTCGGCGGAGGCGGCGGATGTCGTCCTGCTGGTCGATCGGCTGGATCCGCTGCTGCCCGGCATCGAGATCGCGCAACGCGCGCGCCGCATCGCGCTGCAAAGCGTCGTGGCGGGGATCGGGCTGTCGGGCCTGGGCATGGCCGCTGCCGCCTTGGGCCATCTGTCACCGGTGCAAGGCGCGATCCTGCAGGAGGTGATCGACGTGGCCGTGATCCTGAACGCCCTGCGCGCCCTGCGGATCGTGCCGGGACAGGGTGACCCGGCGTCGAAGGTGGCGGCCTGACGGGGTTGCGGACCACGGGTGTTGCCGTCCTGCCATGCCCGACGATCCGATGCCGCTCCGCCATCCGACCTGTACCTGCGTCCAGTAGTCACGGCGCGGCAAACCGGCGATGGTCCGGCATGACCATTCGCGACGCGACCCCTGCATTCTGGACCAAGGCCAGCCTGGCCACGCGCTTTGCCGTCGTGGGCGGGCTGGTCCTGGCGGTGTTCATGGCGCTGGCCGCGTGGCTTCTGACGGACCGGATCCGGCAGGTGGTGGTCCGCAATACGGCGACGGCGGCGGCGCTTTACATGGACAGTTTCCTGCACCCGCTGGTCGAGTATCACGTCGCCGGAACCGCCCCGTCCCCCGCCATGCGACGCGCCCTGTCCGAGGTTCTGCCGGCGACCGAGATGGGCGGCCGCATCCTGTCCTACAAGGTCTGGACGCAGGGCGGGGTGATCATCGCGGCATCCGACCCCGACCTGATCGGCCGCACGTTTCCCCTGTCCGAGGAGCTGTCCCAGGCCTGGGCGGGACGCATCGCCGCCATCTTCGAGGATGACGCCGAGGAGGAGGACCGCGCCGAACACGCGCTCGGGATGCCGCTGCTGGAGATCTACAGCCCCATCCGCGCCGACTGGACCGGAGAGATCATCGCGGTCGCCGAACTTTACGTCGCCGATCCCGCGCTCAAGGCGGACCTGCAGGCCGCGCGTCTGACGGCGCTTGCGGGCGTGGGCGGGGGCGGGCTGTCCCTGGGGCTGGTGCTTTATGCAATCGTGCGCCAGGGCAGCCGGACCATCGACCGCCAGCGCCGCGACCTGGACCGCCGGCTGGCCGACATGCGCCGCCTGTCCGAGCGCAACGACCTGCTGCGCCTGCAGGTCCAAGAGGCCGCCGGGCGTGCCGCCGCCACGACCGAGGGCGGCCTGCGCCGGATCGGCGCCGATCTGCATGACGGGCCGGCTCAGGACCTGGCCTATGCCCGGTTGCGGCTGGACGCGCTTGCGCGCACCCCCACCCCGGCGCCGGACGAGATGGCCGCGATCCAGCAGGCGCTGGACCGCGCGATGGCCGAGATCCGCCAGATCTCCAAGGGCCTGGTCCTGCCGGAACTGGCGCATCTACCCGCCGAGGCGATCGTGCGCTTGGCGGTCGAGGCGCATCAGGCGCGCGTTCCGGCCCCGGTCGCGGTGCAGCTTGAGACGGACGACGCGCCGCCCCTGACGCCGGGCCTGCGCATCTGCCTTTATCGCTTTGTCCAGGAGGGGCTGAACAACGCCGCCCGCCATGCCGGCGGCGCGGATGTCGCGGTGCGCCTGCAGGGCGGGGCGGGGATGCTGCGCCTGACGGTTGCGGATGCGGGTGCGGGTCCTGCCGCGGACCACGCGCCGGGATTGGGCCTGCAGGGATTGCGCGACAGGGTCGAATCGCTTGGCGGCCGCTTTGGACTGGAGCGGCGCTCCGGGCGCACGGAATTGTGGATGGAGGTCGAGACATGAGCGGGCATCGGGTTGTGGTGGCGGACGATCATCCGCTGTTCCGCGAAGGCGTCGCGCGCACGCTGCAGGAAAGCGGCCGCTTTGCCGTCGTGGCCACCGCCGCCTCGGGCGCCGAGGCGGTCGAGGCGGCGCGCAGCCATGCGCCGGACCTGGTGCTGCTGGACCTGTCGATGCCGCAGGGCGGGCTTTGGGCGCTGGAACGCATCGCCCTGCTGCAGCCCGCGCCGGTGATGGTCTTGCTGACCGTGTCCGAGGACGGCGACGCGGTCTTTGCCGCCCTGGAGGGGGGCGCGCGGGGCTATCTGCTGAAGGGCATCGGCGGGGCCGAACTGGTCGCCACGCTGGAACGGTTGATGCAGGGCGAAAGCCACGTCGCCCCGTCGCTGGCGGCGCGGATGCTGGCGCGGATGCGCAGCCCCGTGCCCTCGTCCCGCGATGGCCTGGACCTGCTGACCCCGCGAGAGGAGGAGGTCCTGCGGCTGGTGTCCGAAGGCCTGTCCAACAAGGAGATCGCGCGGCGCACCGACGTGCAGGAACGCACGGTCAAACACCACATGACGCAGATCCTGCAGAAGCTGCACCTGCGCAACCGGACCGAGGCCGCGCTTCTGGCGCAAAAGGAATGGCGCAACGGCTAGCGTTGCGCCATTCGGTGGGGTGGCCGGGATCAGCGGCTGAACTCGGACAGACGCTGCATGTCCTCGGTCGTGGCGCGCCGTTCGACGACGGTGCGGCCCTGGGCGTCCTTCAGCTCGTATCGCCCGTTCTCCAGCTCCTCGCGCCAGCCGTCGGCATAGGAGACCTCGATCCCGCGGGCAGATCGTTCGATCTCGGTCGGGCGCGACCCCGCGGCACCCCCGCCGACCGTGCCGCCACCCGGCGTGCCTGACGGACGGTCGTCGCGGCCACGGCCATGCCCGCCGTGATCGTCCGAATGCCCGTCATCGCGACCCCGCCCCCGGCCGCCGTGGTCGTCACCCCCACGATCATCGCCGCCGCGCCCACCGTGGTCATCGCCGCCGCGATCGTCGCCCCCGCGCCCGCCATGGTCGTCGCCGCCGCGACCACCGTGATCGTCACCACCGCGACCACCGTGGTCGTCACCGCCGCGATCATCGCCACCGCGCCCGCCACTGTCGTCACCGCCCCGGTTGCCGTCCTTGGCGAAGGCCATCGCGGATGTCAGCCGCAGGCCCGCATCCGGGTCCAGCCGGACTGATACGGGGGCGGCAATCGCCGCGCCCGCCAGCAGCAGCACCGCCAGCCGCATCCGAAAGGGGCGGTTCGTCATGTGAATGGTGGGGATCATCGTATCTCTCCGCAACGGGGGCCGTCTTGCGGCCGTTGAACACCCCTGCATGAAACCATATCCGCGATCCCTGCGGATCGTACCAAGGTCCGGTACAGGGAAACGCAAAGGTCCGTCGGAATGCCCCGACCCTTGTCCCCCGCGGCCGCCGTCCGCCCGCGCGTAGCGGCACGGGCTGTCGGACGAACCGGAGCGCAGACCTGCACTCGACCCGATGGTGCGTCGCTGAGTCTTTTTGAACTGACGCCCGAAAGGGTCATTCGCGCGCCGATCATTCCCGCCACCGGCAATGCGCACCGAAGCTGATGGCAACAGGGCAGGACAGGCCGCTGCATGATCAAACGGCGGCCCGTAGTCCATGGATCGAACGTGGAACGTCCGCCATCGCCGGTGCGGCACGCTGACCGCGGTGATCATCGCTGCGGCCGGGGGGAACAGCGTTACGCGCCGCGCTGGTTTCCGTCCGCGGCCGAGGGGACCGTCATGCGCCCTCCCTGCGCCAACCGTTCCGGGGGTGATAGCGCGCGTCGATGCGCCCGGCGTCCAGCGTCAGAAGATGCAGCCAGCCGTTGTCGAACAGCGCGGCGACCTGCGGATGGCGGGACAGGACCGCATCGACGGCCGATGTCGGCGCATCCAGCATCACAGTCAGCCGCAGGGGATCGTGCGCGGGGCGGGTGCCGTCATGGACCGCCTGCCATGGCAGACCCGCGCGCAGCCGCCCGCCATTGCCCTCGACGACGCCGATGCCGCCGGTCACGTTGTGGATCAGCTTGTTGCCGCCGCCGAACAGCGGGGCCGCCACGGTCGAGCCGTAATATTGCAGGCTGATCCAGCTGGCGACGACGACCGGGGCCGTCAGGACCAGCTCCAGTACCCTGAAGTCGGGGTCCAGCGCCCGGTCATAGCTGTGCAGGAAGACGCGCCCGCCAAGGTCCAGGCCGCGCGTGGTGGCGCGCGGTGCGGCGATGAAGGCCGCGCAGCCAGCAAGCCCCCATTCGGGGCGCGTCTCGGCCCAATCGGTCGCGCGGGCGGCGATGGTCGCGGGCGTCGCGCCGGGCAGGCGCTCTGCCCGCTCGGCCCGGGTCAGGGCGCCTGCGGCGGCCAGCCAGTCCGTCGTGCGGGCCAGGTCTGGCGCGTGGCCGGCCGGGGCGTCGTCGGCAAAAAGCGTCACGCGGTCGGTCGTTGTGTCGTGCAGGGCGGCCACGAACAGCGTGTCGTCGGGCAGCGCGATGCCGTGGGCGGGCAGGGCGGCACGGGTGTCGGGATCGTTCAGCAGACCCGCCAGCACACGGGCCGAGACCTCTCCACTGCGCCCGCCGCAGGCGCCGCAGTGATAGGCGCTTTCATGGGGATTGTTCGTCACCGACGCACCATGCCCGACCAGCAGGACGACCCGCGCCTGCCCCCCCACCAACCCCATCGCGCGCAGCACGCCGGCCGCGATTGCCCCCTTTTCGGCGGGGTCCATCGGCGCGGACAGGTGCGGTGTCGCGGTGGCGGTTGGCATCCTGGCCCGGCCAAGCGCGCCCTGCAACAGCTTGACCCCGTATAGCGGGCCGGCTGCCTCGACGAAGGCAAAGGAGGACACGGCCGCCTGCCGGAACCGGCCCCAGGCCCGGGCGGTGCGGGCCACGATGCGGGCATGCGCCTCGGCGTCGTCGGTGGTGCGGTCGCGGGCCGACAGCGACGGGGCCAGCAGCACGGGCAGATGCGCCTCGGCCAGGTCGCTGCCCTGCGGGCGATAGGCCAGCGGCAGGCCGAAAAACCCGGCAAAGCCCAAGGTTTCGGCATCGGGGGCGACCCGTTCCAGCGCGCGCCGGAACACCTCGGACCGCACGTCGATGCAGAACACCGCCTGCAGCGCCGGACGTGCGGCAGCCGGGCGCGGTGCGGACAATTGCGCGATCAGCCCGCGCTGATAGGCGCGTTCGGATGCCTCCTGCAGGATCGCGTCGACCACCTGGTCGGGCGACGGCTCCAGGGGCCGGGCATGGTCCCGGACGATGCCTGCCCAGCCCTCGGCCAGGTCGGGGGCATGGGCCAGCAGCGCCTCTTCCCAGATCAGGCGGATCGCCAGCAGGTCGGTCAGCGTGGTGTCGGTGCCGCCCGCCTGTTCGGCCTGCCAGGACAGCCAGCGCGCATGCTGCGCCCAGCCCCCCAGATCGACCAGCAGCCGGTGAAACGCCGTCGGGGCGGCATCGGGCGTCAGGCCCAGGCTGGCCGCGGCGCGCAGGATGGCCCGGTCGGGCGTGTCGGGCGCGGCGGCGACATGCGCGCAGAACCCCCGCAATCCGGCGATTTCGGGGGTCAGGTCGTTGACCGCCCATTCCCGCCACGCCGCAAAGGCGCCCAGGCCGGGGGCAGGCGTCCACAGCGCCTGCCCCTGATCGAACCGGCCCGCGGCCCACAGCCCGATGCTGCGGGCGATGATCTGGGGCCAGTCGATGCCGTGGCGGCGTGCGGCCAGATCGGCCAGCGTCGGCAGCGCCCTGGGCGCGGGGGCCGGCGCGTTCAAGCGCAGCTTCAGCGTGGCCAGATCCACCGGCTTCAGCGGCGAGGTGCAGGCGATCAGCGCCGCCGCCAGGTCATCGTCGCTGATGCGACCGGCTCCGACGAGGGCGCGAATGTCTTCGCGCGGACGGATCGGCGACAGGCCCGCGACGCGGGTCAGCCGGGCGGCGGCTCGGGGCAGGTCGTCGTCGGTCTGGCCCAGGAACGGGCTGACGGCCACGGTTGCCGCCAGGGGAAAGGCCGGCGGGATCGCGGCCGCGGCGGCCGTCGCGGCGCCCAGCAGGCCGGCGGCGTGATCGGTCATCAGGTTGGAACGGTCAAGGAACATGAAAGCCTCCGCAGGGGACGATGTCGGGGATCAGTGGGGCCGGGCGATGCGGAAACCGCCGATCATCCGGTCGAAGAGGGCGTTGATGTACAGCCCGTTGGCCAGGTGGACGCGCAGGGCGGCCGTCGCCGGATGATGCATCCACAGCGGAAACAGGGCCTGTGCGACCGCGATCAGCCCGAACGAGACCAGCACCAGCGCGATCAGCGCCCATTCCAGCGCGCCGGGGACCGGCGGCAGCGGCAGCGACGACCCCCACAGCCTGTCCGCCAGCAGGTGAAAGCCGAAATATCCCGTGGCCGTCGCAAGCGAGGCCACCGCCGTGCGCTGCGTCAGCGCGCGGGGTGCGGCATCGGCCAGGCCCTGGGCCACCAGATAGGCCGTGCCGAAGATCAGGATCGCCCCAAGGGCCAGCGCCTGCGCCGACTTGGTCCCGCCGATCGCCCAGAAGACCAGCGCGACGACCGCGTAGAGGACCAGCGCCATCCCGAAGGCGCGTGCCACCGCACCCGCGCCGGGCACCGCGACCGGGCCGGGCCGCCGGGCCGCAGCCACCGCCCGGACCGCCTGTCCCGCCGCCAGGAAGGCATGGGCCTTGTACAGCGAATGGGCCACGACATGCAGCAGCGCCAGCGTCCACAGGCCCAGCCCGCATTGCAGCAGCAGGAACCCCATCTGGGCGACGGTGGACCAGGCCAGCGCCGTCTTGACCGCGCTTTGCGTCAGCATGACCATCGCGCCCAACAGCGCCGACAGGCCGCCCAGCAGGACCAGCGCCGCCATGGCGCCGGGGACCGCCTGCACCAGATCGGCGGTGCGGATCAGCAGCAGACCACCCGCGTTGATGATCCCCGCGTGCAGCAGCGCCGAGACGGGGGTCGGCGCCTCCATCACCTCGGTCAGCCAGCCCTGCACGGGAAAGGCCGCCGTCTTGAGCAGCGCGACCAGGACCAGGGCGGCCACCGCGCCCTTCGCGGCCAGGGGCAGCGGGCCGGCCGTCGCGGCCGCATTGATCGATGCCAGATCGGTCGTGCCGAACGCCACCCAGGTCAGGACCACCCCCACGACCAGCATCGCATCGCCCGCGCACCACACCCAGGTGAACTTGGCCGCGGCGCGGCGTGCGGCCGGACGGTCCGGATAGAACAGCAGCAGGTCGCGCATCGCGATGCCGATGACGCCAAGGCACAGCGCGATCAGGATCAGATCGCCCGCCAGCGCCAGGACAAGCACCGCGGCCAGCGCCACCAGGATGCCGCCCTGAGCCCGTGCGGCGCGTGCCTCGCCCACCAGATAGCTGCGGCAATAGCGCAGGACGATCCAGCCCACGAAGGCGACCAGCACGGAAATTGTCGCACCGACCGCGTCCAGCCCAAGGCGGATGCCCGGCGCCAGCGTCAGCGATTGCGGCCCGGTCAGCAGAAGCTGCACCGTGCCGATCAGCGCCAGCGCCAGGGCGGCAAGGCCCGCGGCCTCGGCCAGGCGCGGAACGGATCGGGCGCGGGTCGGCACCGCGGCGGCAACAAGCAGGAGGGGTCCGAAGAATGTCAGCGGCAGGATCATGGCGCGGGCTCCGATGGAAGGGTCCCTGTCGGATAGCCTCTGGCCATGCTTCTGAAAATTACATATTCTGCGCTGAAACGTTCTGTCAGGTCGAACGATGCTGAACCTTCATCACCTGCGCTTGTTCCGGGCCGTCGCGCTGGACGGCACGCTGACGGGCGCCGCGCGGCGGCTGAACCTGTCGCAATCCGCCCTGTCATCGCAGGTGCGCGTGCTGGAGGCGGCCCTGGGCCACGACCTGTTCGAACGGCGCGGCCGCGGCTTGGTCCTGACCGAGGCCGGCCGCATCGCGCTGGATCATGCCGAGGCGATCTTTCGGACCGCGGACGACCTGTCCGCCACCCTGCGCGAGACGGGGCGCGGGCGCCGCGCGCTGCGGATCGGGGCGCTTGCGACGCTGTCGCGGAATTTCCAGATGCAGTTCCTGCGCCCGCTGATCGGGCGCCCGGATGTCGAGGTGGTGCTGCGGTCGGGGATGCAGGCCGAGCTGCTGCGCGGCTTGGAGGGCCTGTCGCTGGACGTGGTGCTGACGAACCATGCCCCGGCGCGCGATGCGGCCAGCCTGTGGCTGGTGCACCGGCTTGCCGACCAGCCCGTCGGCCTGATCGGACTGCCCCGCCTGGTGGGCAGCGGCCGGTCGCCGGACGAATTGCTGCGGTCGGAACCGCTGGTCCTGCCGGTGCCGGAAACCGCCCTGCGTGCCGATTTCGATGCGCTGATGGCCCGGTCGGGCATCGTGCCGCTGATCGCTGCCGAAGCGGACGACATGGCGATGCTGCGTCTTCTGGCGCGCGACGGTGCCGGTCTGGCCGTGATCCCGCCCATCGTCGTGCGGGACGAATTGCAGGCCGGCACCTTGATCGAGGCCGCGCAGCTGGGAGGCATCAGCGAGACGTTCTATGCCGTGACGCTGCAGCGCCGCTTTCCCAACCCGCTGCTGGCAGAGGTCCTGACCGGACAGGACGCACCGGGGTCCTGAGGCGTCCAGCGACCGGGCCGGGGACGATCGGATGCAGCCATTTGGGCGGGAGGGTGTTATGCCTTGATGCGTTGCACCGGCGGGGCAGGGCCATCAGCCCGCATGACCGCCCTGTTCACCGCATGCGCTGCCGGACCGTTCAGCAGATCGGGCCTGAACAGAGAGAGGGAACGCCATGGACGAGGACCACCGGATCTCCCGGGCCGCCGCGCCTGCCAAATGCGGCGATGTCGCCGAGGAGTTGGCCTATCGCCTGCGCCAGCAGAAGCTGACGGCCGCCTTCGGGGAATACGCGCTGCGCGCCCGCGACGTGACCGACATGCTGCAGGAGGCGTCGCGCGTCTGCGCGCTTGGCCTGAACAGCCAGTTCTGCAAGGTGATGGAATACCTGCCTGCCGAGGGCCGCTTTCTGGTCAAGTCCGGCGTCGGCTGGAGGGACGGGGTCGTGGGGCATGCCCGCGTCGGTGCCGACGCGGAAAGCCCGACGGGCTATGCCTTCCAGACCGGAGAGCCGGTCATCTCGAACCACCTGTCCAAGGAAACGCGGTTCCGCACGCCCAGCCTGCTGGCGGAACACGGCATCCTGCGCGCGATCAACGTGCTGATCCAGGGCGACGGCGACCGGTACGGCGTTCTGGAGGTGGACAGCCCGAACGAGGGGTGGTTCAGCCCGGCCGACCTGGCCTTCCTTCAGGGTTTCGCCAACCTGATCGGGGTGGCGCTGGAACGGCACCGGGTCGAGGAGGCGCTGCGTGCCAGCGAAGCCCGGCTTCAGGACGCCCTGACCCATCAGGAGATCCTGACCCGAGAGATCAGCCACCGCGTCAAGAACAGCCTTGCGATGGTCGCGGGCCTGCTTGGCATGCAGCGTCACGCGATCTCGGACCCGGGGCTGGCGCGGGTTCTGGACGACGCCCAGGGGCGCGTCATGACCATCGCGCAGGTTCACGACCAGCTGTGGCGCGCGAACGAGGTCCACATGGTCGACCTTGCCCCGTTCATGGGCGCGCTGTGCACTCAGCTGCGCGAGGCGGCCGGGCCGGGGCTGTCCCTGGAATGCGACTTTGCGCCGGTCAAGCTGGTGACCGACCAGGCGATCCCGTTGGCCCTGCTGGCGAACGAGCTGGTGACGAACGCGTTCAAATATGCCTATTCCAAGGCTGGTGGGTCCGTTCAGGTCACCATCCGCGTCATTGATCCGGGCCAGCTGCGGCTGACGGTCTGCGACCGGGGCCGGGGCCTGCCGGCCGGTTTCGACGCGGCCGAGGCCAGCAGCCTGGGCATGACGCTGATCGCGGGAATGGCGCGCCAGCTGCGCGGCCGGTCCGAATGGCGGGACGCGCAGCCGGGCACGTGCTATGTCTTGGACTTCGCCGCGCAGCAGGATGCCTAAGGAGGCTGGCGGTCGAGTTGGTGCAGCCGGTCATCGGTCACCCTGCGGGTGATCGGTCAGTCAGGTCCTGGGTTGGGGCGGCAGCACCATTGTCGCTTTGGAAGACGGGCACCTAGGCAGATAGTTGACCAGCGCCAGCACCGTTAAGGCAGGAGACGCGACAGCACACGTGCGTGAACGGCAGTGTCACCCTAGACGCAAACCACGCTGGCTTCGACAAGCAGGCCGATTTGGTGGCCGTGGACATGTCATAGCCGTGGACATGTCATAATTGAATATCACGATTATGCTGAGGTCCGAGGCGTCTTGGCTGACCTTCTGTGCGGTGAACTGTAGGATGGGGTAAGGATCAGGATCGCCGGTTCAGTGTCCTTGAAGCAGTCCACGAGCAGCAGCGCACAGATGATCAACTGGGCCATAATCGCATCCTTGAAGATGGCGAGGATGTTCGGGGTCGCCGTCGCCGGGATCCCCGTGACCGCCATCACGAAGCGTGAGGCCGCCTACGCCGGAAGCAGCGTAATGGCTGCGGTTAAATTGACGGTCTCGATCAGGACGCCGGGCAGGGCCTGGAGGGACACTTGACTTGTCTCACGAGGGTCTTGATTGGACTAAAATTCCACACAGATGCATCCGTCGGAGGTTAGGCAGTCGGTTCGACCGCAACCGCAGCCGAGGGCAGGATCGTCCGGCGGCAGTCGCGAGCCTGTCTTAGGTCGTATGGACAGCGCGGCCCTGCTGTGCGTTGATCGGGAGGGCTGCCGCAAGGCGAGGGAGGGCCATGCGCGACATCGACCATGTCGACGAGATCGACCGCGTGCTGCAGGGACAGGCGACCGGGCGCGACAGCGTCGTGCAGGCCAGCTGGCGACGCTGCATCGAGCGTTACGGCCTGGACCCGTCCAAGCCCTCTCCGGCGCATATCGTCACCGAGACGGAGCTGCGCAGCCATCGCGAACAGTCCGAACGCCTGATCGCCATCGCACGGTCGGGACTGGGCGCGCTGTTCCGGCAGGTGGCGGGGCAGAACTATGTCCTGCTGCTGGCGGATGCCAAGGGCGTGACGGTGGACTTCTTCGGCGACACGCGGTTCCAGGACGATTTGCGCGCGGCGGGCCTGTATCTGGGGTCGGACTGGTCCGAGCATCTGGCCGGGACCTGCGGCGTCGGGGCCTGCCTTTATACCGGAGAGGCGGTGACGATCCATCAAAGCGACCATTTCGACCTGCATCACACGCCGCTGTCCTGCACGGCGGCGCCGATCTTCGATACCTCGGGTCAGCTGGCGGCGGTGCTGGACGTGTCGCTGCTGCGGTCGCCCCAGCCCAAGGCCAGCCAGAACCTGGCGATGAACCTGGTGCGCACCTCGGCCCGGCGGATCGAGATGGCGAACCTGATGGCGATGACGCGCAGCGATTGGGTGCTGCGCCTGTCCTCCAGCCCGGAGTTCCTGGAGGTGGACCCCGAGGCCGCGATAGCGCTGGACGGGGCGGGGCGGATCATCGGCCTGACCCATGCGGCCCAGGCCGCGCTGTCGCCGGGAACCGCGCTGCTGGGCCAGCGGCTGGACCAGGTGACCGACCTGTCGGTGGACGACTTGCCCGACCTGATGCGGGGCCGCCCGACCGAGGATCGGGTGATCCGCCTGCGCGACGGCCGGGCGCTGTTCGGTCATGCCATTGCGCCCCAGGCCGCCCGCAAGCCGCGCAGCCAGCCGCTGCTGCCCGGCGGGCTGTCCAGCCTTGCCGGTCCCGACCCCGCGATGCAGGCGCTGCTGGAACGTGCCGCGCGCCTGGCGGACAGCGCGGTGCCGCTGCTGATCCGCGGCGAGACCGGCACAGGCAAGGAGCGGCTGGCCCGCGCCATCCACATGTGCCGAACGGATGCCGCGCCCTTTCACGTCTTCGACTGCGCGGGGTGCGGACAGGGGCAGGCGCCGCTGCCCGCGGACGGGCAGGGCACGCTGTTCCTAAAGGGGGTCGAGGATCTGGACACGGCCGCGCAGGCGGTGCTGCTGCGGTCGCTGGCCGGGTGCAAGCTGCGCGTGATCGCCACGACGCGCTGCGATCTGGGGCAGCACGTGCGCGACGGGCGGTTCCGGGCGGACCTGTTCTTCCGCATCGCGGGGGCCGCGCTGGACCTGCCGCCGCTGCATCTGCGCCAGGATCTGGACTGGGTGCTGGACCGCCTGCTGCGCGCGGCATCCGCCGACGGGCTGCGGCTGTCGGCGCGGGCGCGGGCCGACCTCAAGGCGCGGCGCTGGCCCGGCAACCTGCGCGAGCTGGCGTCCACCCTTCAGGCCGCGGCCCTGCTGGCCGGGGGGCGGGTGATCGACAGCCACGATCTGCCGCCGCCGCTGCTGGAGGCCGCGGCACCCGCCGGGGTGCCGAAGGATGACCTGCAGCAGGTGCTGGCGGCCTGCGGGGGGAACATGGCGCTGGCGGCACGCAGGCTGGGCGTCAACCGGTCCACGGTCCTGCGCCGGTTGCGCGCCCTGGGGTGATGTTGCGCGCGCGTTGCGCGTGCAACGGTGTTGCGCCGCGGCATGCGATTGCCGCGCCGCGGCGGTCGATTTTGCTGTGCGCGACCGGGTAACGGCCTGCACCCTCCGCTTCGGGAGACCGATTTGAGGGAGGAACCATCATGCTGGACACCACAGCCGAACAGCGCGCGCAGGCGGTGCTGGACGATCTGGGCCAGGCGCTGGAGTCGGGCGACATCGACCACGCCAAGGCGCTGTTCGCAACCGATTGCCACTGGCGCGACCTGGTCAGCTTTACCTGGAACATCCGCACGCTGGAGGGGCCGGACCAGGTGGCCGACATGCTGCGGGCGCAACTGGGCCACATCGCACCGACCGGCTGGCGGGTGGACCCGGCCGAACCCGTGTCTGATGACGACGGTGTCGTCACCGCGTGGTTCAATTTCGAAACCAAGGTCGGGCGCGGCTATGGCCTGGTCCGCCTGCGCGACGGGCGCATCTGGACGCTGCTGACCGCCTTGCAGGAGCTGAAGGGCCATGAGGAGGCCAAGGGCCCGTCCCGCCCGATGGGCGCCAAGCACGGCGCCGGCAAGAACCGCCCCAGCTGGCGCGAGGAGCGTGAGGCCGAGGCGGCCGAGCTGGGATATTCGCGCCAGCCCCACACGCTGATCATCGGCGGCGGGCAGGGGGGCATCGCACTTGGTGCGCGGCTGCGGCATCTGGGTGTGCCCGCGATCATCATCGACACCAACGACCGGCCCGGCGACAGCTGGCGGCGCCGCTATAAATCGCTGTGCCTGCACGACCCGGTCTGGTACGACCATCTGCCCTATCTGAAGTTCCCCGACACCTGGCCCGTCTTTGCCCCCAAGGACAAGATCGGCGACTGGCTGGAGATGTACACGCGGGTGATGGAGCTGAACTACTGGACCCGCAGCACCTGCAAGTCGGCCCGCTACGACGAGGCCAAGGGCGAATGGACGGTGGTGGTGGACCGCGACGGGGAGCAGGTCACCCTGCACCCGAAGGAGCTGGTCCTGGCCACCGGCATGTCGGGCAAGGCGAACGTCCCGAACTTCCCCGGCATGGACCGCTTCAAGGGCGAACAGCACCATTCATCCAAGCATCCCGGCCCCGACGCCTATGCCGGCAAGAAGGTCGTGATCGTGGGGTCGAACAATTCGGCCCATGACATCGCCGCGGCGCTTTGGGAACATGACGCCGATGTCACGATGATCCAGCGATCCTCGACCCATATCGTGAAATCCGACAGCCTGATGGAGATCGGTCTGGGCGCGCTTTATTCCGAGGAGGCCGTCGCGGGCGGCATGACGACCGAAAAGGCCGACCTGATCTTTGCCTCGCTGCCCTACAGGATCATGCACCAGTGGCAGATCCCGCTGTACAACCAGATCCGCGAACGCGACGCCGATTTCTATGCGGGGCTGGAAAAGGCGGGGTTCAAGCTGGACTTCGGCGACGATGACAGCGGCCTGTTCATGAAGTACCTGCGCCGTGGATCGGGATACTACATCGACGTGGGCGCCAGCCAGCTGATCATCGATGGCAAGATCAAGCTGGCCCATGGCCAATTGGTCGAGATCACCGAGAACGGCGTCCTGCTGGACACCGGAGAGGAGCTGCCCGCCGACCTGATCGTCTATGCGACCGGATACGGGTCGATGAACGGATGGGCCGCGGACCTGATCGGCCAGGACGTGGCCGACAAGGTGGGCAAGGTCTGGGGCCTGGGATCGGGCACCACCAAGGACCCCGGCCCGTGGGAGGGCGAACAGCGCAACATGTGGAAGCCGACCCAGCAGCCCGGCCTGTGGTTCCATGGCGGCAACCTGCACCAGTCGCGGCATTACTCGCTGTACCTGGCGCTGCAGCTGAAGGCGCGGGCCGAGGGGATCGAGACCCCCGTCCACGGGCTGCAGCCGGTGCATCACCTGTCCTGACCGGCGCCGGCCCGGCACCTCGCCGGGCCGCCTTTTCCCAAGGAGAGACATCATGACCACCGACAACAGGGTGGCGCTGGTCACCGGCGCCGCCAGAGGGATCGGGCTGGCCATCGCACAGCGCCTGTCGCGCGACGGGTTGGCCGTGGCGCTGGCCGATCTGGACCAGGACGCGCTGGACCGTGCCGCAGCCACCATCGACGGCCCCGTGGCGACGATCCGACTGGATGTCACCGACCGCGCCGCCGTCATCGACGCCGTCGCCCGCACCGAGGCCGATCTGGGCGGGTTCGACGTGATGATCAACAATGCGGGCATCGCGCAGGTCCAGCCCATCGCCGACATCACCGAGGCCGAGATGGACCGCATCCACGCCGTCAACGTCAAGGGCGTCCTGTGGGGCATCCAGGCCGCGGCCGCGCAGTTCAAGGCCAAGGGGCGGACGGGCAAGATCGTCTCGGCCGCCTCCATCGCGGCGCACGAGGGCTATGCCATGCTGGGCGCCTATTGCGGGACCAAGTTCGCGGTCCGTGCCCTGACCCAGGTGGCGGCCAAGGAGTTCGCGGCCCAGGGCATCACCGTGAACGCCTATTGCCCCGGCGTCGTGGGCACCGACATGTGGACCCAGATCGACGCCCGCTTTGCCGAGGTCACCGGCGCCAAGGTCGGCGAGACCTTCGACGCCTTCGTGGGCGGCATCGCCCTGGGCCGGTCGCAGACCGCCGAGGACGTGGCCCGCCTGGTATCCTATCTGGCCATCCCCGACAGCGACTACATGACCGGCCAATGCGTCATCATGGATGGCGGCCTGGTCTATCGCTGATCCCCTTTCTCAACGGAGCATCCCATGAAAGCCCTGCGTTTCCACGCCGCCCGCGACCTGCGCATCGAGGAGATCGACGCCCCCGCCGACCCCGCCGCGGGTCAGGTCCTGATCCGCAACACCTTCTGCGGCATCTGCGGCACCGACCTGCACGAATACGCCTATGGCCCGATCTTCGTCCCTAAAGAGCCGCATGCCTTCACCGGCGCCCACGGCCCGCAGGTCCTGGGCCACGAATTCGGCGGCGTGGTCGAGGCCGTGGGTGCGGGCGTCACCCACGTGGCCCCCGGCGACCGCGTGTCCGTCCAGCCGCTGATCATGCCCCGGTCGGGCGATTACTATGCCGATCGTGGGCTGTTCCACCTGTCCGACCAGCTGGCCCTGGCGGGTCTGTCCTGGCATTCGGGCGGCATGGCGGAACGGGCGCTGCTGAACGACTACAACGTCGTCAGGATCCCCGACGATCTGTCCGACGAGGCCGTGGCCCTGATCGAGCCCGCGGCCGTCGCGGTCTATGCCTGCGACCGGGGCGGGGTCTTTGCCGGGTCTTCCGTTCTGGTGACGGGGGCGGGGCCCATCGGTGTGCTGACGCTGATGGCCGCGCGGGCGGCGGGCGCCGTGCGGCTTTTCGTGTCCGATCCGAACGAGACGCGGCTCGCGCTGGTGCGCGACCTGCTGCCCGACGTGGTCACGCTGAACCCGACCAAGGCGTCGGTCGGCGACGCGGTCCGCGCGGCGACCGAGGGCGGCGTGGGCTGTGACGTTGCGATCGAATGCGTGGGCAACGAACATGCACTGAAGGCCTGCCTGGACGCGGTGCGCAAGCAGGGGGTGGTCGTGCAGACCGGCCTGCATCCGCATGACAACCCGCTGGACTGGTTCGCGGTAACCTTCAAGGATGTCGACCTGCGGGGCAGCTGGGCCTATCCCACACATTACTGGCCGCGCGTGGCGGGCATGATCGCGTCCGGCGCGCTTCCCGCTGCCAAGGTGGTGACACGGCGGATCGGCCTGGACGAGGCGATCACCGAAGGGTTCGACCGGCTTCTGGACCCGGCCGGCACGCAGCTGAAGATCCTGATCGACCTGTCGCGCTGATCCGACCCGGACGCGCTGTCGTCCATCCACGGGGCCCGCGCCTGCGGGCCTTGCCAACCGGCGCCAAGGGCAGGGCGCTGTCCAAGCGAATTGGCGTGCTATCGCTCAAGGACCTGTGCGTGGCCCCAAGTCCGCTAATCACGCCGATCGGATCGGACGTCACGGTCCGCTGGCTTCGCTAGACGAGGAGGTGCAGACCGCCGGCCTAAGGGCAAGCCGGCGCGTCCCCAACCAGGTTCGATCCCGACGATCGTCAGGCCAGGGATACGGCGGGTGCGGGCGTGAACGCGCTGACAAAGGCCGCGACGGCTGCGTCGCTGTCGCCTTGCGCGAACGCCTCCATCCCGACGGGCCCGTCATAGCCCATCCGCACCAGCGCGGTCGCAATGGCGGCAAAGCCGATCTCTCCGGTGCCGGGTTCAAAGCGGCCCGGATTGTCGGCGACCTGGATCTCTCCGATCCAGGGCAGGCAGCGTTCGCACCAGCGGATCAGGTCGCCCTCTCCGATCTGGGTGTGATACAGGTCTACGTTGATGCGCAGCTGGGGCCGGTCGATGGACGAGACCAGCGCAAGCACGTCGCCCGTCGATGCGAACGGGCAGCCCGGATGGTCGCGCTGGTTCAGGTTCTCCAGCGTGAAGACGACGCCCTCCCGTTCTGCCAGATCGCAGATGCGGTTCAGCGTGTCGCGCGCCTGCAGCCACATCGCGCCGCTGACGACCTCGTGCCGGGACAGGGGGATGCCGTGATCGCCCAAGCCCGTCCCGTGCAGGTTCAGCCGCGCCACGCCAAGCCGCTTGCCGACCTCTATCGCCTCCCCGGCCGATGCCAGCAGCATCGCCGCCCCTTCGGCATCCGCAAGACGGCCGCGCAGATAGCCGTTCATGATGGTATAGCGCGCCCCGACCCCGGCCAGCTTGTCCAGGTCATGGCTGTCCCAGTTCCACAGACCGACGCCCAGCCCCATCTCTGTCAGGCGTGCGGCGCGCCATTCGATGGGCCGGTCCGGCCACAGCATCTCGGCACAGGCAGCCAGCTGAAAGGGGCGGGGGCGCGGATCAACGCTGCGGGGGGCGGTCATCCGACCTGCTCCATTTCGGGGGCAGGAACGAAACGCCAGTTGCGGCGGGGCCCGGCCATGACATTCAGGTAATACAGCTCGAACCCGTGGGGGGCGCCGCAGGGATGGTGGCCGCGGGGGACCAGGACGACGTCATGGTCGCGCACCGCCATCACCTCGTCCAGGCTGCCGTCGTCGGTATAGACCCGCTGCACCGCCCAGCCCTGGGCGGGCTTCAGGCGGTGGTAATAGGTCTCCTCCAGATAGGTGATGCGGGGGAAATCGTCCTCGTCGTGACGGTGGCTGGGATAGGACGACCAGTTGCCGGCGGGGGTGAAGACCTCGGTGACCAGCAGGCTGTCGCACCAGTCCTCGGCCTCCATGGCGATGTTGTTGATCCAGCGGGTGTTGCTGCCCTCGCCCCGCTGCGTCAGCGTGATGCCGTCCGGCCCGATCCGCCGTGCCGCGTGTCCGCCATGACCGGGCGCGGAACAGACCGCGATGATGCAGTCGGTCACCGCCTCGGCCGCCCAGTCCTGTCCGTTCGGGACATAAAGGCAATGCGGCGGCGTCCTCTCGAAGACATCCATCCGGTCGCCCAGGACGCCCCAGTCCTGCCCCGCAGCCCGAACGGACGCGCGGCCCTCGACCATCACCACGATCACCTCGCGCGCCTGCGTCGCCTCCGCTACGCGCTCTCCGGCACGCAGACGGTGCAGGGCAAAGCCGACATAGCGCCACCCGGCGCTCTCCGGCGTGATGCGATGCACCTCGCCATGCGTCCCGAACGGCCGCCTCAACAGGTCCGCCATCTTTGCCTCCTTCTGCGTCCGCATCCGCTTCTTCTTTGTCCAAAAACCCCGGGGGAATCCCGGAACGGGATGGGGGCTGGCCCCCTCAGCCGCGCCCCGCGGCGCTGTCGCCCCGGTCCAGCCCGGCCTCCGCCGCTGCCGCCCGCAGCGCCCTCAGCCCCATCGCCTGATAGTGCAGCGGGTCGCGCTGGACGGGGTCCTGCTCCGCCTCGATCACCAGCCAGCCATCGTAATCCGCCTCGGCCAGGATGCGCAGCAACGGCACGAAGTCGATCGCCCCCTCGGGGTCGCCCGGCACGGTGAAGGCCCCCGCCATCACCGCCTGCAGAAAGGACAGCCCTTCCGCCCGCACGCGCTCGGTCACCGGGCGGCGGATGTTCTTGGCATGGAAATGCGCGACGCGGGCGGCGTGACGGCGCAGCACCGCCTCGGGGTCGCCACCGCCGAAGGTGCAGTGGCCGGCATCGAACAAAAGGTGCGTCGCGGGACCGGTCGCGGCCATGAAGGCGTCGATCTCCTCAGGGCTCTCGACAACGGTGCCCATGTGATGGTGATAGGCCAGCGTGACGCCCTCGCCGGCCAAATAGGCGGCAAAAACCTCGATCCGTGCGCCGAACGCCGCCATCTCCTCGGCACTCAGTCGGGGGCGGTCGTTCACCGCGACATCGGCGCGTCCATGCACCGTGTTCGAGCATTCGCAGACGATGCAGACGCGGCAGCCGTTCGCCTTCAGCTTGGCCAGATGCGGCTGGACGGCGGCGATCTCGGCCTCGACGCTGCGGGTCAGCAGTTCGGTCGAATACCACCCCGAGATGAAGCGCAGCCCGTATTCCGCCAACAGCGATTTCAGCGCCTGCGGATCGTCCGGCCAGCGGTGACCGTTCTCGATCCCGTCAAAGCCGATCTCGGGGCCCGCCTGGCGAAGGATCTGCTCGGTCGGGATATGGGCGCCGATGGACGTGTCGTCGTCATTCGCCCAGGCAATGGGGTTGGTGCCATAGAGGATCATGGTCCTGCCTTCAGTTGATCGTGGCCTGATGTGCGATCTGTTCCAGATAGCGCGCATAGGCCTGTTTCAGCGTCTCCGTGCCCCCGACCGCCGGGACCGCCACGTCCCAGAACTGGCCCGCGCCCTCCAGCCCGTCGCCAGGGCCGGGCCGGGCGGTGGTCTCGATGACGATGACGGTGGGAATGTCGCGACCGCGCGCCGCCGCGATCTGATCCTGCAGATCGGCCAGATCGCGCGCCCTGACCGCATGGGCCCCCATGCTGGCCGCGTGTGCGACATAGTCGATCTGCGGCTGCGCCTCGACCCGGCAATCGGCGTACAGGTTGTTGAACGCCGCCCCGCCCGTATGCGCCTGCAGGCGGTTGATGCAGCCATAGCCGCGGTTGTCGGTCAGGATCACCGTGAAGGGCACGCGCCGCATGACGGCCGTGGCCAGCTCGCTGTTGGCCATCATGTAGCTGCCGTCGCCGACGAAACACAGCACCTCGCGTGCGGGGCGGGCCAGCTTGAGGCCCATCGCCCCGGCGATCTCGTAGCCCATGCAGGAATAGCCGTATTCCATGTGATACCCGTGGCGGCTGGCCTGCCACAGCAGCTTCAGCGCGCCGGGCATGGTGCCGGCGGCGCACATGGCGATGCCGTCGGGCGCGGCCGCCTGCACGGCGCCGATCACCTGCGCGTCGGTCGGCAGCCCGTCGGCCGGCCTGCTGCAATGGGCATCGACCGCCGCCAGCCAGCCGGCACGCGCCTGCGGATCGGCGGAATCAAAGCGCAGATCGCCCAGCTCGGCGGACAGCGCCTGCAGCGCCACGCGCGCATCGGCCACCAGACCGACCCCGCCCTGCTTGGCCGCGTCATGGGCCGCGACGTTGATCCCCAGCAGCCGCGCCTGCGGGAACAGGGTGCGCGAACCCGTGGTGAAATCCTGCAGCCGAGTGCCCACCGCGACGACCAGGTCCGCGGCGCGGAGGGCCGCATTCGCCGCGGCCGAACCGTCGACCCCGGCGGCGCCGAAATTCATCGGATGATCCTGCGCCAGGGCCGACTTGCCGGCCTGCGTCTCGACCACCGGGATGTTGAACCGGGTGGCAAAGGCGTCCAGCGCATCCTCGGCGCCGGAATAGATCACGCCCCCGCCGCAGATCACCACCGGTGCCTTGGCTATCCGGATCATCGCCGCCGCATCGGCAAGCTCGGCCGTGTCGGGCGCGGGGCGCCGGATGCGCCACACGCGGGGCGCAAAGAACGCCTCGGGCCAGTCATGGGCCTCGGCCTGCACGTCCTGGCAGAAGGCCAGGCAGACCGGTCCGCAGTCGACCGGATCGGTCATCACCTGCAACGCGCGGGGCAGGGCGGTCAGCAGGTGCTCGGGCCGGGTGATGCGGTCGAAATAGCGCACGACCGGGCGAAAGCAGTCATTCGCGCTGATCGTGCCGTCGCCGAAATCCTCGACCTGCTGCAGCACCGGGTCGGGGCGGCGCGAAGCATAGACGTCACCCGGGATCAGCAGCAGCGGCAGGCGGTTCACATGCGCCAGGGCCGCAGCGGTCACCATGTTCGTGGCCCCCGGCCCGATCGAGGCCGTCACCGCCTGCGCCCGCCGGCGGGCATGGCCCTTGGCAAAGGCGATGGCGGCATGGGCCATGGTCTGTTCGTTCTGGCCGCGCCAGGTCGGAAGATCGTCGCCGATCCCGTGCAGCGCCTCACCCAAGCCGGCCACGTTGCCATGCCCGAAGATCGCCCAGACACCGTCGATGAACCGCTCTCCGTCCTCGGTCATCTGCACCGAAAGCCAGCGCACCAACGCCTGCGCCGCCGTCAATCGAACCGTCTGCTGCATCCGCCCGCCCTTGCCTTCCTTGTTGTCCAACGCCGCCGCGTCCCGCACGCTCATGCCGCCACCTGCGCGGCGGCGCGGGCGTGGTCCCAGACCTCGCACAGCCGCCGATAGCGGGCGGCCATCTCTGTGACGGCCGCCGCGTCATCGATGCGCCCCGCGAACCAGTCACGCGCCACCTGGCCAAAGATCGTCCGCCCGACCGCAAATCCGCGCACCAGGTCAAAGCCCGCCGCGATCGTGAAGCTTGCCGCCAGCTCGGTCTCGGGCGCGTCCAGGCCCAGGACCACGATGCCGCGGGTGTGGCGGTCATGCGCCTCGATGGCGTCGATGGCCTTGGCCCAGGCCGCTTGGCTGGTCAGGGGTTCCAGCTTCCACCAATCGGGATAGATACCCGCCGCATAGAATTGTGCAATCAGCGTCGCGGTCGTCGCGTCATCGACCGGCCCGACCTTCGACGGAATGATTTCCAGCAGGAACTCCAGCCCGTTGCGACGCGCCGCGGCGTACAGCCGACCGACCGTCGCCTCCTGCTCGGCCCGCAAGGCGGCATCGTCATCGGGATGGCAGAAGCACAGCACCTTGACGACGTTCTCGCCCGCCCATTCGCCCAGGCCCCCGCAATCCGGGCCCAGTTCCGGCTCCAGCGTCAGCGGGCGCGAGCCCGGCCATTCGGCGGGCCGCCCGATCCACAGCCCCGTGCCGCTGGCCGCATGCAGCGCCGCGCGCCCGATGCGACCGTCGCACAGGATGCCATAGCCGCCTTGGCCGTCCTGCACCTGCAGCGCCGCGTCAAGGCACAGCCGCTTGAAGGCGCCGCCCCCGGCGGGGGTGTATCCGTCCATCTCCTCCAGCTGCATCCGGTGGTCAAAGGCAAACACGCGCATCGTGGACCAGTCGCCGCCCATCCGCCCCTGGCGGTTCGTGGCCCAGTGGATCTGTTCCAGTGCCGCGTCGTTCCGCAGATCGGGCCGCGTCACGCCGCGCTGAAGGAAAAATCGCAGCTCCTCCAGGCTGGGATAGGCGGGGGTGCAGCCGTGGCGGCTGACCGCGAAGGCGCCGCAGGCATTGGCGTATTCCAACGCGCGGGGCCAGCTTTCGCCGTCCAGCCATCCCTTCAGCAGGCCCGAAAAGAACCCGTCGCCCGCGCCCAGCACGTTGAAGACCTCGATCGGAAAGCCCGGTCCCGCCTCTCCGTCATCCAGACTGTCGGGGACCTCGCCGGTGAAGGCCACCGCCCCCTTGGCGCCGCGCTTGCAGACCAGCGTCGCGTCCGACACCGCGCGGACCGCGCGCAGCGCCGCAACCGTGTCGGTCGTGCCGCCAGCGATGTGGAACTCCTCCTCGGTGCCGACGATCAGGTCGAACAGGTGCAGCGTCGCCGCCAGCCTGGCCGTCACGGCGGCGCTTTCGACAAAGCGGCTCTCGCCCTCGCCGTGCCCCGCCACGCCCCACAGGTTCGGGCGATAGTCGATGTCTAGCGCGGTCCTTGCGCCATGGGCCCGCGCCATGTCCAGCGCGCGCATCACCGCGGCCTCGGTCCTGGGGTTCGACAGGTGGGTTCCGGTCGCCAGCACGCAGCGGGCCTGGGCGATGAGGTCCTCGTCGATGTCATCCTCGGACAGCGCCATGTCGGCGCAGTTTTCGCGATAGAAGATCAGCGGAAAGCTGTCCTCGTCGCGGATGCCCAGGATCACCAGAGCGGTCAGCCGCGCGGGGTCGGTCGCCACGCCGCGCACATCGACCCCCTCGCGGATCAGCTGTTCGCGGATGAAACGGCCCATATGTTCGTCGCCCACGCGCGTGATGACCGCCGACCGCAGCCCCAACCGCGCCGTCCCGCAGGCGATGTTGGTGGGCGAGCCGCCGATATACTTGGCAAAGGACCCCATGTCCTCCAGCCGCCCTCCGACCTGCTGGCCATAGAGATCGACCGAGGACCGGCCGATGGTGATCACGTCAAGCGTCTTCATGCGCAGTCTCCAGCGTCACCGGGCGACCGTTGCTGGTCGCCATGGCGTGTATGATGCGTTCGATGGTCAGACCCGCCGCAAAGTCGGGCCCGCAGGGCGCGCCGCCGCCGATCGCGCGGATCAGGTCGCGGCATTCCACGACCTTCTGTTCGTTGAAGCCGAACCCATGGCCCGGCGCGGGGCAGAAGGCCGCGAAATCAGGCTGGTCCGGGCCGGTCAGATGGCGGGTGAAGCCCGCGTCGCCGGCCCGGTGGACCCACAGTTCGTTCATGTTCTCCTGATCGAAGACCAGCGTGCCGTTTGATCCGTGGATCTCCCATTGCAGGCGGCATTTGCGGCCACGCGCCACGCGGGACGTGGCGAACGACCCCTGCGCGCCGCTGGCAAAGCGGATCAGCGCCAGGGCGCTGTCCTCGTTCTCGACCGCGCGGGGGCCTTCGGGGGATGGGCGCGTCGGCACGGCGATCTGGGTCATGGCGGTCAGTTCCGCCACCGGACCCATCAGTGCGACCATGACGCTGACCAGATGGCAGCCCAGATCGCCAAGCGCGCCCAGACCGCCCCCCTGATGCGTCATGCGCCAGGACCAAGGCAGGGTGGGGTTGGCCGAATAATCTTCGTCATAGACCCCGCGAAAGGCCAGGGGCTGCCCGATTACCCCATCCGCCACCAACGCGCGCGCCGCCTGAAAGGCCGGGCTGCGCAGATAGTTGTAGCCCAGCAGCGTCACCTGACCCGGATGCGCGGCGGCCAGATCGGCCATGGCCTGTGCGTCCTGCAGCGTCAGGGCCATGGGCTTTTCCAGCCAGACATGCTTGCCCGCGCGCAGTGCCGCTTCCGCCATCGCGCGGTGCAGACCGTTGGGCGTGGTGATGCTGACCACATCGACGCCCGGGTCGGCGATCGCGGCCTGCCAATCGGCCGTGGCGCGGGCAAAGCCCCAGGCCCGGGCCAGATCGTCGGGCGCCGCCGCATCGGCTAGAACCTGCAGCCGGGGGGGCGTGCCGCCGAAGGCGGTCGCCACGTTGCGCCAGGCCATCGCATGGCACTTGCCCATGAAGCCGGTGCCGATCAGGGCCACGCCAAGCGTCATCAGACCGTCCCCCCCAGGCTGCCTTCCAGCTTGGCCAGCTCCTGCCCGCCGGCCATCAGGTCCTGCAGTTCGGCGGCGTCGATCTGGCCCTTGTCGGCGGTCCCCAGGGTCTGGCCCCGGTTCAGCACCGTGAAGCGGTCGCCCACCGCCAGCGCGTGGCGCACGTTGTGGCTGATGAAGACCACGCCCACCCCCTGCGCCCGGACCCGCGCAATGGTCGCCAGCACGTTCGAGGTCTGGCGCACGCCCAAGGCGCTGGTCGGTTCGTCCAGGATCAGCACCTTGGCGCCGAAATGGACGGCCCGCGCGATGGCGACCGTCTGGCGTTCCCCGCCCGACAGGGTGCCCACGGCCTGATCGGGCGCACGCAGGTTGATGCCCATCTGGCGCATCTTCTCCATCGTGATGCGGTTCGCGGTCTCCAGGTCGAACCGCTTGATGAAGCGGCCCTTCGTGGGTTCGCGCCCCATGAAGAAGTTGCGCGTCACGCTCATCAGCGGGATCATGGCCAGGTCCTGGAAGACGGTGGCGATGCCCGCCTCCATTGCGTCGCGGGGGCTGTCGAACTGCATCGGACGGCCTTCGAAGGTGATCGTGCCCTCGGTCGGCTTGTGGACACCCGACATGGTCTTGATGAAGGTCGATTTCCCCGCGCCGTTGTCGCCCAGAAGGCAGTGGCATTCGCCGGGCCGCACGTCGAAGGTGACGCCGTTCAGGGCGATCACGTTGCCGAAGCGCTTCTTGATGCCCTGCATGTGGATGATCGGATCGGACATCAGCGTTCCCCCGTCACGCGCTTGCGGATGGCGTTGTTGAAGACGACGGCCAACAGCAGCATCGCCCCCAGGAAGACCTGGAACCAGTCCTGGTCGAACCCGGTATAGGTCAGACCGATGGTGACCATGCCGAAGATGATCGCCCCGAAGAACGCCCCGATGGCAGAGCCATAGCCCCCCGTCAGCAGGCAGCCCCCGATGACGGCGGCGATGATCGCCTCGAATTCCTTCATGAAGCCGCGGCGCGCGTCGGTCGAGCCGGTGTCGATCACGGTGATGATGGCGACCAGCGTCGCGGCCAGGGCGGTCAGGATGAACAGCGTGATCTTGACCCGGCGCACCGGCACGCCGGAATTGGAGGCCGCGGTCTTGTCACCGCCGGTGGCGAAGATCCAGTTCCCCGCCGCCGTGCGCAGCAGTACGAAGGTCGCCAGCCCCGCCACGCCCAGGAACCACAGGATCTCGACCGGGATGCCGGGGACCGAGGGTGCGCCGTTGTTCAGCGTCGCGATGATCCCCCGATCGCCCAGCCAGCGGAACAGGCCCGGAAAGGCGTCGCCCGAGAAGATCGGCGTCAGCCAGTCGCCCGCCACCGCCTCGCGCACGCCGCGCAGCTGGGTCGAGCCGTTGGTGAAGAGCTTCAGTCCTACCAGCGACGCGCCGCGCAGGATGAACAGGAAGGCCAGCGTCACGATGAAGCTGGGCAGCCCGGTGCGCAGAACGATGGCCCCGTTCACCGCGCCGGTCGCGGCCGCGAAGGCCATCGTCAGCGGGATCGCAAGGATCAGCGGCAGGCCCAGATTGACGACCAGCACGCCGAAGATCATCCCCGCGAAGGCCACCATCGAGCCGATCGACAGGTCGAATTCGCCCCCGATCATCAGCAGGGCGGCGGCGATGCCCAGGATGCCCAGCTGGGCCGCGGGCGTCAGGAAGTTCATGATGCCCGCCAGCGTAAACATCGACGGGCTGGCGGTGGTCAGAAAGAAGATCGTCACCAGGATCAGGCCGCCGATGGCCCCCAGTTCGGGGCGCTTCATCAGGCGCGTCATCATGGATTCCGTGGCGATCCGTTCGTCTTGCGATGCGATCTCGGTCATCGGGGGTCCCCCTGCTGGCAAAGCGGGGCGGGCGCGGATGGCGCGCCCGCCGATAGGCTTAGCGGATGCCCTGGGCGGACAGCTCGATCACCTGGGCGGCGCTGTCCTGGGTCACCAGGTTCGGCCCCGAGGGCACGTCACCGCCCGGCATCAGGCCGTACTGGGCATTCAGCGCCAGGAAGGCGACCGGCAGGTAACCCTGCAGGAACTGCTGCTGGTCGATGGCGAAGGCGGCCTTGCCGTCGGCCACCGCCTGCAGGAAGCCCGCCGACAGATCGAAGCTGGCGATCATCACGTCGTCGCGGCCAAGCGCCTCGGCGGCGGCGACGGCGGGCTCTCCGACCAGGCTGGCGCCCAGGCCCAGGACCGTGTCGACCTCGGGGTCGGATTCCAGCGCGGCGCGGACCTTGGACTGCACCTCGGTCGGGTCGTTGGCCGTGGGCACGACCGTCACCGGATGGCCGAAGCCCTCGGCAAAGCCGTCGCAACGCTGGTCCAGACTGACGTTGCCGACCTCCTGGTTGACGCAGATGCCCTTGGTCCCGCCCATTTCGGCCAGCCGCTGCCCCGCGGCCACGCCGGCGTCGTATTCAGACTGTCCCACATGCAGCAGCGCGCCCAGATCGGCTGCCACGTCCGAGCCGGAGTTCATCGAGATCACCGGGATGCCCGCCTCGACCGCGCGCTGGATCGAGGGCCCAAGCGCATCGGCATCGGGGATCGACACGACCAGCCCGTCGGGCTGCTGGTTCACGGCGGCATCGATCAGCTGGCCCATGGCGACCATGTCAAAGACCTCGGGCGACCGGAAATCGACCGTCGCACCGGTATGTTCGCCCGCCTTGGCGGCACCGTTCTTGACGACCGACCAGAAGGGGTCGTTGGCCTGGCCATGGGCCACCACGATGATGTTCTGCGCCATCGCGGGCGCGGCAAGGGTCAGCAGCGCCGCCACGGCGGCCGAGGCTGTCAGTTTGGTCATGTCTTTCCTCCCTGTTGATCGTTCGAAGGGACGCAGGCGACCCCCCGTCATTCCCGGCATCTCCCCTGCCGGATCGCTTGAAGGCCCGTCGCGCCGTCCTCGCGGTCGCGGCGGGCCCGGAACTGTCAGCCCTGAAGGGGGACGGTCTCTCCGGTCCGGGCGGCGCGGGTGGCAGCCTCGGCCAGGGCCAGCGCGGCGATACCGTCGGCAAGCGTCACCGATTGCGGCCGTCCGTCCAGGACCGCGCCGACGAAGGCGTCCCATTCCGCGGCATAGGCGGGCATGTAGCGTTCCAGGAAGAAATAGGTGGGCTTTCCCGACACCACCCCGTCCACCGTCGAACGGACGACCGTGTTCTCCAGCATGTTCCCGGCCTGCAGCAGACCCTTCGCGCCCAGCAGTTCGACCCGCTGGTCGTATCCATAGACGGCCCGGCGGCTGTTCTTGATGACCGCGATGCGCCCGTCGCCATAGCGCAGCGTCACGACCGCGGTGTCCACGTCGCCCGCCGCGCCGATGCGGGGGTCGACGATGCTGCTGCCCACTGCGCTGACGGACACGGGCGCATCGCCCATCAGGAAATTGGCCATGTCGAAGTCATGGATCATCATGTCGCGGAACAGCCCGCCGGACACCTTGATGTAATCGACCGGCGGCGGCGCCGGATCGAAGGAGGTGATCGACAGCAGCTCCGGCTTGCCGATATCGCCCTTCAGCAGCGACGCCTTGAGCGCCGCGAAATTCGGGTCAAATCGGCGGTTGAAACCAATCATCACGGTTGCCGCCCGGTCCGCCACGGCCTCCAGACAACGCTGCGCCCGGTCCAGCGACAGATCCACGGGCTTTTCGCACAGCACGGCCTTGCCCGACCGGGCCGCAGCCTCGATCAAATCCGAATGCGTGTCAGTCGAGGTCGCGATCAGCACGGCGTCGATCCCGGGATCGTTCAGGATCGCGTCGGAGCTGCGGGCCTCGGCGCCATGCGCGGCGGCAAGGGTGTTGGCGGCCTCTGCGTGGATGTCCGACACCGCCACCAGAGTGGAGCGGGGATGGCCCGCAATGTTCACCGCGTGAACCTGTCCGATCCTGCCGGCACCTAGCAAACCAACCTTCAGCATCCGAATCCCCCCATCGCGTTCGCGGCCTCTCCCTGCCGCTGCGTCATCATGGGTACACTGATTGCACGCGCGTGCAAGCATTTTTTGCACGCGCGTGCTTTTCTTGCTGTGGTGGCCTTTTGGCTGCCGTATAGCTATCGACAGGACAGGCCACCGATCATGACAGGAGCCAGCCATGAGCAAGCCCGACCGGTTCGACAGCGTGACCGCGGACGATGTCGCGATCGCCGCCGGCGTGTCGCGTTGGACGGTCAACCGCGCCTTCAAGAAGGACGCCTCGATCTCGGCCAAAAGCCGAGAGAAGGTGATGTCCGCCGCGCAGGCGCTTGGCTATATCCCCGATCTCAGCGCGTCGGCCCTGGCATCGACGCGGTCGAACCTTGTGGCGCTGCTGGTCGATGACTTTGCCAACCCGCACAAGCTGGTGATGATGGATTGCCTGACCCGGGCGCTGCGGGGACGGGGCCTGGACACGCTGCTGGTCAACACGCTTGACCGCGAGGACACGACCCCGGCGCTGATCAATGCCAGCCAGCGGCGGGTGGACGCCACGATCCTGATTGGCATCCAGTTCGACGACGACGTGCTGGCCGCGGCCCATCGGGCGCATCGCTTCAAGAAGCTGATCATCTTTGCCCGGACCTCCCGCAACCCCGACACGATCTCCATCGCCGTGGACGACGAGATCGCGACCAAGGAAATTGCGCATTACGTGATTGCCAAAGGATATCGCCGCCCGCTGTATGTCGCCGGGCCCAACACGGCGTCGGCGCATCTGTTGCGCAAGGAGACCTTCGCCCTGGTCTGGCAGGACCGGTTCGGCCACGTGCCCGAGACGGTTTCGGTGCCGCGCTACGATCCCATCCTGTCGGCCGAGATCGCGTTCCGGACATTGCACGGCCGCAAGGGCGCTGATCTGCCCGACGTGATCGTCTGCGAGAACGATGCCCTGGCCTTGGGTGCCATCGACACGATCCGCTACAGGCTGGGACTGCGCGTTCCCCAGGACATCGCGGTCGTCGGCTTCGACGACGTACCGCAGGCCGCCAGCCCGCACTATCAGTTGACCACATACCGTCAGCCGCTTGCCGAGATGGCCGGTTACCTTGTCGACGTCCTGGAAAGCGCGGATTCGAGGAACCTGGACCGCAAGTTCACCGGCGAACTGGTCATCCGACACAGCGCCTGAGATGGCATGAAGGCAGGCATACTGCCGAGACAGTCGAATTGGTCCGGATACCTTGCGCCGATGACCGGCACAGATGATCGTGCAAAACCGCTGTGATCCGCAGACGTCGCTGCTGACCGGACTTGCCATACCGTTCTAACGGTTACGACAGTTCGTTCAAGGCGCGCCGAAAACGTGGATGCTGGCGGCGGCGATCTGGTACGTCAGGCTGGTCTTGCCAACGGGGAAAAGGGGCCCGAGAGCATGATTTCATCGTATTAGGGCAGGGGGCCGGGTATCCGACCAACCTAACGGCTGCCGGATGATAATCGCACCTGGTCTTCACGTCGAAGTAATCCTCTCGCCCCTGGCTCGCGTGTACAAAAAGATCAGTCCCATCACGGTACGAATGACATGGGCAGATGCAGCGCCTGGATCGACATGGACTAAGAACCGTGCAGCCAGCTTGGCCCAGTTGCCGTGCCGGTCTTCGACCTGCGCTGTGCGGGGGTGCACCACCCGAGCAGCCACTGCCGTGCCGTCCAGTGCCGACCGTAGACCCCCGGTATGGGACAGGGCGGGGTTGGTTTGACGCTATCGCTCAGCGTCGCTTGGCGCAGTGGCTCGGCATCATGCGTCAGGATCCGCTTGCCGGTCGCTGCCATGAGAGTTAGGCCATCACCTCTGATAATCTGACTTATGTCACATTTTGAACTGATCGGCATCAAGGTGCCGAACGAAAATTGGTTGGGATGCGTGACGCGTGGAAACGACAGTTACCTCTCAATTACCTAGGTCATCACGGTTCTCAATTCCCGCGCGGCAATCCTACCGAGGATCGCCCCCGCACCGTCTGATCCCACACATTCGGCACAGGCAATGCCGACAGCTTGGCGGTACACCCGCCTGCCATTGTCGAGCCGTATCGCGCCGTGACGCCTGATGCCGTTCGCCCTACTCACTGATCCTCAATATCGTAAGCCGCAGTGTGAAACGCGACCTCAAGCCGCTGGACCTTGCCGAACAGGGCCACCAGTTCGGCGGAGCGGGCTTCCGGAAGATCACGCCCAAAGGCATCCACCTTTTCCTTCAGCCACTGTGCTTGGGCGCGAAACTCCGGTGCCGCATGAAGGGCGATCCAGTCCTGACGCATGGGGTCGGTCAGCGCGGCGTCTCGATGCGCAGTGCACCATGTCCAGTACATCCACTCGGCGGCGAACATCGCGGTGATGATGTCGGCGAAGTCGCCATCGCGGGCGATGGCCAGCATGCCGTCGCGGAACCCCGCCACACGCGGGTCGGCCTGCAGGGCCGGATCCGGAGCAAGTCCACGGCGCGCATAGGCGTCGCGGAAATAGTCCATCTGCCCATGGGCCAGTGCATCCAGCGACGCAATTAGCTTGCGTCGGTCCTGCAGGTCGCTGGCCTTGGCGACCGCATAACCGAAGATCGCGATGGCGGTTTCGACGAACGCCCCCTCGATCAGCAGATAACGGTCGAAGGCCGCGTCCGGCAGGGTGTCTGCCGCAAGATCGCGGACGAAGGGATGGGCGACCATCGCGTCGAACGCCGCGACCTCCTCGGTCAGCATCCGCTCGGACAGGGTCACAGCCCGGCCTCGGCGGCGGCGACGAAGCGGCGGACACGTTCCGGCTCGACGGGATTCCACCAGACACCGCCCTCCTTCAGCGACGACGCCACGATCACGCCATTGGTCCGGCCGAGGATGGCCACGATATTGTCCTCGGTCACGCCCGAGCCGACCAGCAGCGGCAGATGCGTCGCGCCGCCGATCTCGTCGATCTCGTCCATGCTGGCGCTGTCGCCGGTGCGCTGGCCGGTGGCGATGATGCAGTCGCTGTCGAAAAAGCCCAGGTCGCGCGTCAGTTCGGGGATGGACCGGTCCGCCACGATGGCGTGGCTGCCGTGCTTTACATGCGCGTCGGTGAAGATGCGGACATGTTCGGCGCGCAGCAGCGACCTGTAGCGCAGCGCCTCTGCCGCGCGCCCCTCCATGAAGCCCTCGTTCGCGACATAGGCGTTGGCCCATTGGTTCACGCGGATGAAATCGGCGCCCCCTGCCACGGCGGTTGCCAGCGCCGGAAGCGGGGCGTTCGCCAGCACGTTAATGCCGATGGGCAGGCCGAAGGCGCGCTTGATGCGGTCGGTCACGACGGACAGGAAGGCCGGGGTCTCGGGGCCGATGTCGTCGGGCTTGGAAAAGGGAATGTCGCCGTGATTTTCGACGATCAACCCGTGCATTCCCCCTTGCACCAGACGTTCCGCATCGCGCATGCAGGTATCGTAGATGTCGTCCATCGACGCACCGCGATACCGCGGCGCACCGGGAAAGGCAGGGCAATGAATCATTCCGATCAAGGCCTTGTCTCGTCCGAAGATGTCGCGGATGGCCCCTGCGGGTCGGTCGGAAATCAGTGTCATGGGTTGACCTTTCAAGAAAGCGGAGAGTGGTGATGAAGGCATTCGTGATCGGGAACGCGGCGCTGGACGAGACCGTATCGGTCGACGACTTTCCGAGACCGGGTGCCTCGATCTTCGGGCAGGCGCTGTCGCAGGATCTGGGCGGCAAGGGGGTCAATCAGGCGGTTGCAATGGCCCGGACCGGGCTGGCATGTCACCTGATCGCCGCGGTGGGCCAAGACGCCCGCGGGCGCGAGATCGCGGCGCGCCTGGCGGCCGAGCCGGTGATGGCGCAGCTGATCGCCCTGCCCGGCGTGGCGACCGACAATTCGATCATCCTGATGGCCGGTCATGGTGAAAATGCCGTGATCACCACGCGTGCCGCGGCAGGTGCCATGACCCCGGACCACGCCATCGCCGCATTGGAAAAGGCCGCACCGGGCGATCTGCTGGTCCTGCAGGGCAATCTGGGTGCGGCGACGACCGGCGCGGCATTGCGCGCGGCCCGGGCGCGCGGGATGCGCACCGCGCTGAACCCCTCGCCCATGCAGGATTACGTGGCCGAACTGTGGCCTCTGGTCGATTGCGCCTTCGTCAACGAGGACGAGGCCGCGATGCTGGGGGGTGACGCGGCGCTGCTGGCGCAGGGCGTTGCCGAGGTCGTCCTGACGCTTGGGGCGCGCGGCGCGGCCCTGGTCCGTCCCGGCGCACGGATCGACGCGCCGGCATCCCCCTGCGTGGTCGTGGACACCACCGGGGCTGGCGACTGCTTCATGGCGGTGGCGCTGGCCTCGGCCGCGCTGCGGGGCGCACCCCTGGACGCGCGCGCGCTGCGCCATGCGGCCATCGCGGCGGCCTGGACGGTGGGACGCGCGGGCACCGTCAGCGCCTTTCCCGACACGGGCGCGATGCGCGCGATCCTGGCGGGCGACTGATCGGGTCACCGCGCGACCAGCCAACCGAACAGGTTCTTCCACAACGTGCCATAGCCCGGCCAATCGCAGAATTCGGGCGACAGCCAGTGCGGCCCCACATCAGACGTCCAGGCCGCCGTCCGCCCCTGCCCGTGCTGGCCCAGCACCAGCAGCGGGTGGCCGCCCTGATCCTCGGGCAGGCGCGCGACGATGGTGGCGCCGTCGCGGACCAGCACCTCGTTCACGCCCAGGATCGGCGGCCATGCGGCGGGCATGCCGGCCATGACCGGATGGTCGGGCAGAAGGATGTCGGCCTGCGCGCCTTCGGGGATCTCGACCCGGTCGTCCCAGGGGTGGCAGGTGACGGGCAGCGTGTCCTCGACCGCGGTGCCCCGCCAGCGCGCGCGCCCGTCGATCCCCTGAAACGAGAAGTAGCCCCCGATCATCAGCAGGTTGCCCCCCTGCGCCACCCAATCGCGCAGCATCCGCAGCCGGTTCGGCACGGCTTTCGACCGCAGCCACACATCGGGCGGCAGCAGGAAGGTGTTCGCGCCGATATCGGACAGGATCACGATGTCATAATCCGCCAGACCGCCGATCTCGAAGGGGAACCCTTCGGCGGCATCATGCGCGGTCATGTAGTCGATCCGGAAATCGCTGTCCTTCATGGCGTTCAGCAGGGGCGTCGCGCCCGTATGGAACCGGACCGATCCGAACTGGTCAAAGCCCTTGTAATGCGTTTCCGATGTGGTCCAGCTTTCGCCCACCAAAAGCACGCGGGTTGTCATGGGTCGTTCCTTTCGCGAATGTCAGAAGGTGGCGTCAAAGACGCGGCGCGGGTTCGTGACCATCAGCCGGTCGCAGTCCGTGGCGGACAGGCCGTGCCGCATCAGGCGCGGCAGGAAATGGCGGGTGACAAAGGCGTATCCGTTGCCGCCATAGCGGGTCAGCATCATCTTGATGAACACGTCCTGCGACAGCAGGATGCGGTCCAGAAACCCCTGTTCGGCCAGGCCCAGGATGGCGCGGGCGACCTGATCATCGGATGGGCATTGCACCCCCTGATCGGCATAGAAGAAATCCATGCCGATCATGTCGAATTCGATGAACGCGCCCCGCTGCGCCAGCGTCGCCTGATAGACCGGATCGGCGTGCGAAGGGTTCATATGGCACAGCACCGTGTGGTGCAGGTCGGCGCCCTCGGATTCCACCACGTCCAGCACCCGATGCCCAAGGCGGAACCAGCCCGGCAGATGCACCATCAGCGGCAGGCCGGTGCGCGCCTGTGCGCGGGCCGCGCCGCGCAGCGATTTCTCCTCCTCGGGGGTGAAATCGGACGATACGCCGATCTCTCCGATCAGGCCGATGCGGGCATCCGTGCCGTCGGTGCCGGTCAGTGCCTCGGCCACGATCTGATCCGCGATGTCATCGATGGACAGGCGCGCCACCGTGTCGGGCATGGAGCTGGCCAAGTAATAGCCCGCGCCCATCACGATGTTCAGCCCGGTCTCCGCCGCGATCCGGCGCAGGGTCGCGGGGTCGCGCCCGATGCCGCGGCAGGTCGGGTCCACCACGCTGCGCCCGCCCGCGGCGGTGAAGGCGCGCAGCTCCGCGATCGCCAGGTCGGGGTCGTCCAGCGCGATGTTGTGGCGGTTCACGAAGGGGTCCTGACGCAGTTCGGACAGGATCTCGATGCCGACAGGGCTGTCGGCCAGATATTGCCGCGCCGGGTCCGTGGGCGCGTTCCACCAGCAGCGACAGTCGTTCTGCAGATGCTCGTGCATCAGCGTGTGGCCCAGATTGGCCGAGGGGATCGGGCCGGTGACGGTCATCACCTGGCCCGACCGGACATGGCAGGGGGACAGGTCGCTCATCCGCGCGCCCTCCCGAAGCGGAAGCCCCGGTCGAACAGCTTGGTGTTCAGCCAGATGGCGACCAGGATGATCGCGCCCGTCACGATCTGCGTGAAGAACGGAGAGATGTGCAGCAGGATCAGCCCGTTGCCGATCACCGCGATGGTCATGGTGCCCAGGACGGTGCCCAGCATCGAGGCCTTGCCGCCCATCAGCGACGTCCCGCCCAGAACCACCGCCGCGATGACCTGCAGCTCGAACCCCTGCGCGGCGTTCGACGACCCGGAGCCGAGCCGCGCCGCGATCAGCATCCCCGCCACCGCCGAGGCCAGCCCCGCCACCACATAGACCGAGGCCAGCACGCGTTTGGCGGGCATGCCCACGCGGCGCGCGGCCTCCATGTTGGACCCGACCGCGATAACCTGCCGCCCATATTGCGTGCGCAGCATCACGACAAAGCCCAGGCCCGCGATCAGCAAGGCGATCAGCGCAGGCACCGGAAAGCCCGCCAGCGTGCCGCGCCCCAGCCAGAAGAAACCCGGCACGTCGGTGATGGGGATCGAATAGCCCTCGGTCAGGTACAGCGCAAAGCCGCGCAGGATCGACAGGCCCGCCAGCGTCACGATGAAGGCCGGGATGCCCTGGTACGAGATGAACCAACCCTGCACCGCGCCGACCCCCGCGCCCAAGGCCAGCATCAGCAGCACGACGACCGGCCAGGGCAGGCCCGCGCCGATGGCGATGGCGCAGACCGCGTTGACCAGTGCGACCTGCGATCCGACCGACAGGTCGATCCCGGCGGTGGTGATGACCATGGTCATGGCGACCGCCACGATCAGGATCGGCGCCGCCTGACGAAGGATGTTCAGCAGGTTGCCCGCGCTGAGAAAGGTCGAACTGGCCATCCCGAAGATGGCCATGCACAGCAGGAAGAACATCGCGATGGACAGGACCTGCGCATGTTCGCCCACGAAATCGGCCAGGGGTGACCCGGCCTTGCGTTCGGTATAGACAGCCATCAATGGCCTCCCTTGCCGACGATCAGGTCGACCAGTTCCTGAAGGTTCGTGTCGGGGGTCAGGCGTTCGGCGACCTTTGTGCCCTCGTACATGACGGCGATGCGGTCGCAGACGCGGAACAGGTCCTGCATGCGGTGCGTGACCAGCACCACCGCGACGCCGCGCGCCTTGACCCGGTTGATCAGGGCCAGCACGGCCTCGACCTCGGCCACGGCCAGGGCCGAGGTCGGCTCGTCCATGATCAGCACCTTGGGGTCGAAGCTGGCGGCGCGTGCGATGGCGATGGCCTGGCGCTGACCGCCCGACAGCTTCTCCACCTTGGCGGTCAGGCGCGGGATGCGGATCTCCAGCGCCGCCAGCATGCGTTCGGCCTCGGCCAGCATGCGCGGCTGGTCCAGGAACGGGCCACGCTTCAGCTCGCGGCCCAGGAACAGGTTTCCGACGACATCGACGTGATCGCACAGCGACAGGTCCTGATAGACCATCTCGATCTTCTGCGCGCGCGCCTCGGACGGCGTGGAAAAGCGCACGGGCCTGCCGTCCAGCAGGATCTGCCCGCCATCCGGGACATAGGTGCCCGACATCACCTTGGACAGCGTGGACTTGCCGGCGGCATTGTCGCCGATCAGCCCAAGGCATTCGCCGGCGCGGATGTCCAGGTCCACCCCGCGCAGCGCCTGGTGCGACCCGAATGTCTTGGTGATGCCCTGCAGGGACAGGATCGCGGGGTGACCTGCAGGGGGATGATCCCCCTGCCTGAACTGATGGACCGCTGCGATCACTGGAACGCGGCCCGATAGGGTTCGACGTTCTCCTGCGTGACGATGGTGACGGGGACCGAGATCACCGGCTCGACCGTGCCGCCATCCGCCAGCGTGCCAAGCGCGGTCACGGCCGCCGCGCCCATGCCTGCCGGGTCCTGCTGGATCACCGCCTTGACATAGCCCGCATCGATCCCGGCAATCGCCTGTGCGGTCAGGTCCCAGCCATAGACGGCGATGTCGGCCTGCCGTCCCTGGCTTTCCACGGCCGCCACCGCGCCAAGCAGTGCGGGCTCTCCCGTCGCATAGATGGCGGTCAGGTCCGGGTTGGCGGTCATCAGGTTCTCGGCCGCCCCCAGGGCGGTGTCCTGCACGTTCTGGCCGTCCACCGTGCCCGCGATGCTGACCTTGGCGCTGTCCAGGGCACCCGTGAACCCGTCCATGCGCACGTTCTGGATGAACGAGTTCAGCGCGCCCACGATGCCCAGTGTGGACCCTTCGGGCAGCGCGTCGTTGACCACGGCCGCCAGGTCGGCGCCGGCCTGGGCGTTGTCCACGCCGATCTGGGCCGATTGCGGCCCTTCGGGCAGGATGGCGTCGATGGCCACGACCGGGATACCGGCATCGACGGCCTGCTGGACCGCGGGCATGATGCCGTTCACGTCGATGGCCACGACGGCGATGCCGTCCACGCCCTCCTGGATATACGTCTCGATCGCGCTGTTCTGCGCCGCGGGATCGTTGTTCGCGTTGAAGATCAGCAGTTCGGCGCCCGCGGCATCGGCGGCCTCCTGCGCGCCGCGGTTCATGTCGTTGAAGAACAGCGCCTGCTGGTTGATCTGGACCAGCGCAAAGGTCTTGCCGTCCTGCGCCAGCACGGGCAGGGCCGCAGCGATCAGGCCGGTCGTCATCATCGCACCCAGGGTGCGGCGGGTCAGGGTCGTCATGGTCATTCCTCGCTGTTGGGGTTGCGGTGGAAGGGGCGGATCGGCGGCGCAACAGAGTTCCGCTCGATCAGCGTGACATCCAGCAGCACCTCTGACGGGTGATTGGCCGGATCGGCATTGTCCGTCGCCAGCAGCAGCTTCAGCGCGTGCTGGCCCAGGTCGCGGACAGGCTGACGCACCGCGGTCACGGCGGGTGCGAAAAGATGCAGCGGCCCCACGTCGTCGAACCCGACGACCGAGACCTCCTGCGGAATGGGAATGCCGGCCTCTGCCAGAACCTCGTACAGGCCGATCAGCAGTTCGTCGGACGTGGCAAAGATGGCCGTCGGACGGGACGCCGGGTCCCGCGCGACGAAGGCCTGGCCAGCCGCGCGTCCGGCAGAGACGGTGTAAAGCCCGCTGATCCGGTCGATCGCATGATCCGGCCCCGACACCTCCGCGATCCCGGCAGAAAAGCCCTCGAAGCGGCGGGCGCCGCTGACCATCTCGTCGACGCCGCCGACGAACAGCACGTGCCGATGGCCCTGTTGCGCCAGATGACGCCCGGCCAGCCAGCCGCCGCGACGGTTGTCGCAGAAGATCTTGGGGGCGGTCGTGCCCACGACATCCTCGTCCACGACCACGCAGCGCGGAAGATGGTTGATCTTCTGGGCCAGCCTGTCGGTGCCGGCATGGTTGGTGACGAAGATCAGCCCGTCGGCATGGCCGGTGCGCACCAGGTCAAGATAGGAGAGTTCGCGTTCCGGAGAGTTCAGCGTCGCGTAAAGCGCCAGTGCCAACCCCATGTCGCTTGCCTCGGCCTCGACGGCGCCGACCAGCGCGGCAAAGAACGGGCTGGAGATGTCGGGAACGATCAGGGCGATCGTGTCCGATCGCCCGAGGCTCAGGCGCCGCGCATGGGGATTGGGCGTATAGTTCAGCGTGCGGATCGCCGCATCGATCAGGGATGCGGTCCGTTCGGGCAGTTCCAGCGAGCCGTTCAGATAGCGCGACACCGTCGCCTTGGAGACGCCAGCCGCTGTCGCAACATCCTGAAGATTGGCCAAGCGAGTCCCCTAAAGCTTATAAAGCGGTTTAGTAAACTGGTTTATAAACCGACGATGCCGTGGTGATTTCAGTCTGTAAAGATAATTTTAAGGGGTTGGCACATGTCGCCGGTTTTTTCAGCAGCGCCCGATGTGCAAGCTGATCGTCGCCATCCTGTACGCCCTGTCCGGTACATGTCCTTGTTGCAATGCGACATTCCGGCGATGCCGTGTGCCGTGCGGTCCTTGTGTGAACCTGAGGGTGACGGGCGCCATCCGTTGGACTGCGTGCTTTCGAACTTGGTCAGGCTCATGCCGTGCGCGTCGCGGGATGACGCCAGGACGAAAATGGTGGTCATGCACTAGATCGGGCGCTCTGTCCGCTTCAGACGCAACCGATCTGCATCACGACGACAACACCTTCGATCCGCACCGAGAGACCGCAAGGCAACCCTGTCAGCCCCGTCATGCGCAAGGTGTTACCGCATGTCGCGCTCCACCCTGAGGCAACGGACTCCTTCAAGAATCGCCGCCCAAAGTTGCCGCACAGGCGATGAGCAAATCTTACTCGATCCGGGAAATCCCCGGGGAATTCCGCGCCGCGCACCATGCGCCTGTGCAGATTTCTCAGGAACGATGCGCCCGCGTAACGCTTGACCCCAGTATTTCAAGACCAAGAGGGCAAAGCATGAAAAGACTGGCACAGCATCTGGGCCTGCGGGTCGATCCCATGATCTTCTTCATATCGGCAGGCCTGAGCCTGATCTTCGTCGTTCTGCTGGTGGCGATGCCCGGTCCCATCGGGGCCGCGTTTTCCGTCAGCCGGGCCTGGATCGTGACCAACCTGGGCTGGTTCTTCATTCTTGCGGTGAACGTCTGGCTGGGCTTTCTGATCTATGCGGCGATGTCGCGCCACGGGCATATCCGTCTTGGGCCGCGCAACTCTCGGCCCGAATACTCCAACCTCTCGTGGTTCACGATGCTGTTCGCGGGCGGCATCGGCACGGTCCTGATGTTCTGGGGCGTGGCAGAGCCGATCAGCCATTATCAGTCGCCGCCCTTGCCGGGGGTCGAACCCTTCACCCTGGCCGCAGCCCAGGATGCCATCGCGATATCGCTCTATCACCTTGCGCTGCACACCTGGACGATCTTTGCCCTGCCCGGGCTGGCCTTCGCCTATTTCATCAACCGCTATGACCTGCCCGTCAGGGTCAGTTCCGTCTTCTACCCGCTGCTGCGCGAGGGGATCTATGGCCCCGTGGGCAAGACGATCGACATCGTCTCCATCCTGGGCACGCTGTTCGGGGTCGCGGTCTCGCTCGGCCTCGGCTCGTCGCAGGTCGCGGCGGGACTGTCGGCGCTGTTCGGCTGGTCGAACGACACCGGGTTGCGCCTTGCGATCCTGGGCAGCCTGACGATCGTCGCCACGATCTCGATCGTCGCCGGCTTGGACAAAGGGGTGAAGCTGCTGTCGAACGTCAACATCGGCATGGCCGTGGGCCTGATGCTGTTCGTGTTGGTGACCGGATCGACCCTGTTTCTTCTGCGCGGCGTCGTCGAGACGATCGGTCTGTACCTGTCCAACCTGCCGCGCCTGGCCTTCTGGAACGACATGCTGCACGGCGGCGGGATGGATACCGGCGAATGGGGCTGGCAGGGCGACTGGACGGTGTTCTACTGGGCCTGGACGGTCACCTGGTCGCCCTTCATCGGCCTGTTCGTGGCGCGGATCTCCCGCGGGCGCACGGTCCGCGAATTCGTCTTTGGCGTCCTGCTGGCGCCGTCGCTGTTCACCGTCATCTGGTTCGCGATCTTCGGCTGGCAGGCGATGGCCATCGATGGCCTGGGAGAGGCGGCGCGTGCCGCGATGGGCCCCGCCGCGGGCAGCATCAGCAACGCCGTTAGCGAATCTGTCCCGCTGGCGATGTTCGCCTTCTTTGCGGAACTGCCCTGGGCACCGCTGATGCAGGGGCTGGCCGTGCTGGTCGTGGCGATCTTCTTTGCCACCTCGTCGGATTCGGCGTCGCTGGTCGTGGACATGCTGTGCACGGGAACGGCGGAACCCGGACCCGTCCGCCAGCGCGTCTTCTGGGGCCTGGCCGAAGGCGCCATCGCCGGAACGCTGATCCTGCTGGCAGGAGAGGCCGGGCTGACGGCCCTGCAGGAGGTGATCACGGTCGTCGGGCTGCCGATCTTCCTGCTGGTCTCGATGATGATCCCGGCCCTGATCCGCGGGTTCGCCGCAGAGGAGATCGACCACATCACGATCGGCAAGCGTCCCGCGCTGAGCGAGTTCGCCCCCCCCGCCACCGACGAGGCCGACGCCCCGGCCAGGTGAAGGGTCGCCCCGTCCCCGGCCGAACGCCCGCGGCTCAGTCGCGGGCGTTCGCCTTGCGCAGCCGCCACAGGCTGGCGCCCAGCACGATGATCGCCATGATGGCATCCGATTTGGGCGTCGGCGCATCCGTTGCGTCACGACCCGTTCCGGACACGCCGATGGCCTTCTGGCCCGACGACGTGGCGGGCGTCCCGTGACCGGGCGGCGGGGTGTCGGCCTTGACGGCATCGCGCTGGCCCATCGGTTCGGGGGCACCCGTGGTCGTGTCCTCGGAGGTCTGCTGTTCGATCTCGGCGTTCAGCTCGGCTCCGGCCAGCACGATGAAGGCCGACAGCCACATCCAGGTCAGCAGCATGATGACCCCGCCCAACGTCCCGTACGTCTCGGTATAGTCGTCGAAGTTCTGGACATAGAGCGAGAACGCCGCGGTGCCCAGAATCCAAAGGACCGTGGCCGCCACGGCACCGACGCTGACCCACCGCCACTTGGGATCGGCGCGCGACGGACCAAAGCGATAGATCGCCGCCAGCCCGATCATGGTCAGCACCGCCATCAGCGGCCATTTCAGCCATTCGGCGGCGGTCTCCAGCGTCGGTGACAGCGGCAGGAAGGCGATGACCGACGGCAGCACGATCAGCAGCGCGATCGCGACCGCCAGGCCCAGGATGGCGCATACCGTGATCAGAAGCGCGCTGAGATAGAGCTTGATGAAGCCGCGGCCCTCCTCCTCGTCATAGGCGATGTTCAGCCCCTCCATCAGGGTCATGACGCCCTTCATGGCGCCATAGATCGCGATGGCCAGACCAAAGGCCGCGACCAAGCCGGTCGCCGTCTCATCGCCGCTGGTGACCTTCAGGACCTGTTCCTGAAGCACCGCCCCGGCGCTTTCCGGGATCAGGGCCATGACCGTGTCCAGCTGGCTGGCGATGTCGGCGGGGTCCAGCACCAGACCCGCGATCGAGATCAGAGCGGCAAGGGCCGGGAACACCGACAGCAGCGCATAGAACGCGATGCCCGCCGACACGACCGAAATGTGGTCGCTGGCGATCTCGTTCTTCACGCGAACAAGGATCTGCTTCCATTCCGCCATTGAAAATCGTGTCGGAGAGGCTGTCCCCTTCTGGTCTGTCGAAAGGGTCGTCTTGGTACGGGGCACGTGGTTCTCCAGCGCTGTAATGGGCAGGGTAAGCAGGTCCGCAAGCTCACGAATCTGTCATCTGTGCAGACGTAAGGCGATCACCGCGACCGGGGTTCCTTGCGCAATCGATGCCCTGCCCGACCGTTGCCCTGTCGCACCGTTCCGCCGCCGCCGACGATCGGACAGAAACGGGTGACCTGTGTCTGCCCGGCCTGTCCCCGACTGCTGTCACGACAGGGGGGTGCCGCTGCCGGGCCGTGGGTGACGTGACCTGCCGTCGGGGCGATGAGGCAAAGGGCTGGAACATTCGCGCCATCCCCTTGTTGGACCCCTGCTCGATAACGGGCCCAGAACACAAGGAAAGGCCCGCCCATGCATCGTCGTCCCGACACGCCACCCCTGGTTCCCGGCACCGCGCGCAGGTCGCGGAACCGCGCCTGATGCGCCGTTACGCCGCCGCAAACGCTGCCCCCGACGGCGTCCAGCCACCACGCAGCCTGCTGGATCGCCGGAACCAACGCCCCCGCAACCAGACGCCGCCCATGCGGGCCATCTGACCGAACACCATGATCGCGGCGCCGGACCATCGGTGCCGCACAGCTTTGGGAAAGGACCGTCATGCCCCATCATGATCATCTCGACCACATCCGCCACACGCCCCGGCCGCCCGCATCCGGCATCGGTCTGGGCGCGGTGCTGGGCATCTTCCTGGCCGCCGCCGGAACCGGCTATCTGCTGACCCGCCAGCCCGAACGTCGTCCCGCCGACAACGCCCCCCGGCGCGCTGCCAAGCACGGGCCGTCGGGCCGCTTTGCGCTGACCGGCCGCACCGTCACCATCGCCCGCCCCCGCGACGAGATCTATGCCTTCTGGCGCCAGTTCGGGAACCTGGCCGGCGTGATGGAGAACGTCCACGCCGTCTCGACCGAGGGCGACGTCACCCGCTGGACCCTGCGCGGCCCGGGCAGCGACATCACCCTGCGCACCCGCATCACCGAGGATCGCCCCGGCGATGTCATCGCATGGGCCTCGACCGACGGCTCGGACATCGAGACCACCGGCCGGGTGCTGTTTCGCGATGCGCCGGGCAATCGCGGCACCGAGGTCACCGCGCTGATCGCCTATGTGCCGCCGATGGGCGCGCTTGGCCGCGTCGTGGCCAAGCTGTTCCAGGCGGACCCCGCGATCCAGGGGCGCCGCGACCTGAAGCGCCTGAAGATGTTCATCGAGACCGGCGAGATCGCCACCCCCCTCAACCGCAGACAGGAGGCCTGATCCATGCGCGCACTGACATGGCACGGCAAGCACGACGTCCGCGTCGAGACGATGCCCGACCCCCAGATCGTCAACCCCCGTGACGCAATCATCCAGGTCACCTCGACCGCGATCTGCGGGTCCGACCTGCACCTGTTCGACGGGGTGATCCCCGGCATGCAGGCCGGCGACATCCTGGGCCATGAATTCATGGGCCGGGTCGTCGATGTCGGCCCCGGCAGCACGCTGAAGGTCGGTCAGCGGGTCGTGGTGCCCTTCACCATTTCCTGCGGGTCGTGCTTCTTCTGCCAGCGGGCGCAGTTCTCGGCCTGCGACAACTCGAACCCCGCCGACAAGCAGGACCTGACCGAAACCATGTTCGGCCATGCGGCAGCGGGCCTGTTCGGCTACAGCCATCTGACGGGCGGCTATCCGGGCGGACAGGCGGAATATGTCCGCGTGCCGTTTTCCGACGTGGGCCCGATCGTCATTCCCGAAGGCATGGACGATGACGACGTCCTGTTCCTGTCCGACATCCTGCCCACCGGCTGGATGGCCGCGGACAATGCCGACATCGAAGCCGACGACACCGTCGTGGTCTGGGGTTGCGGCCCGGTTGGGCTGTTCGCGATCCAGGCTGCCCGGCTGATGGGCGCGGCCCGCGTCATCGCCATCGACCACTATCCCAACCGCCTGGCCCTGGCCCGCCGGATGGGGGCCGAGGTGATCGACTTCAAGCAGACCTCGGTGCTGGAGGCGGTCATGGAGATGACCGGCGGCATCGGTGCGGACGCGGTCATCGACGCGGTCGGAATGGAGGCGCATGGCTTTGCCCTGGACACGGTGATGGACAACCTCAAGCAGGCCGTGGGCGTCGGTGCGGACAGCGGCCACGCCCTGCGCGAGGCGCTGATGGCGGTACGCAAGGGCGGGCGCGTGTCGATCCCCGGCGTCTATGGCGGCTTCATGGACAAGTTCCCGCTTGGCGCGCTGATGCAGAAGGGGCTGCAGCTGCGCACCGGACAGACCCATGTGCAGGCCTATACCCAGGACCTGCTGCGCCGCATCCAGGAGGGAGAGCTGGACACGACCTTCATGATCTCTCACCGCCTGCCGCTGGAGGAGGCCGCCAAGGGCTATGAGGGGTTCCGCTGGAACCAGAACGACTGGACCAAGGTCGTGCTCAAGACCTGACGCCCTTTGCGGCCGCCGGCAGGCATTGCCGGACCGGACCCGCGTCCCCGGATCGTCGTGCCCCTTGCCCGGGCGCCCCGATCCGGGGACAGTCGTTTCCCGAAGGCCCTGTCCGATGCCACCCCTGCCCCGGCATTCGGGGTCACCTGTTCCACGGAATGGACGATGCCCATGCTTCCGCTTCTGCGATCTCTTGCGCTGGTGTTTTTGGTCGCGATGTCCCTTGGTCCCGCGGCCGCGCAGGACGCGACGTTCGAGACGTCCGTCCTGAACTTCGGCCTTGGCACGCCGCCGGACCGGATCAACCGCGAGACGCCCCGCGCCACCATGGCCAGCTTCCTGCGCGCGGCCGAGGACGAGGACTGGGAGGCGGCGGCGCATCTGCTGGATCTGGGCGGACTGCCGGTCGATCGGCAGGCCGAGCTTGGGCCGCGCCTGGCCCATCAGCTGTACGACGTGATCGACCGCAAGGTCGTCCTGGACTGGTCGACCCTGCTGGACCGCCCCGACGCCCTGCAAAGCCAGGGCGGCGACACCGAGGCGATGGCCGGATCGCCGCGCCGGTCGCTGCTGCTGCGCGACCTGCCCATGGACCCCGTCCCGGCCGAGATCCGCCTGAACCGCGTCCAGCCCGACGGAGCCGACCAGCCCCTTTGGGTCTTTCCCGCCGAAACCGTCCGCGACGTCCCTGCCCTGCATGCCGATTACGGCCCGTCCCGGTTCGAACTGTCCCTGCCGCCAAACATGCGCGAAAAGACGCTTGGCGGCCTGATGCGATGGGAGTGGATCGGCCTGCCCATCCTGATCGCGGCCGCGGTGCTGCTCAGCTGGATCGTGCACCGCACGCTCAAGGTGCTGCGCCATCACGCCCGCGGGCAGATCGCCACCGGGATCCTGGCGGCATCGTCCAAGCCGCTGATCATCGCCAGCGTCACCGCGCTGGTCTGGTGGGTCACGGGCAACATCTTCGTCTTTTCGGGCCGCATCGACGTCTTCGTCACGCCGGCCATCGCGACGGGCGTGGTCACGGCGCTGCTGCTGTTCATCGTCGGCAGCGTCGAGGCCCTGCTGAACGGCCTGGTCGCCCCCGGAGAGGACGTGGACCTGACCGCCGCCGAACAGGCCGAGGCCCGCATCCTCGCGACCCGCCTGAACGCCGCGCGCCGGGTGCTTGTGGTGGTGGTGTTCCTGATCGGGGCCGGCGTCGTCCTCTCCTCTGCCGACTTGGCGGCCAATCTGGGGCTGTCGCTGCTGACATCGGCGGGGGCGCTGACCATCGTCCTGGGCTTTGCCGCGCGCAACGTGCTGGGCAACATCATGGCCTCGCTGCAGATCGCGTTGAACCAGTCCGCGCGCGTGGGCGACCGCGTCGTCTACAAGGGAGAGCTGTGCCATGTCGAACGCATCAACATGACCTTTGTCCAGCTGCGCAACTGGGACAGCACCCGCCTGATCGTCCCGGTCGAGGAATTTGCGTCCGAGACGTTTTCGAACTGGACCCTGCAGGACCCGGCGATGCTGCGCGTGCTCAAGCTGAAGCTGGACCCGCGGGCGGATATCGACATGCTGCGCCGGACGTTCAAAGAGGTTCTGAACCACGTCGCCACGCTGGAGATCGGCCAGAACCTGGGCGATCTGGACGATTCCAGCGTCACCGTCGCCGATCAGGACATCTTCGGGATCCTGGTCTGGTTCAGCATCCCGTGCCGCGACCCGAACACCTCGTGGGAGGTCGCCTGCGCGGTCCGTGAACGCCTGCTGGCCGAAGCCGCGCGGATCGAGCGCGAGACCGGCAACCCGGTCTTCCCCTCCCCCGTCGCCGCCGGGGCCGCCTGACCTAATGCCACAGCGTCCGTTGACGATGCGCTGAACCGGTGCCGCTTTCGGCAAGGCGATGCCGCCCGCGGGGAGGGCCAGTGTTTTTCGCTGTCAGTGCGCATTCGACTGTTCGCATGCTTGGACTGGATGCCGGAAATTGCCTGCGATGCTGTCGTTCTAGCTCGCCATCATATCGGTGCTTTGCCCGATCGTGCCGTCCAAGCTGCCGGTCGAAACGGCCTTCATCGAACAGGCTTGCATCGTCAGGACAGCGGCCCGCGTCGAGCTCGACGAATGACGTGCGCGGCCAGCCACGTTGCCGCAATACGTGACGGGAGGCAGCAGAACCCGGGTGCGGATCAGGCTCGTGACGGAGCTTCGCCTTATCAAAATTCATTCCCAACGGTTTGACCGACAGTATCCATGCTCACCGACCGCGAGGCTACTGGACGCAAAGCATTTGATGAACGGTTGGACTTGGACGCACAATCGTATGCACCAACAGACGCTTATGACAACAACCTCGGCGTTCTCGACCCGCCTAATCCGCCACATTCTGACGCAAGCCAGTACCATTGACACGTCTGGACGCCCCGACTGCGGCGTCCAGACGTGTCACGTCGATCAGTTGGACGATGCCGACAGGCCTGCGGGCGCATCGTTGCCCGTCGCGCCCTCGATCTTGTCATGGGTGGAGGGCACGCCCGCCCTCTCGCGGCGCGTGTCGTTGTAGATCGCCTTGAGCAAAGCGACCGCCATCAGCGCCATGACGACCGAAAACGGCAGGGCGCCGATCACCATCGCCGTCTGGATCGCCGTCGTCCCCCCGGAGATCAGCAGCCCGGCCACGACCATCGCCAGCGCCACGCCCCAGAACAGGACATGCGGCCGGGATTTCGGCCCCTCGTCGCCTGCGGCGTTGATGGTGTTCACGATCAGCACGGCCGAATCCGCAGAGGTGACCAGAAAGGTCAGCAGCAGCACGACGATCAGCACCGCCATGCCCCAGGCCAGCCAGTCCCCGATCGGGGCCAGCATGAACTCGGTCATCGCAAAGATTTTGTCGCCGTTCGCGGCATCGAAGATCACGCCGTTGGCGCCGCCGTTCATTTCCAGGTCGATGGCCGTTCCACCCGCCCAGGAAAACCAGACGAAGCACATCAGCGCCGGGACGATCAGCGCGCCCAGCACGAATTCCCGCACCGTCCGCCCGCGCGAGATCCGCGCCAGGAACAGCCCCACGAACGGCGCGAAGGCGATCCACCACGCCCAGTAGAACACCGGCCACCAACCCTGCCACTGGGCCAGCAGGAACGCCTCTGACCCTTCGACGCCGTCGGATCGGAAGACGTTCACGCTCATCTGCGGCAGGGCGACGACATAGTGCCACAGCCCCGTGAACATCGCGTTGAAGCCGAACCAGGTCGCCCCGAAGATGATCAGGAAGCCCAGCAGGATGATGGACAGCACCATGTTGATGTTGGACAGCCACTTGATGCCCTTCCCCACGCCCGACAGCGCCGACAGCGTCGACAGCCCCATGATGACCAGCAGCGCGACGACGATGCCGGTGGTGGTCGCGGCCCCGTCCGCATCCGCCAGCCCGCCGATGCCGATCCGGCCCAGCCCCGCGACCAGCTGATCGACGCCGAAGCCAAGCGTCTGCGCGACGCCCAGGATGGTCGCGACCACGGCCACGATGTCGATGACATGGCCAAGCGGCCCCGACAGGCGCTGACCGAACAGCGGGGTCAGCCCCGACCGGATGGTCAGCGGCAGGCCACGGCGATAGCTGAAATAGGCCAGCGACAGGCCGCAGACCGCATAGCATGCCCACGCGCTGAACCCCCAGTGCAGGAACGACCACTTGAACGCCATCGCCACGTTGTCGGCGCCGCCGGGGGTGGTCAGGCCCATGATCGATTCCGGGGTCGTGCCCAGATGCGTGACCGGTTCGGCCACGGCCCAGGTCAGCATGCCCACGCCGATCCCCGCCCCGAACATCATCGAGAACCACGAGAACCGGGTGAATTCCGGCTGGTCGTCGTCCAGCCCCAGGTTCAGCCGCCCGGCCGCCGGCCATGCCGCCAGCGCCAGGCAGACGACGATGAAGAACGCCACGACCCAGGTGTACCAGGCCGCAAAGTTCTGCAGGATGAAACCGTTCAGCCCGGTCAGGATCGCGCCCGACTGGATCGGCCAGAAGATGGCCCAGACAACGATGACCGAGATGATGATCTTGGCCGGCACCGTCACCGCGATCGAGAATCCGTTGTAGAACCCCCCGGTGGTGGTGTTGATGTTCAGCTCTGTCAGAGGGGGGCTGATCTTTTCGTCATTCGACACCGCATGTTCCTTTGTCGTTTCCAGGCCTTCGTTCCGATCGGTCCCTGTCGGCCCCGCCATCGTCCGTCGGACGACCGCCTGATCCGCCAAAATCCTCAGCGTCGTGCCAGCATGTCGCGCATCGCGGCGACCAGCGGGGCCGCGATGCCGCCCGTCTCCCATGCGTAAAGCGATGCGACCATCGCGGGTTCCGCCCCAAAGAGCGTGTTGCGCCGCAGATCGCGTCCGACCACCGCCCGCACCGGCAGCAGAGAGATGCCCAGACCGGCCTCGACCGCGGTCACGACGTTCGACAGGCTGCTGCCCGAAAAGGCCACGTACCAGCGCCGTCCAAGGTCCTCGGCCCGGCGGAACATCTGGTCGCGATAGAGGCCCCCCGGCGGAAAGGTTACGAAGGGCAGCGGATCGGGTGCGTCGGGGGCGCCCGGCCCCTGGAACCAGCCGATGGGTTCGGGGACGCTGGCGCGGCAGTCGGGTTCGGGCGCGGTCTCTTTGATCACGATGATGTCGAAATCGCCGTCGCGATAGCCGCGCGTCAGGGCAAGGCTGAGGCCCGCGGTCACGTCCAGCCGCACCCGGCGGTGCGTTGCGGAGAAATCGGCGAACAGCCGGGCCATGTCGGGGGTCATGATATCCTCGGCCAGCCCGATGCGCAGCGACACGCTGCCCGACGGATCGCCAAGCGCCAGCGTCGCCTCATCCTGCAGCGCCAGAATGCGGCGCGCGTACCCGGTCAGCCGCTCTCCGGCCGCGGTCATGCGAACGGGGCGGGCGTCGCGGTCCAGCAGCGGCTGGCCCAGCTGATCCTCCAGCCGCGATATCTGCTGGCTGATGGTCGATTGCGACATGTTCAGCTGTTCGGCGGCGCGGGTGAAGCTGCCATGGTCGATCACGCCCACAAGGGCACGCAGCAGGCGGGGATCGATCATCCGATTCATGCATGAATCCTATTTGAACATTTAATTTCTTGATACGCCTGTGCCGGTCTAGATTTTCCCGAACCGCCAGCAAAGGGGAAAGACGATGACGAACCGCAGACAATTCCTGTGCCGCACCGGCGGCATCATGACGGCGGGCGCCACGCTTGGGCTTGCCCCCGTCCATGCCGCCGCGCCGGACCAGACCGGCGTGTCGGACATCCCGCATGATCACTACCTGCTGACCGACGTGCTGCTGGAGACGGGCGTTGAGCGCGACGGCGACACGGTGGTCGGAACTCGGACCCGGACCCATACGCTGGAGATCAGGGGCGGCTGCATCGCCGCGATCCATGACGCGCCGACCGGCACCCTGCCCCGCTACAGCGCCCAGGGCATGCTGGCGCTGCCACCCATGCGCGACATGCACATCCACCTGGACAAGACCTTCTATGGCGGCCCCTGGCAGGCCCCGCTGCCGCGCAAGGGCAAGACCATCATGGACATGATCGCGCGCGAGGAGGTGCTGCTGCCGCAGCTGCTGCCGACCTCGCAGGAGCGTGCCGACCAGCTGATCCAGCTGCTGTTGTCGCACGGCACGACGACGGCGCGCAGCCATTGCAACATCGACCCGGTCAGCGGCCTGAAAAGCCTGGAGCACCTGAACCTGGCCCTTGCCGCGCGCAGGGACGATTTCGACTGCGACATCGTCGCCTTTCCCCAGCACGGCCTGCTGAATTCGGATGTCGACGGGCTGATGCGGGACTCGATGGACCTGGGCGTGACGCATGTCGGGGGGCTTGACCCGACCAATGTCGACGGCGCGATGGAGGCATCGCTGGACGCGATGTTCCAGATCGCGCTGGACCACGACAAGGGCGTGGACATCCACATCCATGAATCGACCCCGGCCGGCATCGCCGCGCTGCATTACATGGTCGACACGGTCGAGGCGAATGCCGCGCTGCGCGACCGGGTGACCTTCAGCCACGCCTTTGCGTTGGCTAAAATGGACGAAGGCGCGCTGGACGAACTGGCGGGCCGCATGGCCGCGCAGGGGATCAGCGTCGCCACCAGCGTGCCGATCGGGAAATCGGTGATGCCGCTGCAGGTCCTGCGCGACAAGGGGGTGGCGATCATGGCGGGCACCGACAGCGTCATCGACCACTGGTCGCCCTTCGGCACCGGAGACATGGTCGACAAGGCCAACCTCTATGCCCAGCTTTACGCGGGCAGCGACGAGGAAAGCCTGTCGCGGTCCCTGTGGATCGCCACGGGCGACGTCCTGCCGCTGGACGCGCATGGCGAACGGGTCTGGCCCGCCGTCGGCGACGCCGCAGGGTTCGTTCTGACCGCGGCCAGCTGTTCGGCCGAGACGGTGGCCCGATGCTCGGCCCGCCACGCGACGTTCCACAAGGGGCGGCTGGTGTCCGGGCGGGTCCGCACCGCCTGAGGCGCGCGTCCCTGGCCGCCGCTCAGGCCAGATCGGCGGCCAGGGCCCGGATCACCGCCAGCACCCGGTCCAGACGGGCGCTTGGCGGATGGCCGCGGGGGATGATCGTCCACAATTCGTGGTGGCGGCGTTGCGGCAGGACCGCGATGCGCAGGCGGTCCGCCTGAGAAAAGGCCGCAAGCCCGCTGCGCGGCAGCAGCGTATAGCCGACGCCCTGCGCCACCGGCGCCGGGATCTGGCCGATCTGGTTCACGCGGCTGCGCACGCGCAGCCTGTCGGCGCCGTCGAATTCGTCGGGAAAGTTCAGCGCGAACAGATCATCGGCATAACGGTGGCAATCCGGGTGATCGATCAGCCCAAGCGCCTGCAGGTCGGCCATGCCCGAGGGCACCGCATGTCCCGCGGGCAGCACCAGGCACAGCTCCTCCTGCCCGATGCGGTCGGCTGCGATGCGGGGATGGCGCGGGTCGCGGTCGGTGACCCCCAAATCGAACCGCCCGTCCAGCACCCCCTCCAGGACGCGTGCCTGCGGCGCGGCCTCGACATGGATGGACAGGTGCGGAGCGGATTGCATCAGCGAGATGGCATGCGGATAGAACAGCATCGCAAAGCTGCCCGAACAGGCGACGCGCACCAGCCCGGCATCCGGCCGGTCCGGGGCGATCGCCTCGCGCAGGGCGCGTTCCTGGGCCCGGCGCGCCAACCCCAGATCGCGCAGGCCCGCCCCGGCGGCGGTCAGCGTGAACCCCTTGCCCGACTGCACGATCAGCGGCTGGCCCAGCTGCTGTTCCAGCTTGCGCAGATGCTGGGACACCCCCGGCTGCGTCATGTTCAACCGCTGCGCCGCGCGGGTGAAATGCCCCTCCTCGGCCAGGACGGTGAAGGTCTCGATCCAGGTGGCGTTCAGCATCGTAGATAACGTTTCGTATGGATCATCATGAGGAATGATAATTTCACAAGCGGGCATCGCCTGTCTAGGTCGGATGGACCAGACACAGGAGACTGCCATGACCCCCACCCCCCGCACCTTTTCCCATATCGGCCTGTCCGTCCCCGACCTGGACGCGGCCGTCGCGTTCTATTCCGGCGTCCTTGGATTCTATGTGCTGATGCAGCCCAGCACCGTGACCGAGGATGACAGCGCCATCGGCGTGATGTGCACCGACGTCTTCGGCCCCGGTTGGGATCGTCTGCGCATCGCGCATCTGTCCACCGGCGACGGGATCGGGATCGAGCTGTTCGAGTTCGCGGGCAACCACGCCGCTGCCGACAATTTCGACTTTCGCCGCCACGGCACGTTCCATTTCGCGATCCAGGACCCCGACCTGGAGGGGCTTCTGGCCCGCATCATCGCCGCGGGCGGCAGGCAGCGGATGCCGGTGCGCGAATATTTCCCCGGCGAAAAACCCTATCGGATGGTCTATGTCGAGGACCCGTTCGGCAACGTGTTCGAACTCTACAGCCACAGCTATGAGCTGACCTATTCGGCAGGCGCCTATTCCTGATCGGACCGGGCGGGCGCGTCCTGACGCGGCTGGCAGAAGGCGGCATAGAGGGCCTGCATCAGCACGTCCAGGTCGGGGTCGCTGATGCGGTAGTGGATGGTCTGTCCCTCGCGGCGGGTGGCGACCATCCCGGCCTCGCGCAGGCGGGCCAGATGCTGGCTCAGCGCGGACTGGCCCAGGCCCACCGCCGCCTGCAGCGCGCCGACCGGGCGTTCGCCCTTGGCCAGTTCGCACAGGATCAGCAGGCGTTTCGCATTGGCGACCAGCGCCAGCCGCGCCGCGACGTGGTCGGCCATGTCCTGCAGCGCCACGACGGAGGGATCGGGGAGGTCGTCCAATATATTAGCTTTGACTTATTTAGAGAAATCGAATATACAGCTTAGCAGACGCGCCCACCGGCGCAATCCCCGCTGACAGGACAGGCCGACATGCTGACCGAAACGACCTTCACCCCCTGGGCCTCGCTTGGCGGCGGCATCCTGATCGGGATCAGCGCCGTGATGGTGATGGGCCTGTTCGGAAAGATCGCCGGCATCGCAGGCATTACCCAAGGCGCGCTGGCCCTGCCAGGCGCCGCGCGCGACCGCGACTGGCGGATCGCCTTCGTGCTGGGGCTGATGGCCGCGCCGCTGGCGATCCTGGCCCTGGGCGGGACGGTCATGCAGACGGTGCCTGCGAACCTGGGGCTGATGATCGTCGCGGGACTGCTGGTCGGGGCGGGGACCGCGCTTGGGTCGGGCTGCACCTCGGGGCACGGGGTCTGCGGGCTGGCGCGGCTGTCGGGACGCTCTCTGGCGGCGGTCGCGACCTTCATGGCGGCGGGGTTCGTCACCGTGTTCGTGCTGCGCCATGTGATCGGGGGGCTGTGATGCGCGCGTTGTGGGGATTTCTGGCCGGGCTGGTCTTTGGCCTGGGGCTGATCGTGTCGGGCATGGCCGATCCGGCCAAGGTGCAGAACTTTCTGGACCTGGCCGGGGCGTGGGACCCCAGCCTGGCGTTCGTGATGGGCGGCGCGACCGTGACCGCCTTCATCGGCTATCGGCTGGTCTGGCGGCGCGCGGCGCCGGTCCTGAACCCGACCTTCGACGTGCCGACCAACCGCCGGATCGACCGCCCGCTGCTGACCGGCGCGGCGCTGTTCGGCGCGGGCTGGGGGATCGGCGGGTTCTGCCCCGGCCCCGCCCTGACCGCCCTGCCGCTGCTGGCGCCGGGCACCCTGGCCTTCGTTCCGGCGATGATCCTGGGGCTCTGGATCGGCGCCCGCCTGAAATCCGCACCCGTCCTGAGGGCACCCGCATGAGCCTGCTGAAAGACCGCGTCGTCCGCCATTCCCCATCCACCGGCGCCAACAGCCCGGATGTCTGGGGCATCTACGAACCCGATACCGGGTCGATCCAGTATGTCTGCGCCGACCCGGCCACAAAACAGGCCGCGCTGATCGACGTGGTCTGGAACCTGGACCCCAAGCATTACCGCTTTTCGACCGGCAGCATGGACCAGGTGCTGGCGCTGGTGGCCGAACAGGGTCTGACGGTGGCCTGGGTGCTGGACACGCATCCGCATGCCGACCACGTCATGGCCTCGGCGCAGCTGGGGCGGCGGACGGGGGCGCCCACAGCCATCGGCGACCGGGTCGGCGACATCGCCCGCATCTGGGCGGGGCTGTACAATCTGCCCCAGGCCTTTGATCCGGCCCGCGACTTTGACCGCCTGCTGGCACCCGGAGAGACGATCGCCCTGGGCGATCTGTCCATCCGGGTCATGCTGTCGCCGGGGCACACGCTCGGCTCGGTCACCTATGTCTGCGGCGATGCGGCCTTTACCCATGACACGCTGATGCAGCCCGATGCCGGCACCTCGCGCGCGGATTTCCCGGGCGGCGACAGCGGTCAGCTGTGGGCGTCGATCCAGGAGATCCTGTCTCTGCCGGGCGACACGCGCCTGTTCGTGGGCCACGACTATGGCACCAAGGACCGCGACGTGCCGCAATGGGAGGCGACCGTGGCCCGCCACCGGGCCGTAAACCGCCATGTCCGCGACGGCACCCGGCGCGAGGACTGGATCGCCCTGCGCGACGCCCGCGACGCGACGCTGCCCCTGCCCGACCGGATCATGGCGGCGCTGCAGATCAACCTGCGCGGCGGCCGCCTGCCCCCGGCAGAGGATGACGGCCACCATTACCTCAAGGTTCCGGTCAACCGGTTCTGATCACCCGGCGGGCCGGTTCGGCCCCTGTGTGCAGTGCGGTCCAGGCGTCGTATTGCGACAGGAAGACCCGGCCCGTCAGCTGCTGCAGGAAATCGCAGGTCTTCAGGCGGTCCATGACCGGACCCTTGACCTCGGACAGGTGCAGCGTGACGCCCATCGTCGCCAGGCGGTGGGCGATGGCCTCCAGGCTTTCCAGCGCGCTCAGGTCGATGTCGCTGATGGCCGAACACATCAGCACCACGTGCTTGACCTCGCAATCGGGGGTCACGCGGTCGGCGACGTAATCCTCCAGGAAGCGGGCATTGGCGAAATACAGGCTTTCGTCGATGCGCAGGGTGACCAGGGCCGGATCGGTCAGCACGTCGTGGCGCAGGATGTTGCGGAAATGCTGGGTGCCGGGGACCAGCCCGACCTCGGCCACATGCGGGCGCGAGGATTTGTACAGGTGCAGCACGATGGACAGGATGACGCCCGCCGACACGCCCGCCTCGACCCCCACGCCAAGCGTCACCACGATCGTCGCCGCCACCGCGATGAAGTCGGCGCGGGAATAGGCCCAGGCCCGGCGCAGGATCGCAAGATCGACCAGCGACAGCACCGCCACGATGATCGTCGCAGCCAGCGTTGCGATGGGCAGGTGATAGATCAGCGGCGTCAGCGCGACGGCGGCGACCGCCAGGCCCACCGCGGTGAAGGCCCCCGCCGCCGCGGTCGCCGCGCCCGCGTCGAAGTTCACGACGGACCGCGCGAACCCGCCCGTGACCGGCATGCCGCCCGTGAAGGCCGCGCCCAGGTTCGCCGCCCCCAGGCCGATCAGCTCCTGGTCGGGGTCGATGCGCTGGCGGCGCTTGGCGGCCAGGGTCTGCGCGACCGACACCGATTCCACGAACCCGATGACCGAGATCAGCGCCGCCGGAACCAGCAGCATGCCGATCAGATCGGCCGACAGCGGCGGTATTGTCAGCGGCGGCAGGCCCTGCGGCACCGTGCCCACGATGCGCACGCCCATCTGGTCCAGGCCCAGCCACCGGACGGCCAGCGTGCTGACCACCACGGCCAGCACCGGCCCGGCCTTGGTCGCGATGTCCGCGGCGCGCGCGCCCAGGCCCATGCGGCGCAGCAGCGGCCGCAGCCCGCGGCGGACCCAGAACAGGAAGGCCGTGGCCGTCACGCCGATGCAGACCGTGACCGGGTTGACCTGTGGCAGGCCGCGGACCAGCGACACGACCATTTCCGGTAGGGTATGGCCCCCGGCACCGATGCCCAGGACATGGCCCAGCTGACTGGTCGCGATCAGGATGCCGGATGCGGTGATGAACCCCGCGATCACCGGATGCGACAGGAAGTTCGCCAGGAACCCCAGCTTTAGCACCCCCATCACCACCAGGATCGCCCCCGACAGCCCGGCCAGCGTCAGCGCCGCCGCCGCATAGCCCATCGTGCCCTGTTCGGCGATGGCGCCGATCGCCGCCGCCGTCATCAGCGACACCACCGCCACCGGCCCCACCGCCAGCGCCCGGCTGGTTCCGAACACCGCGTAGAGGATGATCGGCGCGATCGAGGCATAGAGCCCCGCCTCGGGCGGCAGCCCCGCCAGCAGCGCATAGGCCAGCGATTGCGGGATCAGCATGATCGTCACGATCACGGCGGCCAGCAGGTCATCCGACAGGGTCCGCCGGTCATAGCTGCGGGCCCAGGACAGGATCGGGAAATAGGCGCGGAAGGGCTTCACCGGCAAGGGTCCGTTCTTAGGGGGCGGAGGTTTTGTTGGGTTTGGCCATCCATTCATGGCCGCGCAGCATGCCGCGCCAGTAGACCGGCGGAAGGATGCGTTCCTTGAGCAGCCATGCAGCACGGCTTGGGCGCGTGCCGTCGATCAGGGCCTTGGGAAAGCTTGGCAGCAGCTTGCCGCCATAGCCGAACTCGGCCAACACGATCTTGCCGCGCTCGACTGTCAGCGGGCAGGAACCGTAGCCGTTATATTGCGCGCGGGCCGGACGGCCGTCGATATCGGCCGCGATGTTTTCCGCCACCACCGGTGCCTGCATCCGCGCCGCGGCCGCCGTCTTGGCGTTCGGCGCATTCATCACGTCGCCAAGCGACCAGATGTTGTCATGCGTTTTGTGACGCAGCGTGGCCTGGTCGACGTCCACCCACCCCGCCGCATCCGCCAGCGGCGACACGCGAATGAAATCCGGCGCGGTCTGAGGGGGCGTGACATGGATCATGTCGAATGCGACCTCGACCCGGCGGACAGGCGTGTCGGGTGCCGCGACGTCGAACCACGCGGTGCGCGCCGGGCCGTCGATCCGGACCAGGTTATGAAAGAAGTTCAGCGTCGCGTCGTATTTTCGCACATAGTTCATCAGCGCGGGGACATAGTCCTTGACCCCGAACAGCACGCCCCCCGCATTCATGAACTGGATGTCGATATCCTTGAGCACCCCGGCCCGATGCCAGGCGTCCCCTGACAGGTACATCGCCTTCTGCGGCGCGCCGGCGCATTTGATCGGCATCGGCGGCTGCGTGAAGATCGCGCGGCCCCGCCTCATCGCCTGGACCAGTTTCCACGTATAGGGCGCCAGATCATAGCGGTAGTTGGACGTGACCCCGTTCTGGCCAAGCGTCTCGACCAGACCGGGGATGCGCGCCCAGTCCAGCTTCAGTCCCGGACAGACGACCAGCCTTTCATAGCCCACGACCCGGCACCCTTCCAGGATCACGGCGTTCGACGCGGGCTCGAACGCGGCGACCGCGCCCTTGATCAGCGTGACGCCGGACGGGATCAGCGAGGCCAGATCCTTTGCCGTCTGGTCGGCTGTGAACACACCCGCGCCCACCAGGGTCCAGCCGGGCTGATAGTAATGCACGTCGGCCGGGTCGATGATGGCGATGTCCAACCCCGGCTTTCGGGACAGCAGGCTGGCCGCGACCGAAATCCCTGCCGCCCCCGCCCCCACGATCACCACGTCATGGGTCGCATCGGGCCGGGCCACGGGTGTGCGTCCGCCGTTGGCGATGCGTCGGACCACGCCGGACAGGTCGTATCCGGCGGTACTGGTTGCCGCCAGGATCTGCGACAGCGGCATGTCGTCGGCCTGCGCCAGCGCCCACAGCGTGGCCGACCGCGTCCCCGACCGGCAATAGGCCAACACCGGCCCCGGCATGGCGCGCAAGGCGGATCGAAAGGCCTCGACGTCGTCGTCGCCGACCATGCCCCCGCTGATCGGAATGTAGCGTGCCTGCATTCCGGCAGCATGGGCCGCGGCCTCGATCTCGGCAAAGGTCGGCTGATCGGCGCCTTCGCCGTCCGGACGGTTGGCGATGATCGCGCGATAGCCCTGGGCCTTCAGCGCAGGAATGTCCTGCGGGGTGATCTGGGGCGACACCGCGAATTGCGGCGAAAGGGTCCTGGGGTCCATCTGTTCCTCCCTGAACGTCTGGAGATGGCGGGGTCAGAGGCCATTGACCGGCACCTTGAGCATGGGACGCCCATCCTTGTCGGTGGGCATGACGCCTGCGCGCATGTTGACCTGCAGCGAGGGAATGATCAGCTGCGGCACCGCCAGCGTGGCGTCGCGTGCGGTGCGAAAGGCCACGAATTCCGCGCGCGTCTTGCCGCCGCCGACATGGATGTTGTGGGCGCGTTCCTCGGCCACGGTGGTCTCCCACCGGATCTCGCGGCCGTTGGGGCCGTAATCGTGGCACATGAACAGCCGGGTCGCGTCGGGCAGCGACAGCACCTTCTGGATGCTGTCATAGAGGACGCCCGCATCGCCGCCCGGAAAATCGGCCCGCGCGGATCCGCCATCGGGCATGAACAGCGTATCGCCCACGAATGCCGCATCGCCCATCACATGCGTCATGCAGGCCGGCGTGTGGCCGGGCGTATGCAGGGCCACGACCGGCATTGTGCCCACATGATAGACGTCGCCATCCTTGAACAGCGCGTCGAACTGGCTGCCGTCGCGCTGGAATTCCGTACCCTCGTTGAAGATCTTGCCGAAGGTGTCCTGCACGACCATGATCCCGTCGCCGATCCCGATCCGGCCGCCCAGGGCCGCCTGGATATAGGGCGCGGCGGACAGGTGGTCGGCATGGACATGGGTTTCGATGATCCACTCCAGGGTCAGACCATGCTCGCGGATATGCGCGATGATCGCATCGGCATGATCATAGGTGATCCGCCCCGCGGCATAGTCGATATCCATCACCGAATCGACAACCGCACAGGCGGTGGAGCCCGGATCGCGCACGACATAGCTGATGGTATGGGTGGCCGGATCAAAGAACGGGGTCACGACGGGCGCGACGGACATGTCGATCGGATAGTCGGTCATGATGGTCCTCAAGTCGGAAACGGGCGGTATCAGGGGCGGCAGGTCCGCATCCCCAGCAGCGTGTAAAGCGGGCAGACCCTGACAGCGGCGGTGATCATCAGCACGACGCCCGCGATGACCGCCATGGCGCGCGGAAGACCGCCTTGAAACGCGGGCCAACCGCTGGCCAGGGCCACAAGGATCAGGGCCGCCCCCAGCACCAGGCGAAGGGTTCGGTCGGCGAGTCCGATGTTGCGTGTCATGGCGGGATCCCCTTGCTGGCTTTCGACCGTGATACAGGATTTCGCGACGCCGGTCGGTGACAAGATCACCAAGCCCCCATCAGGGGCGCGACCCGCCGCCGTCCTGCGCCGCCAGCCGTCCGATCGCGGCCGCGTCCAGCAGGTCGACCACCCCCCGCGCCTGCCCGATCCAGCCGCGCCGCTGAAACTCGCCCAGCTGCCGAGAGATCACCTCGCGCGCGGTGCCCAGTTCAGCCGCCAGCTGCTGATGGGTGGCCCTGATCTGCCCCGTGTCGTGGGCCAGTTCGATCAGCTTCTGCGCCAGCCGGATATCCAGCCGTTGAAAGGCGATCTCCTCGATCACCATGAACAGGTCGGACATGCGCCGCGCATAGGCGGTGAAGATGAAGGTCCGGAATTCGACCGACCGCGACGCCAGATCGTCGAACAGCGCCCGCGGGATCGCCGCCGCGCGGACGTCGGTCTCTGCGATCCCCTCGGCAGAGTAGTCCTCGTGCGCCAGCAGGCAGGCCGTGGTCATCACGCAGCTTTCCCCGGCCGCCACGCGATAGAGGACGATCTCGCGGCCCTCTTCCGACGTCTGCTGGACCCTGACCCGGCCGTCCAGCAGCAGCAGCAGATGCTCGGGCGGCTTTCCGGGGCCAAAGACGACGGTGCCGGCCGGAACCGTCAGGATCAGGCTCTGCGTCAACAGCGTCGCGCGCAGGTCCGGTCCCAATCTGGCCAGTCCGGGAAACTGCGAAATCCAGTCTTGTGCCATGGTGCCCCCCTTCCCATTCCTCGACCATAGGTCGGACGGTGCGGCGATGACAGGGTGGTCCTAACGGTGGCCGATCCAGCCACGATCATCGGTGAAGGCGCGTCCCGCCGCCAACCGGACCGGACCGTATTCCGCCGGATAGGCGTCCACAGAACCAAGCGGCGCGTCCGCTGCCGCCAGCATGATGTTGGCCAACCCACGGTCGCTGACCGGACCCTGGACTGCCTGGACGTGGGGATAAAGCTCGCTCAGGATCGCGTGGATGCCCCGCGCCAGCGGACCGTCGGGTGCGTCGATCAGGTTCACGTAGACCGGGCCGTCGACGATGTCGCGCAGGCGGGCATAGGTTTCCCGCGTGGCCAGGTGCGCAGGAACCGACCCGGACGAGAACGCGTCCATCACCACCGCGTCGAACCGCTGTTCGGTCCGGTTCAGAAACACCCGGCCGTCCGCATGGACAATGCCAAGACGCGCGCCCTCCTCGCGGTCGATCATCGCGCCGGCCCAGGGCAGGCTGTCGCGGACCACGCGGGTGATCAGGGGATCGATCTCGACCGCGACGGCGCGGGCATCGGCGCGCGATTCCAGCAGCATCGCGGGCAGCGAATAGCCGCCCCCGCCGATGAACAGGACCGACGGCGCCGCGCCCAGGTCGCGGTCCATCCGCGACCAGATCCAGTCCGTATAGGCCAGCGTCAGGCGGTCGCCCCCATCGGCCGCAACGCGTTCGGCGGCCTGCTGGGTGCGGTCCGAATAAAGGCGCACCGCGCCGCCATGACGCTGCACGTCGATGCAGGACATCCCCGATTCGTAACGGCACAGCGGCCCGCTGGCGGTGATCGCCGCGACCGCCACCGCACCTGCCGCGACCGCGATCACGGCATCGGGCCGCGACAGGCCGCCCGCGCCCCCCTTGCCGCCCGCCCGCACCAGCGCGGCGCAGATCAGCGCCCCCGCGCCGCATCCGGCAAAGGTCGCCACCGATCCCACCAGCGGCAGCGTCACGAACCCCGCCAGCACCGCGCCCGCGATCGCCCCAAGCGATCCGGCCGCCAGGACCATGCCCAGGGACGACCCCTCGCGGCCGGGACGGGCGTCGACGGCCATCTTGGCCAGGAAGGGCGACGGAAAGCTGACCAGCACGGATGCGGGAAAGAAGGCCAGGATCACCGCCAGAAGCATCCCCCCGGTGTCGCGCGCACCCAGGGCATAGACCAGCCCCAGGACCGCGGGCGAGGCCGCCATCAGCGCCGCCGTCGCCACCAGCGCCAGCCTGACGCTGCGCACGGCCACAGTGGGGTCGCGTTCGGCCACCAGCCCGCCAAGCGCGCTGCCAAGCGAGAACCCGGTCAGGATCGTGGCGATCACCGACGTCCAGGTCACCAGCGAGGTGCCGAAGAACGGCGCCAGCACGCGGCCTGCGGCGATCTCGTATGTCAGGCCGATGGCCGACAGCACGAGGATCAGGGTGATCGTGGTCCAAAACCGCATCGGGGTCTCCTTCCGGGGGCATCGTGTCGGGTCGGGTTGCCCTGCCACGGAACGCGGCGCAAGGGAATGGGTGCCCCTGTCACGCCGCCGCCATGCGGCCGCGTTAGCTTGACCGGCGCCCGTGGCGCGGGCTAACCGCGCGGGACATGGTTTGCAGAGGACCCGTGATGCCCGACCGCGCCTATCCGACCCTGGCCCAGGCCGCGCGCATCTGGGCGCGGATCGGCCTGCTGAGCTTTGGCGGCCCCGCGGGCCAGATCGCCCTGATGCACCGCATCCTGGTCGAGGAGAACCGGTGGCTGGGTGAACGGCGGTTCCTGCACGCGCTGAACTACTGCATGCTGCTGCCCGGTCCCGAGGCGATGCAACTGGCCGTCTATATCGGCTGGCTGATGCACCGCACCCTGGGCGGGATCATCGCCGGGCTTCTGTTCGTGGTGCCGGGCATGGTGGCGATCATGGCCTTGTCCTGGATCTATGCGATCTGGGGCGATACCGGCGCGTTGGAGGGTCTGTTCTTCGGCCTCAAGGCCGCGGTGCTGGCCATCGTGTTCCAGGCGGTGATCCGCATCGGGTGGCGCGCGCTGAGAAACCGCGTGATGATCGGCATCGCGGCGGCGTCCTTCGTCGCGATCTTCGCCTTTGGCGTGCCGTTTCCGGTGATCGTCCTGGGTGCGGCCCTGGCCGGGTTCCTCGGCGCGCAAGCCGGGCTGGCGGCGTTCCGGGGCGGCGGCGGGCACGGTGCCGCGGGCGGTGCGCCGGTCGCGGATGCCGACACGCTGCTGGGCGACGGCACGCCCGATCACACGCGGGTCAGCGCCGGGTGGGCCGCGCGCATATCGGCGGTGTTCCTGGGCCTGTGGCTGCTGCCGGTGGCCGCGCTGTTCCTGGCGCTTGGGCCGCAGGACGTCTTTGCACAGATCGCCGGGTTCTTCAGCGTGATGGCGGTGGTGACCTTCGGCGGCGCCTATGCCGTCCTGGCCTATGTCGCCCAGCAGGCGGTCGAGACCTATGGCTGGCTGGCACCCGGAGAGATGCTGGACGGGTTGGGCATGGCAGAGACCACGCCGGGGCCGCTGATCATGGTGACCCAGTTCGTGGGCTTCATGGGCGCGCTGCGCGAGGCGGGCGGCCTGCCGCCGCTGCTGGCCGGGACCCTGGGGGGGTTGCTGACAACCTGGGTCACGTTCCTGCCCTGCTTCCTGTGGATCTTTCTGGGCGCGCCCTTCATCGAACGCCTGCGCGACAACCACGCGCTGACGGCGGCGCTGACGGCGGTGACCGCGGCGGTGGTGGGGGTGATCCTGAACCTGGCGCTGTGGTTCGGGCTGCATGTGCTGTTCGACCGGCTGCGCCCGGTGGCCGCGATGGGGCTGGACCTGGACCTGCCGGTCTGGCGCACGCTGAACCCGGCGGCGCTGGTCCTGATCCTGGCCGCGATGATCGCGGTCTTCCGCCTGCGCGCGGGGACGGTGCCGGTGCTGGCGGGCTGTGCCCTGGCCGGGCTGGCGCTGCACCTGGCGGGGATCGTCTGAGGCGCGGCGGATTTTTTCGACGCAGCCGGGAAGAGAACCGCGGCCGGTTGCGTCTATGACTGTATCATGACCCGGACACGCGACCCCATCCTGGATCTGCTGGCGCCGCTGCGGCGCTATGCCTTCGCGCTGACCCGCGACAGGGCCGAGGCCGACGACCTGGTCCAGGACGCCCTGCTGCGCGGCCACGAACAGCGCCGCCAGCTGGCCCCCGGCAAGGCGCCGGGACCGTGGCTGCGCGCGATCCTGCGCAACCGGTTCCTGGACCGCCGCCGCCACGACCAGGCCCAGTCCCGCCGCGAGGCGCAGTTCGCCCAGCTGACCCCCCTGGCCCAGGACGCGCCCCAGGACGACGCCCTGCGCCTGTCGCAGCTGCGCCAGGCCTTCCTGGACCTGCCCGACGACCAGCGCGAGGCGCTGGCCCTGATCGCGGTCGAAGGGCTGTCCTATGCCGAGGCAGGCCAGCTGCTGGGCATCCCGCCCGGCACGGTCATGTCGCGTGTGTCGCGCGCCCGCGCCCGGCTGCGCGCGTTCGAGGACGAGGCCCCCGCCCGCCCGGCCCTCAAGATCATCGGAGGACGCGATGCTGAAGGATGATCCGCAGATCGGCCCCGCCGACCTGGATGCCTATGTCGACGACCAGCTGACCCAGGCCCAACGCGCCCAGGTCGAGGCGCATCTGTCGCGCCATCCCGACGCCGCCGCCCGCGTGATGCGCGACCTGTCGCTGCGCCGCGACCTGCGCCGGGCGCTGGCCGCGCCGTCCGCGCCGCGCCCGCTGCTGGGCGCCGCGCGGCGGCTTGCGACGGCGCGCCGACGCGATGCGCAGCTGCGCCGGGTCCTGCGCATCGTGCCGGCCGCGCTGCTGGTGGGGCTGGGCTGGCTGGCCCATGCCGGCCTGGGGCCGCTGTCGGTGCGCGAAGGCGTCGCGGCATCGCCCGCGCCCGCATCGGTCACGGCGGCCCTGTCGGCGCATCAGGTCAGCCTGCTGCGCCTGGACATGACCTCGCAGCCCGGCATCAGCCGCCTGGACCCGGTCGAGATGCGCGCCGCCACCGGCATCGTGCTGCCCCGGTTTCCCGACGACTGGACGGTGCGCGACGCGCAGGTCTTTCCCTCGCCCCAAGGTCCGGGGATCGAGATCCTGTTCGACACGCCCGACCTGGGCACGATCAGCCATTTCGCGGTCCGCGCCGGCAGCTTCGACGTGACCCTGCCCCGCCTGCACCAGACGCCCGACCACGGCATCGCCTGGTTCCAGATCGGAGAGATCGCGCATGTGCTGGTCGCGGGCGACGACCATGCCGACCCGCTGCTCGCGACATCGGTCGCGCTGTCGGACACGCTCTACTGACATCAACCAACCGGAGGTTTTCATGCAACCCATCCGCCAGACCGGCCGCAGCGCCGGTTTCGCCCCCGCCGCCGTCCTGGACGACGGCCTGCGCGCGCACATGCTGCGCATCTACAACTACATGGGCCTGGGCCTGCTGGTGACCGGGCTGGTCGCGGTCGCGGTGGCCTCGGTCCCGGCGATCTACGTGCCGATCTTCAGCTCGCCCCTGCGGTGGGTGGTGATGCTGGCGCCGCTGGCCTTCGTGATGTTCCTGTCCTTCCGGATCGAGACCGTCTCGGCCGCCACGGCGCAGACGCTGTTCTGGGCCTTCTGCGCGGTGATGGGCCTGTCGCTGGCCTCGATCTTCCTGGTCTTCACGGGCACGTCGATCGCGCGCGCCTTCCTCGGCGCCGCCGCCATGTTCGCGGGCATGAGCCTCTATGGCTACACGACCAAGCGCGACCTGTCGAAGTTCGGCAGCTTCCTGATCATGGGCCTGATCGGCGTCATCATCGCCAGCATCATCAACATCTTCCTGGGCTCGTCCGCGCTGCAGTTCGCGATCTCGATCATCGGCATCCTGGTCTTCGTCGGCCTGACGGCCTGGGACACGCAGTCGATCAAGCTGGCCTACAGCGAACATCACGATGCCGAGACGCACCAGAAACTGGCGGTCATGGGCGCGTTGTCACTGTACCTGAACTTCATCAACCTGTTCCAGTTGCTGCTGAGCCTGACCGGCCAGCGCGAGGAATAGGCCCCAGACAAGGACCGCATCCATGGACCAGAACGACCGCCACGCCATCGAGGGGCTGTTCGGCAAGCTGGGCCAGGCCGCCCAGGCCCAGCCCCATCGCGACCCCCAGGCCGAGGCCCTGATCGCCGACCTGATGGCCCGCAACCCCGGTGCCGCCTATTACCTGGCCCAGACCGTGATCATGCAGGAACAGGCGCTGGCCGCGGCCGAACAGCAGATGCAGCAGATGCAGGCGCAGCCGGCGCCGGCCTCGGGCGGGCTGTTCGGCAAGCTGTTCGGCGGCAGCCAACCCCAGCCCCGCCCGATGACCCATCGCCCCGCGCCCCAGCCCTACGGCCAGCCCGCCTATGGCCAGCAGCCGCAGGGGTCGGGTCCGTGGAGCAGCGGTCGCCCGTCGGGCGGCGGCTTCATGGCCGGCGCGGCGCAGACCGCGATGGGTGTCGCAGGCGGCGTGCTGCTGGGCAATGCCATCGGCGGCATGTTCGCAGGCCCTGCCGACGCCTCGGAGATGGAGCAGGAGCCTGCGATGGAGGAAGACGCCGGTTTCGACGACCCGGGCTTTGACGACGGCGGCTTCGAGGAATGATCACCACGGCGCCCGGAACCCCCGGGCGCCGCCTTTCGGCAGACGGCGTGGCGATGCGCCCTCGCCGCATTGGCATTCCGCGCCGTCGTTGCTGCGCCACGACGCCATCAGCACAATCGCCTTCGCCCTGCAATCCGAAGCCCGCAGCATCGGTGCCGGTGACGCCGCGACCTGCAATGCCGTGATCGCTGGCAGCAGTGACAGCCGGGCAATGCGTGCCGACGTCCTTCCATGATACGACTGAACTTATCGGTCCGTTTCGGCGTTTCCCCGGAAAGCAGGAGGATGTCATGGCGTCACGTGCGGTCTGGAAGGGGCAGCTGCGCCTGTCTTTGGTGGCCATCCCTGTCGAGCTGCATGCCGCGACCAAGACCGGGGCGCGCGTGTCCTTCCGCCAGATCCACGGCCCCTCTGGCAAGCCTGTGCGCTATGAGAAGACCGTGGCCGGCATCGGGCCGGTCAAGAGCGACGACATCCTGAAGGGATACGAGACGGGGGACGGCAACTATCTGCTGCTGGAACCCGACGAGATCGACGCGATCAAGCTGGACACCAAGAAGACGCTGGAACTGGTGCAGTTCGTCGACCAGTCCGAGATCCCGCCCCTGTACTACAACAAGCCCTATTACGTGGTGCCGACCGACGATCTGGCCGAGGACGCCTATCGCGTGGTCCGCGACGCCCTGCGGGCCGAGAAGAAGACCGCCCTGGGCCAACTGACCATGCGCGGCCGCGAATACCTGTGCGCGATCCGACCCTGCGGCGACGGGCTGCTGCTGGAGACGCTGCGCTATGAGGACGAGATCCGCGAGGCGGAACCGCTGTTCGCCGCGATCGAGGACGCCGCCAGCGACGCCGACCTGCTGGAGGTCGCGACCCAGCTGATCCGGCGCAAGTCCTCGGCGTTCGATGCCGATGCGTTCCGCGACCATTACGACCAGGCGCTGCGTGCGCTGATCGAGACGAAGCGCAAGAACCGCAAGACCCCCCGCGCCAAGGCGGCCGAGGACGACGACCGCCCGTCGGGCGGCAACGTCGTGGACCTGATGTCCGCGCTGAAGGAGAGCCTGAAGAAGGACGGCGGCAAGGCCAAGTCCAAGCCCGCCGCAAAGCCCGCGTCCAAGCCGCGTGCCAAGCCCAAGTCAAAATCCGCCTGACATGGCCGATCTGGGCGCCTATCTGGACAAGCGCGATTTCGGGGCGACGCCGGAACCGCAGGCGGACGGCACCCCTTCGGCGCTTGGGCTGCGCTATTCGATGCAGAACCACGACGCCACGCGGCTGCACTGGGACCTGCGGCTGGAATGGGACGGGGTGCTGCTGTCCTGGGCAGTGACGCGGGGGCCGTCGCTGGACCCGGCCGACAAACGGCTGGCCGTGCGGACCGAGGATCACCCCCTGTCCTATCTGACCTTCGAGGGCACGATCCCGAAGGGCCATTACGGCGCGGGCACCGTGATGCTGTGGGATCTGGGCTGGTGGCAACCGCTGGAACCCGCGGCGCGCGGGCTGGCCAAGGGGCACCTGAAGTTCCGGCTGCACGGTCGGCGGATGACCGGCGACTGGAACCTGATCCGCATGGCGCGCCGGGACAAGCGCGACAACTGGCTGCTGGTCAAGATCGACGACGAGGCCGCCGGCCAGCGCGACCCGGTGGCGCGCTATCGCACCAGCGTGGCGTCGGGGCGCAGCTTTGCGGCGATCCGCGCGGACAAGGCCGCCTGCCTGCCCGACCATTCCGGCACCCGTCCGGGCCACCGGCCCGTGCAGCTGGCGACGCTGACGGACGATCTGGCCGATCACGCCACGCATTGGCACGAGCTGAAGCTGGACGGCTATCGCGCGCAGGTGGCGCTTGGCGCGGGCGGCCCACGCGTCTTCACGCGGGCGGGGCATGACTGGACTGACCGTTTCGCCGACCTGATCCCCGCCCTGCGCGACATCCCCTGTGCCTCGGCCCTGATCGACGGAGAGATCGTGGCCGGCGCCGGCATGCAGGGCTTCGGCACGCTGCAGGACGCGATCGCGGCGGGCGGGCCGTTCGGATACGTGGCCTTCGATCTGCTGCAGCTGGACGGGCGCGACCTGACGGACCTGCCCCTGACCGAACGCCGCGCCGTGCTGGAGGGCCTGCTGCGCCCCCTGCCGCCGATGGGCGCGGTGGCGCTGTCGCCCGTCATCCACGGCCCGGCGGACGAGGCGCTGGCGCTGATCTGCGGCAATGGCGGCGAGGGGGTGATCGCCAAGCGGACCGATGCCCCCTATCGCGGCGGGCGCAGCCGCGACTGGCTGAAGATCAAGTGCCGCAGGCAGGGCGCGTTCCGCATCGTCGGCTGGCAGGCCAGCACCAGCCGCGGCAGGCCCTTCGCCTCGTTGGCGCTGGCCTGCGACCGGGACGGGGGACTGGCCTATATGGGCAAGGTCGGAACCGGGTTCGACCAGGACACGATGGCCGACCTTGCCCGGCGCATGGAACCGCTGGTGCGCAGGGACGCCCCCGTCAAGGCCCCCCGCCGGGAGGTCGCGGGCATGACCTGGATCGACCCGGACCTGACCGCCCGGATCGATTACGCCGAAACCACCGCCCAGGGTCGCCTGCGCCATGCGGTGTATCTGGGCCTGCACGATGAGGGTCCGCCGATGCGAACGCCCGCCCCGACCGTCGCGATCAGCAGCGGCGACCGCGTGATCTTTGACAAGCCGCGCCTGACCAAGGCGGGGCTGGCCGATTATTATCGCGCGGTCGCACCGCTGATGCTGCCCGAACTGGCCGGGCGGCCCCTGTCCCTGCTGCGCCTGCCCGACGGCATGGCCGGCGAGCGGTTCTTTCAGAAGCACCCCGGCAAGGGCTTTCCCGCCGCGCTGAAGATCCAGCAGATCGCCGACAAGGACGGCGCGCCCAGCCCCTATGCCTATGTCACCGACGTCGACGGCATCCTGGGCGCGGTGCAGATGGGCACGGTCGAATTTCACATCTGGGGTGCCCGTCGCGACCGGCTGGACCGGCCCGACCGCATGGTCTTTGACCTGGACCCCGACGAGGGCCTGGGCTTTGCCGCGACCCGCCGCGCCGCGCTGGAGCTGCGCGACCGGCTGTCGGGGCTTGGCCTGCGGTCCTGGGCGATGCTGTCGGGGGGCAAGGGCGTCCATGTGATCGTGCCGCTGCGCCGCACCGCGGGCTGGGACACGGTCAAGCTGTTCAGCCGCGGCGTGGCGATGCTGACGGCACAGGCCCATCCCGACCGCTTCACCGCCGAGATGTCCAAGGCAAGGCGCAAGGACCGCATCTTCGTCGACTGGCTGAGGAACGAACGCGGCGCGACGGCCATCGCGCCCTTCTCCGTGCGCGCCCGCCCCGGCGCGCCGGTGGCCTGCCCGGTCAGCTGGGACGAACTGGGGCGCATCCGCAAGGCTGGGGCGTTCTCGACCGTGCAGGCGCTGGAGCGGGGCTGGGCCGACACCGACCCGCCGCCCGCCCAGACCCTGTCGGCGGCCGTGATCGCGGCGCTGGACGCGGCGCTGACGGCCTGATCCTTACGCGGCCCTTACGCCCCCGGCCGGGATCACGCATGGCATCCTGACGCGCGCCTGCGGGATGATCGGACATCACTCATCAAGGGGATGTTCATGTCCGACATCATCTATCTTCTGCTTGGCGCAGGCGGGTTTCTGGCCATGATGGCCGGAACGCGCGCGCTGGCCCGTTCGTGACGGGGCGCCGATGGTCGACCTGGTCCTTGGCCTTGCCGTCGCGGCGGGCCTGTTCGCCTATCTGGTCGTGGCGCTGATGCGTCCCGACCGGTTCTGATGGGGGGTGCGTCCATGTCCCCCTTTCTTGTCTTCGCGCTCTACGGCGCCGTCACGGTCGGCCTCGCCTGGCTGCTGGCCGGTCATATGCACCGCGTCTTTACCGGTCGGCGCGTCTGGTCCAGCCCGCTGATCGCCCCGGTCGAACGGGCCTTCCTGTCGGCCGCGGGCGTCACCGCCGGGCGCGGCCAGACCTGGTCGGGCTATGCCATGGCCGTGCTGGTCTTCAACCTGGTGGGGTTCCTGCTTCTCTATGCGATCCTGCGGCTGCAGGGCATGCTGCCGTGGAACCCCCAGGGCATCGGCCCGATGGCACCGGACCTGGCCTTCAACACCGCGATCAGCTTTGTCACCAACACCAACTGGCAGGCCTATTCCGGAGAGGTCCAGCTGTCCTACCTGTCCCAGATGGTCGGGCTGACGGTGCAGAACTTCGTCTCGGCCGCCACGGGCATGGCGGTCGCGGTGGCGATCGTGCGCGGCTTTGCCGCCAAGGGCGACGGCCGCTTGGGCAATTTCTGGGTCGATGCGACGCGGGCGGTCCTTTATATCCTGCTTCCGCTGTCGATTCTGGCGGCCGTGGTGCTGATCTGGCAGGGCGTGCCGCAATCGCTGTCGGCCTATGTCCGCGCGACCACGCTGGAGGGCGCAGGCCAGGTCATCGCCCAGGGCCCCGCCGCGGCCCAGATCGCCATCAAGCAGCTGGGCACCAACGGCGGCGGCTTCTTCGGCGTCAATTCGGCCCATCCGCTGGAGAACCCGACGATCCTGTCGAACATGATCCAGTCCATCTATCTGCTGCTGATCCCGGTCGCCTTCTGCTTCCTGTTCGGGCGCATGGTGGGCGACCGGCGGCAGGGCTGGGCGATCTTCGCCGCGATGGGCGTGCTGTTCGTGGCGGGCCTGCTGCTGATGAACGCCCCCGAACAGGCGGGCAACCCCGCTTTGGCCCAGGCCACCGGCATCACCGGTCCCAACATGGAGGGCAAGGAGGTCCGCTTTGGCGCCACCCTGTCGGTCCTGTGGGCCGAGGCCACGACCGCCGCGTCGAACGGGTCGGTCAACGCGATGCATGACAGCTTCATGCCCCTGTCCGGCCTTGTGATGATGCTGAACATGCAGGTCGGAGAGGTGATCTTCGGCGGCGTGGGGTCGGGCCTTTACGGCATGCTGCTCTATGTCGTGCTGGCGGTGTTCCTGGCCGGGCTGATGGTCGGGCGTACGCCGGAATACCTGGGCAAGAAGATCGAGGGGCGCGAGGTCACGCTGTCGGTCCTGGCCTTCCTGTCGATGCCCTTGGGCATCCTGGTCTTCGGCGCGCTGTCCGTGGTCATCCCGGCGGGCCTGGCCGCGGTGCAGGACGCCGGGCCGCACGGCCTGTCCGAGGTCCTTTATGCCTACAGCTCGGCCACCGGCAACAACGGTTCCGCCTTTGGCGGCTTCGGGGCGGCGGCGCCGTTCCACACCACCCTGCAGGGCATCGCGATGATCCTGGGACGCTATTCGATCATCGTGCCGATGCTGGCGGTCGCAGGATCCCTGGCCCTGAAGTCGCCGGTCCCGGCCACGGCGGGGACGTTCCCCACCCACGGCCTGCTGTTCGTCCTGCTGCTGGTCATCACCGTGCTGATCCTGGGCGCGCTGACCTTCTTTCCGGCCCTGGTCCTGGGCCCCATCGCCGAGCATGTGTCCATGCTGGGCGGGCAAACCTTCTGAGGCGTTCATCCATGTCGAAACATTCGCTTCCCGTGCCGTCGATGGGGGCGCTGGCCCCCGCGGCGGCGCGACAGGCGCTGGCCAAGCTGGCCCCGCGCCTGCTGCTCAAGAACCCAGTCATCTTCGCCACCGCCGTGGCGGCGCTGATGGTCAGCGTGCTGGGCCTGCGCGACCTTGCCCTGGGCGTGTCCGGCGGCGGCGTCGCGGTCCAGATCGCGTTCTGGCTGTGGGCGGCCGTGCTGATCGCCAACTTTGCCGAGGCCCTGGCCGAGGGGCGCGGCCGCGCCCGCGCCGACAGCCTGCGCGCCACCAAGTCCGACACGATGGTCCGCGTGCTGCCCGCCCCCGACAGCGCACATGACGGCGCCACGATGGTCCCGTCGGCCAGCCTGAAGCAGGGCCAGATCCTGCTGGTCGTCGCGGGCGACATCATTCCGGCCGATGCCGAGGTGGTGCGTGGCGTGGCATCGGTCGACGAAAGCGCGATCACCGGCGAAAGCGCCCCGGTGATCCGCGAATCCGGCGGCGATTTCAGCTCGGTCACGGGCGGCACGCGCATCGTGTCGGACTGGCTGGTGCTGCGCGTCACCGCGGAACCCGGGCGCAGCTTCCTCGACCGCATGATCGCGCTGGTCGAGGGGGCCGAGCGTGGGCGCACCCCGAACGAGATCGCGCTGAACATCCTGCTGTCAGGCCTGACGCTGATCTTCCTGTTCGTGGTGGTCACGCTGGAGCCCTTCGCGCGCTATTCCGGCATCTCGATCCCGGTGGTGTTCCTGGCCGCGCTGTTCGTGACGCTGATCCCCACGACCATCGGCGGGCTGCTGTCGGCCATCGGCATCGCGGGCATGGACCGCCTGGCCCGCGCCAACGTCGTCGCGAAATCCGGCCGCGCGGTCGAGGCCGCGGGCGACGTGGACGTGCTGCTTCTGGACAAGACCGGCACGATCACCTTCGGCAACCGCATGGCCGACGCGCTGATCCCGGCGCAGGGCGTGCCGCCGGCCGATCTGGCCCGCGCCGCCCTGGCCGCCAGCCGCGCCGACGACACCCCCGAGGGCAAGTCCCTGGTCGATCTGGCCCGCCGCCAGCCCGGCGCGAACGCGCCCCTGGCCGACACGGCCGAGGCCATCGCGTTTTCCGCCCAGACCCGCCTGTCGGGCGCCGACCTGACCGACGGCACACAGCTGCGCAAGGGGTCGGTCGATGCGATCCTGCGCCATACCGGGGCGGCGATGGATGCCGCGTTGGCCGCGTCGGTCGACCAGATCGCGCGGTCTGGCGGGACGCCGCTGCTGGTGTCGCAGGGTGCGCGCATCATGGGTGCGGTGCATCTGAAGGACATCATCAAGCCCGGCGTACGCGAACGGTTCGGGGAACTGCGCGCCATGGGCATCCGCACGGTGATGATCACCGGCGACAACCCCCTGACCGCCGCCGCCATCGCGGCCGAGGCCGGCGTGGACGATTTCCTGGCCGAGGCCACGCCCGAGAACAAGCTGGAGCTGATCCGCGCCGAACAGGCCAAGGGCCAGCTGGTCGCCATGTGCGGCGACGGCTCGAACGACGCGCCCGCGCTGGCCCAGGCCGATGTGGGCGTGGCGATGAACTCGGGCACCTCGGCCGCCAAGGAGGCCGCGAACCTGATCGACCTGGACAGCGACCCGACCAAGCTGATCGAGGTCGTGCTGGTGGGCAAGCAGCTGCTGATCAGCCGCGGCGCGCTGACCACCTTCAGCATCGCCAACGACGTGGCGAAATACTTTGCCATCCTGCCCGCGCTGTTCATCGCCGCCTATCCCGGCCTGGCCGTGCTGAACGTGATGGGCCTGGAAAGCGCGCAGAGCGCGATCCTGTCGGCGGTGATCTTCAACGCGCTGGTGATCCTGGCGCTGATCCCGCTGGCGCTGCGGGGGGTGAAATACGCGCCCTCCAGCGCGGCGGCCCTGCTGCGGCGCAACCTGACGATCTATGGCCTGGGCGGCCTGATCGTCCCCTTCCTGGGCATCAAGGCCATCGACATGGCCGTGACCGCCCTGGGCCTGGCGTAAGGAGACAGCCATGATCGACCATATCCGACCCGCTTTGGCGACTTTGGGCCTGATGACCGTGCTGACGGGGCTGGCCTATCCGCTGGCCCTGACCGGGCTGGGCCAGACGCTGATGCCGCACCAGGCCAATGCCAGCCTGATCGTCCGCGACGGGAAGGTCATCGGCTCGGCCCTGGTAGGGCAGGCTTTTGCCGCGCCGGGATACCTGCATCCGCGCCCGTCCGCGGTCGATTACGACGCGGCGGCGGCGGCGGCCTCGAACCTGGGGCCGACCAGCGCGGCGCTGATCGCCGATCAGGCGGCCCGCGCGGTGGATTTCGTCGCATCGACCGGGGCGGCCAGCGTGCCGGTGGATGCCGTCACCGCCTCGGGCAGCGGACTGGACCCGCATGTCTCGCCCGAGAACGCGCGGGCGCAGGCCGGGCGCATCGCCGCGGCGCGGGGCGTGCCCCCGGCCCGGGTCGCGGCGCTGATCGAGGCGCAGGTCGAGCCGCGCTGGTTGGGCCTTTTTGGGGAACCGCGCGTGAACGTGCTGGCCGTCAATCTGGCCCTTGACGCGGCCTTCCCCGCGGCCCCCACTGGACCCCGAACCGAAGGCTGATCCATGACCGAGCTGCGCCCCGAACCCGACGCCCTGCTGGCCCAGGCCGAACGCGAGGGGCGCGGGCGGCTGAAGATCTTTCTGGGCGCGGCCCCCGGCGTGGGCAAGACCTATGCCATGCTGGAGGCTGCGCGGCGACGCGCGGCCGAAGGCGTGGACGTGGTCGCCGCCGTCGTCGAGACCCATGGCCGCGCCGAGACCGAGGCGCTGCTGCAGGGGTTGGACCTGCTGCCCAAGCGGGCGCAGTTCTATCGCGAGCGCATCCTGCACGAGATGGACCTGGACGCGCTGCTGGAGCGCCGCCCGCAGCTGGCCCTGATCGACGAACTGGCCCATTCCAACATCCCGGGATCGCGCCATGACAAGCGCTGGCAGGACGTCGAGGAGGTGCTGGCCGCGGGCATCGACGTGCTGACCACGCTGAACGTGCAGCACCTTGAGACGCTGAACGACCGGGTCGCGCGGATTTCGGGTGTGCGCGTGCGCGAGACGGTGCCCGACGCCGTCCTGGCCCGCGCCGACGAGGTCGAGCTGATCGACCTGCCCACCGAGGAGCTGATCGAGCGGCTGCGCGCGGGCAAGGTCTATGTCCAGGACCAGATCGCGCGGGCGGTGCAGAACTTCTTTTCCAAGGGCAACCTGACGGCACTGCGCGAACTGGCCATGCGCGCCGCCGCCGACCGCGTGGACGCGCAGTTGCGCGAGCACATGCGCGCCAATGCCATCGGCGGGCCGTGGCCCGCGCAGGAACGCATCCTGGTCGCGCTGACCGAAAGCCCGGTCGCACGCACGCTGGTGCGGACCGCGAAACGCATGGCCGACCGCGCGCGGGTCGAATGGGTGGCGGTCACCGTGACCTCGGCCCGGTCCGAGGCCCTGTCCGATCCCGACCGGGACGCGCTGGCCCAGGCCCTGCGCCTGGCCGAACGCCTTGGCGGCGAGGTGGCGACCCTGTCCGCCGCGGGCCCCGTCGCCGACGAGATCCTGGACTATGCCCGCCGCCGCAACGTCAGCCGCATCCTGCTGGGCCGCCCCCGGCCCCGCCCCTGGTGGCGGCGCATCGGCCGCCAGAACGTCGCCCGTGCCGTGACCGAGGCCGGCCGCGATTTCGAGGTGACGGTCGTCTCGGATCCGCAACGGACACCCACCCCGCCGGCGGTGCGCCACTGGTCCGTGGACCGCGACCCGCGCGCCTATGCCAAGGCCACGCTGACGGTGATCGCGGCCAGCTTGCTGGCCCTGTCGGCCGACCGGATCTTTCCCGTCACCTCGCTGTCGCTGATCTTCATGACAGGGGTGATCGTGGTCGCGGTGCGCCAGGGCCTGTGGCCGTCGCTTTATGCATCCTGCCTCAGCTTCCTGACCTACAACTTCTTCTTCACCGATCCGCGCAACACCTTCCTGGTGATCCGCCAGGACCAGATCATGACGCTGCTGCTGTTCCTGATCGCCTCGGGGCTGACCGGCAACCTGGCCGCGCGGCTGCGCGACCGGGCTTTGGCACAGCGCGACATCGCGATGCGGACGAACCTGCTGTACGATTTCGCGCGCCAGGTCGCCGGCGCCGGATCCGCGGTCGAGGTCCTGCGCGCCGCCGCGATCCATGTCGGCGCGGCCCTGGGATGCGACACCGTGGTGATGCGCCCCGGTCCCCTGGGCCGCCCGGTGATCGAGGTGGCCGAACCGCCCCGCGACACGCTGGCCCTGCGCGACGCATCCGCCGCCGATTACGCTTGGACCCGCGGCGAGGAGGCCGGGCGCGGCTCGGGCACCCTGCCCGCCAGCGACTGGCTGTTCCTGCCCGTCGGCACCGAGGGGCGGCGGTTGGCCATCCTGGGCATCGCCTATCCCGACGGGCGCAGTCTGGCGCCGATGGACCGCCGCCTGCTGGACGCGATGACCGATCAGACCGGCATCGCGCTGGAACGCATCGCATTGCAGGCCGACCTGGAACAGGCGCTGGTCACGTCCGAGGCCGAACGCCTGCGCGCGGCCCTGCTGTCCTCGGTCAGCCATGACCTGCGCACGCCTTTGGTGTCGATCATCGGCGCGGCATCGTCGCTGGCCGATCCGGCGCTGGACCTGGCCGCCCCCGCCCGCGCCAGCATGGCCGCCACCATCCGCGACGAGGGCGAGCGGCTGGACCGCTACATCCAGAACCTTCTGGACATGACGCGGCTTGGCCACGGCGCGCTGGTGCCCAAGCGCGTGCCCGCCGACCTGCGCGAAATCGCGGGCAGCGCGCGGCATCGCCTGCGCGGCGCGCTGCGCGATCACCGGGTCGAGGTCGCGGTCCCCGACGATCTGCCTCAGGTGCTGGTCGACCCGCTGCTGATCGAGCAGGTGGTGATGAACCTTCTGGACAATGCCGCGAAATACGCCCCCGAAGGCAGCCGCATCGACGTGACCGCGCGGGTCGACGGGGCACGGGCCGAACTGTCGGTCGGCGACGACGGCCCCGGCATCCCGCCCGACGCGCGCGGCCGGGTCTTCGACATGTTCTATCGCGTGGCCGAGGGCGACGGTCAGCGCGCGGGCACGGGCCTGGGTCTTGCCATCGCGCGCGGCATCGTCGAAGCCCATGGCGGCACCATCGCCGCCCACCCCGCCCGCGCGGACGGGCGCGGCACCCGCATCACCCTGACCCTGCCGCTGGACACGCTTGCATGACCCTGCCCGCCCGCATCCTTATCATCGACGACGAGGCCCCGATCCGCCGCTTCCTGCGGGTCGCGCTGGAGGCGCAGGGCCATCACGTGACCGAGGCCGCCACCGGCCGCGACGGCATCGAGGCCTGCGCCCTGACCACCCCCGAGGCGGTGATCCTGGACCTGGGCCTGCCCGACATGGACGGGCGCGCGGTCCTGGCCCGGCTGCGCGAATGGAGCCAGGTCCCGGTCCTGGTCCTGTCGGTCCGCGCGTCCGAGGCCGACAAGGTCGCCCTGCTGGACGCCGGTGCGCAGGACTACGTGACCAAGCCCTTCGGCATCGGGGAACTGCTGGCCCGCCTGCGCGGCCTTCTGCGCGACCGGTCGGGTGCGGCCCCGCAGGGGGCGGCGCTGCAGGTGGCCGACCTGACCATTGACGCCGCCGCCCGGACGGTCCTGAAGGGCGGCACCGAGATTCACCTGACCCGCAAGGAGTTCGACCTGCTGTGGCTGTTGGCGTCGAATGCCGGGCGGCTGGTGACGCAGGGCATGGCGCTGGAACATGTCTGGGGAAAGGCCCATCTGGAGGACAGCCACTATCTGCGCGTCTTCATCCGGCAGCTGCGCGCCAAGATAGGCGACGATGCGGGCAACCCATCCTACATCTTCACCGAATCCGGGGTGGGCTATCGCTTTGCATCGGGATCATGACGCGTCGGGCCTGCGGCCTTGGCGCATCTTCCCTTTGGTTTCTGGCTGCGCTATCGATGCCGCGCATTCCAGGAGACAGCGTTGATCCGTCGCGATTCCCAGACCGACAGACCGCAGCGGGCCCGGCTGACGCCGGGGCGCGCGCTGCGCTGGCTGTTGCTGGTGCCGTTCCTGATGCTGGCCACGATCAGCCAGGGCACGATGATCGAGGCCGCCCCCGCGGGCGGCGTGCGGATCGTGCTGTGCACCGGCACCGGCATGGTCGACGCGATCATGACCCCCGACGGGCAGGTCCACCCCGACGACCAGCCGGGTCGCGGCGGCCATCCCGGCACCCCGCCCTGTGACTGGGCGCTGCACGGCCAATCGGTGCTGGCCTCCCCCGCCGTCGACATGGTCCCGCCGCGGTTCCGCGAACTGGACGCCGATTTCGGGACCGACATCCCCCTCCATCTTCGCCGGGCCGAGGTTCTGACCCCCGCCGCCCGCGGACCACCCGCCCTCGTCTGAGACCGACGCGACGACCGGGCCCGCCCGGCACCGCGACCGTCCGGCCGCCGCATTCCGGCCGCCGCGAACACGACCGTTCACAGATGAGACATGCCATGACGACCTTTCCCCTTCTGGCCGCGCTTGCGGTCGCGACCCTGCTGGCCCCTGCCGCATGGGCGCACGGCACCGGCGACGGTGCGGACCATGCGGGCCATACCGCCGCCCATGCGGCGCCCCTGTCCCTGCCCGACCCGGATGCGGCGTGGCAGGTCGGCGAGCTGACCGTCACCGCGCCCTATGCCCGCGCCACCCTGCCCAATGCCCCCGTCGCGGGCGGCTTTCTGACGATCGCCAATGAGGGCGCCGCGGACGACCGCCTGGTCGCCGCCACATCGGACATCGCCGGACGGATGGAGATCCATCAGATGACCATGTCGGGCGACATCATGACGATGGGCCCGGTAGAGGACGGCCTGCCGATCCCGGCGGGCCAGACCGTGGCGCTGCAGCCCGGCGGCTATCACCTGATGTTCCTGCAGCTGGCGGCCCCCCTGGTCCAGGGCGACAGCGTTGACGTCACTCTGACCTTCGAGGGTGCCGGCGACATCACCGTGCCGCTGTCGATCCAGGCGTTCAACGCGCGCGCGGCGGGCGATGCCCCGCAGGGTGCCGATCCGCACGCGGGGCATTGACCATGACCCGACAGACGCTTCGCCTGGTACGGGTGCTGGCCTGGACCGCGGTCGTGGTGGCCGGCGCCGCGCTGCTATGGGCCACGGTCCTGCGGCCCGCGCCGACCGACCACCAGGTCGCCATGCAGCAGTTGGGCAAGGGCGATTACACCCTTGTCACCGCGGATGGCCAGCCCTTTACCCAGGCCGATCTGCAGGGTCAGCCGACCGCCGTCTTCTTCGGCTTCACCCATTGCCCCGACGTGTGTCCCACCACCCTTGGCGAGGTCACCGCCTGGCAGGACGAGCTGGCCCGGGACGGCCAGACGCTGCGCACGCTGTTCATCACCGTGGACCCCGAACGCGACACGCGCGAGGTCCTGGGCGAATACGTGTCCTGGGTGCCCGGCGTCACCGGCATCACCGGAGAGCGGGCCGAGATCGACAAGGCCGTCGCCGCCTTTCGCGCCTTTGCGCAGCGGGTGCCGCTGGAGGGGGGCGACTATACCGTCAACCACTCGACCCAGGTGCTGCTGTTCGACGATGGCGGCGATTTCTTCGGTCTGGTGTCCTATCAGGAAGACCACGACCGCGCGATGGGCACCATCCGGCGGCTGCTGGCCAGCTGATCCCTGGGCGGCGCGGGTCCGCGCCGCCGCATCCCCACAGAACCGACAGGGAAACCCATGTCCGATGCGACCCTGGACGCCTCGCCCCGCCCGCGCGTGGCCGTGTCCGATCTGTACCGCGCCGTCTGGCGCTGGCATTTCTATGCGGGACTGTTCGTCCTGCCGTTCCTGATCACGCTGGCCGTCACCGGCGCGGCCTATCTGTTCCGCGACGAGATCGACGCCATCATCCATGCCGACATCAAGCGGGTCGAGGTCGCGCAGACCGGCACGCTGAGCCCCGAGGCGCTGGTCGCCTCGGCCGTGACCGCGGTGCCCGGCCGCGCGGTCAAGTACACCGACCCGCCAACGGCCGCCGCCTCGGCCGAGGTGACGGTTGCCACCGACGACGGGCGCCGCATTGCGGTCTATGTCAACCCCTACGAGGGGTACGTCCTGGGCGCGCGCCCCGACCGCAGCACGGTCATGTGGACGGTGCGCTATCTGCACAGCCTGCGCTATTTCGGGCCCGTCGCCCGTGGCGTGATCGAGATCGTGGGCGGCTGGACGATCCTGCTGGTCGCCACCGGCATCTATCTGTGGTGGCCGCGCGGCCAGGCGGGGGGCGTCCTGTCGGTCCGGGGCGACCGGCGCAGGCGCGTCTTCTGGCGCGACACCCATGCGGTGACCGGCATCGTGGTGGGCGGCTTCATCGTGTTCCTGGCGGTGACCGGCATGCCCTGGTCGCAGGTCTGGGGCGGCAAGGTCAACGAATGGGCCAACGGGCACAACTTCGGCTATCCGTCGGGCGTGCGCGTCGACGTGCCGATGTCGGACCAGCGGCTGACCGACACGGCACAGACATCGTGGTCGCTGGAGCAGGCGCGCGTTCCCGAAACCCCGCCCCCGGCCCAGGGTGCCGCCCCCATCGGGCTGAACGCCGCCGTGGCGGCGTTCGAGCGGCTTGGCCTGCATCGGGGCTTTTCGGTGGCGCTGCCGTCATCGCCCACCGGGGTGTACAGCGGTTCGGCCTATCCCGACGACCTGGCCCAGCAGCGCGTGGTCCATCTGGACCAGTACAGCGGCCGATCCCTGGTCGACATGAGCTATGCCGATTACGGCCCCATGGGACGCTGGCTGGAATTCGGCATCAACACCCATATGGGCCAGCAGTTCGGCCTGGCGAACCAGATCCTGCTGCTGGCGGTCTGCGGGGGCATCGTCCTGCTGGCGGTGTCCGGCGGGGTGATGTGGTGGAAGCGTCGCCCGTCGCGGTCGATGGGCGTGCCACCGATGCCCGCCGACCGCCGGGTGTTCCGCGGCCTGCTGGCCATCCTGGCGGTGGGTGGCGTCCTGTTCCCGCTGACCGGCGCATCGCTGCTGGTCATGCTGGCGCTGGACACCGCGATCCAACGCCTGCGCGGCACGGGGTCGCGCGCCGCCGCCTGACCCTGCGCGGGGCCGCGCCCGGTTTCGGCGCGGTCCCGGCACGGTCATGGCACATCCGGGCGGAACATCGCGGGCATTTGGCGGTTCTATTGATCATAATGCATTTCACGAAAGCGATCCCATGGCCGCAACCGCTTATTCCCCGCACCCCATCGGCGCGCGGCGCCCCGTTCCCGGACTGTCCGTCCTGACCCATATGTCCGCGGGCCTGCTGGCCCTGCCAGTGGTGACCGATTACGCCTATCTGCAGACAACCGTCCTGATGTGGAAGGACTTTTCGTCCTGGCTGCTGTTCTTCGGCCTGATCGTGGCCGGGGTCGGCTGCGTGCTGTGGCTGATCGGTCTGCTGACGCGCCGCCCTGGTCCGTCCTGGGGCGCGGTCGGGATGTACGTGCTGGTGATGCTGGCCGCCTTCTTCAACAGCCTGCTGCATGCGGGCGACGGCTGGACCGCCATCATGCCCTGGGGCATCACGCTGTCCGTCGTGACCTGCGTGCTGATGCTCCTGGCGGCGGTGCTGAACCGTCGCGCCACCGCCCCCCTGTCCCTGCGCACCGCCTGAAAAGGACGCCATCATGACCATCCATACCTCTACCCTGCGTCGCAGGCTGATGCTGTCCGGTTCCGCCGTCCTGACGCTTGGCCTTGCCCTGCCGATGGCCGCTGCCGCGCAGGATTCCGAAGGGTTCGACATCACCAGCCAGATCGGTCCCGATCCGGTCCTGCCCGAACCGCAATTCGTCAATCCGCTGCCGAGCGTGAACGTGGCCGAGGTCGTGGGCTGGGCCGACGGCCAGACGCCGGCCGTCCCCGAGGGGCTGACGATCAGCGCCTATGCCACCGACCTGGTCAATCCGCGCACCGTCCATACGCTGCCCAACGGTGACGTGCTGGTGGTCCAGTCGCGCGCGCCGGAGGGTAAGCCGAAATACCGCCCCAAGGATTTCGTCCGGGGCTGGATCATGGCCTTTGCGGCGGGCGGCGGTGACGCCCCCCCGGCGGAAAGCAACCTGATCACGCTGCTGCGCGACACCGACCGCGACGGCACGGTGGACGAACGCCACGACCTGCTGACCGGGCTGCATTCGCCGTTCGGCCTGGCCTGGATCGACGACACGCTGTATGTCGCCGCCGCCGATGCGGTCATCTCCTATCCCTATGCCTTGGGCGACACGGTGATCGATGCCGAACCCACGACGGTCACGCCGTTGCCGGGCGGTCCGCTGAACCACCACTGGACCAAGGACTTGGCGCTTAGCCCGGATGGGACGATGCTGTACGCGTCGGTCGGCTCGAACTCGAACGCCGCCGAGAACGGGATGGAGGCCGAAAAGGGCCGTGCCACCATCTGGCAGATCGACCGCGAGACGGGGGCGTCCAAGATCTATGCGTCGGGGCTGCGCAACCCGAACGGCCTGACCTTCAACCCTGACAGCGGCGCGCTGTGGGCGGTCATCAACGAACGTGACGAACTGGGGCCGAACTTGGTGCCCGACTACATGACCTCGGTCCAGGAAGACGCGTTCTATGGCTGGCCCTACAGCTATTACGGCGATCACGTGGACGCCCGCGTGCGCCCGGCGCGCCCCGATCTGGTCGAGACGGCGATCGCGCCCGATTATGCGCTGTCCAGCCACGTGGCGGCCCTGGGTCTGGTCTTCACCAATGGCGCAGCGATGCCCGACGCCTTCGCGAACGGTGCCTTTGTCGGTCAGCGCGGCAGCTGGAACCGGGACGAGTTCAACGGCTACAAGGTGTCCTATGTCCCCTTCGCCGACGGCC
>NZ_JAKEKV010000006.1:0-251111 GCF_040148865.1 Paracoccus sp. NFXS7
TCAGGATGAACGCCTTCTGCGCTTCCGTAAACTTCGATGCCTTCATCGTTCTCCGCTCCTCTCCCAGCCAGGGAAGGTTAGCCGAAAACTCCAGCCTCAAACGGTCCAGTTCTCAGGGGGCAGAGCACGCTGCAACGTATTTTGATGACTTTTCGCGCTGCTCCTTATCGAACGCCCAAGCGGGCTCCCAATAAAGATCTGACGCGCTTTCATCGATGTATGACGGATCGACGAAGACATCTTCGATACTGACTGCCATATGTAGCGAGTAAACTGTGCCTGACCACGGATTCTGACCGCCGTCAATTAGCCCCTCTTGGCCACAGGACAGGATGGTCTGAATGAGCGCATTCATGTGCTCGCGTAAAGGGCGGAGCTCGTTCATCCAGCAATCAGGTTTTCCGCAACCACACTTAACATAGCGATCCATCGGATCGATTGCCGTGTATCGAAGCTTCAGCTTTCCGTCATCGTCCAGGTCATAGCGTCCTGTTTGAAGGAGCATTTGATCAGAGGCGGTCCATTCTCGCATTGGATACCCATCCGCTAGGTTTTGAAGAGACATAGGTCAAACATGATCCGGCATTGCCCGTTGCGCCGCCCAATAGCGGGCGATAATAGCACGCTTTCAATCCGATACAGAGAAATCGGTCGCCTTCAACCTGCGTGGGATCAGGCGCGTACCAGACTTGCGCATCTCAAAGATCGAACGAGCATGCTGCGGTCCAATGCTAACGTGCAACGGCCTATCAGTTCCGTAAAGGTAGAGCCTGTCAAATGGCACCATCGTGGCGAGGAAGCGGGCCACAACTATCGACGATACCCCTGGCACTCGAAAGTCTGCCGCTTGACCAAGCCGGGGACATATATAGTCTCCCGAAACTCGCCGTTCGTGTCCAGCATGCTGATCGAGCCGTGGTGCAATTCGCCCATGAACTTTAAGAGTGAGTTTTGAACCTGCGAAGCCATACGTGAGCGCAATCCGACCAAACTCCTTCTCTACCGGCTCAAGCACTTTCGCGCAAAGCTCAGAGATGGCCCGGTAGGTGTCGAGTTCCTGTGGAGCGTTCTCTACACCTGTTCTGCGCCAGGTGTCGCTGCAGTGACACAGGTCCGCATACGTAAAGTGGTCACTCGCCAACTCGTACAGGTCGGGCAAGTCGGCCACGTCACGCCGCCGCTGGGGCGTCGATCTCGTCCAGCTTTCGGGCCAGGCCACCTATTGAACGTACGCTTCGATCCGACGCAAGGTAGCCAAGCCCACGATGAAGATGCAGTCGGAACTGCTCATGAACCGTTGCCTGGTCAAGCTCTAGGCCGTCTTGCAGGCAGCGCTGCTTTAGCAGAGCCAAATAAATCTCGTGATGTACGCCGCCGAAGACGCGCCATGCGATTTCTACCGCCGCCTCACCCTTGAACTGGCGGGCTGGCGGCTTGGTCGGCTCCGCAAGGGACGCGCAAAGGGCCCATCGGCAAAGTACATTCCAAGTTTCGATCCCAGTGTGCCGCTTCAACCTAATCAACTGTTCGCGACCCTGTTCGTCGATTCGAACGGTCTCAATCGTTATCATGCTGCCTCCAGCCCAGTTTTGCTGGCAAAGGCGTAGCCAGGTTTTGCTTGACTACCTTTCCCATCACTATCGTACGTGATCGTAAAGCTTCTAGAAATATGCGGGGCCAGCATTTGATAAAGCCGCTCGTCAATTTCTTCGTCGGTGGATAAGAGAATCACCTGTTCTCCGGCGTACGGGAAGTAACGTTCTGCAAGGCGTGTCCGATGTTGTGAATCCAATCGCCCAAGCGGCGTGTCGATCACCGTCGGTGCGGCCTGACCCGATGCTTTTGCCAAAGCCCAAAGAAGAGCAATGGCAAACAGCTGGCGTTCTCCTGCTGAGAGCTGATCTGGGGCTACAACATGCCCGTCGCTGCCGTGCAATTCGATCGCAAATGTCTTTGGATCTATAGTTACCTTGGCGACTAGATCATCCTTCCGGAAAAGCGCCTGCAGCCCCTCAAGCATATGGCTCTCAATCCGCTGAATATGATGCTGGATGACTCGCGTCGCAAAAAGTGAGAGTGTTTGACGAACTGCAGCCGAGTGCTGAAACAACCGGCTCGCGTCTTCGCGCTGAAGTTGAAGATTGATGAGTTTTTCCAGTTTAGCCTTGTAGCGCTTTCGAACAGCCGCCGCGTCTCGATCCGCGGCGTCACGAGCCTGAACGCGCCGATCGAGCTCGATGTCAGCCTGCCTCCGTGCGCCTTCTGCGTCCGATACAGCCTTAACAAGTGGCGCGACGCTTTCAGCAGCCGGAACAGAGGCAAGCCTACGCTCAAGGTCATCCCGTTTTTCTTCCAGAGCATCGAGACGTTCTAGCAGGGCCTTCTGCGTATCAAGCGTAGTAGCACGACCTTCGCCACAAAGTGTCGCAAGCGCCGCTCGTGCAGATGAACTCAAAAATAGATGCATTTCCTGAGACGCCGTCTGTTCCAATCGCTCACGGTCCTGCAGGAAAAACGTTTTGACCTCTTGGATGAGATCATCTGTCGCACCAAGATCTTTAAACTTCGAAAGTGCCGACCGATCGCGGTCAGCAAGAAACGTCAGGAGCGCTCCGGTTGCTTCGATTTCTGTTTCCTGCTCGGACTGCTTCGCGGCAGACTCAAGCAGCTCTGGAACGAGGAGGAGCGGCGCTCCTTCCGCAGCCCAAGACCGCAGTTCCTTGCGGGCATGCTCCAACCCCACGTCAAGTCGCGCCCGCTCAGCAGTTAGCGCTTCCCGAGTCGCGAATAGATCGCCGCCCTCTGCTTCCAGCGCCACCTGAGCACGCTCCAGCATTAATACGCTCCGCTCTGCTTTCACGCGAACGCTCGCAACGCTATCATTCTCTGCTCGAACGCGTTGTTCGGCCTCCCGTAATTCGGCCTCCGCCATCGAAAGCTCTTCACGGAGATCCACACTCCCGTTGTCGCCAAGCTTTCGAGCTTCTAGAACCTCGAGGTCGACCTGCAGTCGCTCAACGATATCTAGGCCCAGTAGAGCATTGATACCGGTGCCGATAATTTTGGATGACCGGTCCAGATCAGCAAAGTGTTCGATCTTCTCGCCGTCGAAAAAGAACAGCGGTGCTATGCGTGGAGGAAGCAACTCATCGACGAAATCGTTCCACTGAGAGGTCAGGACGCGATCGAGCTTTCCATCTACCACCACCTCGAATATCTCGCGCACCCGGCGGGCACTCGCGGACCAGGCGCGGCGAATCTCAAAGAACTGCTCTTTCCCATCCATCGTTCGGCGGAATTTCACCTTCACCTCGGCCCCATCGCCCGACGGGGCATTCCTATTGATCGCTCCCCGCAGGTAGTCTTCATACGCGCCAGTTCCCCGCAGCCGGCCTCTTGCCAGCTTTCCGAAAAATGCAAGCTGAAGAGCTTCCAGAAAAGTTGTCTTACCAGCACCGTTTTGGGCACCAATGAGAATGATCGGCTTGTCAGCCGATACGGGAGTCAGTTCGAACTGATGCCGCCCGCGATAGACGCCGAAATTGTGTAGCACGATTTCGTCCAAGATCATTTCGCGTCCTCCAATTTCTGAACTTCTGCAAGCTCCTCGAGTTCTAGTTGAAGTGCTCTTGCGGCGGTCTCGCCCTCATGGCCGATTTCGCCGACTGTTTCCAACAAGGCGCCAAGATCGCGTCGGCGCGCAGCGCGTCCGGTTGCGTCTTCGACGTTGTTGTAGAAGCCGCGTTTGAAAGCTTCCTCTAAACGCTCGAACAGCTTCGCACGCCGACTTGACGTTCGGTAGCTTCGCTGGACCTGCAAGAGTTCACGAACCAGTTCGAAGTGAATCTGATCGTCGCCCGCAGCATCCTTCAGAATTGTCATTTCCTCTGCCCCGAACGGTTGCGTGTCGTCCAGCCGTTTGGCGGCAAAACTCCGCCCCGTCGCTTCGGCATAGATCGTGGGCAAACGGTCTTCGACTTCGTACTTTTCTGCGACCCAGATCCTACGGATTTCATGGAGCTCGTCCTGTGTCACAAGCTCAATTCCGCGAACCTCTTGAGGCGCCTTGGGGTGATTGCGGACAATCTCCTGGGCGACAAGCAGTCGACGCAACCAGTCCTCTCGGGTGGCTTGTGTGTATGGACCAGGGATCGGGCGGCTGTCATTGTTGAAAAGCTGCACCGTCCCGCTCATCCTACGGAAGTCACGCTTGTCGTGGTCAGGCTCATCGAGCGCGTTGCGCAGCTCTAGCAGCGGAGCCATCCACTCCTTTTCTTCGTCATTCTGGATCATCGCCGACATCGACTTATCTTTTTCGACGAGTGTGCAAACCCAGCAGCCAAAACGGCTGTCACCGCAGCTCGGTGTTGACGTGTCGAGAACTACGGGACACTCAGCGTCCTGCGAGGCACCTTGATACATACTCAGAAGGGCCTTATTATCGTGGCCCCAAGGGTTCTTTACCTGAAGCAAGAACAGCCATACATCGTCATTGGTCCACTCCGCGATCGGGCTGTAGATGAATGCATTTGGAAGCGAGCTATGTGAGCTCAGGTTTTCACGGAAACGCCCCTCGTCATTCGCCGTCATGCGCGCTGCGCGAACTGAGCTCTCGGCCTTGCGCGTCCCAAGAACGACGATCGCCTCGCCATTTTGTTTGACCACGTCGGAAATGAAGGCATCCGCCGGTCGGATCTTCATTCTCTCGGTGCACCAACGGAACTTTGGCCTAGGTGCGGGATAGCCTCGCCCGATCAAATTGACCCAAAAAGTATTTTGGACGTCGGGCGTCAGCTTGTGCGGGTATATTGGCAGACCTAACTGCGCCGCGTTTTCACCCATGACTTCATGAGAGCGGTCGACCCACGCGGCAACTACCGGATTCTCCACCAGAGTGTCGGTCGAAATGACGTGAACAATCTTTCGGCGATCTTTGGGTTCAAGCTTTGAAAGAGCCAGCCACACCAGCTGCAACACTGCCGTTGAGTCTTTGCCACCGCTGTAGCCGATTACCCAGGGGATCTGGTCGGAGAGGTATGTTTTCTGAATCTGCTCAATCGATTGAGAAAGCGTTTCCTGAAACCCGGCGGACTTAAAGATGGATTGCCTTGCTGATTTAGGTGTTTCGCTCATGGTCTCCCCGCTCAAATGCGTCCTCAATGCGCTGATCGTCTGGTGACAGCTCAAGTCCGAGGCTTTTCTTGATGTAGTTTGCTGTAAGAGTGACGTTCTGTGTCGCCTTTGAAAGACGACCACCGACCACCGCACGGCCTGCCCATATCGGACTGTTCCGCGACCAGTCAATTTCTGAGAGTGCCTTCAAGCGGCCCTTCCAATCTTTCGGTGCCTCGCGCAATAGTGCCGCACCTGCCTTGCCGAGTGCCTGAAGGACTACGCCATGCGAATGAATTAGATCCTGCCGCACCTCACCTGATGCCAGACGGCCACGACGGACTTGGTTCCACTCCGGCAGCTGCTTTGCAACTTCTTCCCAGAAGGCCTTGGCTGTCTTAAGGCTTGCTTCAGTGTCGTCGCTCGCATCGGCGAGGAGCGCGTTGGTCGCATGATAAATCGCGCTGAACGTGAACAGTCGCCGCGAGCGCGCTGAGAGCGTACTGCGCTCCATCTCTACCAGATCACGGAACGGCTCAGCTTCGAGAACCAGACGCCGTGTCATCTCAGCACCGGCATCGCGGTGGTCATAGAGCAGCGAAATCGAGGTTGAGGGGCGGATCGCGTAACGGTTTAGATCGGCGAACATCTGCTGAGATCGTGCTAGACCGATGTCACTGAAGAAGACGACGGCGATGCTCTCTTCGCCAAGCTTTGGGTTCAATTTCAGTGCCGCCTCGATGGCTGCCCGTCGGTGCTGTCCGTCGTTGATGATGAACGTGCCTGCCATCGGGATCCGAAGAACCCCTAGTCGATCATTGTCTTGCGAAACCGGCTCGAACACAAGCTCGGCATCGACCGACGCAGTGATGGCCGAGAAGACGTAGGTGTCTTCTTGCTCGGTAAGGTATCGCGTCATCTCCGGGATCCGCGCCTTGTTCAGAGTTCGCTGAGAGCGCAACTCAGGTGTTAGCTCCTCCTCGTCGAAGAGAAAGATCTTTGGAATCAGGCGGAGCGGGCACATCGAAACATAGTATTCACGACCAGCTTGGACGCCACGAATCGCAGGAAAAGCGTAGTGAAATGCGTCGTCCATGGTCCCTCCCGCGTTTCCCGGGTTCTGCCAAGTCAAAAACTGTTTGTCAAACGGAATAACAAACAGATAACATGCAAATTGAACCGCGAGGCACAATCTGCTAACCCTCCGGGCAGGTACACTGGAGCTGAACTAGAAGATGCCGATCTACCTAGATAACAACGCCACGACGCCCCTTGAGCCTGAAGTCCGCGAAGTCATGCTGCGCTACTTCGACCTGGATTACGGCAACGCCGGGAGCCGCACGCATGAGTTTGGCTCTCGTGCAAACAAGGCGGTACAGCTTGCACGAGAGCAGATCGCCACCTTAGCCAGCGCGGACCCATCCGAGGTGATTTTCACGTCCGGAGCGACCGAGGCGAACAACCTGGCCATTTTTGGTCTAACCGACCATGGTCGCCAGACTGGTCGGCAACACCTTGTTACCACAGCGATTGAACACAAAGCGGTGCTCGAGCCAATGAAGGCGCTGGAAGAAAAAGGTTTTGAGCTGACTATCGTTGGCGTTGGGAAGTCAGGGCGCGTGTTGACGGAGGACATTCTTGCAGCGGTTCGGGACGACACGCTGCTTGTCTCCGTAATGCAGGCAAACAACGAGACAGGCATTCTGCAACCGATTGGAGACATTGCGAGCGGTCTAAAGGATCATACCGCCTACTTTCACGTGGACGCGGTCCAGGGCTTCGGTAAGGACCTCGAAGGTCCACGGCATGCTCGGATCGACTTGCTCTCAGTCAGCGCACACAAGTTGTTCGGCCCCAAAGGTGTAGGTGCCCTCATCGCGCGGCGTAGAGGGTACGAACGGCCTCCGCTTAAGCCGCTGATGCTTGGTGGGGGGCAGGAACGAACCTTGCGGCCAGGAACACTGCCGGTTCCACTGATTGCTGGATTTGGTGCTGCGGCGACGATTGCTTTGCGGGATCACTTGTTGCGGCGGAACGCCTGCATCGCGGAACGGCAAATGGCTCTAAAGGAGCTTGAACCCCTCAAACCCATTCTAATAGGTGATCAATGCCATGCATTGGGTCACGTCCTGTCTCTGGGATTTATGGGCGTAGATTCTGAGGCTCTCATGTTAGCCCTGCGGGACGAGGTGGCAATATCTAACGGGTCTGCCTGCACGTCTGCGCGGCGCGAGGCCTCCCATGTTTTGACCGCCATGGGGTTAGATAAAGAAACGATTGAGTCGATCGTCCGGCTTTCGTGGAACCACTTTCAGCCGCCAACGCCCTGGCATGAACTCGCAAAGGCGATCAGGGGTTTGAAGATATTGGTTTAGGTTAGGAGCGGGAGTTCGAGGTCCGCGCTATTCAGCCTAATCCGACGTCCATGGAACCGGCAGCAGGCCAGGGCCCCACCGCAGGCGCAGGCACCGCCGCAGGGTCCGGCGCGTAGCGGGATCGCGCAGCCAATTGACGATCACGTTCGCATTGACCGCGTAGCGCCGCGCCACCTAGGCCACCGAAACGCCTGTGCCACCGCCTGAAAGCAGATCGACTGCTCCTCCTCATTCGTCCAAAGCCGCTTCGTCCGACACGCCACGCCACTTACATAGTGTCCACTGTCGATGGTGGGCACTATGCCGCACTCTCAACCCGTGACAGGGCGGTTAGGCTAAAAGGGGTCTAGGTCAGAAGCGGCCATCCCCTCGACCCGACGCAATCCCTACGGAGCCGGGCGACCAAGCAGCCGACCGAACTCAGCCGACGCGAAGCGAGGCATGGTGGGTCTACTGGGACCCCGGAACGGTCGGAATTCCTCACTCGCTAGAACAAAGAACGAACAACCACAGTTCGCTGACAGCGGACTGGTTCACTTAGCGAGCTTTGCCTGGTTTTCTATCGACACCGAAGCTCGAAGCATGCAGTTTCGAAGGAACGGAGGTTGTGCGTGCCGATAAGCGATAATGTTATCAACGAGGCTGTAGCGCGCTACGTTCGTGAGCGCGACCGTTACCTTAAGCTCGCTAGTCGCGTGGCGGACCTTTGCAGAACGGCCGTTGTCGAAGACAACGCCATTCGTGCGCAGGTCACGTCGCGCACCAAAACGGTCCGAAGTTTCGAGGGCAAATTACGCCGCTTCGCCCGCCGTCCTGATAAGAAATTTGCGACAGTCGACGATGTGTTCGCTCGGATCGGTGATTTTGCTGGCGTTCGGATCGCGACATATCGACCGGAAGACGAAGCGCGCGCCGCAGAAGCGATCAGTGAACTGTTCTGCGGCGCTGATGGCGGAGCCATAGAAGTCGACCTCAAGGACAAGCTCGCCCCCGCGGTAGGCCAGTTCTATCGCGCTACCCACTGCCAAGTACACCTCCGAGAAAGTGAGTTGCTCGGCAATTATGAAAACCTACGCGGGGCCAGTTGCGAGATCCAGATTTGCTCTATGATGGCCCACGTCTGGAATGAGATCGAGCACGACATCGGGTACAAACCGGAAGGCGAAGGGCCAAGTGATGCTGAACGCGGCCTGCTGGAAGCATTGGGGCACCTGACCCGTGCCGGTGATGCCACGATAACAAGACTGCTCGCTGCCAATGTTGCCCGCATGACAGTACAGACCGGTGACTTTGTCGACGTCCATGATTTTGTGGCCCGACTACGCCCTTCGTTTCCAGATGCTGATCTATCTGTCAACGCCGGACCGGCCTTCGACGCAGCCATGATCTTGGGTCTGAGCTCGGTCGAAAAAATCGACAAGGCCACCAGTGACAAAGCATTCCAGCCCGAACTTGCCGCCGCTGCTATCGAAGCCTTCAATGCCTATCTCGAGCAAGCCGGTCGTTCCGAACTCGGGCTCAACAGTGCATCCGCAGACCTTGTCCTAATTGGTATTCTCCAGATAGGTTCGGCGACGATCGAAGAGGCCCTGTCACCTAGTAGTGGAGCGAAGCGTCCGGGACGGCTTTACTCGCTAGCGCGCGCGTTCAAGGAATACGCTCCGCAAGTCGTCGAAGCACAGGCTGTCGCCTGATGCAAAGAGACCGTCTGCGCCAATTCACCGAGGCGTTCGATCATTTGGCTGGCAGCAATAGAATGGACGAACCCGCCCTTGACGTGCGCGACTATGAACTGCTTGCTTTGGTTGAACAGCACGACGTTTCGGTGCGACTGCGCAATTCGATTTTTGCAGCAACCTACGCAGACTCGCTCCCTTTGAAGACAGTCGGTGCCTATCTCAATGCCGGTGCCGAAGCTCAACGCATCATGATGGGCGGCATTCGCAACTTTGGGCGCAAGACCGCGAGTGAATTGGATGCACTTGTGCATGCCGTGTCCGTCGCAGGAATTACCGCGCCTCCGGTTCCAAGCCCGTCTGAAGCAGCCGTAAACCGCGCGAAATTGCTCGCATTATTCGCAGACGAGACGGTTGCCGAAGCAATGCGCGGTGAACTCTTCTCGGCGCGTCTTGACAATGCGCTGAATGAAGCCGCGCTGTCGTCCATGCTGTTCACCAATGCAATTGACAACTTCCAGGCAACGATTGGCAAGATGTTGCGGGTGCCCAATTGCGGGCGTGAATCGGTAAATGAGTTTCGAAAATTCTGTGATCGTTACATCGCCATGCGATTGCACAATGCGGGGCAAGTCGACACAGCACCCTTGGTTGCGTGGCTGCTGGGCGGACCGGAGCCCATACACCATGTCGCAGTCGGCTCGCCCTGTTTAAGAAATAGCGCCGCCGTTGAGACCGTTGCGCCCTTACCCACTCAATTTGCTACGCCAGAGCATGACTATCTAGTCGGTCGGCTCGAATGGCTGCTTGCCGAGCTCGACCCGCGAGCGCAAAGGATTTTACGTCGCCGAAACGGCATCGGTCAGAAGACCAGTGAAACACTCGAGGAGATTGGTAGCGACGAGTCAGTCACGCGAGAGCGAATCCGCCAGATCGAGGCCAAATCGCTCAAACGCATCCGGATCCGTGTTCTTCGAGCGCCGATTGCCGAACTTCTGAATCGTGAGGGAAGAAAGGCCTGGCTTAGCCTCGTAGGAGGCGAAACATTGCTTCGCCGCAAAGACGTCCAAGACCGCCGTAAGGGGCTTGATCCGTATGTCCGCCTTGCGCTTGATATTCAGAAACTGGACCTCGATGCTTGGCTCGACCAGGTGGCATACCCTATGCCACATGGCTGGCTCTCTCCCGATGCCGATGCCACCGCAATAGAAACCGCCGGTAAACTTCTGACTGAGGCCGTCGATGGTCCATTACCGAAACCCCTCGTTTTGTTGGTACCGGCCGATGTAGTTCCTGCGGCAAGGGCCGCTGCTATATTGATTCATAACCAGCCGGTACTCTACGATTACTTGATGCCGTCGCGCGTCGGAGTGCGACTGACACGATTGGTTCGCTTGCACGCACTTCTTGCAGACGAAGAACTGTATTTTCTCGATCGCTTGGTCCAGCGTTACCGCGCTATGTTCGAGGATGATCCTTGCAGCGAACGCGATGCAGAGATTGTCATGGATGCGGCGCCTCATCTCTTTCTCGAAATTGAGGATGGTTGTTGGTCAGCGATTGGAACTGCAGGCGCGTCGCTGCCGGAGACCGTTGCGATCAAAGCTCCGACCCCGAACCGCGCCGAGGATCCGGGCACAATTGCACAAGCGCTCGAGACGACCTTGCGTCGTCGCGGACCGACCAGGCTTGTCGAGCTGATGGACGATGCCATGGCGATTTTGCCTGATGGCCGCTCGGCGAACAGCATCGGTCCAATCCTATTAACTCGACGAGATCTATTCGTCCGGGCGTTGCCCGGAGTTTACGCGCTACCAGAGCAGATCCAGAGCTATTTGGAAAACATGCCGCAAGAATGGCCAGTGCTATTTAATGATACGCAGGCCAGACACTACGCCGTTGCTCGCTACGCTGGTGAACCAAGGAGCATCTTCCCCTTTTGGACGCCAGCAATCGAATATTCACTCTGTCTTTGGGCACGCCATTCTGGTGATGATACAACTCTAGCATCGCTCTTGGCGATTGCTACGATCAATGAGTGGCCAATCAATGAACATGAGCGGCAGGAATGGCGGCGGCTCCAAAAGCTGAAGGGACGCTACGACTTAGGAAACAGCCTTCGTCATGGCGCAGCTTATGAACTCCCAGAGCTTGACCGTGTATTTGCTGCGTGCCACTACGCCGTAAAGATTGGACAATTCAATTGGGTCGCCGGCAATCGCCTTACCGGGCGCGGGATCGGCTGGCACGGCGGAGCGGGGCTGGTAGCCATACTTTTGCGACTTGGCGCTATTGAGGAGGTCGGGCACAAAGGCTACCGTTGGCAGCGACCGCATCGCACTACGCCACTTGCCGCTGACTTGTGCCATCGTCTTGATGCTGCGTTCGCGCGTTTGGGTGCTGATGCAGATTGGACGAGTGCGATAGGCCAGGAACTCGCTGAGCGTGCGACAACCCACGGCGGCGACGACTGGGTTGAAGATGCTGCGCTCGCCGGTATGTTTTCGCACTCGTACGTCCGGGAACCGATGGATGCCGACGACGATGATCCGCTTGCCGAGTTGTTCGCGGCGCAACGGCGCGCGCGTGATGCTGAGCGTAAAAGAGCCACGCTCGACTGGCTGCTTGAGGAATGATCGCGTCATGACCCAATTGATTGGACAACGCGATGATTTGGCTAAACCAATGGCACTCAAGAGCCATTACCGCAGTGGCAGCGATGACCTTGCCAAAGATTTTTTCCAGCCATGTCTGATGCGCGCCTCGCGCTATCGACGTGCCGTCGGCTATTTCTCAACGTCGGCCCTCCTCAGCTGGACTGATGCGCTGTTGCGGCTCGCTCGCGAAGGCGAGCTAACGGTTCAATTGATCGCGTCACCCGAGCTCTCACCAGCTGACGCCGCCACCCTGCGCTCTCTGCAGGATCCAGAGAAAACTGCGGCGTACCAATCGGTGATTGTTGATCAGGTCTTCGAAGAAATCCTTGCGCTACTTGATGCTCCGGATGATCGCGCGCTGCGCGCAAGTGTTTTTGCGTGGCTGGTTGCCAATGACCGCCTACAGCTTAAGTTCGCGTTTCCTGAGCATGTCGATGATCCAGGGATTTTTCATGAGAAGATCGGTGTGTTTGATTTTGTCGACGGCACCCGAGCGGCCTTCACAGGGTCAGCCAACGAGACGATCAGCGGCCATCGTCGGAACTATGAATCGATCGACGTTTTTTGCGATTGGATCTCCGGTGAGCAGGATCGGGTTGCAGTCAAGACCGAGCAGTTTGACGAAGCCTGGGACAATCTAGCCACCGGACTGTCAGTGCTAGCGCCCTCAAAGGAGGTTGTCGCCAAGCTCCGCGAGCGTGCTCCACGGCAAATTGCGCCGCGCTCGACGCAGCTTGAAATACCGACACCTGCCAGCGATCCGCGCTGGGCGCATCAGGACGAAGCCGTGGCAGCCTTCCTCTCCGCACGCGCCGGCATTCTTGAAATGGCGACCGGCACGGGCAAGACCCGGACCGCACTCAAGATAATGCAATCGCTGATCGTCAATAAGGCGATCGATGCCGCGATCATCACAATGGAAGGCACCGACCTACTCGACCAATGGTCTGGTGAGCTCGAAGAGTGGATCGCAGATGGCCGTCCTAATTGGCTGCTATACCGCCATTTTGAGCGCCATCACGAATCTGGTGACTTCGCGCTGGACCCGAAGTACGCACTTCTGGTTATTTCGCGCCAGCAGTTGCGCCAAGTCATCGATCGCCTCCCTGACAACGTCAAGGGGCGAATGCTGATCATCCATGATGAGGTTCATGGCCTTGCCACGCCAAGCCTAGTTGAATCACTACAGGGGCGGCATGCCGCGTTTGCCTATCGGGTCGGTCTAAGCGCTACCCCAGAACGGGCCTATGACCAGAATGGCAATGCTTTCATCGCAGCTGAACTCGGTCCCGTCCTTTACGAGTTTCCACTTGAAAAGGCGATCTCGCGCGGCGTACTTGCCGAATTTGATTACCTGCCCTTGAACTATGACCTGACCCAAGCCGATCGCGACCGCCTTCAGGCCGTCTATGCCAAGAAAGCGGCGCGTGCTCGCGAAGGCCGGCCAATGAGCCAGGAAGAAATATGGACCGAGATAGCTAAAGTCTACAAAACTGCCGAGATGAAACCGCAGGTCTTCGCTAACTTTCTACCAGACCACCCCAATGTTTTGGAGCGCTGCATCATCTTCGTGGAGACGAAGGAATATGGAGTGCCAATCCTAGAGTTACTTCACAATTTCACCCATTTATATCGCACTTATTACGCTGAAGATGATCGTGAGCACTTGGTCGATTTCGCGCATGGTAAGATTGATTGTCTCATCACCTGCCACCGGATATCGCAAGGGATCGACATCCGGTCGCTTAACACAGTTGTGCTGTTCGCGTCAGCACGTGCGCGGCTCGAAACCATCCAACGTATTGGACGCTGTCTTCGCATTGATCCGCGGCAGCCCGATAAGCGTGCGCTCGTGATCGACTTCGTGCGACCTGCAAGTCCTACAGATTCGGTTCCCAATGCCGATCAGGAGCGGAGCCAATGGCTTACCGCTTTGTCGCAAGTCAGAAGGGGGGATGCAAATGGCGCTTGATCCCGCGCTTAAGAAAGCACTGTACGATGCAGCCGAAAAGGCTGATCAGCCTCGCCAGGTTGCGCAACGTCTAGTTGCCTGGCTTGAAGCTCTGAGTACTGGCGAAAGTAGCGAGCAGCAGGATCTCAGTTTTTACCAAAATGTAATGGCGGCAATCGTTTTGCCTGGAGTTGATAATGCAGATTAGTCTTGCTAGCTGGATGGTTGAGGGAATGCGCTGTCCCGACATCACTATTGATCTCACTGGTAAGAATGGCACCCCCGCCCGTGTCGCGCTCGTCCAAATGCCCAACGGTACAGGCAAGACGACAACACTCGAGTTGCTGCGCGCCGCGCTGACCGGAACAGCTGTCAATTGGACGCCTGCACGGATCCGCGAATTACGTCGGCCAGGAGCGACCAACGAAACCGGCAAATTTCGCGTGACGCTGTTGGTCAATGGCAAGCCGTTGACTTTTGAACTGATCCTCGACTTTAAGGCCGCAAGTGCCTCATATCGAACAACAGCGCCGCATAGCGGCGGCGTCAAAAATCGATGGGAGTCGCCCGCGAATATGCTCCAGTTTCTAACTCCGGCGTTTCTTGAGCTGTTCATATTTGACGGTGAGTTTGCCGATAACCTACTCACGCAAGGCACTCAGCGTGCCGATGAAGCTATTGGAGCCCTATGTCAGCTCGACTTGCTCAGTATTGTCTCAAATACGGTGGAGCTACAATGGAAACAGGCAACTAGCCAAGGTGGTCCTAAGAGCGCTAACGCGCTCGAAAAGCTCAACGCCACGCACGACGCACTTCTTGCTCAGCAAACGAGACTAATACGGGCTAGAGCAATTGCAGCGAGTAAGGTCGAAGCTGGCACTGTCGAAGCAGCTAAGCTTGAAAAAAAGATTGCTGAGAAAATTGGAAGCGTTGAAGCTACTAAGCTTCAGCATGGTGAAGCCCAGTTCAACCTTCAAAATGCCGATAACGCGGTGAACACCATCTCTGGAAGTGTCATGGGACTGATGCGAATGCCGCTCGCCGTACATCCAAAATTCTGCGAACAACTTGTTCTCCTTAGGGATAATCTCGACAATCTACGCCTGCCCGAAACCAGCTCAGCACAGTTCTTCGATGATCTTGTGAAAGATGTGGAATGCATCTGCGGCCGCCCCATGACTGAAGCGGCCGCCAAAGAAATCACGAAGCGTGCTATGGGTTATCTTGACTACGATGAGTCCGCGACAATCAACGCGCTCAAGAGTGATATCACACGTTTTGTGTCCCCAACCGAGGAGGATAGTCGCCACACTCGCCTAGAAGCTGGGCTGAAGGAACTCGCCGCTGCAAAGCGCCAGCAGAAGGAAGCTAAGCAGACGCTTGATTTTCTCGCAAAGAAACTCATCGACGCAGGCGACGCTGAACTCGAAGCGTGGAAAGCCACGCTAGATTCCTTGCTGATTGATCTTGATCGCTACAAGCAAGCGCTTCACGATATTGACGATTCTAGCGAGGAAGATACCGGGGGTACAATCCTTTCACTAAAGCTCGTCAAGAGGAAACTTGATGAAGTTAAGGGTAAGATAGCGGAACTCAGTAAGACAGTTGAGCTAAGAAAAAAGACGGATGCACTGAGAACTATCTTCGAAAGCGCCGAATTGCTTGCGCGCGACGCGATCCGCGCTGACTTGCTGCGGGCCACAAACGAGCGCCTTGAAGTCGTGCTCTCCAATGATCCGCTGCGCGTGGAACGGATCGACAAGTCGCTCCACTTGGCTAATCAAACTGGTGCTAGTGCCGGGCAGAAATTGTCGGTCGGCTATACTTTTCTTATGAGTGCACTAAATCGTGGGAATAATGATTTTCCGTTGATTGTTGACAGTCCGGCCGGACCTATCGACGAGGGAGTGCGTCGAAAGATTGGGAGGCTCATTCCTGACCTGTGTACGCAGTTTGTTGGCTTTACGATTAACACCGAGCGGCCCGGTTTCGTCCAGGCGCTCGAAAAGGCGTCAGACGATTGTTTGTTCTTAACCATGTTCCGTCGCACAGATGGTACAAAGCGGCTTGAAGAAAACCTTCCGACGCAAGGTGTCGTTCAGACAGAGTCCGCGACACTTGTAAAGGATCGCGATTACTTCATGCAGTTTGACGTGACCGATGTGGAGGAGATCTGATGGCTCGTTTCCGTATGCGCAACGATGCGCGCACTTGGTTCAACAAAATTGAGAATTTTGAACATTTTAAGGTTGATTTCGACCGATATTATTTTTGTCTTTTGGCTGGCTTCGCTAGTGGGCGGAGCAACGAAGTCGGCGCCACCACAGAGATGGTCGAGAATTTCCCCGAGGATTACAAAGAAGCGAGTCGTTTCCTGATCGGGCTTCTTGTAATGGCCGAACTCAAGAAGGCCGGCATTGAAGTATTTGAACGTGAATCGGTACGCGATATGTTCAAGCGTTTAGTCAACCCACACAGTCCCAACCAACTGACTGATGAAGGCATGCGGCGTATGAACGCATATGCGAGCGGTGGTTACGATTATATTTCCAGCGAACGTGAAACAAAGCCCTATTCGGGGGAGGAGTTTTTACGTGACTACGCTCAGCTTATTGAAGGTGCTTTTGCTGACTGACCGGCACGGCCTAGTTTACAACACGCCGTGAATGTTGCTCGAGCACGACTGACAGAAACAGGCTTTTTCGTAATTCTAGACTTGGCCGGTGTATGGTTGAAAACTCTCGTTGAGTTTCATGCGTCTGCGCACGAGCGTGCCTGTTCCCGCATCACAGCATAGTCCTGCATCATCGTAACGACCGCCGATTCATCCCTGAGCAACGTCAGTTCGAGCGCCCCGCGCGCCTGGAACGCACGGCCGTATTCGATCACGGGTGGGCAGACGGTTGCGATGCGCGAGTCAGAAATGCCCATCGCGCAACCGCTCAGTAAGTTGGTCGCGACCGCTAGGACGGCGAGCCGCCGCATCCAGCATCCGGCGTTGAACATCATTGGTTTCCTCCAAGTTTTCGAGACGTTCGGCGAGGCGGCCCGTGCGTTCGCCGGAGCGCCGGAGTGCGAACAGGAACAGGAGTACCGTGAGCGCGATGGCGCCGTAGCGGAGAGCCGTCCGGGCCCACGGGTTGGTGGCGAACCCAGCGAGGAGCGCACCAATCATCGGCGGCCCCGCTTCCAATCGTCCAGCCGCGCGTAGATCGTGATCGCGATCCCGCCGAGCGCCACGGCGATGAACACCCAGCGGAGCGTGTCGAGGTATGGCACCAGCGGCAGGATGGCGGACTGGCTCTCAGCCAGGACGCTCTGGGCGACCTCGACGCCCGCGGCGCCCAGCGTAGCCACACCGGCGGCCCCGCCGCCCTTCATGGTGCGGCTGTCGGCCAGCACTTCGCGCGCAGGCGGCGTTTCAGCCGCGAAGGCCGTCGCCCGGATCGGGAAGCGCTCGCCCCACTGGCGAGCGGGCCCGAGATCGACATGGATGAACCCCGAGCGCGGGTAGAATCCGAAGCCGAGGAACCCGACCTCGCGCGCCGCGGCCTCGAACGCCACCGGGTCGTGGTTCGCCATCGCTATGTCGAAGGCCGCGCCGTCGAGGTGCTTGGAGCGGGGCGCGCCGCCGACGGCGCGGTTGTGCTCGGGGCTGCGATAGGCGGAGCGGACGATGAGCGGCTTGCCCAGCCGATCGCGGAGGGCCTGCAGCTTGTCGAGCGCGGGCTCGTTGACGAGCAGCTTGCCGGAGCCGCGGCAGGCGATCTCGGCGGGCGAGAAATTCGGCCAGCGCCAGGCATCCTCCGGCGCCTTGCGCCAATGGTTGTAGAAGGTCGTCGTCATGGGGGTCCTCCGAAAACGATTATCCGGCCCCTCGCAGGGCTCGGTGCATTCGCCGCTCGGGAAGGTCCACTGGACCTTCCCGTCTGCCTGTCAGGCAGACCACGGCTCACCCCGCCACGAGGGCGGGTCATTGCGAGCTGATGAATGTGGATGGGGCGCGGCTACGGGCCGCCGCCAAAAATCTTCAGCTTGATCGCGATGCCCGCGAGCAGCGCCAGCATGACGCCGGTGGTGATCATGCGAACGGCGGTCTGCATGGCGGTGCGACGCACCAGCCGGATGCAATCCACGAGGGAGCGCAGATCGCGGATGTCGAGCGCGGCCTCGTCGCCGTCGAGGCCCACATCAGCAAGCGCACGCTTCGCGCCGTCCTCGGCCGCCCGCGTCAGGATCGCCTCGAACTCGGCGTCCGGCATGCGCACGTAGCCTTCGGATCGGGGTGGGTTCATCGGTTCCTCCTTTCGCCGCTCAGCCGATCTTGCAGCCCCAGAAGGACGTGTGATCGGCCGCGAAGTAGCCGTCCGCGACCCGGAAATACCGGAGGGGATGGGCCTGGAATCCAACGTTCTCCACCCTCTAAGGCATTGTTTTAATTGATATGACTGATGGTTTGAATCGCCATTTGGTTCAGTCGCGACCGGCAGCGAAACACGCGCAAAGGCGCCAACACACCCCACGATCGGATTTTTCGCGGCCACAACCAGGCCCCCAGCATTTTTTGTCCTTCCTGAGCGGGGTGCCAAAATGTAAGCGAGGCCCATCACGCTGAAATGCCAGCAATTTTTTAAGCGCCGTGGTGGAGCCTGGCAAGATGAATTCGACCCTCTCTCTCCTGATCGTCTTCCTGACCCAGCTTTTCATGCCCCGGCACAACGCGCAGCTGAGGCTGCTCAAGGCCCAGATGCAGATCCTGCGGGCCCGCATCCCGACGCAGAGGATAATCCTCTCTCCCGAAGAGAAAGCCGAGCTGCTGCGCATCGGAGCGGAGTGTGGACATGATATCGACGGGCTGCTGGAGGTCGCAAAGCCTGCGACATACAAGCGCTGGCTTGCCCAGATGCATGGTGGGCGCCCCTTCAAGGCCGTGGGCAGACCGCGCCTGACACAGGAGTTGCGCGACGTTGTCATTCGCATCGGGTCGGAAAATCTTCTGTGGGGCTACAAGCGGATCGCGGGGGAACTGAAAAAGCTGGGGCTCTACGCCGGCACCAACTCGGTAAAGCGCATCCTGAATGATGCTGGCATCCACCCGAGCCCTGAGAAGCGCAAGAAAAAGCCAGCCCTGCCATGGACCACCTTCGTCCGGGCACATATGGAAAGCATGGTTGCTTGTGACTTCTTCACCAAGACCGTGCTAACCGCCCGTGGGCCGCTGACAGCCTATGTGCTGATTTTCATCCACATCGGCAGTCGCCGGGTTTATTGTAGCGCCCCGACCTATGCCCCGGACTCGGCATGGGTGACCCAGCAGGCACGCAACACGCTTATGTGGTGCGCAGAGCACGGGATCGCGCCGGGTTTCCTCATCCGAGATGCCGACACCAAGTTCAGCGCCAGCTTCGATACCGTTTGGGCATCTGAAGGTGCCAGGGTGATCCAGATCCCGCACAGGGCGCCAGACGCCAATGCCTTCGCTGAATCTTTCATCGGCACCGTGAAGCGTGAATGCCTGGATTTCTTCGTCTGCTTCAGCAGCTCGCAGCTCGATTACATCCTGCGGACTTGGGTGCGCCATTACAACACCGAGCGTCCGCACCGTGGACGGGGTATCGGGAACAATGTGCTGCAAGTCGATTTCCAGCCCGTCCGTGACGGCCCGATCCGCCGCAACCGCCAGCTCGGCGGCATCATCACATCCTACACCCGCTACGCGGCGTGAGTGCTCCCTATCCTGCCGAGATTCTAGTGGGAAAATACCACCGCGCCGCCATTGACTACAGCATGCTACAACGGACTGGAGCAAGCAAAGCTGCAAGTGCGGTTGGCCCCTCCGCGATTTTGTCGAATTTGGGTGCTACATTCCGGGGAACTGACCCCTTCTCTTCAGAGCTGCACCCAGAAACACTGACGACGGCATGCGGTCGGCTTCGGCCCAGCGCGAGACAAAACTTTCAACCGCCGGTGCAAAGGTCTTTGCAATTAACCGGTCCTCGTCTCCGGGCGTAGATGCCGGCACACTCTCCATTGGTCTCAGCAGCAGTTCCGCAAACTCTTCGTGCGGCAGCTCCTTGGCACCGTCTTTGTTACCAGACGAAGCGATCAACTCTTCCTCTAGTAACTCGCCAGAAAGACCCTGCCAGCGAACCTGATGAACGGCCACGACATCCTCGTGATCTTCGGCTTCCGTTTGCGCCTCCGCGTACAGTCCGTCAAAAATCAGCCGATCGTTAGCCAGCTCTGAGAGATCACGCACAAAGCCGGCTTCGAAGTCCATAGGAACAAGCGACGGGTCAGCGATTGCCTTTGCGTGGTCGGCCGTCAGGCGCACAATGCTGCGACGGCCGAACTCTGGCCAGCGACCGATATCCTCTTCGCCGAGCTCAATCTCAAGCGTCTTTCCGCCATGCATCTCGGCCCTCACGTCGTATCCGGCGATTGGTGCCATCCCTTTGACAAAACTGACCATATGCCGAAAGTCAAAGCCGCCTGAAACGCGCGTCTGGTGAGCGGATGCAAATTGCAGAATATCGTCCTCGGCCGCCCGCGCCTTTTGTGCTTCGCGTATGGCTTCAGCGATCTCCTCTTCCGTCTGGTCCATCTTCATGCTTGTCGCACGCTCGAGGATGCTTTCCATGTCGATGTAAGACATCAGCTCTCCGAGCACTTCCGCAGCCAGTGCATCCTTCATCTCGCCGGCAACGCTTGCCATATCCTGTGCAATCGTACTGACGCGATCCAACAACAAAGTGATCGCGCTGTTGTCGAATCCATCATCCGACTGCAAATTGATAACTTGAACGCGCCGTGTCTGACCATAGCGGTACAAGCGGCCGATCCGTTGGACCAAACGTGCCGGGTTCCAGGGCAAGTCGTAATTCACCATGATATGACAGGCGTCTTGCAGGTTTAGGCCTTCGCCCCCTGCTTCAGTCGATAACATGACCTGAGCCTCTCGGCTGTTGAAGGCGCGGACATTCCTTATTTTTTCATCCAGCGACATCGAGCCGTTGATCGCGGCAACCTGCACCCCAGGACATGCGTGCGCAATCGCCTCTGCTAGGTAACTCTGGGTGGCCCTGTACTCAGTAAACACCAAAAGATTTTGGTCCTGTGCTAGAAGCGGCGAAACCACGTTAGTTAGAAATGTCTGTAGCTTCGCATCCGATAGCCGAGCCACGCGGATAAGTTTCAGAACGGCCTGAACCTCGCGTGCTTCATCGGCGAAAAAGGCGCCAACCTCACCGATTGGCCCAGTTTCCGAAAGGTTGTCATCCCCTTCGAGTTGCTCGTCTGAAGGTATCACCGGCGCCGATGCGGCATCGAAACCTTGCAGCCGCTCCAAGCGACGTTCTAGTGCTCGCTCGATTGCCGCCACGGAAGATGAAGCGAGTTTGCGATACGTCGTCATGACAAAGCCAATGGCTCGGCCGATCATTCTATCCTTCGCGTCGGCACTCGCGCGATACCCCTCGCTCAAATACCTCCGGAGCGCCTTGTCGGCAGTGCGCATTTCGGGCGATGGGATTACCATGTGGCGAAGCGTATCGTGACCGCGAAAAATCAGATTGCCTTCTGCATCCGTGACGCGGGTCTTCCGGTTGCGAATGATGATGTCCCCGACCACCTCTGGGTTCATTTCTAGCGTTCGGATTTCAGGCAGGAGGTCTGGTCGTACCAACTCCAATAGAGCCGCGAAACGACGAGTTTTACCTTGGTGCGGCGTTGCAGTAAGCAATAGCATCGAATGGGTCCGGTCGCGAACCTTGTGCGCGAGCGCGTAGCGTTCCGTCTGCTCACCCGTTTCGGACCGACCGAGCCGATGCGCCTCGTCAAACACAATAACATCCCAGAAGCCAGCTTCGATGAGCCGCGCCAAATGCTCGTCGCGCTTCGCGAGATCGAGCGAGATTATGACATTCTCTCTGAGTCGCATCTCGTCGGCGTATTCGGGGCGGAAGTCGCGTTGATAGATCTCGAAGGCACGTCCGAACTTGGCGCGCATCTCATCTTTCCACTGCTTAGTCAGCGAAGAAGGGCAGACGATCAGAACGCGCCTGCAGCGGTTACGCTGCCAGAGGGCGTGAAGAATAAGACCAACTTCAATGGTCTTGCCAAGACCAACATCGTCGGCGATCAGCCAACGCGCCTGAGGGGAAGTTACGACCTTCCGCGCCACATCAAGTTGATGCGGTAGAGGGTCGATGTCGAGACGACCGAAAGCTCCGGTGTTCGCATTCCATATTTGAAGTGCCTTAGACAGCATTCGGAGCCGAAATCGCTCCGCATGGTCCATATGCTGGCCGGTTTGTCGCCTTGCGATCCGCAGTTCGACAGGCATCGCCTGCGCGAGGACACGCCAGTCCAGCCACCTGGTTTCTCCGGTCTCTGCGAACTGTACGAGAACCTGCTCGAAACCTGCAAGCGAACGCGTGGCAAGTACAACTCCAGTGCCGAGGCTCAGTCCGCGACCTCGCGGTGGCTTGTGCTGTACTTGCTGTCCAGGAGCATATGCGGGTTTCAGGTCCGATAGCGCAACCCATACTCGGCGATTGCCTGCCATTGCAAGTTGAGCCTCGTTCGGCTCTGCCTTCGGCCTCAGATCATGGATCACCCCGCGCGCCTCGTCTTCCAACTTCACTAGGGCGCCCTTCGATGGATAAAGCGATCTATGCATCCTTGCCTTCCTCTTTTGCCTCGGCTTCCTTTTTTTCTGCAACCCGTTTGGAGTGTGGAAGTAATGACAGAAAGCCAACGTCGCAGCGTCCATATTTTTTCTCGAAGCGCCAAATCTCACCTTCGTTATCTTCGAGGCGGAAGGAACTTGAAGGTTGAACGTCAATGGGCTCCTCGTAATACCAAGATTCACGATCAGCTAGTTCAATGCTCTCGCAATCGAAATTAAGGAAAGCAGGATAGCTCCAGAACCGTGGGTCTATAAGATCACCCTCACTCGATTGCTCTGGCTGCATCTGAAGCCATGCGTTTCGCCAATCGTCAAAAATCCTTCGCTCGGCCTCCACGCGCCCAACCCGATGGATCAATGCCAATGCGAGTTTCCAAGAAAGAGCGCTTCGATAGCTCAACCGCTCCTCTGTCTCCCAGGCGCGCTGCATTCTGTTGAACTTTCGATGAGACCAAAGCCAAGGAGATTCTCGCCAAAGACACTTTAGTTCGCATGCGTCTTCCAGCTCTTCGAAGCTGCAGCCAGCTTGCACCAGCCTTGAGAGAGCCCTGTAACTCGACGAGAACGGAAACTCTTCCAAGACTGCTTTCAAACGACCTTGAAGCAGGGAACGTTGGTCAAGCTTTATGATACGCATCTGGCTGACTAGCCTTGCGGCGTAGTCATCCAATAGTTGACCATCAGTGATGGTCTCTTCTTCAGTAAATGGAAGAAGTAGATCTGGATCTTCCTCATATAGATCCAGATCCAAAAGGTCTTCCCATCGAGCGCTTTCAGTTTCGCTTTCGATCTCCCCTGGGCCAAAATCCTGAAACTTATGGAAATCAGAAACTTCGAACAAATCACCGTTGGCGCGGGCGCGTTCAATTTCCTCATCGACGTCGTAGGAAAGCACGGCCTCCCATAGATCGTCAGCCTGATCATCGAACACATCGTCGTCACCAATGATTTCATCATAATCGTCATCCGCCTCAACAAGCTCGAGATCGGCACTCAATCTCGAATAATCGGGATTTGGTGGAGCCAAGGCGGGATCCGGGTCCGGCTCATGGTTAGCCGAAACGTCATTCTCCGCTTCAAATTCTGTGACTGCCTCGGCTGTCGGCGCTTGGCGCCCAGAAACGGGAAATTCCGATTGTATTGGAGCTTCGGCATGCGGGTTACCAGAAGGATCCTCCGCAAGAATTTGAGGCTCAATAAGAAGCAGATCTGGGTGAATGCTGTCTTCGATTACCTGCCGGGGATCGGCCGCCGACTCGTCAGACTCAGAGCGGGCCTCAGCCTTTGCGGCGCCGGGCATGTATTCGGCTTCGGGGCCACCCCAATCAGATGGCGGGTTTAAATCTGGATGTGTGGGTGCCTCCGGAGATACACCCAGCTTGCGTCTCAACTTAGAAAACAGGCTCTTCATTATTCAGCCGTTTTCGCTAACGGCAGCGCGCGCAATGTACTCACTAGTCGCATCTGCTCAAACCACTTCATGATCTACTGCATCGACGCGCGATGCGCCGAAGACCAGAGAATTGACGACCAGCTGTCGCAAACTTGCTCTTTGGTCTCCCTGAGTGCCGGCGAGATCGTGCGTGGCTACGATCAGCGTTTCATCTGCTCCCCTTTTCGCGATGGAGTACCGGCAACGGATCGGATCGGGCAGCAAGTCGCCATGATGGGGGTACAGCAGCACGACGTTCGGGCAGTCGTAGAGCCTGCCATACGCCATCAACTGGTAGACGTCCGCCTGGCTGACGCCTTGCTTCGGATCGTCGATCCGCGGCGTCATGCGCTTCCACTTGGTGTCGATGATCAGCGCGATCCTCTCGCCCTGCCGAACGATGAGGTCCGGCCTTGTGCGGAACCGCCCGGTCTCGCCTTCGTAGAGACAGCTCCGATGGCCGCCTTGCGACGCCACACGAAAGCCCGTGCCGGCCAGCGCACGCGACAGGGTCCGTTCGATGTATGCTTCGAACAAGACGTTCATCTCGAAGAGCAGCGCGTGACCGTCGATGGTCCCCGCGCTCGTCTGCTGGTGCCGGTCGGATAGAAAGAGGCGCGCGAGAGACAGGAGATCCCGCCAACGACGATTTGTGCGGTCAAGGACGATCCGGTCCCAGCGGAGGGCGTTCGGAGGGACGTCGGCTACGTCGGCGTACACGAAGCTCAGTTCGCGCAGAGCGCGCTGGTTGTCAGGTGCACCGGACAGGCGCGACAGCTTGCTGACAGCCGCCCGCATAACCTGATTCAGAGCGATGTCGGGCGAAAGGGCATCGAAACGGCATGCGAGCTTTTGTGGCGAGACCGCGAACGTGGAGAACTGCCGTGTTACGTCCAGGCGTCCCCGAAGCGCAGGCAAGTCGTCTTCGTGTTCGAGGTAGTGGCGCGGCATCCCCTGCCGGACCGCGTCGGTGAGCTTCGCACAGAATAGACGGATCAGAAGTTCGAGCACGGTCTCGCGCTGCCAGCCAAGCTGTGTCATCGCGCCGGCTTCGATTGGCAGATCGTAGGTCACCGCAAGCATGTGGATCAGGCGCTGCCGGAGCACCGTATCCGACACCCCGCTCTCCCCGCCCCCCTCGATCTTTGGGAGAATCTCCAGTTGGCAGCCGGGGGTGGCAATGACGCCGACGACGCCACGCGCGCGTAGCCCCTTCCGTCCGTGTTCCAGAACACCCTCACCCCCGCGCCCGGAGAAGGTCGACGTCCTCGCGACCGCGGCAAGCCGGTCAGCCTGCGTCTCCGGGATCTCGGCGTTGCCGGACCCGTAGGCGATGCGCTCCCACTCGCGGATCGTGCGGCGGATCATGTCCCGACCAACTTGCTATAGTCGAAGCCCTCATCGATTGATCGGACCTGCCAGCGAAACCTGGCAACAGCATCGCCATCCTCGAGTCCCGGAGGCGGGTTCAGGATCGCACGCTTGAGGAAGCCACCTGTGATCGAACCTTCGCCCGGTTCCAGGTCGCCGAGCACCGCCGCGATCTTGGCCCATTCTTCGAAAAAGTACTCCGCGAGAAGCGGGATGACCTTGTGGCGCATGACCTCGTCGACATCGGCTTGCGAACGGCACGCGGTGAAGTAGGCATGACCGATTTGATGCTCCCGGTCGTAAAGGTACTCGATCCGCTCGTTGATCTTGGTGAGCAATTGCGGCAGGTCGATCCCGCATTTCTGACCAGCGTCTTCGAGGATGGATGCATCAGGCATCATTTCACCGAAGGTAAACCGCCGCCGGAGGGCAGTGTCGAGAAGCGCGATCGACCGGTCGGCGGTGTTCATTGTGCCGAGGATGTGCAAGTTGGACGGCACGCCGAATTCGTCCCCGGAATAGGGCAAGCGGACCCGCACCGCATTCGGCTGGTTGAGCCGCTTGTCGGCTTCAAGAAGCGTGATCAGTTCACCGAAGACCTTGGAGATGTTCGCTCGGTTGATCTCGTCGATAATCAGAACGAACTGATCGGGCTCGTCACCCCCGTCGTTCCTCTGACTGTTCATATAACGCTCGAGCGCCGGAATATTGAGCTCGCTGTCGTAGAGCAGATAAATCGACTGCTGCATAAAACCGCGGCTGTAGATCTCGCTGACCGCTACCCCGTCACGATCCATCCAGAGCCATCGTACCGCGCGCCGGTGGGCATAGCCCCCTTCCGGCCGTGGCTTGAACTCGTAGTCGCCGGCGAACTCCCCAATGGCACGGAACTGCTGGTTTCCCTTCGACACGATCACGATGTCGCCTTGCCGGACCCAGTTCCGGAATCGGAAGGGCATCTGAACCCATCCGGATCTTGCATCTATGTCGCCGCCGCCGTCTCGGTGGTCCTTGCAGGCCTCAAAGATCGCCTCACGGCTGGCGTACTTCTCATCGCTCCAGTCGATGTCGTCGAAGCCGAGGAGTGTGTAACCGCCCTCTATCGCTTCCTCGAACAAGTGCGCGTCCTCGGGATTGTTCGCTTCGCCGATCGACATCTTGAAGACCTGGCGGCCCTCCAACCTAATCATGTCATCACCCGATGAGCGCCCACGGCTGGTCTCCGCGCGCTTCGCGATCCGCCTGAATACCCCGTGGACCGTTTCGAGCCGGAAGCCGGCCGACTCCGCCTCACCTTCGCCGTCCGCTCCGATCATGGGCTGCCGACCTTCGACGAAATCTTCGTACGACATCGACTGGTGGAATGTGACGAACTCGATGCGCCCGGCCGTCACGAGCCTCTGGTAGACCGCCATGAGCTCGGCCCGATCCTGCGGCACCGGCTCGCCACACAGCCGCACTGCCTCCGCCGCTGTGGTGTAGGTCTTCCCGGTCCCTGGCGGCCCATAAAGGATGAGGTTGGTTGCGGACGCCGATATCGTCGTGCTCGCTTGGTCCATTGTGTCCGCTTCCGAGTTAGATCCAAGTTGGTAGGTGAATATTGTTGAGCTGCTAGGATTCGGCTCTGAAATCGCGGGCGGCGGGACCTTCGCAAGCTGCTGAAGCTTCTCGCCACCGAGAGTTTGGCAGATATTTGGGAAAGCGTTCTTTAGCCCCATTGCGCTGGCCAGATCTCCAGCACGTATGGTTACAGTCTTTAGGCGTTTCTCCCGAGCCGGCTCGATAAAGTAATTGAGTGCGCATAGTCTGATACGATCAGCGCCTGAAATTAGGTGCTCGTATCGTTCGGGCGCTTGAACAGGCTCATCCGCCTGATCAACGATAATGAAGCCGGAGTTGTGAAGCCTGGCAGCCGCGTCAGCTTTTTGGCCCCAACCACCATTCAGCTCAGTCTTTTTCAGGAGGTATCCAACGAGCGGCTTGCTGGGGAAGACGCGATTCTCACGGTCGTGGCTGGATCGCACCCAGTAGTCCCGCGGATCGCCGAAGTGGCGGAGTATTTCGCTTTCCTCGCCGTTCTTACTGTAGCGATCAAAGGCATCCATCGCCTCTTCGATCTCTCGCCTCGTGAAAACGCCCCGCGCCTCGACCTGTGTGGGAAGGCTCATCGTTGCGGGTTGCCAATGACTGCCATTGCTATTTCCGTCGATAACCACACCCGCTGCACGGCTCTGACTGTTGAACACATGATCGACGCCGAAACGAAAAAGTGCCGGATTCTCATCGGGGACGAGAATACCCTGTTCAACCAAACGGTCTCGTTCGGGCCTGTCGCGCTTCTTATTTGGGGATCCTTCCCGCATCGCGGTTGACCCCTGGCGAACAACGAAGCCAGATGGCACTGGCTTGCCGAAGGCGAGAGCCTGCTCTTTCTTGATTTGTAGCCAGCCGTCTTCAGGTTTTGTCATCTTTTTTCTTTAGACTCTGAAATCCACTGCATCCAATGCACAGAGCGTATTTACCAGCCGCATCTGCTCGACCGTCTCACACTTCGCCTCGCGCAGACGCGGCGCGCCGAAGACCAGCGCCAGCCCCTTGGCGCGCGAGACAGCCACGTTGATGCGGTTGAGGGAGAACAGGAAGTCCATCCCGCGCAGCGTTTCCTCGGCCGATGAGGCCGTCACGGAGACGAGGCAGACCGGCGCCTCCTGTCCCTGGAACTTGTCGACCGTGCCGACGCGGATGCCGGGCGGCAGCGCGTCGCGAAGGGCGTTCACCTGCGCGTTGTAGGGAGCGACGACGATGATGTCGGTCTCGCGCATGGGGCGGCGCGTGCCGTCCTTCTCCGTCCACTCACCTTGCAGAAGGTCGGCAGCCGCGGCCTGGATTGCGGAGACCTCCTCGGTCGAGACCTGCGCATTGCCCTCATGCGCGACCGGCACCCAGAAGGCCCCCGCCTCGGGGAACCGGGTGCTTCTGACGAGTTGGCGTGCCGTATCGGGGTGGCTGGTCAGCCGACCCTCGTAGACCTGCTCTGAGATGAAGCGGCAGACCTCAGGATGCATGCGCCGCGAGACAGGAAGGAAGATGCCGCGGTCCGGCGGGATCGTCGCGTGATCGCCCAGCGTCCAGTCGAGGCATGAGAGGTTCGCAGGCTCGGGGTGCGCGCCCTGGATCACCTGCGGCAGCTGACGCGGGTCACCGACCAGCACGATGTTGCGTGCGGCACGCCCCATGGCAACCATATTCGCGAGGCCGACTTGTCCAGCCTCGTCAACGAAGAGCCAGTCCAGAGACTGTTCGAGCTCCGGGCGCGAGAAGAAGAACGCAGTTCCGCCGACGACATGGGCCTCTGTCAGTACAGGGTCGTCGTTGGACGTGGCCCGCGTGATGCCGGCGAAGCCCTCGGGATAGCCGTCGTCTTCACCACTCACCCTGTGAGCGAGCTCGGCGTTCTCCAATGTGATGTCCGGGTCGTCTTCCTCAAGCGCAAGAAGACATCCCATCAGCACATTGCGAATGGCCTCGTGGCTGTTCGAGGCCACGCCGACACGGTACCCTTGCCGGACGAGAGACAGGATCGCCCGCGCCGTCACATAGGTCTTGCCCGTGCCCGGCGGCCCCTGGATCGGCAGCACGGTGCCGTCCATCGCGCCCACCGCCGCGATCGTCCCGGCCACGGGATCGGCTCCCTCCAGCAGGTCGGGTTTCGGGCCAGCTGTTAGGCGCGGGGCTGCGCAGGACAGGAGGTCGTCGATGGCGGTGAACCGGCGCGGCCCGCATTGATCCGCGATGACGTCACGCAGTGCCGCGGCGATGACGCCGGTATTGAGCGGCCAGTCCGGGTGCAGCGTGAGACGCTCGCCCAGCAGGTGCGCTTTCTTTGGTCCCGCCTTGAGAGTGATCTCTCGCCTCGTCCGGTCGAGAGCCGCAATGTCAATGGTGGTGGGCGGCCCGTCGACGACTGGCACCGTCGCCTTCTGCCCGCCCCGCAGCTTCGTCTCCTGGGGTGGGAACCGATATGTGCGCGCCATGGATCGCTTCTCCGGTTCGGCCGGCCCGAGAGCCTCGAGCCCGGCAAGCGCGTCGAGGTCGTCGATCAACTCGTCCTCGTCCTTGCCAGCGCTGTCGAACACCGCCCATTGCGCGGGTTTCGCCTCCCGCTTGTGGAACAGTCCGAGGTTGAAAAGCATCTGCTGGCGCTCGTCGGACAGCCCGGACGCGGCGAGCATGGCGCGCAGTTCTGAGGCGTCGGCATCCTCCGCCTCCTCTTTGTCGCCCGCATCGTCGGCCAGACGCGGCCAGGGGTCTTCGGGCCGGATCCGGACCAGCCAATCCCGGAGTTCCTCAGTGGAGATACAGTCTATGCGGTTGTACTCCTCGATCTCGTCGAGGATCTGCCGCTCGCCCGTCTCGCGCCAACGCTCGTAGGCGACCACCGACCCACCCGCCGTCTTCACCTCGCCGTCGCGCTTTCGGTCATAGAAGGCTTCCATCGACTTGATGGAATAGTTCGCCTCCGAGCAGATTAGTCCGCCGCGCACGACGGCGTAGAGATCGACAAACCGGCGCTCGCGCAGGAGCCGGTCGAGGAACGCCTCGCCGATCCCGTATTTTGTGGTCAGCCTACGCAGCGCGGTGATCTCGTAAGGCGCATAGTGGTAGATCCGCGCATCAGGGTAGGCGTCGAGCCGCGCCCGGAAGAAAGCCAGTAGCTCCGATAGGGCCTTCGCCTCGGCCTCATGGTCATGCGCCCAGAACGCGTGGAACTGCCCGTCGCACCACACGCCGTGAAGGTATTCGAGGCCGCCTTCGTAATGCGGATCGCCCTCGATGTCGTAGAAGATGTCGCCGGGCGCCGGCGCGGGTAGCAGGTCGAAGCCCTTGCCCGTCTCGGGCGCGCGCAGCTCGTAAGCAGGCGCCCCCGTCTTGCGGGCATGTTGAAGCCGCGCCTGGGTGACGAGCTTGGCCCGCGTGGTCTCCGCCATGCCGCGAATGGGGTGATCGAGGCGGGACAGCGCCTGCATGGTCGTGATCCCCGCCGCTTCGAGCTTCTTCACCTGTCCGCGGCTGATACCCGCCACATTGAAGAGGCTGTCCTCGGCGGCCCAGACGCTTTCGCAGTGGTCGGCCCAGCGGCACAAGGCGCAATCGGCGCAGGGGATGGGGCGCGTGTGCGACAGGTTCGCAACGAAGTTCTCCAGCCGTGCCCGCGCGCCGCGTGCATAGTGCACGTAATCTGAGAGGCGCAGGGTTGCGCGCTCCCCCGAGCCGAGTTCGACGTGGGCGAATTCAGGCGCCGCGCCCTGAACCTCGGCGAGAAGGTCGGAATAGAGCACGAGCTGGAGGACGTGTTTCGGATGGGGGCGACGCTTCAGCTTGGTGTCGGCGACCTCGTAGCTGAAGGGCCCGAGCGCCGAGGGGCGCGCGACGCGCTCCAGGAAATCCGACCAGCCGCCCCAGTTGCCCGACAGGAACGCGCCCTGAAAGACCACCTCTGAACCTTCGGTCAGCGCCACGCGCGTGGCCTCCGCATCGCGCGCCAGATTGCCGCGCGGGATCTCGACCACGGACCTGCCAGAAACCTTCAAACGCTCCAGATGCGCGGCCTCATGCGCGTCGCCCTGCTTCTGCAGAAGCGTAGCATCCTCGCTGTCCCCGCCCGGGTCTGGCCCTTCGCCGCGCAGGCGCATGAGATCAAGTGTCGTCGCATGGGCACAGCCCATGAACTGCATCAGGTCGCTCGCCGAGAATAGGATGTTGCCGCCGATTTCCCGCATGGGCTCCTTCAATCGTCAATGAGCGCAACCCGAACCGCGGAAAACGTCTCCTGATTGCAGCTTCTTAAATCATCCCGGTGGGTGTCAATAACTGTCGGCCTTTGCGCAGGTCCGGTGCCTGGAAGGGGTACGAACAGCCACGCCTCAAGCCTTCTTGGTATTTCCGCCACGGACGATCCGCAGGCTCTGCGGTGAAATCAGCGAAGCTCGCTTCCCCTTCGCCCCCATCCACAGAGAGAAGCCTTTCTCGATCAGTTCCGCAGCTTCATCGAGGGTCTTCACATAGACGGTGTGTTTGGCGTGATGCTTGGCGTTGCCATGGGCAGGGTCGCCAAGGCGGTAACCTTTCGACGTGAAGTCTGGTTCTTCCACAACGCCTTCACGTGGAGAAACTCGTTCGATCCTGATCACACGCCCACTCATGGCCATCCATCTTCCTTTCGAAGCTTCTGTCTGCCTTTCGCCAGTTCCTCTGCAGCGGTGAGAGAATCAGGTCGACAGGCAACAGATACCTTCTTAGCCTCCAAGGGTGTCAAAAATTGGCAGGCTGCGAGGCGCACATGTCCTTTTCCAAGGCTCAGGATCTGATCCGGCTCGCACAGTTGGCTGCGGCAAGACGCTGCGGGATCAGCCTCGAGGAGATCGCGCTGGAATTCGGAGTGTCCCACCGGACAGCGCAGAGGATGACCGACGCGCTGGAGGAAACCTTTGGAAACGTCTTGGCAGAGGATGGCGAGGACCGCAAACGGCGCTGGCGCCTGATCGATCCCGGCCTCGACCGCCTGCAACTTCGCCATGAAACAGGTGTGGAAGCCTTGGAGATCGCCGTTCGCGGGGCGGAGGCCGAGGGTCGGCTACGACATGCACGAGCCTTGGCTGATCTGCGCGAGGGGCTGCTGGCTCAGGCGCCCTCCCGATCCCGTATCGAAACCGACGCAGAGGCGGTCCTGGCCGCCATGGGGCAGGTCACGCGCCCCGGCCCGAAAGTCAGCGTCGAAACGGACGTGCTCGATGCCATCATCGAGGCACTGCGCGTCCCGTTTCGCCTGAGTGTGCGCTACAACCAGGACGACGCAAACCGCATCCTGGAACCACATGGCGTCTTGCTGGGCCACCGGACATACCTAGCGGCACGCGACCCCGCCAAAGCAGACGAGGTACGCAATTTCCGCATCGACCTGATCCGCGCTGCGGAAGTCCTCGACGAGAGCTTCCCGCTTCAGGAGGGTTTCAGCATCGTGGATTACGCTGCACGGTCCTTCGGGGTCTGGCAGGATCCCGAACAATACGGCGAGGTGATCTGGCGCTTCGCGCCTGAGGCAGCCGAGCGCGCCGCTGGCTTTCGCTTTCATCCGCGGCAAGTGCTTGAGCCGCAAGACGACGGCAGCCTTGTCGTGCGTTTCGAGGCAGCAGGCTGGCTGGAGATGACCTGGCACCTCTACCAGTGGGGGAACAAGGTCGAGGTCATTGCCCCGGAGCCGCTCCGCGCGATGGTTGACGGATACTGCCGGTCCGATTTCGGCGCGATGCCTTAAACGAGTATTTGAAATGGAGGAATTCGATGACGGACAGCCTGTCGTTTAGCGCTTTGAAGGAGAAGCAACGCGCGATCCGTGCAGCTTCCCCGAGACGATGGGCCTGCGCGTACACGGCTCCATCAGCTGGATCGGACGAGCCGAGGCGTGCGGCGACGATCACGATGCACGCTTCATCTTCCTCTGGATCGCTTTCAACGCAGCCTATGCGGACGAGCGCGAATTCCAGTGGGTTGCACCCGGGGAAAGGGCTGCGATCGTCGATTACTTTGGCAAGCTGGTGGCGCGCGATGAAGAGCGACGCGTTTACAGGGCGCTATGGCAACGGTTCTCAGGTCCAGTTCGGATGCTCATGGAGAACCGCTTCGTCTTCAACCCATTCTGGCAGCATCAGAACGGCATAGACGGGTTCGAGGATTGGGAGGAAAGGTTCCGGACCTCATCGCGCAGCTTTGCACAGGCGTTCCAGGCCGGCGACAGCGTTCGCGTTCTCAGCTTCGTCTTTGACCGGCTCTACGTGCTGCGCAATCGGCTGGTGCATGGCGGATCGACGTGGAACAGCGGCGTGAACCGAGCACAGGTCCGTGACGGCGCTGCGATACTCGGCTTCCTCCTCCCGGTCTTCGTGGACCTAATGATGGACAACCCGAAGGAGGATTGGGGCCGTCCCTTCTTCCCGGTGGTCGAGTAGCCAGACTGTCCACAGTTCATACGCTCAATAGTTCAATCAGCGGCGACTCTAGTTCTGCGTGAGTTCCGCACACCCCGCTGCAATCAGAGCGTCGGCACAGGCGTCCATCTCATCCGGGGAACGGGTCGGATCATCAGTCTCGCCCCGCGGCACGAAGAGCACGAGACCGGCCCGGGCCCGGGTAAGCAGCACGCGATAGCCATTCAGCCGAAAACGCTGTTTCTCAGGGTCTCGTGCAATCTGCCATCGAGGCGCACGCATCATCCTGGGCAGCCAACCCTGATCAGTCCAGATCAGGTCTCCGCCCCAACACAGGCACGCATAATCCAACTCGAGCCCCTGGCACCCAAACTCGCTCATTGGGGTCTCAAGCGCGCCAGCGCTGCGGAAATCCGTGAAGGGCTTCAAGAACCAGTGGCCGATGGGGTTCAACTCATTTGATCGCGGTGAAGGCGGCACTCCTTCGCCGACGAGGCGGACAGCACCCGAGCTGGCAAGCAGACCGACAGTCCGACTGCCCCGTCGCCGTTGACGAAGCCATTGCTTCGCGACGGCGAGGTCACGCGTCATCAGGGCTGGTGGGGCGTCCATTCTGGCGGCCAGGGCCTTCGCCTCCGCGATGTCGCCATCCAGAAGGCGCGCCACCCACTGCGCATGAAGGGGGTTTCGATACGCCCGTATGGCGTTTGACAGGTGCAGAGATGGCTCCCGTCGAACCTCGACACCGCCGAGCCCACCCTCAGCGAACATGCCGGAACCTGGAACGTCCGGCCCGCCGTCAAGCGCCTGGGGCGCGGCGACCACACGCCATCGACTGCCTGCGCTCTGTGCCGAGCGCAGCGCCTCCCCCCAGAGAGCGAGGCCGCCTTCGCCCCGATTGATCTCTTGGCCAGGACCAACCAGGCAGACGAGGCAGGCTTAGTCCAAGCGATCGAGGATCTCGAGAAAGAGTTCGGGCTCGGAGCTCGGCCGTCCCATAAGCTCCTTGCCTACTTCGGCATCCCAGGCACGCTGCGCCTCATCGAAGACGATCACATGCTCCGGCGGCGGAGCGCCGTCCGTGTGCTCCTTCAAATAGCCAAGGAGGTTCTGAATCGCTGCGTCAGCGAAACGTCGCGCCTCGGTCTTCGTCATTGCGCCACGCGCAGCACTGTCTTCCGCCAAGGCTTCGGTCAGCACATGGACCAGTGGGCGGTTACCCGAGAGAAGCGCCGCGGGACGGGTCCCCGATCGACTCTTGAGTGCGAGGTCCAAGCCCAGCAGGGTCTTACCGGCGCCAGGTGCGCCGGTTACGAAGCACACAACTTTGGCGCGCTACGCCTCTGCATCGGCGGCGATTTTCTGCAGCGCCGCGGCCGCAGCCTGCAACTCTGCATCGGCCGCGTCGCCGCGCCCAATATCTGCGATCTCGTGCCCAGCGTAGAGCGCCTGCGCAGCTTCGACGATGTTGGGAGTCGGTCGGTACGGCGAGTAGTCGAACCCATGCGCGTCAATCGCGGCAGCGTTCGGATCGACATGACTTTGCACGATCAGAAGCGCGTCTGCGAGCGTCGTCGCATTGGCCTCCATCAATGTGCCGACGCCTTCGACCAACGTCGTCGCCGGGGGCTTCGCCCGCGCCCGCTCAGCGCACAGGATCGGCAGGATCAGTCGCTGCTGCGACGCCTCGTGGAAATCGCTGAGCGATTGTGCATAGCGTTCCGTCTGGACCCGGTCAGCGCTCTGAAACGCCGTCGCGTTGATCTTGAATTCGATCACGCCGACGACGCCGGGCGCGAGAACAACCGCGTCGATCCGTTTTCCGAGCCGCAGCAGCGGGATTTCGAGAAGCGGCTGCCAGTCGTCGCAGAGCGAGCCTAGCTTTGCGAAACTTCCCTTCAGGATCTCGATTTCGCGCTCCCAGGCGCGAAGTTGCTCGGCCTCCGCGGCGGCGTGGAAGGCAACGTGGCGAGATGACAGCCTGCCGATGATCGCGTCATCGTCGGTGATGCGAAACTCTGATACAGGCGCAGCGTAGAATGAGCGTCCCGTGCGACGGCCGGAGGTTTGCGGCTGGTCAGCCTCGTCCAGGTCAGGGGATAAGCTCATTGCGTCCTAAGCCACTTCCTAAAAACCCATGAAGTCATAGGACTTAGCATAGGTCGCAAGTGGACGGAATCACAAGAGCAGCGATCTACAGAAGGCTACTACCTCGCCTGGTCTCGCATCACCGCGTAGTCTGCCAGCATCTCGGCGATTGCCGACCCTTCCGGCAGCAAGGTCAGTTCCTCCGCCGCCTGCGCCTGGAACTCCCGGCTGTATTCGACGACCGGCGGGCACATCCCGACGCCGGTGAGGTCAGAAGCGCCCGTCGCGCAGCCGCTCAGCAAGATCGTCGCGAGAACGAGGGCGACGCGCCGCCGCCTCGAGCATCCGTCGTTGCGCGTCATGGGTTTTCTCCATGGTTTCGAGCTGCTCGGCCAACCTCCCCGTGCGCTCGCCGGAGCGGCGCAGGGAAAGCAGGAACAGAAGGATCGCAAGGGCGGTGACGCCGTAGCGGAGTGCCGTGCGCGCCCATGCCGATCCGGCGAGCGTGGCGAGGAGGCCGCCGATCACCGCCGCCCCCGGCGCCAGTCATCGAGGCGCGCGTAGATCGTGACGGCGATGCCGCCGAGAGCAACCGCGATGAACACCCAGCGCAGGGTGTCGAGATAGGGGACGAGCGGCAGGATCGCGGTCTGGGTCTCGGTGAGCACCTGCTCCGCCACCTCGACTCCGGCCGCTCCGAGCGTCGCGACGCCCGCCGCGCCACCGCCCTTCATGGTCCGACTCCGCGCCAAGACCTCGCGCGCCGGCGGGGTCTCGGCCGCGAAGGGAACAGCACGTGCCGGGAACCGCTTGCCCCACTGGCGTGCGGGGCTGAGGTCGACATGGATAAACCCCGAGCGCGGATAGAAGCCGAAGCCGAGGAACCCGACCTCCCGCGCCGCGGCCTCGAAGGCCACCGGGTCATGGTTCGCCATGGCGATGTCGAAGGCGGCGCCGTCGAGGTGTTTCGACCGGATCGCGCCGCCGACAGCACGGTTGTGCTCGGGGCTGCGATAGGCGGAACGGACGATCAGCGGCTTGCCCAGCCGGTCGCGGAGCGCCTGCAGCTTGTCGAGCGCGGGCTCGTTGATGAGCAGCTTGCCAGTGCCCCGGCAGGCGATCTCAGCAGGGCTGAAATTCGGCCAGCGCCAGGTGCTCTCTAGCACGTCGCGCCAGTTGCGGTGGAAGGTCGTCGTCATGGGGTCCTCCGAAACGAAAAACCCGCCTCGTGGGCGGGTGCTGGTGGGCTGATGGATGGGATGGTGACGTGCTACGGACTACCGCCGAAGATCTTGAGCTTGATGGCGATGCCGGCGAGCAACGCCAGCATGACGCCGGTGGTGATCATACGAACGGCGGTTTGTATCGCCGTGCGGCGCACGATCCGGATGCAGCCCACCAGGGAGCGCAGGTCGCGGATGTCGAGCGCGGCCTCGTCGCCTTCCAGCCCGACATCGGCCAGCGCACGCTTCGCACCTACTTCCGCGGCGCGCGCCAAGATCGCCTCGAACTCGTGCTCCGGCATGCGGACGAAACCGTCTTCGGGTCTTTGGGGTGCCATGGCGCGCCTCCCTTAGCCGATTTTCGTGCCCCAGAAGGACGTGTGATCGGCGGCAAAATACCCGTCCGCGACCCGGAAATAGCCCTGCAGCTCAACGGTATCGCCCGCAGTCAGAGGCACCATGGTCTGCAGCCAAATGGCAGTGGCGAGCGAGACATGGGTGGCTGAGATTTCGCCGAGGGAGCCGCGGATTTCGGTGGTGCCGTTCAGCACGAGCCGCCCCCGCATGCGGGCCGTGGCGCTGGCGTTGATTTTGTAGAGCAGCGTCGCGCCGAACAGGTAGGTGCCTTCGACTGGCGCCACGAAGTGGTTGTTGGCGGCGTCGAAGGCGCCCTGGTCATTGTAGTCGGTGTTGTTGAGGCCGATCTTCGTCCAGGTCCCGACGCCGACATAGTTGTCGTAGTTCGTGTATGCCTTGAACCGCGGCAGCCGGGGCTGGTCGACGATGCCGGTTGCGTTGTCGACGCTGAGCCCGTCGAAGAAGGTGCTGCCGTCGGCGGAGACTGCCAGCCGGAAGCGGTCCGAGCCGAACAGCCCCACCAGCGCTTTGGTCACGAAGCCGGTCTGCAGGGTCAGCCCGAGATCGTCGCCCGGCGACTCCTTGTTCATGGTGTAGAACAGATCGCCGGTGCCGCCCTCGGCCACGGCCTTCGCGGTCCAGAGCGCGGCGTTCAGCTTGGCCGAGAACGGGTTCGACGCATCAGCTGTGGTGCCGACCCCGAGGAGTGCCATGTTCTGCAGCGCGGCCGGCGTCGTGCCGATCCAGCCGGACCCGTCGTAGACCAGCAGCAGCCCCTCGTCCTCGACCCAAGCGCGCCGCCGGTCCGGGGTGGCAGACGCAGCCACGCGCCGTCCGTCCAGAGCGCGACGTTCAGATCCCACCCCGCCCAGTCACCCGTCGCGCCCGTGCCGACGATGTAGCGATCTCCATCGGCAGGGCTTCCGGGCGGCGCGGTCAGGTGCCGGTCGAGCACGGAAAGCTGGATGAGCCCGTCGAGGATCCGCAGCGCCTCGTTGTGCGTGACGTGCTTCTGGGCCTGCGCCGCGAGGATGTAGGGCAGCAGGAGATGGGTCGTGGCGTCGGACATGGGCGGTCTCCAGAACGAAGAACGCCGCCTGCATGGCAGGCGGCGGATAATGGCGCGGCGATCGGCGGTGGCGGGCTACCCGCGTTCGGGCGTCTCCGCTGGAATGGCCGAGAGAACCGGATCGGGCTTCGGCGCGTCCCACTTTGCGGTCATCGCGGCCCAGCGATCGATCTCGGCCCGGAAGGCCGGATCGTCGATCCGCAGATGAAAGGTGTAGAGGCGATCCACGATCTCGCGCATCAACGCGCGCATCTCGTCGTCATTGATCCGCGAGACCTCGGACCAGGGTATGCGTCGGCCCACGGCGTCCTCCACGATGACGTCGCTGCCATCACCCGTGTGCGAAACGGGCGTGAGGCCGGCATGCAGGGTCTCGAGCTGCGTGTTTCGCACGCAGGCAACGGCCATCACTCTGGCAAGCTTGGCGGCAATCCGGTCTTCGTCCTCGGGGCGCATGGCCCGAGCCTAGGACGCCGATCGCGCATAGTGCCAGAACTCATTGCGCCACCTCATAAGCTCAGCGTGACGGTCTTGGGCGCGCCCCGCCCGACGAGGGCGGAGAGCTGGTAGATGCGGACGGTGAGGTTGTCGCCGGAGGCGAGCGGCGTTCCTCAGTCTGCGCTCTGCTGGGCGGCGGTGTAGACCGCGCTGGTGGTGGCGGTGCTCAGCATCCGCTTCACGGTGGCACCGTCGAGGATCTCCACTTCGTAGGCTTCCAGTTCCTCGGCCAGCGGCACCTCCAGCCCGCCCCAGCTGTCCGCCGCGAGCGCGCGGGACCGGCGGGTCCAGCGGATGGTCAGATCGCCGGGCGTGCGCGGCTTGCGCCACGGCTGCTCGACATGCGCGACCGAGAACGGCCGCAGTCCGATGCCCTCGGGCATGAAGGTCTGCGCCACATAGGTCTCGTCGCTGACCGGGCGGCTGGCAGGGCCAATGCGCCAGTTCCAAGGGATGCCGAGATCGGCCTCGGCGATCGGCAGCGACGCCAGCGCGGTGTCCAGCACGACGACCCGCGCGCCTGCCGGAGTCAGGTTGCCCATGGCATCCTCGGTCCCGCGCTGGCCGCGGAGGAGCCGAGCCAGCCGATACCGGCCGGGCGCCAGCAGTTCCGCCGCGCCCGCCTGCACGATCGCCGGGCGCGCTCTCGACGGCGAGCGCGTTGGCCCCTCCGAACAGCGTCAGGTCGGTCACGCTCTCCAGTGTCCCGGTGAGCAGTTCGACGACCAGTACATTGCCGAGGTCGAAGCGCGACGTGGGCCCCGCGTAGAAGTCCGAGACCAGCGTGCCGAGCCGGGCGCGGTTGCCAAACGTCGTCAGCAGCTCGAAGCCATCGGTCGAGGGACTGCGGAACACCGCCATCTCGCCCGGCCAGGGAACCGCGTGCGCGGCGACCATCGGCCGATGCGCGGGTTGCTCCTCGGTCAGCTGCGGCAGGTCCATCAGCACCGCATCCGGCGCGCCGAACACCACGACCCGCGTCAGCGACGCCGCGCGGGGATCGCCCGGCGGCAGATCGTAGGTCGCCCGGTCCTGGCGCACCGCCTCGATGCCGCGCGCCTCGGCATCGGCGATGGAAACGAGCCGCAGATCGACCAGCCGACTGTCATGGGCGAGCCGGATCGCGTCGGCCGGATCGAGCGCGAGGCGCGAGGGCGGCAGGCGGAACGCCGCCGTCTCGCGACCCACCCACGCCTCAATCAGCGCGCGTCGGCAGCGGCGTTCAGCCTCCTCGGGCGGCACCGCCATCGGGAAGGACTCGGAGGCGATCCGCGTGGTGTCGACGGTGATGCGCCGGGCTTCGACCTGCGCGGCCTCGTAATCCTCGTCAGCGCGAGCCACCTGCCACTTCAGCGCCTGCGGCAGTTCGGTCTCCTGGCCGCGGGTCAGTTCCAGCACGTCGCCCTCGCGGACGGCCACCAAGTCGTCGGGCGCGAGGGTGGCGACGGACGCCCGACCGCGCATGACGAAGCGGATCGCCCCCTCGGTCTCGACGGCGTCGAAGCCGAAGTGTCGCGACAGCGTGGTGATCGAGGCGCGCGGACTTTCCAGCGCCGTGATGGCGTAGCCTTCGACCGCGCCCCAGAGGCCGGTGACGTCGATCAAGGTCTCTGGCAGCCCGGCCCGCAGGCAGAGGTGCCGCACGAGCGCCGCCAGCGACACCGCTCCCAGCCGCCCGGTCAGCCAGTGCCCAAGCCGCCAGTTCGCCCCGTCCGTCCAGACGCCGGCCAGCGCCGGGAAGAACGGGTACGGCCGCGCGTCCCATGTCCAGGCGGCGCATTCGGGCACATGCACCATCCGGCCGCCGTAGACCGATGACAGCGGGTTGTTCGCGGCCTCGCCCCACCAGAGATACGTCGCCTCGAGATAGGCCCGCTGGATGGCATCGTCGCGCCAGCCCCGCGAGAAATGCGGCGTGAAGCTCTCCGAGGACTTCGGGTCGAAGAAGACGTTCGGCTGGTTCGTGCCCCGGTCGATGGCGGGACAGCCCAACTCGGTGAACCAGATCGGCTTGGACTCGGGCGCCCATGCCGTCGGCGTCGCGCTCTCCAACCCGCCCGGGCGGTCGTAGTGCGCGCTCGACCACCAGGCGCGCAGATCCTTGTAGCGGAAGACCCACGGCTTGGCCGCCGCGCCGTCGGTAATCGGGGTTCGGGCCTGCGCCATGAGGATGCCTCCTGTCGGGATTGGGTCAGCGAACGAGAATGCCCGCGGCGAGGAGCGCCGTGTGGGCGGCCGCGATCTCGGCCTCGCTGGGCGTGCCGGCGAAGACGAGGTCGTGGCGGTTGACGATGGCGGGGCCGCGAACGACCGCGACGGCAGGCGCATCGCCACCGGACGCATCCGCCTTGCCCCAGAGCACCGCGACGGCAGTCTCGGTGCCGTCGCCGGCGGCCGGGTCGTGGGCGGCGTATTTTCCGCTGGCGGTGATCTTGCCCAGCACCGTGCCGGGCTCGAGCGTGCCCGCGGCGACGGTGATCGTCTCGCGGGTGTAGTCGCGGAAGGCTTCCCAGACGAGGAAGCCGCCGGGGTGCGTGCCTTCGACGAGCGTGGTCATGGTGTCATCCTTTCAGCTTGAAGGTGCGGGCGACGATCTCGCCCCAGGGGCGCGCGGCCGAGGACCGGCCGGGCTGCGGGTGATGGGGCGCAATCTCGGGCTCGGCTTCGGCCTTCGCGGCGAGGAGTGCGGCGCGCACCTCGTCGAGGCTCGCGTCCGCTTCGAGGAAGCGGCCCGCCATCTGCGGCTTGCCCGCGAGGCGGCAGAGCTCGACGACGGCCCGGGCGTGGCCGATGGCCTCCGACCGGATCGCGGCCGGGTCCGGCGGCGCGCCACTGGGCGGCGGCGCCTCGGCCGGCGGCTGCGGGGAATCGGAGGCGGCGGCCGGCTCGTCCTCGGCGTCCGCGAACTTGTTACCTTCGGTGGCGTCGTCGGTATCCTCGTCCGCTTCGATCTCACCGCCGTCGCTTTCGTCATCGCGCTCCGGCTCGGTTTCGATAGCCTCGACCAGCACCGGCGGCGCGTTCCGGAAGCGTCCGATGTCGAAGTTCGCGGCGATCCGAACAGGCTCGATCAGGCGGTCGGCGAAGCCCTGCGCCACGGCGTCGCCTGCGTCGAACCAAGTCTCGGCGGCCATCAGCGCGGAGACCTCCTCGGGCGTCCGGCCGGATTTCGCGGCGTAGCCCGAGACGAGGCTGCCCTTCACCTTGTCGAGCGCCTCGGCCATGGCGCGCATGTCCTCGGCCGTGCCCATCACGAGGCCGGCGGGGTCGTGGATCATCAGGAAAGCGTTCTCCGGCTTGACGATCTCGTCGCCCGCCATCGCGATGTAAGAGGCGGCGATGCCGTCGATCCAGACCGTGACCGGGCCCTCGTGGCGCTTCAGCGCGTTGTGGATCGCGACCGCGTCGAAGACCGATCCGCCAGGGCTGTTGAGCCGCAGATCGACAGGCGCGCCCTTGGGCAGCGCGCCCAGTTCGCTCAGAAACCCCTTCGCAGAGATCCCATAGGCGCCGATCTCGTCATAGATAGCCACTTCCGCGCCCGTCCCGCGGGCGCGGATCGCATACCAGCTTGTCATATTGTCACTCCTGTTCGGTGGCCGGATCGGTCGCGTCGGCGCCGTCGTCCGTGTCGTTACCGGCGCCATCGCCCGGGTGCGGCCGCGTCGCTGGCGTCGCGCGGGCGCCCTGCGTCTCGCCGGGGCTCGTGCGGTAGCGCAGGCCGAGACCCGTCGCGCGCGCGGCATCAGCGGCGTTCTCGCGGTCGACCTCCTCGATGTCGTAGCCGGTGGCCTCGACCACCTTGCGCCGCGAGGTGATGCCCGCCTCCATCGCCAGCACCTGCGCCTGGATGTCCTTCAGCGGATCGACCCAGTCCCAGCGCGGCGGAATCCACTGCACCGGCCGCGCCATCGCGGGATCGGCATCGAGCGCGCCCGACAGCACCGCCGTCTCCAGCAAGCGCTGCCACACCGCGCGACAGAGCTGGTGCACGATCACGCCGTGCTGCAGCTGGCCGATGCGGCGGCGGAACTCGACGAGTTCGGCGCGCAGGGACGAGTAGTTCGCCTGCCGCACGTCGCCGGTGACGAGCTGATACGGCAGCCCCAGCGAGGCCGAGACCGCGAGCAGCGTGCGATACTGGAAGGCCTCGTAGCCGCCGCCGACATCGGCCGGGGACGAGAACTTCACGTCCTCGCCCGGCAGCAGTACCTGCATCGTGCCGGACTCGAGGCTGGCGATGGCCGCGCCTTCGAGATCCGCCTCCGCCTCGCCCATCATTGGCTCTTCCGGCGCGGTCTTGGTGATGAAGCCCGCGAACATCGCCGCGGTCTTCTTCCGGTCGAGTTCGGCGTCGTCGTACTGGTCCAGGAGAAACAGCCGCACCATCGCCGGCGCGATATGCGGCAGCCCCGGGATCTGGCCCGCGTCGATGGGGCGGTAGATGTGCAGCACGTCCGCCGCCGGCACGCGCACCGTCTCCGGGATGACCGCCCCCTGGTCGGTGCTGTCACCCGGGTGCCGGCGGCGGAAGTGGTAGGCCACCCGCCGCCCGATCCCATCGAACTCGATCCCGCAGCGGATGCGGTTGCCGTTCGCAGCCGTCTCGGTTTTCTCGAACGGCAGCATCTCGGATTGCAGGAGCTGCAGCTGAAGCGGCACCAGCAGCCAGTCCTCGGCCCGGCGCGGACGCAGCCGGACGAAGCACTCGCCGGCGACGAACATCTCGCGCGCGACCATGGCCTGCAGGCCGTAGAAGTTGGTCAGCCCATCCGCATCGGCCTCGTCCGTCCAGGCGAGCCAGAGCCGCTGCAGACGGTCGCGAAGGTTAGCGTCCCCGATCAGCGACGACGGCTTGATCCCGTCGCCGACGAGGTTAGCGGCAAAGGCATCGCAGGCGTTGGCGGTATAGCCGTTGGTCACCACCAGCTCGCGGGACCGCGCCAGCAGCCGCGGACCGCCGGAGGCAACCAGCGCGTTGATGTTCTCGAGCGGCGGGTTCCAGCCGCGAAGCCGGCGCTTCGCCATGGCGCCTTCGAGACGGGCGCGCACGGCAGCGGGGCCGCCGGTGGACCGGCGGCGAAAGCGGTCGAAGAGACCCATGGATTCAAAGACCCTTCGTAGTCGTCACGCGCACATGCCGAACGATCCGGCGCCCCTCGGCCGCGGCGATCTCTCGGTCCAGCGCCTCGATGGCCCGGTCGATCTCGGCGACGCTGCGATAGTCCACGGTCTTGCCGTCATAGCTGACCCGCGCCACGCCCGAGGACCGCTGCGCGGTCAGCGCGTCGCGGCGGGCGCGGAGCTCTTCGGCCGTGGCCATGGATCACCTCATGTAGCTCGAGCGCACCGTGCGTCGGCGCGGCGTCGTTCGGGTTGGGGTGGATGGCGCCGTCGCTGGACCGGCCTCGGGCCCGTCCTGCTTCGCCACACCGAGTTGTGCCTCCAGATCGGCCCACCGCGCCTCGGGCCAGCGATCTGCCCCTAGGATCCACGCGGCCGCGCGGGCATAGACCCGGGTATCCAGCGCCTCATTGCGCTCGCGGAGCTTCTGCCATTCGAGCCGCGTGAAGCCACGCTTGCCCTTCACCGTCACCAGCTGCTCGGCGGTCAGCTGCTTGAGCCATTCGCTGTCCGCCCAATCCGGCAGATGGATCGTGCCGGGCGGGCACAGAGCACCCGCCGTCTGTTCCTCCCTCGTCGGCCGGTCCTGCCGCAGGAAGCGGTAGGTCTCGGCCTTGAAGGTCGAGGTGGCCACTGTCCAGAGCCGCGCGCCACGGCGGAGCCGCTTGCCCCACGACGGTCGCGTCGACATAGGTCGGTCCCGTCACCGGGCTCGTCCGAGTGAACCCCTCGACGCCCTTCACGGGCGCCACCTGCGCGAAACCTACCTGGCGCGACCAGGCATAGACCGCGCTCGTCTCGTAGCCGGTATCGATCGCGAGCCGAGCGAGCGTCATTCGCTGTCCCGAGGCATGCTCCCATGTCCGACCCAGCAGGTCGGTCAGTTTCTGCCAGCAGGCCGGATCGCCAGGGCCGCCCTCGAGCACGAGGTGGTCGACGAGCCAGCTTTCCAGACCCCGGCCCCACGCCCAGACATCGACCTCGATCCGGTCCTTCTGCACGTCGGCGCCCGCGGTCAGGAACAGGCTGCGTTCAGGCACCGTGCCCGGCGCCCACGCCTCGCGCCGGTCGGCCAGCCGCTGCCAGTCGGGCGCCTCGCCGGCTTCCATCCAGGTCTCGCCGAGGATCGTGTTCCGGAACGCCCGCATCGCCTCGTCGCTGCTCCGTGCCGCCTGATGCGCCCGCGCGATCCGCTGCCAGCTGAGCCAGCCCACCGGCGAATAGAGCGCCGACAGGTGGTAGCCGACGGTCGTCGGATCGGCGGCCGTGGCGGTCGCGCGCCACTCGCCGCGCTCGAGCATCCGCGTCTTGTGGTGCTCGGCGATGGGCCGCTCGCAGCCCTCGCAGAGATATTCGGCCGTCGCCGGACGGCCCTTCTGCCACCGCAGCCGGTCGAACTTCAGCCACTGCATCGCCCCGCAATGCGGGCACGGCACGAAGAACCGGCGCTGGTCGCTGGCTTCGTATTCGCGCTCGATCCGGCTCAGCCCCCGGATCGTCGGCGTTGATACCAGGAACACCTTGCGCCGATGGGCGAAGGTCAGCGACCGTGCCTCGGCCAGCGTGACGGGGTCGCCTTCCTTGTCAGCGGACGCCGGATAAGCGTCGACCTCGTCGAGGAAGATGTAGCGCGCCGGAGTGGACCGCAGCCCGACCGCCGAGTTTGCCCCAGTCATGATCAGGATGCCGACCGCGAACTCCTTCGACAGCATTGTGTTGCCCGCGTCGCGGGACCTCGCGGGCTTCACCCGCTCCCGTAGCTCGGGGCTCTCGTCAATCAGCGGGTCGATCCGCTGCCGCGAGTTCCGCTTGGCCAGTTCCACCGTCGGCTGGACCGCCAGCATCGGCCCGGGCGCCTGGTGGATGACGAAGCCGATCCAGTTGTTCCCGGCCTCGGTCGCGCCGACCTGCGCGGCCTTCATGAACACGATCCGCTGCGTGGGATCGCCGGGCGAGAGCCGGTCCATGATCTCGCGCATGTAGGGCGTGCGCGCGGTCCGGTACTGCCCCGGCTCGGCAGAGGCGCGCGAGGCGAGTTTCCGGTGGCGGTCGGCCCAGCTCGAAACGGTCAGGTCCGGGTCGGGACGCAGGCCCCGCGACCAGGCGCGGATCAGCGCGGCTGACCCGTCGAACCCGACAAGATCGTCATCCAAGCCCGGGTCGGATCTCCGCGAGGCTGTCAAGCTGGGCGCGGACATGGGCCTCCAGAACGTTCTGCATCAGCGCCGCCTCCACCTCGCATCCGTCCCCGAGCTCCGCGGTGAGCTCCGAGGCCATCAGCGCGGCAACCCGCGCCGGCCAGGTCACCCACGCGTCGCGTTCGTCGCGCGCGAGTCGGAACATCAGGGTTTCCGCCCGGGCTCGATCGACCAGTTCCCCCTTCAGCTTCTGAAGCCGGATGCGCCTTTCCTGCGCCTTCAGCACTTCGTTCGCGGTCTTGGCCTGCAGGAACGTCGTGCCGCCGCCGACGGCCGGGGCGGAAAGCCCCTGTTCCCGAAGCGTGTCGCCGACGGCGGCGGCAGCGGCCTCGGGCACGGGTTTCAGCTTGGGTTCGGGCGGCTTGCGGGTCTTCGACGGGTCCGTCGTCTCGGCCCGCCGGGCGTCGCTGGCGGCCGCGTTGATGCTGCCGTCCGGATAGAGAACCAGCCGCTCGGCGGCCTTTGCCTTCTGGATCGCGCCCCGCGACAGCCCGACATGGGCGGCGTACTGGCGCTCGCTCATGCCCTGCATCGATGGCTCAGATTATCATTCAGAATCATGTGCTTATCGAGTTGATAAGCGGTGCGGACAGAGGGAACGTGTCTCCAGAAGGGAGATGCAACTCGACCCAAGGAGCCACCACGATGACGCGCCGCACACAGGACAACGCGAAGGCCCTCGACGCCTTCATTACCGCGAAGACCGAGATCGACGCGATGCTGGAACGGCTCGCCGCCCTCAGTGCGGACCATTTCGAGACCCACCCCGACGAGATCAACTGGGGCCATATCGGAACCCTGAGCCACTACCGCGCCAAGCTGCGCGAGATCACGGACATGGCCTTCCGCGAAGGCGAACACGCCGAGTGAGACGACCCGCTCCCGGTCCCGCCCGCCGACTGGCGGGCTCGACCTCGTAGAAGGGCCCGCATCCCGCGCGCCCCGATACCGGAGACGACAATGACCCAGCTTTCCGACATCCAAGCCCTGATCTTGAGCGCCGCCGCCCAGCGGCCCGAGCACATCGCCCTGCCGCTGCCCGCGAGCCTGCGGGGTGGCGCGGCCGCCAAGGTGGTCGGCGCGATGCTCGCCAAGGGCTTTCTCGAAGAGGTCGACGCCGACACGCGCAAGGGTGAGCCCGTGTGGCGCGAGACCGGTGACGGCCACGGCGTCACGCTGGTCGCCACCGACGCAGGGCTCGCCGCCATCGGCATCGAGTCGGAAGACGCAGACGCCGCGTCTGCGGGCGCGACGGACGCGCCGTCCGAGGAGCCCTCGACGGACACCCCCAGCCAACCCGAGACCGCGCCCAAGGCGTACACGCCGCGCGAAGGGACGAAGCAAGCCACGCTGATCGCCATGCTGCGCGCGCCGGACGGCGCGACCATCGAGGAGATCATGGCTGCGACAGGCTGGCAGTCGCACACGGTGCGCGGCGCCTTCGCCGGGGCGCTCAAGAAGAAGCTCGGGCTCGAAGTGAGCTCCGAGAAGGTCGAGGGGCGCGGGCGGGTCTATCGGCTCCCCGCCGCCTGATCGCGCGCACAAGAACTCAGGCCGCCGTCCCGCCGGGGCAGCGGTCAATCATTTGGCGCTCCGCATTCGGATCGCCTCGAACAGCCGCCGCAGGGCGAAGGAGCGCGCGATGCTCACCACGGTGAAGATCGCGCCCATCTTCAGGTTCTGCGCCAGCGTCGTGTGCAGCCCGAATACCGGGAAGATCAGGATCTGCGTCACGACTGCGACGCCGTAGCCCACCGCCACGTTGGCAACGGCCTCCACCTGCGACATAGCCCGGCTCTGTTTCATGCCTGCTGTCCCCGTCATCATTCGCAAAGGCCATACTGGCTCGAGCAGGACAGCCCCTCGTCGCTCCAGCTAAGAAGATCGTACTGCCGCCCCCCGCGCGCGGTCTTGGCCCAGCGGAACACCGCATCGGCTCCCGGCCACTCCGCGTCGTTGCAGAGGTCCGACAGTCGCCGCCGCCGCTCCCGGTCAAACTCTTTGCTCTCCGGGTCCAGAACTGGATGGGCTCCCTGCGTCTCCGCGATCGCGCGGCGCTTGAGCTGCTTGACCAGCGCTGCTCCCTGCGGGGTCTTGTCGGCCGCGAAGAACGTGGCGATGCCGCGTTTGGACGCGGCCATAACCGCCGCTTCATACTCACGCAGACGGTCGATTGCCCAAGGATGCCGTCGGCCGATAGCAGCCAGTTCCACCTTGCCCGCATTGATGCAGGGGAAGCAGCCAACCCGTCCCATGCCCTGCAGGTAAAGTGGGTTTGGCGGCATTCCGTGCGCCCGCGCGAAGGCGAAGACGTTATCGGCGCTCCAGTGAATCAGCGGCCAAAAGAGCACCATGTCGTGCCGATCCGAGTACCGGACGCGTTGCGTGAAGGGCGCCTGAGCGCGATTGCGGCTCTCATCTCGGCGTACGCCGAGCCATTGAACGACGGGGCCTGTCTCGAGTGCCGGGCCCACGCATGTGTCGAAAACCGCCCTTTCCTTCAGGTATTCGGTGCAAAACTGCGCTCGCCGACTCGGGAAGCGCCCTTTCCACAGACAGAGATCCAGCATCGGGATGCCGGTGGGCACCAGCGCTGCCAAGGCTCTCTCGATCGTCGTCTCCGGTACGCCCTCTTCACGCCAGACTGTCTCCACGTACCTTTGCTTGCGTGCGATCTCGGCAGAGAAGTCGGCGCGCACCATCTCGACCACGGGGCCGCCGGTGCGCTCAGAGAGCTGCGCGACATATTCCAGCGTCACCGGATTTTCATGGCCCGTGTCGGCCATGATGGCTCGGAACGAACGACCACGGCGAAGCGCGAGCAGTTAGACAGCGGTGGAATCCTTTCCACCGCTGATGTTGACGAAATGCGCGGCCATGACTTCAGCCAGGCACCGCCTGGACGTCCGCCTCGGCCGCGGCCGGGGTCTCGCCCAGCCGCTCGGCCTTCACGTGCGCGAAGGTCCGGCCGTCACCGTCGAGGATGGCCTCCTTGCCCGTCTCAGCCTGCCAGCGCTCCACGGCGACATCGACATAGGCGGGACTGATTTCCATCGCGAAGACGCGGCGGCCGTTGGCCTCGCCTGCCATGATCTGCGAGCCGGAGCCGGAAAACGGCTCGTAGCATAGGCCGCCCCGCGCCACATGCTGGCGCATCGGGATGCCGAAGGCGTCGAGCGGTTTCGGCGTCGGGTGGTCGGGCCGCTCGTCCTTCGCGAAGGACGGCATCTCCCAGGTCGAGGGCAGCGTCTGCTCGGCGACCTTCGGTGGGCGGTTCGGTCGGCGCCAGCCCATGAAACACGGCTCGTGCTTCCAGAGGTAGTGTGACCGGGTCAGAACCCCGCGGTCCTTCACCCAGATGATCTGCTGGTGGACGAAAGCGCCGGCCTTCTCCCAGCAGGCTTCGAGCATCGCCTGGCGGCGGGAGGCGTGCCAGCAGTACCAGGCGGCATCGTCGGTGATCGCCTCGGCGACCGCAGCGGCGATGAAGCCGTCGTAGAGGTCCGCCCCCTGCGAACTGTCGTCCCAGGTCGTGCCATAAGACGCCGACCAGTCCTTGTTCCGGGTCGGATGGTTTGAGCCGTCGTAGTCGACGAGATACGGCGGGTCGGTGGCGAACAGGATCGCGCGCTCGCCATTCATCAAGCGGCGCACATCGGCCGCGCTGGTGCTGTCACCGCAGAGCAGCCGGGATCACTGAGGATCCACAGATCGCCGGTTCGCGAGGCCGGATTGCGCGGCGGTTCGGGGATGGTCACCGGCGGCACGGAGCCCCCGGCGCCACCTTCTTCACCGTCCCCCTCCGGCACAAACGCCAGCAGCTTGTCCACCTCGCCATCGGAAAAGCCGACCAGCGACAGGTCGAAATCCTCGGCCAAGAGGTCGTTCAACTCCGCCCACAGCAGCGCCTCGTCCCAGGTGCCGAGTTCGGTCAGCTTGTTGTCCGCGATCCGGTACGCTCAGCGCTGCGCCTCGGTCAGATGCCCGAGCACGATCACCGGCGCTTCGGTCAGCCCGAGCTGCGTCGCGGCAAGGACGCGGCCGTGACCAGCAATCAGCTCCCCGTCATCGCCGACGAGGCAGGGCACGGTCCAGCCGAACTCGGCCATGCTGGCGGCGATCTTCGCGACCTGGTCGGCCCCGTGCACCTTCGCGTTCTTCGCGTAGGGCTGCAGGCGCGAAAGGGGCCAGGTCTCGATCCGCTCGGGGGCGAAGGCGAGGGTCATGCAGGTTCCTGTCGATGGTTGATCGGCATCCGCTGGGTGGACCCCGGCGCGATGGGGTCCACCGGCTTCCGGCCGGACTCCGACATCCGCGGGGTATCCACCCAGGGCGGCCGGTCAGATGTTCGAATTCACGAGGGTTTCAGGGCGTCGTGGCTGGACGCTGGACTCCGGTGGCTTCCCAAAAATCCGGCCCTGTCGCTGGCGAAATGCCGAGCCAAGCCCGCCAGCATACGTTTCGGCCCGGAAAGTAACCGGAAAACAATGGCTTGGCGGCCTGGACTCTGGCTGGACCCCGGAAGCCAGCCCCGGTGTCCACTTCGGGATGAGCGTCGGTTCGCCCGAGCGCACGACCCCGAGTATATCGCCATGGATAGCGTCAGCGGGGCGATCCGTCTCGCCGTCCGGTGTCTCGCCGGAAATTGTCTCACGCGACTGTCGAGCCTTGACACACTCAGTGCGCCGCCTGCGCCACCACGAACCCCATCGACCTCTTCCGCGGCACTCGCCTCCCGTTCAGCCGCCACACGATCACCGCGATGCCGTATTGCCAGCGCCGGTTCGCGGTGGCGCGGCTGATGCCGAGCTCCCAGCAGATGGGCTTCCACGGCTTTCGGTTCGCCCGGAGCCAGAGCAGGCGCGCATCGGCAGGGTCGAGCCAGCGCAGCCAGAGCAGAGCATCCTCGGCCTGCGTGATGTCGCGCGGTCCGGGCTTCGGTCGGCGGGTTCGTGGCTCCTGGGCGACGTGGTCGGCAAAGCTGTGGAAGTACGCGGGCCACGCGTTGAAGTAGCCCTGCGGCTTCACCTCGGGCAGCGACCGGAACACGTCGGCCGCGCTCTCGAGCCGGTCCTCGACCATGGTGGGCGTCCACTCAGCCATTCGCCGCCTCCCGGGCGCCCGCACGTGGCCCGTAGAGCTTCTCCGCGAGCTGACGCACCAGCTCGCGCTCCGGCCAGGTCAGCCGGTCGTCGTCGACGGAGACGGCGAGCACGCCTTCGTCATGCCAGCCATCGCGTTTTACCTGATCCGGATCCCGGCGCGTGCCGCCGTAACCTTTCGGGTACCACCTCATCCGAGGCCCCCGTTCGTCTCGATCGCCCAGTGCAGAATGGCGATGGCGTCGGCCTCGTTTTCGTCGGCGGGTGAGAACCCTCGTGCTCGGGCAGCGGCGATCATCGCCTCCTTCAGCGCGTTGCCCTTGCCGGTCGTGTGGCGTTTGATCGTGCCGACCGGAACGCCCTAGTAGGGAACGACGCGCAGTTCGGCCCACGAGGTCAGGGTAGCCATCAGCCCGCCGTAAATGTGGGCCGCGTCGGTGCCGGCGTGGCGGCGGACTTCCTCGAACCAGATCGCGGCGATGGGTCCGGACAGCCGATCGAGTTCGGTCAGCCAGTTGGTGAAGCGGAGAAACCGCATGCCACCGCCGTCGAAGCGGCCGGGTCGAAAGCTGACCGTGCCGCTGGTGATCAGTCCGTCATGGCTGCGGATCGCCCAGCCGGTGGTGGTGCCGAGATCGATGGCGAGTATGCAGGACCGGTTGATCGCGCCCGGTTCGGGGCGGACGTCCTGCGCGGGGATCGGTGTGTTCATCGTGAAGGCTCACAAGCTGTGGGCCTTCGGCTTTGGTCGCCGCAATATTTAGCATCCGGCGGGTCGGCGCCAAAGCGAAAACGACCAGGGACGACGCGGCGGGCGAAGATCGACGCGCTGCCTGTCCCGGTCCCAACCTCCGAGCGCGTGGTCCCAACCTTCGAGGGGGTTGGGACAACCCTTTTTTTTTTTACTCCAATGGCTTGAACGGATCTGGTCCCAACCTCGGTGTCCCCAACGGGGGTCCTTCTCTTTTCGTATAGAAAAACATGTTCCCGACCTTTTCCGTTCTCCCGCATGAATGTGTAGCAAAAGGTTGGGACCACAGGGCGAGGTTGGGGACACCGATGTTTTTGAAAGACTTTTCGTGTCCCCAACCCCCTCGGGAGGTTGGGACAGGGTTGGGACCACCGGGGAGGTTGGGACAGAGCTCCGTTCCGCAGGCAGTGCAGAAGCTGAAATGCTCAAGGGGCGGAAAGCCGACGGAAGGCCGTTCTTCGTCACGGCACAGTCCGCCCAAGGACAGCAATCGAGCAATCATCCTTGGTCGCACTGCGTATCTTGAGATCGATAAGTTTCTGCAACTGCTTTCTGAATTTGAAACTTCCGTCGCGGCGAGGAGGTGCGGCACCAACGGTTGCAATAATCTTGGAGCATGCGGGGGCGAGCTGACGTGATCGAGCGTCAAACAGGCTCTCTCCTGCACCGTCGCTCATCAGTATGAACCCGCCCACGCCGTCTAGCGAACCCCGAAACAAGCGCATCGACTGGGCCGCGTTCTGAGAGGTGACAAAGGTGGTCTGGTTTACAAACTCGCTGTTGTCTGGGGCGGAAACGATTCTCATCTCACTGTCTTTGAAATACGCGATGACCCCGTCGCCGATATGGGCGCCCAGGAAATGGTCCCCTGAGATCGCGACGCCTAGAAAAGTGGATGCGAAGTCCTCAGGTGCAAGCCCGTGTTGGCTCGCGAGCTGGCCAAGCTTTGACAGCAGTCGATCCACCAGTTCGATCCTCGTCCGGTCGGCATCGGTGCTAGCCAAAAGTTCACTGAATCGCTCGACCAGCAGGGCGCAGCCCTCTTCCACCACAGCTTGAGCGCCGAGCTCCGCCTGTGAGGCGGAACCTGCTCCGTCTGCCAGACATATCGCTTGGACGCCATCGCAGGACATATACAGGGTGCGGTCTTGGCATGGGGTGCCGTCCAGTTCGTGACCCCTGCCACGAACATAATGGTGGAACACGTTGAACACTTACAACTCCGCCCACCCTGCTAGTCCATCAAGGTCCAGCTTTACTTTGTCACCGGGCGTGGATCGCGAAACACGAGAGACAGACTTTGACAGCCACTCGAAAAACTCCTTGAAACTCAGGCCACGGAGTCGGAGTGGAGGGCGATTGGGACTGAACCGCGCCAGAACGGTCATATCGGCGTCAGCGCCGATGCCGATCGGGAAAACCGTCAGTTTCCTTTGCGCAACCATCTCGGTAACACGGTCAATGGCACGTTCCAGCTCCTCCTGGCGCCCATTAGGCTGCCCATCGGTCATCAAGACGAGCCATGGCTGGTAATATAGCACTCCTGCATTGGAGTAGATCATTTTCCGTTGCTCGAGAGTGTCCAGTGCCAGGTTGACGCCTTCACCGAGCGCTGTTCCTCCCGAGGCATCAATGCTGTTGATCCGGCTGATGTGCTCGATGCCAGCGAAGTCCTGGATAAGGCTCGCCGACGAATTGAACTCGACGATGCTGATCTCCGCCGAGTCGTGAGCGTCATCGTCTTCGCCAATAGCATCGTAGAAGAGGTTGACACCATTTACGAGCTCGCGAACCTTTTCTCCCATCATTGATCCGCTTGTGTCGAGACAAAGCGTAACAGGGACTCGCGGAGTAGGGTTGTCCACGAGGTCGCCAACGTTAAATTTGAGTGCCATGAGGATTCCTTTCGGGTGGTGCTACTGGGAGGCGGACAGAGTCATTGGAACAACCATTTAACCAAGCGTTCTAATAGCCCCGGTGCAGTCGTGGCGCTCACCGATCTTGGCGCACTCGTGGTATTGCGGGCCGTTCGCGCGCTCTGCGGGGCAGATGCTCCCGTCGGGCAAGCCTTCTTGATCGCGAGGTGAGACTTAGGGATGTCCAGTCCTTTTGACGTGAACCAATGCTGGTGATCGTATGTGATGAATGGTTGGCGACAATCGGAGCACAACCTGTTCGGGTCGAGCTCGGTCCCCTTTTTCACACAAGCCGGGCACCGGCCGTATCGCAGCTCAGGCTTCCGAGTCTGTTTCCCGCAGTCTTTGCAGGGCATAAGGCGGCAGTCCAAGCATAAGCCGTCCTTGAGTTGGTCCACTGACTTCGACTTACCGCAATCGGCGCATCGCGGCTTGATTTGATTGCAGGTGTAGCACAGAGTTTGCTCGACGTAGCTCTTATGCTGGTCGTCCCATGTGTAGGCGATCGCATTCTGGCGCCCACAACCTGGGCAATCCCGAATGGGCGTATCAGGCTTGAATGCTCTGAATCGGATTGGATAGACGTCGTTCGACATTGGATCGAAGTCGTCGGCACTTCCGAAAAAGCTTCGATACTCACGGAAGATGGCAAGCCACTCGCCGGCGGTTGGCCGTCTATCGTAGCGCGAACCGCCCTCTTTCTGGAAGGTGTTCCAGAACAGACTCTTGACCCGAGGTGGGAGATGACTCCACATAAACTTCCAGTTGCCTTCTGGCTGGTCTCGATTTGATGCTCCCTTGAACTGGAAGGTGAATTTACCTTCACGTATCAAAGTCGCGAAGTCGCCTCCGTCAGCGCCTGCGCGAGCATAGGGAAATTGTCCGGTGATCAGGATCATGAACAGCATCGTGGCTACGGCGAAACGCTCTTCTTCGACGGTGCGAAGCGAGTTGGCATAGTCGCCTGTGATGCTGGGAGCGGTAAACATGGCAGTACCCACAGGGCAGGGGTACCCTTCAACCTGCCATGAGTCCGCATCGATGATCCAGACGTTCTTCTGCTCGTCAACCATGAGATTCTTTGGGTTTATGTCACCCAGGAGAATGTTAAGTGAGTGCAAATACTCAACCTTCTCAAGGAACGAGATGCAAACATCAACAAGATCGGCCTTCGTCCAGTTCGGGTAGACGCGCCTGAACCGCGCGGGGCGCATGATCGTCGCTTGAAGCTCTTTGCCGGAAGCCTTCGGCATGGAGTAACCGACGAACGCACCGTCGGCGTTCGTTATCAGGCCGGTCGGAAAGCCAATGCCTTCCACGCACAGGACACGCTCCACAAGGATCTCAAGTTTCTCCTTTCGGTGGGTGGTGCGGTGACTCTTATGGAAGATCTTCACCACCTGGTTCTCAACTTCTTCAATTGCGTGAACAGAGCCCTCTCCGCCTTCGCCGAGGAGGCCTCCGAGTTGCAGGGCAACCCGTGAGTCTGCAGTCCCAATGAACACACGGTCACCTGCCCCGGGGATTGCAGCGTCCGGGAGCAGCTCGTCCTTCGGCTTTAGCGTTGTCACTCGCTTGAAGCGCCTGGGCGATTCACCTGCCCTCAATTTGTCTGCTTGCTTGGGAATGGACCCGGTATCTCCCGCTGCGACCGGGAGTGCTCGTCTAAATTCGTCAAGCAGAGAAGTGAGGGAGGCTGCTTCTTTGATGTCCTTGGATTTCGCGAGCCCTTCGTCAGTTTTCCGAGTGATCCGAGTCAGCTTCCTGACTGCACGATCATATAGGGATTGGTCGCCATCCTGCTCGACCTGGCCGTCCCCGCTCACAGTCCCGGCTACAAGCCGGTGTCCCGTCCTCACGGCAAGTAGACGAATCCGCACCGTTAGCGTGATGTCGTTTGTGAGAAGGCACATGTTGTAACGGCCACCGAATTGAGAGAACAGTTCGGCAAAAAGGTCGTCAGCATACGGGTTCGAGCCATCTCCGAGATTGTTGCGTACAACTCTGTGAACCTCGAGTTCCTTCAACACCTCGAGCCACTTGCCAGCACGTTCAACCGCAGCGGCGCGATCGTCGGGGAATGCCGAGGTATGGAGCCCGCTCTGCCGGACGAGCTCATCCATGACTTTCGAAGGGACGATGATCCCGTTGGCGTTGCCGATGGCCGCGTCCTTGCACCGCTCGAATAGTTTCTTCAAACCGGCGGAACGAACTGGGTCGGTGTCCATGAATACATTGGTGTCGATGAATAGCCGATGATCAACCGCCACAAAACTCTCGGGCGGCACGATCTTAGCCTCCATGAGGCGCACCTGTGAATCCATTGACCTAGACCTCCCCATCCGTGCGGAAAGTGACGTTGCTCTGGAACCTTTCGGCTGAGCGGGCAGAGAACTCGGCTAGAAGCTCTGACGCCCTGCTCTGGCTCACCTGTCGAAGGCGTTGGTATGCGACCAGCGATTCTGTGTGGATTCTGTGATGCGTCCCCACCTTGAAGGCTTCGATGTCGCCGGCTTCAATTAGCTTCATGAGCGTTGCACGCGAGATACCAAGCATCGCCGAAGCCTCTGTCGTGCTGTATGACACCCTGACTGGAACGACTACGGCTCCAGATTCATGCTCCGCCTTCAGCAGACGCAGGACGCGCTCTGCCGTGCTGCGCTCCAGGGCAAGCGTAACCTCGACTGGTCCGGAGTGCTTCTGCAGTGCGTCACGCAACGCGGCGATTGCGTGGTCCAGGCCTTTACCCATGAGTGCCGCTCGCTGCAAAATTCTCCTAATGTCGTATCTGTTTTGTAAGTGCTGTAACTGTCAAGTCTTTGGTTGAGACCGTGAGTGCGGGAGATCGCCGACTGGGCAGCAGTAACCGGCGCCTGAGGGTCTTCTGATCGCGACGGTCGAAAGCCCGCCGTCGGCCCCAGATGTCGGTCAGGGCAATGATGCGCCGGAAACGTCAGCTATGGCGAAGTTCCGAAAGTCTGCACCGCGTAGTGCTGTCCCGACCGTCGGCTAAGGGCCGTCTGCGCTCATTCCGAGCCTACCTTGCACCCCTCCGATACCGCCACTCCCGCGGCGCCTCGCGCCCGCCCTCGTCGCGCCGCCGGTACCGCTCCCAGCCGTTCCCCTTGAGGTAGGCCGAGACGCGCATCTGGTCGCCGCGGGTCCAGCGTGCGGGTTCGAGCCCGATGGCCTCCTCGAGGATCTCGCCGACCGACACGTCCCGCAGCGGCTCCGGCCGCGGCACGCTCTCGGTGCGCGAGTTGCCGTAGTCGGGGAAGCCGTCCGAGACGGTGCGGGTCTCGTGCGTCAGCCAGTGCTCGATCAGGTCGTCCCAGGCGTCCGACTGGTAGCGGCGGTCCTGTTCCTCACGTGCCTCTGCCAACAGCGCCGGGTCGTCGATCCACCAGATCGCGCCGGCGCGGAAGCGATGGACGGCTTCGGCCCAGAGCTGGTCCCGGTCTCGCGCGAGCGTCGCGATGTCGATGGCGCCGCAGCGAAGCGGCCAGAACCGGCGGTTGCCGGTCTCGTCGCGCAGATAGGTGTCTGGATTCACGGTGCCGGCGAAGACGCACTGTCGGGGCACCTCGACGGTGTAGCGGCCATAGGGCGGGCGGAAGCGGTCGGTGGTCCGCGTCAGGAACGCCTTGATGCGCGACACCTCGGCGCGGCCGATGGCGTCGAGTTCGGCGATCTCCACGATCCAGACGCCCTGCATGTGCAGAGCCGCGTCCTTGGACCCGAGCTCGGGCAGTTCGTCGGTGAACCATTCCTCGCCGGCCAGAACCTTGATCGCGGTGGACTTGCGCGCGCCCTGCGGTCCCTCGAGGATCAGCATGTGGTCGGCCTTCACGCCGGGGCGATAGATGCGGGCGACGGCCGAGATCAGCCAAAGCGCACCAATAGTGTGATGGAACGCGGTCGGCTCGGCGCCGAGATACGTGCTGGTCCAGGTCTCGATCCGGGGTGTGCCGTCCCATGTCAGGGTGTCGAGCCAGTCGCGGACGGGATGGATGCGCAGCTCGCGGGCGACGGCTCCGACGGCACGGCTCAAGACCACCGGCGCAACGTTGATGCCGCGAAGCTGCAGCCACTCGGCGGTACGGATGTCGTCGGCGTCCTCCCAGGGACGCGGGAGCGACGCGGCGGCACCGTCCCACGGCAGCGGCTGGCGCACCACGAGCTCCTGCCCGAACTCGTCGAAGGCGAGAACCCCGGCGAAGGCAGGATCGGAGGTCAGCGCGACGATGACATTGGCCTCGTTGCGCTCGGGCGCGCCTGCGAGATCGAGCCGGAGGCGCCTGAACCAGGCGGGCTTCGGGATCGGCGCGTGTGGATCGCCGGTGGCGTTCACGCGGCGGCGAAGCTCGGCCAGCTGCTGGGTCAGCACCGACATGCCGATCCCGGTCGCTGACTTGATCCGCGTGTTGACCTGCCGCTCGGGCAGAGGATCGAGCTTTGCCAGCGCTATGCGCCCGAGCAGCGTGGATAGGGCCTCGAACTCGGGCGGATTGGTCAGCGCCTCGGCCGCGGCGATCAGCGTTGCGGGATCGTCGGCGGAGGCGACGATGGGGGTGGCCGTCTCTGGCTCGACCGGATCCGCGGCCTCCGTACCCGCTGTCGCGTCTGCCGGGCGCGTGTAATCCTTGGCGCGGGCGCCGCGCAGCAGGTCGTCGTTGAAATCGTCGCCATGCAGCGGCGCAACGATCTCGTTCGGGATGTCGGCCCGGTTCAGGCGGTCCGAAAGCGTCGCGGCCGCCTGGCGGCCGGCGTCTCCGGCATCAGCATGGATGGTGACGCGCCGGGTGCCCTCGGGCCACTGGAACCGCGCCAGACCGTCGGCCGACAGCGCCGCCCAGACCGGTGTGCCGAAGAGCGCGTGCGCGGCGAGCGCCGTCTCGATGCCCTCGGCGATGCCGATGTGTCCGTCCTCCGGCATCGGGAACAGCCGGACCACGGCAACCTTCACGCTGCCGAGCATCTTCTTGCCCGTGGGCGCCTTGGCGCTGCCGTCGTCGAGCAGGAAGGTGCGGTGGATGCCCGGCGCGCGCTCCCCGTCCGGCAGCCGCAGGATCGCGATGAGGCCGGGCCAGCCACGGTAGCTGTCGAAGTCCGGAAGATCGGGATGGAACAGCAGGTCGGGCGATCCGGGATCCGACAAGCCGCGGGCGCGCAGGTAAGTCTCGCCCGGCGTGCCTGCGAACGGCTCGGCCCCGCCGACCAGCCGCGCAATCTCGGCAGAATGGTCGGGGCGCACGCGCGTGGGCGACGCTGGCGCGAGCTTCCGCACCGGATGGTTCATCCCCGCGAGCCGCGCCGCCTCGTCGAAGAGCGCGCCATCGCAGAGGCCGGTCGCTTGCGAGATCAGGTCGATGGGACCGGCCCGCTCCCCGGTGGCGTAATCAAAGCCCCAGCCGGCATAGGGTCCGTCGAGATGGATGGTGCAGGAACCCTCTTTGCGCGGCGGGCGCCCGGAGAGGTCTGCGCAGCGCAAGGATCGACGGCCCCGCGCAAGCCGGGCCTCGGGGAAGAGCCCCGGCAGCCAGTCGGCGGCTGTGCAGGCGAGCCGCTCCTTCACCGCCGCGAGATCGTGCCGGGTCTTCGGGACCGCGATGTCGTTGAGGTCGATCATCGCGTCCCTCAGGCCAGAAGGACGAGCCCGCGCTCGGCCCTGGTGATCGCGGTGTAGAGCCAGCGGCGCCGGTCGATCTCGGTGCGGCCCAGCCCGTCGTCCCAGACGATCACGTTCTCCCACTGCGAGCCTTGCGCCTTGTGGGCCGTGATCGCCCAGCCGAAGGTCGCCTCGGTCAGCAGGCGCTTCTCTTTGTAGTCGCGGTCATGGCGCTTGTTGTCGTAGGCGACATGGTCCTCGAAATGCCCCTTGTAAATGTGCAGCCGGCCCGGACGCACGTCGTCATAGGGCTCGCCGATGTGGCGCCCGTCCTCGTCATGGTCGACGGCGGAGAAGTAGAGGCTGCCTTCGTCGACGATGTCCTTGAGCATCACGAACATCCCGTTGATCAGCCCCAGATCGTTCTGGTTCTTCAGGCAGATAATCTTTTCGGCCGGTCCCGTGGGCAGCCACGTCCCGCCGAGACCGGCCGCCGCGCGCATGGCGTTGTTGATCTGCAGCCGCGTGGCGTTCAGCCCGCAGATCAGCTGGCCGCCGCGCAGCGCCTGTTCCGGCGTGATGTCGCCCTTGCGGAGCTTGGCGACATGGTCGTCGTAGACGCCGAAGCCGATGGGCCGCCCCTCCCGCGCCATGGTGGCGAGACGGATGATCGCGCTCTCGGCCGCCTGGCGGTGGATCTCGGTCAGCATCACGTTGGGCTCGTCTCGGGTGAAGGCGCCTTCGCCCCGGATCGGCGGCAACTGGCCCGGATCGCCGAGAACGAGGATCGGCTTGCCGAAGCTCATCAGGTCGCGCGCCATTTCCTCGCCGACCATCGACACCTCGTCGAGCACGATGAGCCGCGCGTCGGCCGCGTCGCTCTGCGGGTTCAGGGCGAAGCGCGGGTGCTTCATCGCCGAAAGCCCCTGGCGCATCGCTTCTATCGCGGCATCGGCCGTGGTGCGCGCGAACCCGGTGAGGCGGAGGGCGTCGCGTTCGGCCAGCGCGATCTTGCGGGCAGCCTCCTCGATCTCCTCCTCGGTCGCCTCGATGACCGAGGAGATCAGGCTGTGAATGGTGCGCGCGGGCGTGCCCTTGCGGGTCAGCACCAGCGCGGCCTTGCCGGTGAAGGTGGCGGTGACCACGCCGGGCACGCAGCGGCCCTCCTTCGCGCTGCGATGGGGCGAGAGGCCGAGCTCCTCGAGCGCGAACTTCAGGACGGTGCTCTTGCCGGACCCGGCATAGCCGGCCGCCATCGTCAGTATGAAGCGCGCTCGTACGCGCTCAGCGCCTCGATAGACGGTCTGGGCCATGCCGCCGACGGTCTTGGCCCAACCGAAGGCCTCCTCGATCCGCTTGCGATGCTTCTGTGACAGGGCATAGCCCCCGTGCCGTGTGGTGCGCCCGTCGACCGCTGAATATCTGGATTTCCTGGCGACGTGCGGGGTGACGCAGGCCTGCCGCAGGTCGGCGACGAACCCTGCGGCATCAAAGCCCCTGTCCGCACCCAACGTCAGTTGCCGGGTCGATCCGGGGGAATGGCGGTGGATCATGTCGAGGGCAGCGCGCCGTTCGGCATGGCCATCGGCCTGTGTCAGATCACCCTGCACGATCAGGCCGGAGCGGTTCTCCATCAGCGCATGGCCGATGAAGCACAGCATCGTCCTGGTGCCGGGAGACTTCCTGTAGAGCCGGGCATCCAGGTCAGTCGTGGAAGCATGGGTGGCGTTCGATCGCTTCTCGCCCCGGAAGTCGACCTCGGAATTGCGGTTCTGACGTGGCATCGGATCGGTCTCGTGTTCGGTCGATTCAGGTTGGGGTCCGGCAGGGGCGTCGGATCCGGGCGGGCTGCCCGGATCGTCATCGGGCGGCGCATCGCCCACCCTCGGCTGGAATCTCTTGATGGACGCCCAGGCCTTCACCATTGTCTCGTCGACCGAAAAATGGTCGTCCGACAGGAGCGGCGCCACCTCGCGATGCGCGAGGATGGCGGCCATGACCTTGCGCGACATCTCGGTCGTCAGCAGCCGGTCGCGGTTCTTGGTGAACACCGTCGGCACCCACACGGGGTCATCGATCCCGAGGCCAACGAATCAGCGGAACAGCAGATTTTACTGTATCTGCTCCATCAGTTGGCGCTCGGAGCGGACCGAGAACAGACTCTGGAGCAGGCTCGCCCGAATCAGCCGTTCCGGCGGGATCGAGGGGCGTCCAAAGTCCGTGTAGAGCGCGTCGAACTCGGCATCCAAACGTGCCAGCGCGTCATTCACCACCTGCCGGATCTTGCGCAGCGGATGCCGCGCGGGGATCCGATCCTCCAGATCCACATAGCTGAACAGCGACCCGCTCGCCTCGTCCGTCCCACGCATCCTTACCCCCGCCGTCGTCGTGCGAAGGGTGAATCATGTTCCTCAAACCGGGTCGAGGGTCGACTTCTTCAGCAGCCTGCTAGGCATGGCTTTGGCCGACGGTCGATGCGTTGCGCGACTTCCGGTACCCGAACACACGACTAAGCACCCCAAGACTTCCGGGAGCTGCGTCGCAATCGATTGAAATGGCGCGTCAGGCTCCCACATACTAGCGTCGATGCTCTGTGATGAGCACGCGCCGACCGACCCTAGCGCTCTTGGCCACCGAAAGGGGCTGACGGGCCAAAACAAAGGAAAATGAAATGACCCACGCGGTTGACGCGGTGGACTGGACCGCCGTGCAAACTCTCCAGGAACGGATGGCTCGCCAGCCCAGTGGCGGCTTCTGGTACGACGTTTACGACCATGCCATCGAGCTCGTCCTCTCAGGTTCCCGGCGCGAAGAGCCTTACCTTCTGCGGAACGTCATCCGCGACGCAAAAACGACGCTCCGCCGCCGTAAGAAGCTCGAAATTCGTCGCTTCGGCGGCTCACTGGATCAGCCCGAAATCAGCTGCGAAGTAGATCGCGACCCAGTAGTCGTCGCGATGCGGCCGACTTCTGCAGAGGTGCAGCTCGCCCGAGCTGAGCAGTTCCTTCAGTTCAAGAAGAACGTGAACGGGGCGAATCCAAAAGCCGAAGACGTGCTGAAGCTTTGGCTGAACGGTGAATCCGTCGCCCATACTGCGTTCGACTTGTCGATATCACCTGACTACGTGAAGAAGATCAGAAAGCTGATTTACGCAGCCGCTAAGAACCATCACGCTGAAAGCGAGGCTGCGTAATGAAGACAGTCAATCTTCTTAGTCAGCATTTGTCCCGGATGGCGTTCCCGGCTTCAAGAGGCTGGCTACGTGCGGTGATCGTACCTAACCAAATTGGTGTCTACATGCTGCTAAGGCACGGCAAGCCGTTCTATGTTGGTCGCTCTGACCAATGCGTGCTCGCTCGCCTGCTCAACCACGAGAAATTGGCACATGCCAATCACTTCATCTGGCATCGATGCCACACGCGAGAGACGGCGTATCACACTGAAGCATTTTGGTATGATCAGCTCGCGCCAAGTGGCCTACTGGTAAACAAGATGCATCCGGCAAAACCTGACGGGCACCTCGACGGCTGCCCATTCTGCGCGATCCAGCCCGAGCACGTGGCGCATATTCTGCCGAATTGGGATGAGAAGATCCCCGGCAAGGAAGAGCCCGAAATCTTGGTACCCTCGGCCTGACGCCGCCGCCCCATACTAATTGGAGGCTACGGCGCAACGCAGCCTCCAAGTCAATCCAGAGCGTTTCCTGATCTTGAATGGCAGGAGGCGCCAAAACAAGGAGAAACAAGATGAACGAAGCTACGACACAAAGCATTGGCAGCCAGGCGTCTGCTTCCGCCACCTCAGAGATGTCGCCTGACCGGATCCCGATGGTGCTGACCGGCCAAGCGTTGCTTTCACTTCGCGACTCGGGCCACAGCTTGCCGACAGCCCTGGCTGAGCCAATCGACAACTCGCTGGAAGCCCGGGCGAGCAAAGTGGCAATTCACCTCGAAAAAGGGATCGTAAACGGCCGGGGTGTGGTCTCCCAGATCGCCATCTCTGATGACGGAGACGGTATGGACCCAGAGACTCTCCACCATTATTTGCAGATTGGTTATTCTAGCCGATACATGCGGACGGATACTATTGGCAAGTATGGTGTTGGTGCAAAGCTCGCAGCCCTGAACTTCGCAAAGCGGATCGACGTTTTCAGCCGTCAGAGTGCAAAGGACCCGTGGCTGCATGTCTCCTTCGACCTGGATGATGCGTTGTCCAAAGAATCTGAGCAAGGGCACTCTGTAGGCATCGACGCTCCAAGGGCGGATGATGTTCCCGTGGAGCTGCAACAGTACCTTCCTGCGGAAAAGGGCACTCTCGTTGTTTGGGGGCGTATCGACAAACTCGAAGACGGCCGCGTTTTCGGAAGCTTCGATGAACTTGTCGTAGATGTCCAAAAAGAGCTTTCGCGCATCTACCGCGAATTCATCAGCGGGGGTATCAAATTTGAGGTCAATGGCACGATGCTCAAAGCGCATGACCCATTGCTTCTTCTAGAAGACACGTGGGCTGACTCGGTGCTGTCGAAGGAGCCTAAGAAGGCCGGTGGCGTTAAAAAATCCCATTTCCCTGCCACTCTGATAGCTGACGAGCAGGTGAAGGTTCGCGATACATACGCGCGAGTACGGATTACGCTGTATCCAGAAGAAGTGACCCGGGAGCGGGGGAAGGGTGGCGATAAGCTTGCGCAGAAACTGCGCGTCCCTGAGAACCAGGGAGCCATTAGCTTTATGCGAAAAGGACGCGAGATTGCGTACACCAATGTCCCTCGTATTTTGCCGCGTGGCGTCCAGGATCCTGACCGGTTCATTGGCATAGAAGTGGCCTTTGATCCTAAACTCGATGATTACTTCGGCGTCCGAAATGTGAAGCGCGGAGTCGAGCCCCATGGGGAGCTGCGTGACAAGATACGTGAGCTTTTGAAACGCTTCATCGACACGGCCCGGCGGATGCTTGATGATCGATGGGGCGAGGTTGACAAAACGACTAAGCGTGAAAACGGTGAGTTTTCACCGGTTATGGAGCGGGTCAAAGACGCGGATTCTAAGATGCCGAAGGGTCCGCGGCATGAGGTTGATCCGGAGAAGGAGAGAGAGGCGCTTGAGGATCTTGCGCGCGACACGGGCCACGATACGGCTGACGATAAGAAGGCGTATCTGGAGAAAATTCGTGGACTACCCTTTGTACTCGAACCGGTGGACTTCCCGGGCAAGCAATTCATCGACGTATTGCATTTGAGCGATACGGTGGTGATCCGGCTCAACACGCGCCACCGCTTCTACCGAGAGCTTTGGCAACCGCTGGATGAGATTGCCAAGAGGTCGCCGGGCGCAATCTCGGGCGAAGACGCTGCTAAGGCTGCCCGACGGGCGGTCGAGGGTCTGGCCCTAATGGTCGTCGCGTTCGGAAAGGCCGAGTCGATGGACGCTGATCCCAGCAAGTATCAGGACCTAACGATGTACTGGGGTCAGTTTGTCGACACCCTTATGGGTAAGGTCAAGGACGTCTGAAATAGAAGAACCGGTCGTACATAAAGCCCCAAAGAGCCACCACAAATGGTGGCTCTTTTCTTGCACACAGCGGCAATATTGCGACCACCCCACTCGGAAGAGGGCTTCGAGACTTGGCGGGAGAGCGGTCGACAAGCTGAGACCTGACGTAGATAATTCGGTATGGACCGACGACTTCCCTCCAGCCCTGCGCACGTGCGGGCCAGCCACTTCAGGTGCCTTGGGCTATTCTCCAACCTGAGAAGCTTCGAAGAGCTTGAGCGACGCATCGAGAAGCTTACCTCTGCGAAGGACCGTGGCGACGCCTTCGAGGTGTTCGCGGAGGCCTACCTGAACACCCAGAATATCATGCAGGCAGCCGATGTCTGGCCCGAAGGTGCCGTGCCCCTAGGTGTCATGCAGCGGCTCAAACTTCCCGCGACGGACATGGGCGTCGATGGTGTCTTTCGAACTCTGAACGGTAACTATGCCGCCTATCAGGTTAAGTATAGAGCGGGTCGTAAGGCGCAGACATGGAGCGAGCTGTCCACATTCGCCGGCCTCGCTGATCGCGCCGATCTGAAGGTGCTCTTCACCAACAGCAGCGAAGTCCTCGAGGTCGTGACCGACCGGCGGGACGTGTTCTGCATCCGCGGCGCCGATCTGGATCGTCTGTCGGCAGATGACGTCGCAGCCATCGACACATGGTTGAGGGGCGGCGTCATAAAGCGGAGGCTCTGGGAGCCCAAGCCCCATCAGGGAGAGGCCCTGACGGCGATCCTCGCCGGTCTGCAGGACCATGACCGGGTCACCACGGTGATGGCCTGCGGGACGGGCAAGACGCTCACGGCTTTGTGGCTGGCTGAACGCCGAGAACCTAAGCGCGTCATCGTGCTTCTGCCGTCGCTGTCGCTGGTACGCCAGACCCTGCACGAGTGGCTGAAGCAGACGCGCTGGCAGAGCCCAAGGTTCCTGGCGGTCTGCTCCGACCCGACGGTCACCAGCGGCACAGAAGACATGATGGTGGTGCACCAGGCGGATCTCGATTTCCCCGTCACGACAGAGGCCGATGAGATGAAGCGTTTCCTCAACGAGCGGTCAGACAGCGTTCAGGTCGTCTTCTCGACATACCAGTCTGCCCATGTGGTCGGCGCGGCCATGGAAGGTCAGAAGCCCTTCGACCTGGGCATCTTTGACGAGGCCCACAAGACCGCAGGGCGAGAAGGCAACCGCTTCGCCTTCGCCCTCGAGGATGCGAACCTGCCCATCGCCAAGCGCGTGTTCATGACCGCCACGCCCCGGCACTACAACGTCCGCAAGAAGGACAAGGAAGGCGATAAGAAACTCGTCTACTCGATGGATGTACCGGAGGTTTACGGCCCCATCGTACACACCCTATCCTTCGCGGAGGCCGCTCGCGAAGGCATCATCTGCGACTTCAAAGTGATCATTTCATTGGTCACCTCGGAGGTAATCAATGACGAGCTGCTGAAGCATGGCGAAGTGCTGGTCGGCGGCGATCCGGTTAGGGCCCGCAGCGTCGCCATCCAGATCGCCCTGAAGCAGGCCTGCGAGGAGCATGACCTTCACAAGGTGTTCTCGTTCCATAGCAGCGTCGCGGCGGCGAAGGACTTCACCGGAGACACCGCCAGCGGAATCAGGACGCACATGCCTGGCTATCAGGCGCTGCACGTCAACGGCGCGATGCGCACGGCGGCGCGTGAGATGGTCATGCGTGAGTTCAGGGATGCCGATCGGGGCATAATTTCCAATGCCCGCTGTCTGACCGAAGGAGTGGATGTCCCCGCAGTCGACGTGGTGGCGTTCCTGTCGCCACGCAAGAGTAAGGTGGACATCGTGCAGGCTGCCGGTCGAGCGATGCGCAAGTCGGACGGGACCGGCAAGAAATATGGCTACCTGCTGCTGCCGTTGTTCCTGGAGACCGAAGCCGGCGAAAGCGTCGAGGACGCACTGGAACGAACCGGATTCAACGAGGCATGGGATGTCCTTCAGGCCATGCAGGAGCAGGACGCTGAACTGGCCGACATCATCGAAGAGATGCGTGTCGAACGAGGCAGGACCGGCGTTTTTGACGACAGTCGTTTGCGGGAAAAGTTCGAAGTTCTTGGACCGCAGGTTTCCTTGGCGGCGCTGAAGCAAGGTGTTTCTACTTCGATAGTCGAGCGCCTCGGCAACAATTGGGACGAACGTTACGGGGAACTAATCAAGTACAAAGAAGAGCACGGCGACTGTGATGTTCCCCAAAACAGCTCGACACATAAATCTCTTGGGATTTGGGTGGCTAGACAGAGACGCTCCTACGACCGGGGTGAATTGCCGAAAGACCGCATCGATCGCCTCGAGGCACTGGGGTTTGCTTGGGATGTCTTGTCCAAAATATGGGAGGCAAGGTTCTCAGAACTCTGTCGTTATAAATCGAAGCATGGGGACTGCAACGTACCGAGACATTGGAAGGAGAATAGGCATCTCGGCTATTGGGTGAACACGCAGCGCATTGACTATAAGGAGGGCATTCTACCGGAAGACAAGGTAAAGCGATTGGAAGCCGTAGGTTTCCATTGGTCTCCAAGTAGAGATCGTTGGGAAAAAATGTTCTTAGAGCTTGCTAAATACCAGAAAATACACGGAACATGTATTGTGCCGCGAAAGCTGACCGGTAATTCGGAACTTGCGAACTGGGTTGGCACTCAGCGGCGAAAGAGGAGAATGGGTAGTCTGCCCAGTCACCTTGTGTCGCGCCTGGATGATTTGGGCTTCGCCTGGGACAGATTTGAAGAGGCGTGGGAGGCAAAGTTCCAACAGTTAAAAGCCTACAAGAGCATGAATGGCAACTGCAATGTCCCCATTGAACACCCAGAACACTCCAGCTTGGGCTCATGGGTCTCAGATCAGAGGAAGCGCTTCAAACAGGGAAAGGTGTCAGAGAAACGACGCAAGAAGCTTTGTTCTATTGGATTTCTATTTTGAATACCTTGTTTTCTAGGCAAGAACACAGGGCCGATCAAATGGGGTTCTGATATCGCTACTCGGGTCTTCAAAATCCTGGACTGTCGAACGCGCTTCGCGTGGAGCTGGCTATGGCGGGAGACAGCTTTGACCCAAAGATTCTCTTCGATTATTTCGCTGCTCGTGGGAGGCATGTGGCGGTGGTTGCGAACGACATTTCAACAACAGAACGGCCTCAATGCCGCCCTGAGTTTTGGATTTATGGTCCATCTATTAGAGCGCGACCTGAGTCCAAATGATCGGCATAACTTTGAAAAAACAGCGCGACGTCAGAATCTTACAAGCAATTCACCAAAATGGCTCAGTCATGAGGTCCGGAGAATAACGGCCCTGAGAGACCGCTTCCGGGCCTCCCGGCGCCAAGGCCAGTGCTCAGCCCCTCCCGCATAACCCTCGAAAACAACGGAAAAATCCGGCCGCAGCCAAATCGGGAGAACGCTTTCGCGGGGGCTAGTGGCGGAGCGAGAGGGATTCGAACCCTCGAGACGGTCTCCCGCCTACACACTTTCCAGGCGTGCGCCTTCGACCACTCGGCCACCGCTCCGTGAGGCGGGTCTAGCCCGACGCACGGCGCGGTGCAAGGGGATCACAGCTTGGAAACGCGCTTTTGCAGTTCGGCAAGTTGGCGACGGATCTCGGCCATGTCGCGCTCGTCCTCGGGGGTTGCGGGGCTGGCGGGGGGCGCGGGCGTGCCGTCCTCCCGTTCGGGGCCCGAGGCACCACCGCGCCAGCCGCCCATCATGGCCTTGAGAAACATCTGCTGCTGGCGCTGCAGCGCGTCGAATCCCGGCATCGTGGCCATGGGATTGGGCATCGCCGCCATGTTCTCCATCAGCTTGGACTGTCCCTCGCGCAGCATCTCGAAGCTCGCGGCAAGGAACTGCGGGACGACCGATTGCGCGTTGGTCGTATAGCTGCGCACCAGGTCGGTCAGCACGTCCAGCGGCAGGACGCTCTCGCCCCGGCTTTCATGTTCGGCGATGATCTGCAGCAGGTACTGGCGGGTTAGATCATCGCCCGACTTCAGGTCGATGATCTTGACCTCGCGGCCATCGCGGATGAAGCCCGCGATATCCTCCAGCGTAACATAGTCGCTGGTCTGCGTGTTGTAGAGGCGGCGGCTGGCATAACGCTTGATCAGCAGCGGCGCAGTCGATGCGGCCATCCTGGGTTCCTTGAATTCATCCTGGCCGCCATGATGAATTCTGCACCCGCAAAACGCAAAGGAAAAAGCCCCGGCGCGCAAATGCGAACAGGGGCGACCGAAGTCGCCCCTGCCCCGTCGGTTGCAGTGATCAGGCGATCACTTGTCGACGGTCGCCGTGGCGGCCTTCTTGACGGCGGTCTGGGTGTCGCGGGCGGCCTTTTCGGCCACCTTCTGCGCATCCGACGCCATGTCCTTGCCGGCGGTCAGCATCAGGTCGACGGTGTCCATCTGGACCTTCTTGGCGACTTCGGCATAGGCAGCCATGTGCTCGGCGGCCATTTCGGCTGCGGCCGAGGCGAAATCGCTCATGGCCTTGGCGTATTCGGACGGGTCCTGCTTGACGGCAGCCAGCTCACCCATGCGCGAGATCGAGTCTTTGGCCCAGCGGGCCGAGATCTCGGTCGAACGCTCGGCGGCGCTCAGCGCGACGCGGGCCAGCTTCTCGCCCATCATCGACTGCGACTTCATCGCGTCCTGCATCGAGCTGGTGTCGATGGGAAAGTTCGCCATCATGTCCTGCATCGTCTTGGTCATATCGGGGGTCTTTGCCATGTCGTTCACTCCTGTGATGCAGCGACCGAGAGACAGAGGGAACGGGTCGCTGCGATCCATTCCATGCCATCAATATGAATGCTGCACCGCAGCATTTCAAGTATTTTTTCTGCGGCGCGGCGAAAATCCGGCGGGCCGGCGCAAGCCCTTGGAAAGTCCCGTGCGCCAGCCCCGCTTCAGCCTGCGCGCTCGTGGACATAGCGGCCGGGGGCGGGATCAAGACCCGCTCCGGGGTCGCGGGCGGGCACCATCGGACCGGCCCGCTCGGCCAGCCATGCGCCCCAGGTCGGCCACCAGCTGGACTGCTGGAACGCCGCCGCGTCCTTCCAGTCCTGATGCGTGCCGCCAAAGCCGTGATCGCTGAGATAGTGGCCGTATTTCTGCCGCGTGGGCGGGTTCACGATGCCCGCCACATGCCCCGATTGCGACAGGATGAAGGTCTTGTCCTTCGATCCCATTTGCGCCACCCCGCGCCAGCAATCCTTCCAGGGTGCGATGTGGTCACCCTCGCAGGCGACAGAACACAGGGGCACCGTGACGTCGGACAGGTGCAGGCGGTGGCCCAGCAGATCGAACCCCTCCTCGGCAAAGGCGTTCTTCTGGCACAGGCCGCGCAGGTACTGCATCGCCATGCGCCCCGGCAGGTTCGTGCTGTCGCCGTTCCAGAACAGCAGATCGAAGGCCGGCGGCGTCTCTCCCATCATGTAGCTGCGGATGGCAGGGCCCCAGACCAGGTCGTTGGCGCGCAGGAAGCTCATGGTGCGCGACATCAGCTGTGCCCGCAGCAGGCCGTGGCGCTGGACCTCGGCCTCGATGCCGCCGACGAAATCGTCCTGCAGGAAGCTGGTGAATTCGCCCTGGTCGGAAAAGTCCGTCAGCGTGGTCAGCAGCGTGGCTGAGTTCACGCGGCGATCGCCCTTCTGCTTCAGCAGCGCCAGAGTCAGCGACAGCGTGGTGCCCGCGATGCAATAGCCGACCGCGTTCAGCCGCGCCTGTCCCGTCAGGGCCTGCACCTGGTCCATCGCGTCCAGATAGGCCTGGACGTACTCCTCCATGCCGGTGTCGGACAGGCTGGCATCGGGGTTCTTCCAACTGACGACGAACAGCGTCTGGCCCTGATCCACCAGCCAGCGGATCAGACTGTTCTGGGGCTTCAGGTCCAGAATGTAGAACTTGTTGATCCAGGGCGGAAAGATCACCAGGGGCAGGGCATGCGCCTTGGGCGTCGTGGGCGCGTACTGGATCAGCTCGAACAGTGGCGCGCGATAGACGACGGTGCCGGGCGCGGTTCCGATGTTCTCTCCGACCGTGAAGGCGCGGCGATCGGCCAGGGACACGATCATCTCTCCGCCATGCTGCTCGACGTCGCGAACCAGGTTCTCCAGCCCCTTGACCAGGCTCTCGCCCTCGGTCTCGACGGCCTTCTCCAGCGCGTCGGGATTGGTCGCCAGAAAGTTGGTGGGCGCCATCATGTCGATGATCTGCGCGGTCATCCAGTGGACACGCTTGCGGGTCACATCGTCGGGCAGGTCCAGCGTCGCCGTCGCATCCTTCAGCGCGCGCGCATTGGTCAGGTACTGCTTCTTGATCAGGTTGAAATAAGGATGGGTCTGCCACAGCGGGTTGGCAAAGCGGCGATCGGCGGGGCTGTCATCCTCGGGAGCGGTCAGCTGCCCGGTGGCCAGCGCCTTCTGCGCGCGGGCATAGTTCGACAGGGTCTGCCCCCAGAAGGTGACCTGCGTCTCGATCATCTTGGCGGGATGTTCCGCCAGCGTCTTCAGGAACGCGTTCGCGGCGGTCAGGTACAGCTCGGCGCCCGGCCCCTCGACGCCGGGATTGGGCAGGTTGCGATCGGCCAGCGCGGCCATCAGGCGGTGACCCAGGGTTTCGATCCGCTCGATGTTCTCGGCCAGCTTGTGGGCGGCAGGGGCGGGCTTGGGCGCCGCGACCTTAGCTTCGCCTTCGGGCGGCGTGCCTTGGACCTGGGGCGTCTCGATCTTGGGTTCGGCGGCCTCCACCTTGGCCTGGGGCGTCTTCACCTCGACCTCCGGGGTCTTGGCCTGGGGCTTGGGCTTCGCGCGCGCCTTTGCGGTTGTTGCCGGTTTCGCACGTGATTTGGCAACATTTTTACCCGTCTTGTCCGGCTGTCTTGCCATGATCCGTAATCCCCCCTACTTATACGGTCATGATATGCGCAGGGCAGGCAAGGCGTAAACCCGGCTTCTGACCCCGTTCCCGCCGCCCCGTCGCGCGCAGATCATGTGCCGCGGCGCAGCAATTGTGGGGTTACATGTCGGTCAAAGGTCTTCGCGGCATCGTGTCCTATGACGCGATGGAGACGATTCGGAACACGAACGAATGGATGGGCGCGACCGCCCGCGCGATCGGGGCCTATCCCGCCTTCGCCTTGGTCCCGCATCCCGCGTTCCGGATGCTGGGGGCCTGGGGCCGTGTCACCGAACGCAGCTTCGCACGCATGGTGATCAAGCCCGACTGGGAGATCCCCCCCATCGCCGGAGAGGACGGGCAGGACCACGTCGTCTATGTCGAGCCGGTCCTGCGCCGGGCCTTCGGCGACCTGATCCATTTCCGCGTCGCCCGTCGCGACCCCCTGCCCCGCAAGGTCCTGCTGGTCGCGCCGATGTCGGGTCACTATGCGACCCTGATGCGCTCGACGGTGCTGTCGCTTTTGAACGACTGCGAACTCTACGTGACCGACTGGCACAATGCCCGCGACATTCCTGTCAGCGAGGGCAAGTTCGACGTCGAGGATTATACCCGCTACTTGGTCGACTTCATCCGCCACCTGGGCCCCGACGTGAATGTCATTGCGGTGTGTCAGCCGGCGCCCTTGGCCCTGGTCGCGACCGCCATACTGGCGGAGGAGGAGCCGGCTGCGCAGCCGCGCACCCTGACCCTGATCGGCGGCCCCGTCGACCCCGACGCCGCCGCGACCGAGGTCACCGATTTCGGCAACCGCATCACCATGGGTGAGCTGGAGCATCTGGCGATCCAGTCCGTGGGGTTCAAGTATCGCGGTGCCGGGCGCATGGTCTATCCCGGGCTGGCGCAGCTGTCGTCGTTCATCACCATGAACATGCAGACCCATACCCGCGCCTTCATCGAACAGATCTATGCCGAGGCGCGCGGCACCGCCAGCGAAGGCGACAAGCACAACAAGTTCTATGACGAATACCTGGCGGTCATGGACATGACGGCCGAATTCTACCTGTCGACCGTCGAACGCATCTTCAAGAACCTCGAGATCGCGCAGAACCGCTTCACCGTCGACGGCCGTCCCGTCGATATCGGCAAGATCACCGACGTTGCCGTGATGACGGTCGAGGGGGCGAATGACGACATCTCGGCGCCGGGCCAATGCGTCGCGGCGCTGGACCTGTGCACCGGCGTGCCCGACGCCAGGAAGGTTCAGCACCTGGAACCGGGCGCCGGCCATTACGGCATCTTTGCCGGCAAGTCGTGGCGCCTGAACATCCGCCCGCTGGTTCTTGACTTCATTGACGAAAACGCAGCGCTGCCGGACAGCGTCAAGCCGCGTCGCAAGCGTCGGGCAGGCGGCGCGGCCGCCGATTGCGGCGTCAACGATCCGGTCCACTCGGACAACGTCGCGGTCTGACGTCGGTCCCGCGGGACGGGGGAACCCGGTCCCGCGGATCGTTGTTTATCCCGCGATCGCCGCCTGATGCGGCACGAAAGGATCGCAGGATGACCGACCACAATCACCAGTTCTGGAGCCGTCTGGACGACATCAACAGCGGCATGCTGGGTGTGACCCAGGATTCGCGGCTTGTTCCGATGTCGCATTATACCGACCGCAAGGTCGGCGTGCTGTGGTTCATCACCGCCAAGGACACCGATCTGGCCCGCAGCGTGGCATCGGGTCCGCAGGATGCGATGCATGTGGTCAGCGATGCTGGCCAAGGCCTTTACGCCCGCATCCACGGCACCCTGTCCCTGTCCGACAACCGCGCCAAGCTGGACGAGTTGTGGAATGCCGTCGCTTCCAGCTGGTTCGAGGATGGCAAGCAGGACCCCGACGTCCAGCTGCTGCGTCTGGACCTGACCGAGGCGGAGGTTTGGGCCACCGGCGGCAGCATGGCCTTCCTGTACCAGATCGCCAAATCCAAGATCACCGGCGACAAGCCCGACATGGGCGACCACTACTCCCTGACGTTCTGAACGACCTCCTCGATCGTCGCGACGATCAGGTTCAGACAGTCGGGCGAAGAGAACCGGTGATCGGCCCCCTTGACCAGGGTCAGCCGCAGATCCTCGCCCGACGCGTGATCCAGCAGGTCCATCGCCCAGGACACCGGCACATCCGCATCCGCTGTCCCCTGCAGCATCCGCGCCGGAAAAGGCAGCGACAGCGGCTGGTTCAGGACCAGTTGATCGCGGCCATCCTCGATCAACCGGCGCGTCAGGATCAGCGGCTCTCCGTACTCGCTTGGTAGGGCAACGCGGCCGTCGCGCATCAGCACCTCGCGTTGGCCGGGTGAAAACCCGGCCCAGAACCCGCGTTCGGTGAAATCCGGCGCCGCGGCAATCGTGACCAGCCCGGCAACGCGGTCCGGGATCGTTCGTGCCATCAGCAGGCTGATCCACCCGCCCATCGACGATCCGACCAGAACCTGCGGGCCCTGTGTCAGCGCCTCGATCGCTGCACGGGCATCGGCGGCCCAATCCCCGATGCAGCCCTCCTCGAACGCGCCGTCGCTGGCGCCGTGCCCGGAATAGTCGAACCGCAAAAAGGCACGCCCCTGCGCCGCCGCCCAGTTTCGCAGATGGACTGCCTTCGACCCCTGCATGTCGGACCGGAACCCGCCCAGGAACACGATGCCGGGGCCCTGCCCCTCCAGGCGGTCGTAGGCGATGCGCCGTCCCGTCTCCGTCGTCAGATAATCCGTCATTCGCTCACCTCGTCCAATCCCCATGCGACCCAGGCCCCCAAGGCCGACGCCGCGGCGAAGGCGGCCACCGCCCATTGCGCGCCCAGCACCGCCAGCCCCGCAGAGGCGGCGCCGGCCACCAGCAGGACGACACCGACCACCAGGTTCGACACCGCGGTATAGGCGGCGCGCTGATCATCGGGCGCCATGTCGACCAGATAGGTCGTCCGCCCCTGCCGCACGCCGTGATAGGCGATCATCAGGCCGAACAGAACCACCGCGATCGCGCCCGTCACCTGTGCCAGCCCCATCGCCGCCAGAACCAGGGCCGCACCCAGGGCGATTGCCCCCGCGACGCCCGACCAGATCAGCACCCGGCGGGCCGACCGGTCCGACATCCGCCCCCAGACCCAGGATGACAGCAGGGATGCCAGCGCCGATGCCAGCACCAGAAGGCCCAACTGACGGTCTCCCTGCCCCGCCGCGGCCAGCACCAGCAGATAGGGCGGCGCCAAGGCCGATCCCACCAGCAGCGACCGCGCGACGATGAACCGGGCCAGCTGTCCATCCTCGCGCACCAGGCGCAGCTGGCCGATGGATTGCGACAGGCTCAGCACCTCCTCACGCGGCTGCGCCTCCTCGTCCAAGGTCGCAAAGCTCGCGCCGCCCAGGATCCAGGCGACGCCCGCCAGCGCCACCGCGCCGATGACCAGCACCGCCCGGTCCAGCGGCTGCCACAGAAGCAGGCCGGCAAAGACGATGACCCCCGCGGCACCCACGCTGCTGGCGAAACCCGTGGCCGCGCCGCGCCGCGACTTGCCCACCGTCTTGCCCAAGACATCCTTGTAGCTGGCCGAACAGACCGACCGCGCCAAGGCCAGCACCGCCAGGGCTGCGATGATGGCCCCGCCCGCGGCCGGCCCCTCCATCGTCAGTGCGATGCCCGCGATGGCCAGCGCCGCCAGACCCTGCACGACGCTGCCCACGGCCCAGGCCCATTTGCGTCGCGGCAGTGCGCCGATGGCCCCTGCGGTGAACAGTTGCGGCAGCAGCGACCCGGCCTCGCGGACCGGCACCAGCAGGCCGATCACGCCCGCCCCCGCACCCAGATGGGTCAGCAGCCAGGACAGAACCAGTTTCGCGTCGACCAGCCCGTCGGCCAGTTTCGACGCGGCCAGAGACAGGATGTGGCGCAGGAAGTTGCGCGGCTCGACCCGGCTCTGGGCGTCGGACAGGCCGCCGTCACTGTCGGGGTCCTCGACCAGACGCTCGAACAGTTGCTCCTCGAAATCGCTGTGGTGGCTCATGCTGGCTTCCCGTGTGTTGCCGTAATCTTGACTAATCGCGCGGGCACGTCCATGCCTGCCCGACCATAACCCGCAACCGGGCGTTCCGTGGGCGCCAAACCGACGAGGAGGACAACATGTCCCAGATCACCCTCACCTTTCCCGATGGCAATGCGCGCAACTATCCCGCCGGCGTGACCGCCGCCGAGGTCGCCGAGAGCATCGCGCCCAGCCTTGCCAAGCGCGCCATTTCCGCCAGCCTGGACGGCAGCCACATCGACCTGGCTTGGCCGATCACCGCCAGCGGCCAGATCGCCATCCATTCGATGAAGGACGAGGCGCAGGCGCTGGAGCTGATCCGCCACGATTTCGCCCATGTGATGGCCCGTGCGGTCCAGGCGATCTGGCCCGACGTCAAGGTCACCATCGGCCCGGTCCGCGACCACGGCTGGTTCTACGATTTCGACCGGGCCGAACCCTTCACTCCCGACGACCTGGGCGCGATCGAGGCCAAGATGAAGGAGATCATCAACGCCCGCGAACCCGTCCGCACCGAGATCTGGGACCGCGACCGCGCGATCGCCCATTACAAGGCGGCGAACGAGCCCTTCAAGCTGGAGCTGATCGACCGCATCCCCGAGGGCCAGGACCTGCGCATGTACTGGCACGGCGACTGGCAGGACCTGTGCCGCGGTCCGCACCTGCAGAATACCAGCCAGCTGCCCGCCGATGCCTTCAAGCTGACCCATATCGCCGGGGCCTATTGGTTGGGCGACGCGACGCGACCCATGCTGCAGCGCATCTATGGCGTGGCCTTCCGCAACCGCGACGAACTCAAGGCGCACATGACGATGCTGGAGGAGGCCGCCAAGCGCGACCACCGCAAGCTGGGCCGCGAGATGGACCTGTACCACATGCAGGAGGAGGCGCCGGGCCAGGTGTTCTGGCATCCGAACGGCTGGAACATCTATACCACGCTGCAGGACTACATGCGCCGCAAGCAGCGCGCCGACGGCTATGTCGAGGTCAACACGCCCCAGGTCGTCAGCCGAAAATTGTGGGAAGAATCAGGGCACTGGGAGAACTATCAGGAAAACATGTTCATCGTCGAGGTCGACGAGGAACATGCCAAGACCAAGACGATCAACGCCCTGAAGCCGATGAACTGCCCGTGCCACGTGCAGATCTTCAACCACGGCCTGAAATCCTATCGCGACCTGCCGCTGCGCATGGCCGAGTTCGGGTCCTGCAACCGCTATGAGCCCTCGGGCGCGCTGCACGGCATTATGCGCGTACGCGGCTTTACCCAGGACGACGCCCACATCTTCTGCACCGAGGACCAGATCGAGGCCGAGACCAAGAAGTTCATCGACTTCCTGGCCGGGATCTACTCCGACCTGGGCTTCGAGGGCTGGCGCATCAAGCTGTCGACGCGCCCCGAAAAACGCATCGGGACCGAGGAAAGCTGGGACCGCGCCGAGGCCGCCCTGGGCAACGCCTGCAAGGCCGCGGGCCATGACTACACGGTTTTCCCCGGTGAGGGCGCGTTCTACGGGCCGAAGCTGGAATTCGTGCTGACCGACGCCATCGGTCGCGACTGGCAATGCGGCACGCTGCAGGTGGACCCCAACCTGCCGGAACGCCTGGATGCGGAATATGTCGGTGCCGACGGGCACAAGCACCGGCCCATCATGCTGCACCGCGCGGTGCTGGGCAGCTTCGAGCGTTTCATCGGCATCCTGATCGAGAACAGCGCCGGCAAGCTGCCCTTCTGGCTGGCGCCGCGTCAGGTGGTCGTGGCCTCGATCGTGTCGGATGCGGACGCCTATGTGCACGAGGTCGTGGCCGCCTTGCGCGCCGGCGGCATCCGGGCCGAGGCGGACATCCGCAACGAAAAGATCAACTACAAGGTTCGCGAGCATTCCGTCGGCCGCGTTCCCGCGATCCTGGCCATCGGCATGAAGGAGGTCGAGGACCGCACCGTCTCGCTGCGCCGCCTGGACGCGCAGGGCAGTCGCACCGTGACCCTTGACCAGGTCGTGGCCGATCTGGCGGCCGAGGCCACGCCCCCGGACCTGCGCTGAACCCCGCCTGCGTCAAACGCGGCACCACGGGGCCGCGTTTGACTCTTGCGTTTTGCAACGATTCGGGCATCCTCTCAGTCGCGTGAGCGAAGACTTTCTACCGCCTCCCTCTTGGGCAGCCGGAAGACCGAAAGCGGGCTGCACGGCCTGGCGCAATCCTGCGTCGGGATGACTTGAAGGAGAATACGGTTATGGCGACCGGAACGGTAAAATGGTTCAACTCGACCAAGGGCTTCGGCTTCATCGCGCCCGATGACGGCGGCAAGGACGTGTTCGTGCACATCTCGGCCGTGGAACGTGCCGGGCTGACGGGCCTTCAGGACAACCAGAAGATCGCATTCGAGCTGCAGTCCGGCCGTGACGGCCGCGCCTCGGCCAGCGATCTGAAACTGCTCTGATCCGCCATCGCGCGTGATCCGGACGGCCCGTTCGCGCGGGCCGTTTTTTATTGGGCGACAGGCAGGACGCAGGAATGAACCTGGCCGAACATGTGCTGCGGGCGGGGCAGGCTGTCCCGGACCACCAGGCCCTGGTCGTCATGGGCGCGGACGACGCGCAGGTCTGGACCCATGGCGATCTGCGCCGCGCGGTGCTGGGCACGGCCACGGGCCTGACGCGCGCGGGCCTGCGGCCGGGCGACCGGCTGCTGATGCGGCTGGCGAACCGCCCGGCCTTTCCCATCGCCTATCTGGGGGCCATCGCTGCGGGGGTGATCCCGGTGCCGACCTCGGCCCAGCTGACCGGGGCCGAGATCACGCACATCGCTGCCCGCATCGCACCCGCGATGATCGTGGGCGGCGCGGGCGTGCCCCTGCCCGACCATCCCGCCCCCGTCCTGACCGAGGGCGACCTTGACGGCTTTGCCACGCTTCCCCCGGCCGATTTCGCCCAAGGGTCCGCGGATCGGCTGGCCTATATCGTCTTCACCTCGGGCAGTTCGGGCCAGCCCCGGGCCGTCATGCACGCGCATCGCGCGATCCTGGCGCGGCAGGCGATGATGGCGGGCTGGTACGGGCTGCGCGCCGACGATCGCCTGCTGCATGCCGGGGCGTTCAACTGGACATTCACCCTTGGCACCGGGCTGCTGGACCCGTGGACCCTGGGGGCTACGGCATTGATTCCCGCCGACGGCACCCCGATCGAACGCATCCCCCTGCTGGCTGCGCGTCACGGCGCGACGATCCTGGCCGGGGCGCCCGGTGTCTTTCGCCGGATGCTGCGCGCGGACTGGCCCCCGATCGTGACCCTGCGCCACGCCCTGGCCGCCGGAGAGCGGTTGGACCCCGGCCTGCGCACCGCCTGGACCGCCCGCACCGGCACCGACCTGCACGAGGCGATGGGCGCCTCCGAAATCTCGACCTTCCTTTCGGGCAGCCCGTCCCGGCCCGCCCCCCACGGCACGGCGGGCTTTCCGCAGCCCGGCCGTCATGTCGCGATCCTGGGCGACGATGGCCCCCTGCCGCCGGGACAGCCGGGCGCGCTGGCGGTCCGGCGCGACGATCCGGGCCTGTTCCTGGGCTATCTGGACGATCCCGATGCGACGCGCGCCTGCTTTCGCGGCGACTGGTTCGTGACCGGCGACATGGCGCAGGCCGATGATCGCGGCGCGATCACGCTGCTGGGGCGGGCCGACGACATCATGAATGCCGGCGGCTTTCGCGTCGCCCCGCCCGAGATCGAGGATCATCTGGCCACCCATCCCCATGCGGGCGACGTGGCGGTAGCGGAACTGCCCACCGCGCCGGGGGTCAGCATCGTCGCGGCCTTCTGGACCGGTGCCGCGACGCCTGACCAGATGCAGGCTCTGGCCGAGGCCGGCCTTGCCCGCTACAAGCAGCCCCGCGCGTGGATCCCGCTGGACGCGCTGCCGCGCACGCCCACCGGCAAGATCAACCGCCGCGCCCTGCGCGAGGCGCATCGCAAGGACCGACCATGACCCGCCTGGACATCTTCGCCGATCCCGTCTGCCCCTGGTGCCTGATCGGCAAGGTCGAACTGGACCGCGCCCTGGAAAGCCGCCCCGATCATCCCTTCGCGATCACCTGGCACCCGTTCCGCCTGAACCCCGCCATGCCGCCCGAAGGGATGGACCGCGTGGCCTATCTGCGGGCCAAGCTGGGCGATCAGGTCGATGCCGCCGCGCGCGCGCTGGCGGAACGCGCCGCGGCCCTCGGCCTGACCCTGAACCCCTCGCCACGCGAACCCGACACGACCGATGCGCATCGCCTGATGCACTGGGCCGGACTGGAAGGTGCACAAGGCCGGGTGATGGCCGGGCTGCTGCGGGCGCATTGGCAGGATGCCCAGGACATCGGCGATGCGTCCGTCCTGTCGGCGATCGCCGGGGCGGCCGGCATGGACCCTGCCCTAACCGCGCGCCTGCTGGCCAGCGACGCCGACCGCGACGAGGTCGCCCGTCGCGAGTCGCACGCCCGACAGCGCGGGATCTCGTCGGTCCCGACCTTCATCGTCGCGGATGCCCATGCGGTCAGCGGCGCCCAGCCCGCGGACCTGTGGCAGAGCGTCATCGACGAGATCATGGCAGCATCCCGCTAGGGTCAACTTGCAGACTCTGCAAGATGGGCCTATCTGAGGGTCTGACCCAACCGGTGACCCCATGACAGACGTTTCCCACCCCGGGCTTGCGCAGCAGCAACGCCTGCCCCTGCCCGAATTCATCGCGATGCTGGCATTCCTGTTCGCCACCATCGCCTTTTCCATCGACGCGATGCTGCCCGCATTGCCTGACATCGCGGCGGACCTGACGCCCGACAACGTAAACCGCGCCCAGCTGATCCTGACCACCTTCGTGGCCGGGATGGGGCTTGGCACGCTATTCGCGGGCCCGTTGTCCGACGCGCTTGGCCGCAAGCGCACGATCACCATCGGCTTTGGCATCTACATCGCCGCGACCATCGCCGCGATCTATGCCGATTCGCTAGAACTGCTGCTGGTCGCGCGCTTCGTGCAGGGTCTCGGCGCCGCCGGTCCGCGCATCGTGGGTCTGGCCCTGGTCCGCGACCTCTACGAAGGGCGCGAGATGGCCCGGATCAGCAGCTTCGTCATGATGATCTTTATCATGATCCCGGCCGTGGCGCCGACGCTTGGTGCGGGGATCATCGCGATCTCGGACTGGCACGGGGTGTTCCTGGCCTTCATCGCCTTCGCCGTGATCGGCGCATTGTGGCTGAACATCCGCCAGGCAGAGACGTTGCCCCCCGCCGCCCGCCGTCCCCTGCGCATCGGCACCCTCTATGCCGCCGCGCGCGAGGTCCTGTCCGACCGTCAGGTGATGCTGGCGACGCTGATCCTGACGCTCGGCTTTGGGCAGATGTTCGGCCTGCTGTCCTCGGCCCAGCAGCTTTTCGGCGAAACCTACGGCAAGGGAGAGAACTTCCACCTTTGGTTCGCCGCCATGGCGCTGCTGTCGGGGTCGGGAACGGTACTGAACGCAACCTTCGTGATGCGCTTTGGCATGCGGCGGATCGCGAAATGGGCCTATGTGATGCAGACCATCGTGTCGGGACTGGCGCTGACGCTGATCCTGTCCGGCGTGCTGCCGCAGGGATTGGAATTCCCGGTCTTCTTCTTTTGGGCGGTCAGCGTGTTCTTCATGGCCGGGGTAACCTTCGGCAACCTGAACGCGCTGGCGCTGCAGCGCATGGGCCATATCGCAGGCATGGCCGCATCCATCGTCGCGGCGATCTCGACGCTGGCGGCGGTGCTGATCGCGGCTCCGGTTGGACTGCTTTATAACGGCACGGCGATCCCGGCGATCACGGCGACGCTGATCTGCTCGGGCCTGGCCTGGGCGCTGATGCGGCGTCTGAACGACTGAAGATGGGCGGGGCCATTCGGTCCCGCCCGTTCGTCATGGAACCGCCCACGGGGGGTCCGGGGGGCTGGCCCCCCGGCCGCCGCGGGACGCAAGGCTCAGGCGGCAACCCCCTCGGGTGCGCGCGCGCCGGTCATGTAGGCCACGGCATCCGACATCGAATGTTGCTTGGGGTCGATCACGCACAGCCGCTTGCCCAGGCGGTGGATGTGGACGCGGTCCGCCACCTCGAACACGTGCGGCATGTTGTGGCTGATCAGCACGATCGGGATGCCCCGCGACCGCACGTCCTGGATCAGGTCCAGAACCCGGCGGCTTTCCTTGACGCCCAGTGCGGCGGTCGGCTCGTCCAGGATGATCACCCGGCTGCCGAAGGCCGCCGCCCGCGCCACGGCGACGCCCTGGCGCTGACCGCCGGACAGGGTCTCGACGGGCTGGGCGATGTTCTGGATCGTCATCAGGCCCAGTTCGGACAGCTTGGCGCGGGCGAAATCGTCCATCGCCTGCTTGTCCAGCATCCCGAACCACTGGCCCATGATGCCCTTCTTGCGAATCTCGCGCCCCATGAACATGTTATCCGAGATCGACAGCGCGGGCGACAGGGCCAGCGTCTGATAGACCGTCTCGATCCCCATCTTGCGGGCATCCAGCGGGCTGTCAAAGCTGACCACCTGGCCGTTCAGCCGGATCTCGCCCTCGTCGGGCTTGACCGCGCCCGAGATGGCCTTGATTAGGCTGGACTTGCCGGCGCCGTTGTCGCCGATCACGGCCAGGATCTCGCCGGGATACAGGTCGAAGTCGGCATGATCCATGGCAGTCACGCGGCCATAGCGCTTGACCAGGTTGCGGGCGGTAAGCAGCGGCTCGGTCATGACGACACCTTTCTGATCCATTGGTCGATGGCGACGGCGAAGATGATCAGCCAGCCGGTCGCAAACAGCTGCCACAGCACATCCACACCCGCCAGCCGCAGGCCCGAGTTGAACACGCCCACGATCAGCGCCCCGATCAGCGGCCCCACGATCGACCCGCGCCCCCCGAACAGCGAGATGCCCCCGATGACCACAGCCGTGATCGATTCCAGGTTTGCCTCGAAGAACGACGTCGGGCTGATCGACCCCACGCGACCGATGGACGACCATGCCGCCAGGCCGCAGATCAGGCCCGCCACGACATAGACCGACAGCAGCACGCGCTTGGTCTGGATGCCGGCCAGCGCGGCCGATTCCGGGTCGTCGCCGACCGCATAGACCCGCCGCCCCCAGGCGGTATAGTACAGCGCATAGAACAGCACCGCGAACACGACCAGCATTAGCACCACGCCATAGGTCAGCACGGCGCCGCCCAGGTTGAACCGGGTGCCGAAGAACTTCAGCAGCGGCGCGTCCATGTCCAGGGTCTGGCTGCGGATCGTCTCTCGACCCGACAGGTAGTAGTTCAGTGCCAGAAACACGTTCCAGGTCCCAAGCGTGGTGATGAAGGGCGGCAGCTTCAGCCGCGTGACCAGGAAACCGTTCAGCGCGCCGGTTCCCGCCCCGCAGGCCAGGCCGACCAGGATGGCGATCGGCACCGGGATGCCGAAGTTGACCGCCAGCTGCCCCATCACGACAGAAATCAGCACCATGACCGCGCCGACCGACAGGTCGATGCCCGCGGTCAGGATGACCAGCGACTGCGCCGCCGCCAGCGTGCCCACGACGGCCACCTGCTGCAGGATCAGCGACAGGTTGAACGCCGAGAAGAAGTTGGGAGAGATCAGCCCGAAGGCGATCAGCGACAGGACCAGCACGATGACCGGAACCATGGTGGGATACTGGTGCAGGAAATGCTGCACCCGGTCCAGCGTGCTGCGGTGACGATGGTCGAACTGCGCGACCTTCTCACCGGCAACGCGCTCGACCACGGGATCGGGGGTGTCGGACATCGGGGACCTCGTGGCGTGTCACGGAAGGCGACGGCGGCCAACCCGCCGTCGCGACGTCATGCGGCGGGGGGCATCAGCCCCAGCACTGCTCTAGGCCTTCGGCCACGCTGATCGACGGCACGCCCTCGACCGGCTTGTCCGTGACCAGGTTCACGCCGGTGTTGGTGAAATCCAACCCCTCGCTGGTTTCCGGCTTGGTGCCGTCGGCGGCAAAGGCCGCGATGGCCTCGATGCCCATCGACGCCATCAGCAGCGGATACTGCTGGGCGGTGGCGCCGATCACGCCCGCCTCGACGTTCTGGACGCCGGGGCACCCTCCGTCGATCGACACGATCAGGGCGTTCTCTTCCATGCCAAAGGACTTCAGCGCCTCATAGGCGCCGGCCGCTGCCGGTTCGTTGATCGTGTAGACCAGGTTGATCGCCGGATCGCGCTGCATCAGCGCCTCCATGGCCTGCTGGCCGCCTTCCTCGTTGCCCGAGGTGACCTCGTGGCCGACGATGCGGGCGTCGTCCTCGTCACCGATGACGTTCTCGTCCTTCACGTCGATGCCAAAGCCCGCCATGAAGCCCTGATCGCGCAGCACGTCGACCGACGGCGCGCTGGCCGACAGGTCCAGCATGGCGATCTTGGCATCCGCAGCCGCATCCCCCATCTGGCCTGCGGCCCAGGCGCCGATCAGGCGGCCCGCCTCGCGGTTGTCGGTGGCAAAGGTCGCGTCGGCCGCATCGATCGGGTCCAGCGGCGTGTCCAGCGCGATGACCAGGATCCCCGCCTCGCGGGCCTGACCCAGCGATTCGGTGATGGCCTTGGTGTCGGACGCGGTGATCAGGATGCCCTTGACGCCCGCCGCGATGCAGCTTTCGACGGCCTGCTGCTGGGTCTCGTGGTCGCCGTCGATCTTGCCGGCAAAGGTCATCAGCTCGATGCCCAGCTCCGCGGCCTTGGCGGTGGCGCCTTCCTTCATCTTCACGAAGAACGGGTTGATGTCCGTCTTGGTGATCAGGCAGGCCTTGGTGGCCTCTTGCGCTTGGGCAAAGCCTGCCGACAGGCCAAGCGCGGACACCGCGACGGATGCGCGGATAACGGTTTTGATGGTCACTTGACTAACTCCTCCAGCACGACGGTTCCTCGGCCGTCTTGACGTTACAAAGCACCAGAAGATTGCGCTTGTCAATAAATCAATCATGTTGATTAATGCGATTCAGGAGGACGGAACCCATGCCCCTAGATCGTGACGGCCCCGGCGCGCTCAGCCGGAACGAACGGCTGATCCTGTCGCTGATCCGACGGCGGGGACCGATGCCGCGCGCGGCGCTGGCGCAGCTGACGGGGCTGTCGGCACAGTCCATCACCAACCTGACGCGCAAGCTGATGATGGCGGGCTATCTGGACGCCGGTGCGGTGGTGCGGGGCAAGGTCGGCCAACCCTCGACCCCGCTGGCGCTGGCCCCGGACGGGGCGTGGTTCCTGGGGCTCAAGATCGGACGCCGGCTGGTCGAACTGGCGCTGGTCGATTTCGCGGGCCGCGTGCGCATGCACCGCCAGGAGGTCTATGCCCACCCCACCCCCGACCGCGTGCTGGCATTCGCGCGTCAGGGACTGGACACGATGACCGCATCGCTGGACCCCGGCCAGCGCGCACGTCTGATGGGACTGGGTGTCGCGACCCCCTATCGGCTGTGGGACTGGGGTCAGGAGATGGCCGATTGGCTGGACCACGACCTGCAGGCCGAACTGTCGCGCAGCCTGCCCGTCCCGATCTTCGTGGAAAACGACGCCACCACCGCCTGCGGGGCAGAGCTGATCTTCGGCAAGACCGACCTGCCGCGGGACTTCATCCATATCTACATCGCCCATTTCGCGGGCGGCGGCATCGTCCTGGACGGCGCGCTGCGCCACGGCCCGACCCGCAACGCGGGCGCCCTGGGGTCGATGCCCATTCCGGTCATGGGCGCACAGGGCGGCCAGCTGTTGGAAAAGGCCTCGGTCTCGGCGCTGGAGGCCCTGATCGGGCGGTCGCTGCCGCCCGACGATTCGGGCTGGGACGTTCCCGCCGGGATCGAGTCGGAATGGGCCGACCAGGCGGGCCGGGCACTGGCCTTCGTCGCGCTGTCGGCGGTGGCTCTGGTCGATCTGCCGCTGGTGGTGATCGACGGGGCGGTGCCGTCCGCGACGCGCGCGCGGCTGGCCCAGGCGACCCGCGCGGCGCTGGAGGGGATGCCGACCGCCGGCATCGACCGTCCGCAGGTGATCGAGGGATCGCTTGGCCGCAGCGCGCGCATCCTGGGGGCCGCGGGGCTGCCGCTGGCGCATTTCTTTCAGCCGGACGGGGCGCTGGACTAGGGCGATTGCGGTTGACACCGGGGCCTGCGCGTCTATACGGCACGCTTCGTTGGTGTTGGTGGACCCCGCAAGGGGAACCCTGTCAGGCCCCGGATCGCAAGACCCCTGGGCCAAAGGACAACGCCCTTCGCAACCTGTTGAAGGAGATCAGCCGTGACCAAACGCACGTCTGCCAAGTACAAACTCGATCGCCGCATGGGCGAGAACATCTGGGGCCGCGCCAAGTCGCCCGTCAACCGTCGCGAATACGGCCCCGGCCAGCACGGCCAGCGCCGCAAGAACAAGCTGTCGGACTTCGGCACCCAGCTGCGCGCCAAGCAGAAGCTCAAGGGCTACTACGGCGACCTGACGGAAAAGCAGTTCCGCCGCATCTATGCCGAAGCCGAGCGGATCCGCGGCGACACCGGCGAGAACCTGGTCGGCCTGCTGGAGCGTCGCCTGGACGCCGTCGTCTATCGCGCCAAGTTCGTGGCGACCATCTGGGCCGCCCGCCAGTTCGTGAACCACGGCCACATCCAGGTCAACGGTCAGCGCGTGAACATCGCGTCCTACCGCGTCAAGGAAGGCGATGTCATCTCGATCCGCGAGCGTTCGCGCCAGCTGGCCATCGTGCTGGAAGCCGTCGCCCTGACCGAGCGTGACGTTCCGGACTATCTGGAAGTCGACCACAACAAGATGACCGCGACCTTCGTGCGCACCCCGGCCCTGGGCGACATCCCCTATGCCGTGCAGATGGAACCGAACCTGGTCGTCGAATTCTACGCGAAGAACTGATCTTCGCCAGATCGACCGTCTTTGGGCCGCATCTTCGGATGCGGCCTTTTGTATGGCATTGCACTCATTTTCCCAATTGCCGTTCAATCAGGATCGGCTGGCGGGGCGGCATTCGTCCTTGTCGGATTGCCGTGATAGCCCGCATCCAGCGCGGACCCTTTGAACTGACCGCCCCGACCAATCCCGGTTCTGGCCGCTTGGGCGGAAACGGGGCTTGGATCGCGCATCCCAGCGGCCATCGGGTCAAGTCGGATTGCGGATCTGCGCATCATTGATCGGGACACTGTCATCCGCTGTGGCGGCGATGGCATCGTGCTGCGCCATGTCGACGTCCCGCCGATCAACGCAGCGGATTTCGTCCTTGCCCAAGCATGCGGCACGCGACGGTTTGGGGGCTTTCCTTGGCATCGGCACGGCACTAAACGGGGCCGGACACAAGGATGGACCCCCATGACCCAGACCCCCGTGCAGCCCGGCATCATGGATATCGCGCTTTACGTCAGCGGCGAAAGCACGCTGGCGGGCCGCGACGACGTGCTCAAGCTGTCGTCGAACGAGAACCCGCTTGGTCCCAGCCCCGCGGCGCAGGAGGCCTTCCGCCGCGCGGCGGGCGATCTGCACCGCTATCCGGCGACCGATCACGCGGGGCTGCGCGCGGCCATCGGGCAGGTGCACGGGCTGGATCCGGATCGCATCATCTGCGGCGTGGGCTCGGACGAGGTGCTGCAGTTCGTGGTTCAGGCCTTTGCCGGTCCGGGCGACGAGGTCATCACGACCGAGCACGGCTTTTCGATGTATCCCATCCTGGCGCGCATGGTCGGCGCGATCCCGGTAACGGTCCCCGAGGACACGCGCCGCGTCGATGTGGACGCGATCCTGGCCGCGGTGACCGAGCGCACGCGCGTCGTCTTCATCGCGAACCCGGCCAATCCGACCGGCACGATGCTAGGCGCGGACGAGTTGCAGCGCCTGGTCGACGGCCTGCCGCCGCAGGTGCTGTTCGTCCATGACGGCGCCTATACGGAATTCGCCGACGGGTTCGACGGCGGCGCGTCGCTGGTCGACCGGCATCCGAATGTGATCATGACGCGGACCTTCTCCAAGGCCTATGGCCTGGGCGGGCTGCGCATCGGATGGGGCTATGCCGCGCGCGCGGTGATCGACGTGCTGAACCGCATCCGCCAGCCCTTCAACCTGTCCAACGCCCAGATGGAGGCCGCACGTGCCGCCGTCCTGGATCGCGACTTCACCGACCGCTGCATCGCACTGAACGCGCGGATGCGCGACCGGATGCGGCAATCGCTAATCCAGATGGGCATCGGCTGCGACGAAAGCTTTGCCAATTTCGTGCTGGCCCGCTTTGACAGCCCCCAGACCGCGGCCGCGGCCGATGCGGCGCTGCGCGCCGAAGGCATCCTGGTGCGGCGCGTCGGCGGATACGGCCTGCCCGACGCGCTGCGCATCACCGTGGGCGACGAGGCGGCCGTGACGCGGGTGCTGGACTGCCTGGGCAACTTCATGCAGGGGCGCGCGCAATGACGCAGGTCTATGACAAGGTGGCCCTGATCGGGCTGGGCCTGATCGCGGGATCGATGGCCCATGCCATTCGTGATGGCGGGCTGGCGGGCCGCGTCACCGGCTATGCCCGCAGCCAGGCGACGCGCGACACCGCACGCGAGATCGGCCTGTGCGAGGTCTGCGACACTGCCGCCTTGGCGGTGGCCGGGGCCGATCTGGTGGTGCTGGCCGTCCCCGTCGGCGCCATGGCCGAGGTCATGGCCGAGATCGCGCCCCATCTGGCCCCCGGTGCCACGATCACCGATGTCGGTTCGGTCAAGCAGTCGGTCATCGACGCGGTCGCCCCCTGCCTGCCGGCAGGCGTGCATTTCATCCCCGGCCATCCACTGGCCGGCACTGAACATTCAGGGCCCCGCGCGGGCTTTGCCAGCCTGTTCCGCAACCGCTGGTGGCTGCTGACGCCGCTGCCCGACACCGACCCGGAGGCGCTTGCGCGGCTGGACCGGCTGATCACCGCGATGGGCGCCAAGACCGACCGGATGGACGCCCCCCATCACGACCTGGTCCTGGCCGTGACCAGCCACGCGCCGCACCTGATCGCATATACGATGGTGGGGGTGGCCGACCACCTGCGCCGTGTGTCCGGCGAGGAGGTGATCCAGTATTCCGCCGCCGGTTTCCGCGACTTCACCCGGATCGCGGCCAGCGACCCGACGATGTGGCGCGACGTGTTCCTGCACAACAAGGAGGCGACGCTGGACATCCTGGGCCGCTTCACCGAGGAGCTGTTCGTCCTGCAACGCGCGATCCGCATGGGCGACGGCCAGCAGCTGCACGACTACTTCACCCGCACGCGGGCAATCCGCCGCGGCATCATCGAGGCCGGACAGGACACCGAGGCCCCCGATTTCGGCCGCACTCCCGGCGCGCGCCCCGCGGGCTAGATCGCCGGGGCGGGGCCGATCGGCACACCGCCCAGGATCAGCTGGCCATCGCGCATGATGACGGCCACGCGCAGCTCGCCCTCGGCCGCTGCGGGAAAGTCGGGGCCGGGCAGCGTGTCGTCCAGATCCGACTGCGACAGCTGCGACAGGCCTGCCCGCAGCAGCATCGCGGCCTGCGCCGGGATCAGCCCCAGCCCGGTGGCCATCCCGATCATCGCATCCGCGTCTGCGGAATACAGCGCCACCTGCCCTTCGGCCAAGCCCTGGTCGTCGCGCGACAGGCGACCCACGATGCGCAGGCCGATCGTGTCGGCGCGCAGGTCCAGACCGGCGGTCTGCCAGCCGACGATCTGCGGCGCGGCGTCGCCGGTGACCGTGGGCGTGCCGTCCAGCCAGATCCGCAGCGGCCCCGTGACCGACAGCGGTCCGGGGATCGGACCGGGGTCCAGCCCCAGCTGCGCCAGTCCACCGACCTGCAGGCCGGTCAGTCCCAGATCAAGGTCATAGGCGGCGCGCGCGGGGCGCGGCGCATCCGATCCCAGCCCCGCCAGCCGCGCCTGCAGCGACAGGCCCTGCGCCAGGGGCTGGCCGTCCAGCGTCAGGTCGCGGGCCTGCACGTCCAGCCGGTTGGGCGCCATACCGTTCAGGGGCGACAGGGCCATGCTGGCCACGGGCGCAGACAGGCCCAGCTGCATCACCTGCCCGCCTTGGGTCACCGCCGCTCCGTCGGGCAGGTCCAGCCGCGCGGTCAGCGGCGATGCCGGCGACAGGAACAGCCGCGCCCAGGGCAGGCTGATGGAAAGCGCCGGGTCCGACCAGGACGGTTCGGACAGCGCGACGCCGATCCGGCGCGGATCGCGCAGGGGCGCGACCGATACGGCCTGCAGCGCCGGGTCCTGCGCGATCAGTGCGGCCACGCGGTTGCTGGCCAGCGTCTCGGCGCCCAGCCAGCCGCCCGCCAGCAGCGCCAGCACCAGTCCCGTCCCGATCACCATCCCGCGCATGCCCGCCCTGCCCTTTTTTCCCGCCCCGTCCTGCCCTACCTTGTGCCCCGAAAGGACGGACAATGGAACGCATCGATTGGGTTTTCGGCTATGGCTCGCTGATCTGGAACCCCGGTTTCGATCCGGCCGAGACCGTGCATGCGCGCCTGGCCGGATATGCCCGCAGCTTCTGCCTGCGGTCGATCCAGCATCGCGGGACCGAGGCCGTGCCCGGCCTGGTGCTGGGCCTCGATCCGCAGGATGGCGCCAGCTGCCAGGGCGTGGCCCTGCGCATCCGCCCCCGCGATCACGACCGCGTCCTGGCCGACCTGCGTGCGCGCGAACTGGTGACCGACGCCTATCGCGAGGCGATCCTGCCTGTCGATCTGCAGGACGGTCGGCGGGTACAGGCGCTGGCCTATGTGATGCGGCGCGACCACTGGCAATATGCCGGCGGCCTGCCCGCCGACGAACAGGCCCGCATCATCGCGCAGGCGCATGGCGGGCGCGGCCCGAACGCCGATTACCTGTTCAACACTGCCGCCCATCTGGCGCAAATCGGCATGCCCGACGACCATCTGGACGCGCTGTCTGATGCCGTCCGGGCGCTGTTGCCGCCGCCCGGCTAACCTGCGCCGTCGGAATGCTTGGCAAGTGAGGCGCCCCGTCCTACAGTCGAGCAAAAGCATCGATGGGACGGGGATTTACCGGTGAGCGATCCGACACATGGCGACCCCAGGGCGCCCTCGCGGCTGACCCTGACGAACCGGCGCATCTCGGCCACGCGGGACAAGGCCCTGATCGGGGCGGCGGGCGCGCCGCGCTTTTCCCAACCGGTGCGGCAGATCCTGATGATGCTGATCGTGCTGGGGCTGGTCCTGGCGGGGGGCTGGTTCGCCTATGGGCGGATCCTGTCCATCTTCGACGCGAACCGCTGGCTGAACGGACTGATCCTGACGGTCTTTGCCCTGGGCGTGCTGGCCTGCTTCTGGCAGGTGGGGCAGCTGACCCGGTCGGTCAGCTGGATCGAACGGTTCGCCGCCCGGCGCCGCGACACCGACCGCAACGGCACCACCCAGGACGAGGCGCCGCGCCTGCTGGCCCCCCTGGCGGCCCTGCTGGGATCGCGCGGGCCCGGCGGAGAGGCGATCAGCGCCAGCGCCGCAAGCTCGATCCTGGATTCGGTCGCGACGCGCATCGACGAGGCGCGCGACATCACCCGCTATCTAGCAAATCTGCTGATCTTTCTGGGGCTTCTGGGCACATTCTACGGTCTTGCGACAACCATCCCGGCGGTCGTGGCGACCATCCGGGCACTGTCGCCTGAAAACGGACAGTCGGGGCTGGACCTGTTCCAGAACCTGATGACGGGCCTTGAATCGCAGTTGGGCGGGATGGCTACGGCATTCTCCTCGTCGTTGCTGGGTCTGGCAGGGTCGCTGGTGGTGGGCCTTCTGGAGCTGTTCGTGACGCACGGCCAGAACCGGTTCTATCGCGAACTGGAGGAGTGGATGTCGGGCTTTACCCGGATCAGCATCGCCTCGGGTGATGGGGACGGTGTCGATCAGGCGGCACTGGCCGGGTTCCTGGACCAGATGGCGGGGCAGATGGACCGCCTGCAGGCCTATCACGCCGAACGCGACGCCATGCGGGACGAGGCCGCGCTGATGGCCGACGAACGCGTCGTGGTCATGGCACAGGCGATCGACGCGCTGGTCCAGCAAGCGCAGGCCGACCGCGACGCGCCCGATGGCCAGTCCGAACGCCTGACGCAGGCCCTGACGCAGCTGGCCGATCACCAGCCGCCCGCCCCCGACCTGACGCGGCTGGAGGCCGCGCTGGACCGCCTGACCACCGAACTGACCAGTGGCCGGAACGAGGCGGTGGCCGATCTGCGCGCCGACATCCAGGTGCTGACCCGCGCGGTCCGCGCCGCGCGCTTTGGCGACCCGTTCCGCGACGACCTGCTGGGCCGCGACCCCGCCCGCGGCGAGGGCTAGACCGATGCGCCTGTCCCGCGGATCCTCGGCACAGCGTTTCTCGTCCACGATCTGGCCGGGCTTCGTCGACGCGATGACGGCGCTGCTTCTGGTGCTGATGTTCGTGCTGACGATCTTTACCGTGGTCCAGGGGGTGCTGCGCGAACAGATCACCACCCAGGACGACACGATCAGCACCCAGGACGAAACGATCACCGACCAGGGTCAGGTCATCTCGCGCCAGGAACGCCAGCTGAACGAACTGGGCGCGCAGGTCGCGTCCCTGGGCCAGGCGCTGAACGCGTCCCAGGATCGCGAGGCCGACCTGACCCGGTCGCTGGAGACCGAGGCCGAGCGTGCCGCCCGCGCCGAGGCGGAGGCCCGCGACCGTGCCGCCCGCATCGCCCGCCTGTCCAGCCAGCTGGCCACCGGAGAGACCCAGCTGGCCGAGGCGCGCACCCGCCTGACCGACTTCGAGGCCGAGGTCGCTGCCCTGCTGGCCGAACGCGCACAGGGTCAGGCGCGGCTCGAGACGTTGGAGACGCAGCTGGATCAGGCAGAGGACCGCGCATCGGCCGCGGAGCTGGCGGTCGCGGCCGCGCGGTCCGAGACTGACGCGCAGGCCGAGGCCGCGCGCCTTGCTGCCGCCCGCCGCGATGCGCTGGAGGCGCTGGCCGCGGACCTGCGCGCACAGGTCGGCCAGCAGCAGGCGCAGCTGGACCGGACCCAGGCCAGCCTGACCGAGGCCGAACAGACCCGGCTGGCTGAGGCCGAGGCCGCAGCCCTGCTGCGCGAGCGGCTGGAGGGGGCGGATGCCGAACTGACCGCCATGACCCTGGCCCTGGAGGAGCGTCGCCGCGAGGCGGAGGAGACGCTGACTCTGCTGGCTGCCGCGAATGCCGCCCGCGACGCGGCGGAGACGCAGGCCCAGGCCCAGCTGACAGAGGCCGAGCGTCAGGCCGCCCTGCTGGCCACCGCGCGGGCGGAGCTGGCCGATCAGGAGGACCTGTCGCAGGACAGCCAGCGCCGGGTGGCGGCGCTGAACGAACAGGTGGCGCAGCTGCGATCTCAGCTGGGGTCGTTGCAGGCGCTGCTGGATACGGCGGGGCAGGAGCAGGCGGATGCAGAGCTCCGCGTGTCCGACCTGGGCCAACAGTTGAACGCCGCCCTTGTCCGCGCCGCCGAGGAGACCCGCGCCCGCCTGGCGCTGGAGGAGGAGGCCCGCCTGGCGGCCGAGGCCGAGGCCCAGGACCTGGCCCGCTATCGGTCCGAATTCTTTGGCCGGCTGTCGCAGATCCTATCGGGGCGCGAGGGCGTGCAGGTCGTGGGCGACCGCTTCGTGTTCCAGTCCGAAGTGCTGTTCGCCCCCGGAGAGGCCACCCTGTCCCAGGCTGGCCGCGAGCAGGTCGCCGGGCTTGCCACCCTGCTGCGCGACATCGCCGACGAGATCCCGCCCGAAATCGACTGGATCATCCGCGTCGACGGGCATACCGACAACCTGCCCCTGTCGGGGACCGGCCGCTATGCCGACAACTGGGAACTGAGCCAGGCCCGCGCCCTGGCCGTGGTACGCTATCTTTCCGACGATCTGGACTTTCCGGCCGCGCGCCTGGCGCCCACGGGCTTTGCCGACACCCGCCCCATCGCGACCCAAGACACGCCCGAAGCCCGCGCCCTGAACCGCCGGATCGAACTGAAGCTGACCGAGCGTTAGTGCCCGACGGTACGGGAGAACACGTTGATGACGACGACCCCGGCAACGATCAGGCACAGCCCGATCACCGCCGGCAGGTCCAGCCGCTGACCGAACACAACCAGCCCGATCATCGCGACCAGGGCCACGCCGAACGCGCTCCAGATCGCATAGGCCACGCCCAGGGGCAGCACCTTGAGGCTGACAGACAGCAGGTAGAAGCTGGCCAGATAGCAGACGGCCATCCCCACCGTGGGCGCCAAGCGCGTGAACTGTTCCGAGCGCTGCAACAGCGTCGTGCCCAGAACCTCCAGCGCGATGGCGAACCCCAGGGGGATGTAAGGGGACAGGGTCATCGGGCCTCACGCTTCAGGGGACGGTCGTCGGGCAAGCCTGCCATATGTTTCAGGTGGCGTTCCAGTTCGGAATTGATCTCGGCCCCGACCAGCACGATCGTCGCGTTCAGCCACAGCCAAGTCATCAGTGCGACCACTGCACCCAGCGATCCGTAGGTCTCGTTGTAATTGCCGAAATTCACCGCGTACCAGGAAAACAGCATCGAGGTCGCGACAAGCGCCAGCCCGGCAAAGACCGCGCCCGGAGAGATCCAGCGCCAGCGCGACTTGGGCGCCGCAGGCCCCCAGCGATAGACCGCCGCCAGCGCCGCGATCAGCAGACCCAGCATCAGCGGCCAGCGGATCACGGCCAGGATCGTCTCGGCCCCCCAGCCGATGGGTAACAGCCGCAGCAGCATGGGCACGACCGCGATCACCGCCAGCATCAGCGCGATCATCGCCAGCCCACCGATGGTAAAGCACATCGCCACCAGGTTCAGACGCACGATGCCGCGCGTCTCGCGTTGAAAGAATGCGACGTTCAGCGCCGACAGCAGCGCCTTCATCCCGCCATTCGCCGAATAGAACGCGACCAGCAGCGCCACGACCCCCGCCAGGGACAGCGCGCCCGTCGAGGCCGAGGCAATGGACACGACCTGCGCGCGGATGATCTCCAGCGAGCTTTCGGGCAGCAGCGGTTCGATCAGTTCCAGATGGCTTTGGATGGTCGAGGGGTCCGCCCACAGCCCGTACAGCGACACGAAGGCGGTGATGGCCGGAAACAGCGACAGCAGGCCGAAGAAGGTGACGCCCCCGGACACCGACGTGACGCGATCGTCGCCGATCTGGCGAAACGTCGATTTCGCGACCGCCAGCAGGTCGGCGCGCCTCATGTCGCGAAGCCCCGGCATCCGCTTGGCGGGCACCGGGGCGGGGTCAGCGGCCATCAGGCCGAAACGCCGTTTCGTGTCGTCATCCAGCGGGCCGAACAGGGCGTCGCGAATGCCGGTCCCTTGGGTCATGCGTCGTCCCTGATGGGCGGATCAGATCCGGGTGTCGTCGGATTGCGGGCGCGGGGCACGCTGCTGGACGGGGCCCGGATTGGGACCGGGCGCGCCATTCAGGATGGCACGCAGCTGATCGGCCGCGGCCACGAAATCGCCCACGATGGTCGTCGCCTGGCTGGAGACGCCGCGGAACGACTGGAACGCCCCCGCCAGCGACTGCGCGACGCCGTTCAGACCGTCCGACAGGTCGGTCGCGGTGCGCGTCAGGTCCTTGGCGAAATTGCCGCTGCGGCCGCGCGACGCCTTGGCGCGCAGACGGGCGGCATGGGCGTTGTCCTCGCGGGCCTGGGCACGGACGCGGCGGCGCATCGCCTCGCGCTCGTCCTCGTCCAGATGGGCGAACCGGGGGGCGGCTGCCGGGCGATAGGCCGGGCGGGGCGCATCGTCCGTTCCGGCCAGCTTGCGCGCGGCGATGGCCGCAGCGGCCGTCACCCCGGCCATGCCCAGCGCGACGCCGGCCCAGACCACGGCCTTGGCGACGGTCGAGGTGTCGTCCGTGCGGCGCGGCTGCGGGCCACGATGGCCGGCAGGCACGGGGCGCGGACCAAAGCGGGTCTGGCTGGTGCGGTCGGCCTCGGTCAGGGGCGGGCGGGGGGTCTGGGGGCGGCGCATGGCAATCTCCGGTCGGTTGTCGCGTCTGTTGCCACCGAACCCCCCTTGCGCAGGGAATGTTCCCGCAAAGCCAGCCGGGGCGCATGAAAACTTGCCCCCGTCCCCCTGCCCCGCTATGCCCCGACCCAGCAAAAGGAGCCCGCCATGATCCCGCGTTACAGCCGCCCCGAAATGGTCGCCATCTGGTCCCCCGAGACCAAGTTCCGCATCTGGTACGAGATCGAGGCCCATGCCTGCGACGCGCAGGCCGATCTGGGCGTGATCCCGCGCGAGAATGCCGAGGCCGTCTGGAAGGCCCGCGACGTCCAGTTCGACGTGGCCCGCATCGACGAGATCGAGGCCGTCACCAAGCATGACGTCATCGCCTTCCTGACGCATCTGGCCGAGCATGTGGGCGCCGACCAGGCGCGTTTCGTCCACCAGGGCATGACCAGCAGCGACGTGCTGGACACCACGCTGAACGTGCAGCTTGTCCGTGCCAGCGACCTGCTGCTGGCGGGCATGGACCGGGTTTTGGCCGCGCTGAAGGCTCGCGCGCATGAACACAAGGACACCGTCCGCATCGGCCGCAGCCACGGCATCCACGCCGAACCGACCACCATGGGCCTGACCTTCGCCCGCTTCTATGCCGAGATGGCCCGCGGCCGCGCGCGCCTGCAGGCCGCGCGCGAGGAGATCGCCACCGGCGCGATCAGCGGCGCGGTCGGCACCTTTGCCAATATCGACCCGGCGGTCGAGGAGCATGTCTGTGCGAAGCTGGGCCTGCGCCCCGAACCGATCAGCACCCAGGTCATCCCGCGCGACCGCCATGCGATGTTCTTTGCCGTGCTGGGCGTGATCGCCTCCAGCATCGAGAACATCGCCATCGAGATCCGCCACATGCAGCGCACCGAGGTTCTGGAGGCCGAGGAGTTCTTCAGCCCCGGCCAGAAGGGCTCGTCCGCGATGCCCCACAAGCGCAACCCCGTCCTGACCGAGAACCTGACCGGTCTGGCGCGGCTGGTGCGCATGTCGGTCATCCCCGCGATGGAGAACGTCGCCCTGTGGCACGAGCGCGACATCAGCCATTCCTCGGTCGAGCGCGCGATCGGGCCGGACACGACCATCACGCTGGATTTCGCGCTGCACCGCCTGGCGGGCGTGGTCGAGAAGCTGGTGATCTATCCCGAGAACATGCTGCGCAACATGAACCAGTTCAAGGGTCTGGTCATGTCCCAGCGGGTGCTGCTGGCCCTGACGCAGGCCGGCGTGTCGCGCGAGGACAGCTATCGCCTGGTTCAGCGCAACGCCATGAAGGTCTGGGAAAAGGGCGCCGATTTCCGCACCGAACTGCTGGCCGATGCCGAGGTGACCGCCGCCCTCACCCCGGACGAGATCAACGAGAAGTTCGATCTGGGCTATCACACCAAGCATGTCGATACGATCTTTGCCCGCGTCTTCGGCGCCGACCCGCTGTAATTTCGGGTCGCCGTCAACCTTGCGTTAAGGCTGTCGTGGCAATCTGCCGTCGGATGCGATGACGGAGGCGGCGATGACGGGCCAGACAGGGCTGAACCAGCGGCAGAAGGCGGCGGTGATCGTGCGCCTTCTGCTGGACGATGACGAGGTCGCGGGACTGGACCGCCTGAACCCCAATGCCCAGACCCTGCTGGCGCAGGAGATGGCGGGGATGGAGCTGATCGACCGCAACACCCGCGACGCCGTCATCACCGAATTCTGCGACCGGCTGGAATCGGTCGGCGTCACCTTTCCGGGCGATCTGGACGGCACGCTTGCCATGCTGGGCGCACGGTTGTCGGACGACAGTTCTGACGCCCTGCGGCGCACCGCGGCGATCACCGGGCAGTCCGACCCCTGGGTGCGCCTGTGCAACCTGCCCAAGGAATCCCTGATCGCGCTGGCGAATGCCGAATCCGTCGAACTGGTGGCGCTGATGCTGTCCAAGCTGCCGGTCGAGGCGGCATCGGCCACCTTCATGGCCCTGCCCCGCGACCGGGCGCGCGTGGTGGCGCAGGCGATGTCGATGACCTCGGGCGTGACGCCCGCGGCGCTGCGCCGGGTCGGGCTGGTGCTGCTGCAGGCGGCCGAGGCGCTGCCCAAGCCCGCCATCGCCACGCCGGCCTGCGACCGCATGGGCGCGATCCTGAACTTTGCCACCGCCGATCTGCGCGATGACGTGCTGGGCGCGCTGGACGAACGCGACATGGAATTCGCGGATGGCGTGCGCAAGGCGATCTTCATCTTTGCCCATATCCCCACCCGGATCGAACCGCGCGAGGTGCCCAAGATCGTCCGCGAACTGGATCAGACCACGCTGGTCCGCGCCCTGGCCGCGCCGGCCGAGGCCGATGCGGCTGCCGCGGAATTCATCCTGTCGAACCTGTCGCAGCGCATGTCCGACGGCCTGCGAGAAGAGCGGGAGGCCTTGGGCAAGCCCCGCCCCAAGGATGTCGAGGAGGCAATGACCGAGGTCATCAGCGCGATCCGCCGCCTGCAGGAGGCGGGTCAGCTGACCCTGAAGATGCCGCAGGACGACGAATAGGGTCTTGGCGCGGGCAGGTCCCCGCGCGATAACCCCGACGACCGGAGGCGCAGATGACCAACCAGATCGCGATTGCCCTGCTGCTGCTGATCGCCGCGGCCTTTGCCGTGGACCATGTGTGGCTGGACGGACACCTGCCGCTGATGGCCGCGCGAGCGATGGATCGGTTGATAGAGTATCTCAGCTTCTGGCGCTGACGGGCGGGGCGCTGCCCGTTTCGGCATTTGCATCGCCCCTGCCGCCACGCTACACCACGGGCAACCATCACCTGCTCGAGAGGGATACCCATGGCAGTCAAGGTCGCCATCAACGGCTTCGGCCGGATCGGTCGCAACGTCCTGCGCGCAATCATCGAATCGGGCCGCACCGATATCGAGGTCGTCGCCATCAACGATCTTGGCCCGGTCGAGACCAACGCCCACCTGCTGCGCTATGACAGCGTCCACGGACGCTTTCCGGCACAGGTCACGGTGTCGGGCGACAGCATCGACGTGGGCCGCGGCCCGATCAAGGTCACCGCGATCCGCAACCCGGCCGAACTGCCCTGGGGCGATGTCGACGTGATCATGGAATGCACGGGCCTGTTCACCTCCAAGGAAAAGGTGCAGGCGCATCTGTCCACCGGTGCCAAGCGCGTCCTGATCTCGGCCCCGGGCGAGAACGCGGACAAGACCATCGTCTATGGCGTGAACCACGACACGCTGACCAAGGACGACCTGGTCGTCTCGAACGCCAGCTGCACGACGAACTGCCTGTCGCCGGTGGCGAAGGTCCTGAACGACACGATCGGCATCGACCGCGGGTTCATGACCACGATCCACAGCTATACCGGCGATCAGCCGACGCTGGACACGATGCACAAGGACCTGTACCGCGCCCGCGCCGCGGCGCTGTCGATGATCCCGACCTCGACCGGGGCCGCCAAGGCCGTGGGCCTGGTCCTGCCGGAATTGAAGGGCAAGCTGGACGGCGTGGCCATCCGCGTGCCGACGCCCAACGTCTCGGTCGTGGACCTGGTGTTCGAGGCCAGCCGCGACACCTCGGTCGCCGAGATCAACGGCGCCATCAAGGCGGCCGCCGACGGCCCGCTGAAGGGCGTCCTGGGCTATACCGAGGAATCGCTGGTGTCGTCCGACTTCAACCACGACCCGCATTCGTCGATCTTCCACATGGACCAGACCAAGGTCATGGAGGGCCGCATGGTCCGCATCCTGACTTGGTACGACAACGAATGGGGCTTTTCGAACCGCATGTCGGACACGGCCGTGGCGATGGGCAAGCTGATCTGACACCCCCGCCGGACCAAAGGAAAGGGCCCCGTTGCGGGGCCCTTTTTCATGGCGAGACGCCGCATTCAGTCGGCATAGATCATCCGCACCGTCATGCCGCCATCGACGACAAAGCGCTGGCCCGTCACGAACCCAGCCTCGTCCGAGGCCAGCCAGGCGACCAACCCGGCAATATCCTCGACCCGGCCCACGCGGCCCACGGGATGCTGATTGCGGTCGGCGTCGGAATGGTCGGCATCGCTGCGGTTCGCGGCCTTCTGCCACGGCCCTGTGTCGATCCAGCCGGGCAGGATGCAGTTCGCGCGCACCTTGGGCCCCAGGCTGACCGCCAGCGCATGGGTCATCGCGACCAGCGCGCCCTTGGCCGCGGCATAGGCCTCTGTGTCGGGTTCCGATTGCAGCGCACGGGTCGATGCCATCGTGACGATGCTGCCCCGCGCCTGACGCAGCAGGGGCACCGTCGCGCGGATCACCAGAAACGCCCCGGTCACGTGGCTGTCCTGCCACCGCTGCCAGTCCTCCAGGCTCAGATCCTCGATGGGGCCGCTGACCGGGTCGGCGATACCCGCATTCGACACCACCAGGTTCAGACCTGCCCCCTGCAGCCAGCCCTGCAGGGCCAGCATCCCCTGCGCCACCTGCCGTTCGTCGCCGACATCGATGGGCAGGGCCAATAGGCCGGGATCGGCCGCGCCGATCTCGTCCAGCGCCTCTGCATCCAGATCAAAGACCGCGACGCGCCAGCCGTCTGACCGAAGGCGGGTCACGATGCCCCTGCCGATGCCCTGTGCGCCGCCGGTGATCAGTGCCGTCTTCATCCGCCCGCTCCATCCCGATGTTGCGTCAGGGACCAACGGGGTGGATGCACGGCTTGTTCCGCCTCAGCCGGCCTTGACCGCGGACAGGCGCCGGGAATTCGCGCGGGTCCGTCGGGCGTAGGGCCGCATGCCGGCCGACAGCATGCGTTCGGCGCTGTGCCCACGCATCCCCGCGCTGGCCATCGCAAACAGCGATTCAGATACCGCAGCCTGCTTTTCGGCGACCATGCGGAACGGCTCTCCGGGGGCCTGGACCATCAGGCCCATCATCCCCGCCATGCGCAGCCCGATCACCATGTTCGATTCGATCGCGATCCGCGCGAACTGGGACGCAAGCCGGGCCTGGGCTGCGGGAAGAATCATCGGCATCATCGGGTTCATCGGCGAGGGTCCTTTCGGCTGCCATCACAGGAACTGCCCGGCAAAGCCACATTGCGCCCCATGGCGCAGACACTCAACCGCGACTTTCGGACAGGGTTCCCGAAATCTGAACGCGGCTGCTTGGCAAGACGGTGCTGCCGTGGTTAGAGGCAGCCTCATGACACAGACGCTGACCCTTCGCCGCCCGGACGACTGGCACCTGCATCTGCGCGACGGCGCGATGCTGGCCGCGGTCGCGCCGCATTCCGCGCAATTCGGCCGCGCGATCATCATGCCCAATCTGGTGCCACCGGTCACGACCGGCGCCCAGGCCGCCGCCTATCGCGACCGCATCCGCGCCGCCCTGCCCCAGGGTGCCGCGCTGGACCCGCAGATGGTGCTGTACCTGACCGACACGACGGATGCGACCGATGTCGTGGGCGCGTTCCGGGACGGGATCATCCGCGCGGTCAAGCTGTATCCGGCGGGTGCCACCACGAACAGCGCATCGGGCGTGACCGATTTCGACCGCGTCCAGCCCGTGCTGGAGGCGATGGCCGAGGCCGGCGTGACGCTGTGCGTGCACGGAGAGGTCACCGACCCGTCCGTCGACATCTTCGACCGCGAGGCCGTGTTCATCGACACGGTCCTGGACCCGCTGCGCCGCCGCACGCCGGGGCTGCGTGTGGTGATGGAGCATATCACGACCTCGCAGGGCGTCGATTACGCCCGCGCGGGCGGCGACGACCTGGGCGCGACGATCACCACGCATCACCTGGTCATCAACCGCAACGCCATCCTGGCGGGGGGCATCCGGCCGCATTACTACTGCCTGCCGGTCGCGAAACGCGAATCCCACCGCCTGGCGCTGCGCGAGGCCGCGACCAGCGGAGATGCGCGGTTCTTCCTGGGCACCGACAGCGCGCCGCACACAGACGCGGCGAAGCTGCAGCCCTGCGGCTGCGCGGGCTGCTTCACGGCGCCGAACACCATGTCGATCCTGGCGCAGGTGTTCCAGGACGACGGCGCGCTGGACCGGCTGGAGGCCTTTACCAGCTTGAACGGCGCAGCCTTCTATCGCATGGCGCCGAACGAGGACCGCATCACCCTGACGCGCCGCGACACGGCCGTCGACTATCCGGCGCAGATCACCGCGAGCGACGAGACCGTCACCGTCTTCGACCCCGGTTTCCCACTGTTCTGGCATCTGGAGGACCAATGAGCCTGACCTTCCCCGCGCGCGACGAGATCGCCCGCCTGACCGCCCGGATGCTGCTGGAAATCAAGGCCGTCGACTTCAACGCGGCCCAGCCCTTCACCTATGCGTCCGGTCTCAAGGGGCCGACCTATGTCGATTGCCGCCGCATCATCAGCTTTCCGCGCGTCCGCGCCACGCTGATGGATTTCATGGCAGCGACGGTCATGCGCGACGCGGGCTTCGAGGCCTTCGACAACGTCGCGGGCGGTGAGACCGCGGGGATCCCCTTCGGCGCGCTGGTCGCCGAACGCTTGGGCCTGCCGATGACCTATGTGCGCAAGAAGCCCAAGGGTTACGGCCGCAACGCCCGGATCGAGGGCGTGATGACCGAGGGCCAGCGGGTCCTGCTGGTCGAGGATCTGACCACCGATGGCGGCAGCAAGCTGTCCTTTGTCGACGCGATCCGCGAGACGGGCGCAACCTGCGCGCATACGGCGGTGATCTTCTACTATGGCATCTTCCCGGAGACCACGCAGCGGCTGGCCGATCACGGCGTGGCGCTGCACCACCTGTGCACCTGGTGGGACGTCCTGGCCGAAGCCCGCGCCCAGGGGGCCTTCGACGACGCGACCCTGACCGAGGTCGAGGCCTTCCTGACCGACCCCCGCGCATGGCAGGCGGCAAACGGCTGATCCGGGGTTATCCCCAACAAACTGCGGCCGGCCCCATGACGCGGCCGGCCGCTTCGGTTTAATCTAGACCGCAACCAACGAAGGGGCAGGCAGACCATGAGCACTCTCACCGTCACCAGCGCGCATTTCATCGTTCCCGGACAGGCCGACGGGCCCGAGGACAAGCAGGCCATTCCCTTTTCGCTGGAGGCGGAGCAGCAGTTGCTGGGCGCGCTGCTGACCAACAACGACGTGTTCGACCGGGTCAGCCAGATCATCAAGTCGGACCATTTCTATCACCCGGTCCATGCCCGCATCTTCGACATCTGCGCCGAACGCATCCGCCGCAACGCGCTGGCCAGCCCCGTCACGATCAAGGCCTTCCTTGAAAACGACGACGGCCTGAAGGAACTGGGCGGCCCGGCCTATCTGGCGCGCATGGCGGCAGCGGCGATCAGCGCCTATGCCGCGCGCGACTATGCCCAGATGATCCGCGAATTCGCCCTGCGGCGCGAGTTGATGACCCTGGGCCAAGACATCGCCGCCCGCGCCGCCACCGTCGAGGTCGGCGATGACGCCGAGGAGCAGATCAAGGCCGCGGAACAGACGCTCTACAAGCTGGGCGAGGCCGGGGTGGCCGAACGCGGGTTCCAGTCCTTCCTCAAGGCCGTGACCGGCGCGGTTCAGGTCGCCAACGCCGCCTATCAGCGCGACGGCAAGCTGTCGGGAATTTCCACCGGGCTGATCGACCTGGACGGCAAGATGGGCGGTCTGAACAATTCGGACCTGATCATCCTGGCCGGCCGCCCGTCGATGGGCAAGACCGCGCTGGCGACCAACATCGCCTTCAACATCGCCAAGTCTCACAAGCTGGGCGAAAAGCCCGACGGCACCCAAGGCTCGATCGAGGGCGGCGTCGTCGGCTTCTTCAGCCTCGAGATGTCGGCCGAACAGCTGGCCGCCCGCATCCTGTCCGAGGCCGCCGAGGTGCCGTCCGAGCGCATCCGCAGCGGCAACATGGACGAGGGCGAATTCCGCCGCTTCGTCGAGGCCGCGCATGCGCTGCAGAACTGCCCGCTGTTCATCGACGACACGCCCGCCCTGCCCATCAACCAGCTGGCCGCCCGCGCCCGCAAGCTGAAGCGCACGCATGGGCTGGACGTGCTGATCGTGGACTACCTTCAGCTCTTGAAGGCCGCGACCGCCAAGGACAGCCGCGTGAACGAGGTGTCCGAGATCACCCAGGGCCTCAAGGCCGTGGCCAAGGAGCTGAACATCCCCGTCATCGCCCTGTCCCAGCTGTCGCGCCAGGTCGAGAACCGCGAGGACAAGCGCCCGCAGCTGTCGGACCTGCGCGAATCCGGCTCGATCGAGCAGGACGCCGACATCGTGATGTTCGTGTTCCGCGAGGAATACTACAAGGAACGCGAAAAGCCCTCGGACAGCGACCTGGACGCGATGGCCCGCTGGCAGCAAGTGATGGAGAACGTCCACGGCAAGGCCGAGGTGATCCTGGGCAAGCAGCGCCACGGCCCCATCGGCACGGTCGAGCTGGCCTTCGAGGGTCAGTTCACCCGCTTTGGCAACCTCGCCCGCGACCGCCAGAGCCAGTGGGACTGACGCCATGAACCTGCCCGTCCCCGTGGCGACCATCGGCCTCCTGCTGGCCTCGAACATCTTCATGACGGTGGCCTGGTACGGTCACCTCAAGTTCAAGACCGCCCCCCTGGTGACGGTGATCTTCATCAGCTGGGGCATCGCCTTCTTCGAATACCTGATGCAGGTGCCCGCGAACCGCATCGGCTACGGCTATTTCAGCGCCGCTCAGCTTAAGACCATCCAAGAGGTCATCAGCCTCTCGGTCTTCGCGATCTTCTCCTGGGTCTATCTGGGCGAACGGATCGGTTGGCAGCACGGCGTGGGCTTCTCCCTGATCTGCTTGGGCGCCTGGTTCATCTTCCACGACTTCGGCTGATCGCGGGGGTGGCCCGGAGGGGGCGCCGCCCCCGCCGGCGGGGGGTCCGGGGGGCCGGCCCCCCGGCTCGCTGCGCGGGACGCAATCCATCTGGCGCATCCCCCCGCAGCCGCGCTATGGATTTCGTGCGGAGGTTTTGCAGATCGTGCATTCCGCCCCTCGAAAGGTCCGACCATGCGCACGCCCCCCCATCTTCTGACCCTCGTCGCCCTGTCCGGGGTGTCCGCGCTGTCGATGAACGTGTTCCTGCCCTCGCTGCCCGGCATGGCGCGCGATTTCCAGGTCGATTACGGCGTGATGCAGCTGTCGGTCTCGGCCTATATCGGGGCCAGCGCGGTCCTTCAGCTGCTGGGCGGCCCGCTCAGCGACCGCTTTGGCCGCCGGCCCGTGGTCATCTGGGGGCTGATCGGCTTCCTGCTGGCCACCGTCGGCACGCTGCTGGCGACCACGGCCACCACCTTCCTGGTCTTCCGGCTGGCGCAGTCGGTCATCACCGTCTGTATGCTGGTCCCCCGCGCCGTGATCCGCGATCTCTATGACGGCGATCGCGCTGCCTCGATGCTGGGCTACGTCACGATGGGCATGGCCGTCGTGCCGATGATGGCCCCCGTCTTTGGCGGCGTCCTGGACGAGCTGTTCGGCTGGCAGGCCAACTTCGCCGTCATGGGCCTTCTGGGCATCGCCGTCCTGGCGCTTGCTTATCGCGACATGGGCGAGACCGTCCGCGGCGGCGGGATGAGCCTGCGCGCCCAGATGGTCAACTATCCGATCCTTGCCCGATCGCATCGGTTCTGGGGCTATTGCCTGGCCGCGACCCTGTCGTCGGGGGCGTTCTTCGCCTATCTGGGCGGCGCGCCCTTCGTCGGGGAACAGGTCTTCGGCCTGACCCCCGCCCAGGTGGGCTACTGGTTCGCGGCGCCCTCGATCGGGTATCTGCTGGGCAACTTCCTGTCGGCGCGCTTCTCTCCGGTCATGGGCCTGAACCGGATGATCCTGATCGGCGCGGTCATCTGCCTCGTCGCGCTGTCGGCCGCGCTGCTGGTCGACCTGTCGGGCGTGGTGCACCCGCTTGTCTTCTTCGGCGCCATCGCGCTGATGGGGCTGGGCAACGGCATGGTCCTGCCAAACGCCAATGCCGGCATGATGAGCGTGCGCCCCGAACTGGCCGGGACCGCGTCGGGCCTGGGCGGCGCCCTGGCCGTGGCCGGTGGCGCAGCACTTTCGGCGCTGGCGGGCGCGCTGCTGCAACCGGGCAGCGGCGCCACGCCCCTGCTGGCGATCATGTGCGCCTCCGCTCTGGGCGGGCTGCTGGCGATCACCTGGGTGCTGCGCCGCGAACGTCAGCTGGCCCTGCAGGGCTGAACCCCTTGCCCGACCGCCTTTGCAACCGCTAGAACCGGCTTTGCAAACGGGGGACGGGACGTGGCGACACAAAAGATCTATGCCGGCAGCGCGCTGCGCGAAACCCGCGCCCGGGCCGCCCTGACCCAACGCCGCTTTGCCGAAAAGCTGGGCGTGTCCCTGCCCTATCTGTCCCAGATGGAGAACAACCACCGCCCCATCAGCGCGGGCGTCCTGCTGCGCCTGGCGCAGGAATTTGGCGTCGACCTGACCACCCTGGCCGCAGGCGATGCCGAACGGATGGTCATCGACATGCAGGAGGCCCTGGCCGACCCGCTGTTCGATGCGGCACCCCCTTTGGCCGACCTGCGCCTGGCCGCGACCAATGCCCCGGTGCTGGCCCGCGCCTTCCTGGACCTGTACCGCGCCCATCGCGAAGGCCAGGAACGCCTGGCCGCCTTGGACGAGGCGATCGGCGCCGCCAGCCAGAACAGCCTGTCGACGCCCTGGGAAGAAGTTCGTGACTTTTTCCACTATTGCGACAACTACATCGACGCCGTCGACCGTGCGGCCGAACGCTTTGCCTGCCCCGACGGGCGGCGGGGCGACCTCTGGGCGATGGCGGTCGCAGCCCTGGCCGCCAAGGGCATCCGTGTCCAGCTGACCGAGCTGCCTGCCAACGCGGTCTTCCGTCGCGACGGCGACCGGCTGCTGGTCAATGCCGCGGCCGAGGCGCCGACCCGCCTGTTCCAGCTGCTGCATCTGGTCGCCCTGGAACGCCAGTCCGACCTGCTGGAGGCGACCCTGGACCTGGCACGCTTTCGCAGCCCCACCGCCCGCCAGATCGCCCGCCTTGGCATGGCCAACTATTTTGCCGGCGCCGCGCTGATGCCCTATCGCGCGTTCATGGCCGCCGCCCAGGCCGAACGCCATGACCTGGAACGGCTGTCGCACCTGTTCGATGCGTCGCTGGAGCAGGTCGCCCACCGCCTCTCGACCATGCAGCGGCCGGGCGCCAAGGGGGTGCCGTTCTTCTTCGTGCGCGTCGATCAGGCGGGCACGATCACCAAGCGCCATTCCGCGACCCGCCTGCAATTCGCACGCTTTGGCGGTGCCTGCCCGCTGTGGAACGTCCATCAGGCGTTCGAGCAGCCGGGCCGCTTCCTGCGCCAGCTGGCAGAGACGCCGGACGGGGTCCGCTACCTGCTGCTGGCACGCGACGTCTCGAAGCATGCGGGCGCCTTCAACGCGCCGGTCCGCCGATTTGCCATCGGGTTGGGGGTCGAGGTCGCGCATGCGGGCGGGCTGGTGTATGCCGACGGGCTGGACCTGACCAAACCGCGCGCCTATCAGCCCATCGGGATTTCGTGCCGGATCTGCCCGCGCCCGGACTGCCATCAGCGCTCGGTCCCGCCGATCGACCGGCCGCTGCGAATCCCCGCGGATCGCGATGGCCCCCTGCCCTATGAAATCACTTAGGTTTCTCGCCCCCAGGTTGCACGATTGGCGGATCCTTGCCGATAAAGGCAGGGTTCCGCCAATGCGGGGAACCAGACCCCAGGGTCTTGTTGCCAAGAAGGCACAGCTGCTGTTTACCCGTGACCGAACGGAACAACCCGCCGAACTGCTGACAACGGCGTGCCTTCGAGGGACAGTATCTGACAATGACGGTGATGGATCGACTGAACGCGTCGCTGGAAAAGTGGCTGCCGGAGCAACGGCTTTTCCTCCGCTCGGATGATACGACACGCTTTGTCCGCCTACGCCCCGTGACCCAGATGGTCGGCATCAGCGGCATCACGCTGGTCTTCGGCTGGACGCTGGTGGCCAGTTCCTTCCTGGTCATCGACGCCGTCAGTTCGGGCAACACCCGCGAACAGATCCAGCGCAGCCAGGCCGCCTTCGAGGAACGCCTGGCCGAGCTGCAGGCCGAACGCGACGCCCGCGCCGCCGAGGCGCTGGCCGCGCAGTCGCGCTTTGCCGTGGCGCTGGACCAGGTCTCTCAGATGCAGTCGCAGCTCCTCTCCTCCGAGGAGAGCCGCCGCGAGATGGAGACCGGCCTGGCTGCCGTCCAGTCCACGCTGCGCGACACGCTGGCCGATCGCGACACCGCCGTCGCCGCCGCCGATGCGGGCACGACCCCCGCCCCCGACCGGACCGAGGAATTCTCGGTCGCGCTGGATATCCTGTCGGGAGAGCTGCGCAGTTCGGCCGACCAGCGGTCCGAGGCCGTCGAGGAGGCCGAGGCCGCCAAGCTGACCGCACAGGAACTGACCGTCGAGCGCGACCAGATCCTGGCCCGCAACGACGAGATCCTGACCCAGCTGGAGGACGCCGTGACCGTGTCCGTGGCCCCCCTGGACGAGGTCTTCCGCAATGTCGGCATGAACCCGGACGAGGTTCTGCGCACCATCCGCAGCGGCTATTCCGGGCAGGGCGGACCGCTGACGCCGATGTCCTATTCGACCCGCGGCAACGCGGCGCTGACCGACACCGAGCTGAAGGCCCGCCAGATCATCGTCACGCTGGACCAGATGAACACATATCGCATCGCGATCGAGAAGCTGCCGCTGGCCATGCCGGTCACCGACAACTTCCGCTATACCTCGGGCTTCGGCCGCCGGTGGGGCCGCATGCACGAGGGCATCGACATGGCCGGTCCCGTCGGCACGCCGATCCACGTCACGGGCGACGGCGTCGTGACCTTTGCCGGGCGCAGCGGCGCCTATGGCAACCTGATCAAGATCCGCCACGAGCTGGGCACCGAGACCCGCTATGCGCACCTGAGCCGCATCCATGTAAAAGTTGGCGATCGGGTGTCGCAAGGCGACCGGATCGGTGATATGGGGAATACCGGACGCTCGACCGGGCCGCATCTGCATTACGAAGTGCGCATGAACGGTCGGGCCGTGGACCCGATGAGCTTCATCAAGGCAGCAGACAATGTTCAGTAAGACCCGCGTGACCGAGACCCGCCCGACCCCCGACGCAGCGCCGCAGGCGGCCCCCGTCGCGCCAGAGCGCAGCACCCCCGAGGCGCAGGCACCGGCCGCCGCACCCCGTGCGCGCGTGGCACCCTCGGTCCTGTCGGCCGACCTGACGGTGACGGGCAACATCAAGACGCAGGGCGACATCCAGATCGAGGGCACGGTCGAAGGCGACATCCGCGCCCATCAGTTGACCATCGGCGAAACCGCCACCATCAAGGGCGAGATCGTCGGCGACGACGTCATCGTCAACGGCCGCGTCATCGGTCGCGTGCGCGGCCTCAAGGTCCGCCTGACCGCTACCGCGCGGGTCGAGGGCGACATCATCCACAAGACCATCGCCATCGAATCGGGCGCCCATTTCGAGGGTTCGGTCCAGCGCCAGGAAGACCCGCTGAACAACGGCGGCACCAAGAAGCTGGCCCCGCCGACCGAGTGATCGGCCCCTGCCACCCATCCCGACAAGGCCCGCATTTCGCAGGCCTTTTTCATGGATTGCGGTCCCCCTGCGATGCGGGTCCAATGCGCCTGAACCGCGGGACGGCGACGGATGCCCATGCGGGCGCGCCCGCCAGGGGATAGGCGATCACGGGAGAATATGATGGACAGCATTCTGATCACGGGCGCCGGAAGCGGCATCGGACAGGCCACGGCGCAGCTGTTCCTGGACCGAGGCTGGCGCGTGGGGCTGGTCGGGCGCAGGCCCGAACCCCTGCACCAGACCGCCGACGGGCATGACGGCGCGCTGGTCCTGCCCTGCGACATCACCGACGACGCCGCAGTCGAGGCGGCATTCGCGCAGGCCGTCCGCAGCTGGGGCCGCCTGGATGTCCTGTTCAACAATGCCGGACGCGCCGCCCCGCTGGCCGATCCCGACCATCTGTCGCCGGACGATTTCCGCGACGTGATCGCGACCAATGTGACGGGCATGTTCCTCTGCGCGCGCGCGGCCTTTGCGGCGATGCGGGCGCAGTCGCCCCAGGGCGGGCGGATCATCAACAACGGCTCGGTCGCGGCCCATGCGCCGCGGGCGGGGTCGGTCGCCTATACGATGTCCAAGCATGCCGTGACCGGCCTGACGCGCAGCCTGTCGCTGGACGGGCGCGCGGTGAACATCGCCTGCGGCCAGATCGACGTGGGCAATGCCGCGACGCAGTTGCTGCGCGAGGCCGCCGCCCGCGATCCCGATGCCGAACCGGTGATCGACGTCGCCACCGTGGCCGATGCCGTCTGGCACATGGCCACGCTGCCACAGGGCGCGAATGTTCAGTTCATGACGCTGATGGCGACCAACATGCCCTTCATCGGGCGCGGCTAGCCATAGCGGCGCAGCAGCGCGTCCGCGACCGGGGGGGTGACGAATTTCGACACGTCCCCGCCCAGGCGCGCGATCTCCTTGACCAGCTTGGAGGCGATGGCCTGGCGCCGGGCGTCGGCCATCATGAAGACGGTCTCGATGCTGCTGTCCAGGGCACGGTTCATGCCGACCATCTGGAATTCGTACTCGAAATCGGCCACCGCGCGCAGGCCGCGCACGATGATGCTGGCACCCACGTCGCGCGCACAGTCGATCAGCAGGTTCTCGAACGGGTGGACGACGATCTCTCCGCCGGTCTTGGCGACGATGGCGTCGCATTCGGCCTGAACCATGGCCACGCGCGCCTCCAGGTCGAACAGCGGGCCCTTGTCGCGGTTGATCGCGACGCCGATCACCAGACGGTCGACCAGCGCCATCGCGCGCTGGATGATGTCGATATGTCCAAGCGTGATCGGATCGAAGGTTCCGGGATAAAGGCCGATGCGCATGGATGTCGCGTCCTTGGGGTCATGGTCCTGACCCCAAGGCAAACCGCATTTGACCCCGGATTGCAAGATCGTGAACGGCTGCGACGATGCGTCAGCTGCCCATGATCATCCCAGTCAGGGCTTCCTTTTCGGCCGCCAGTTCCTTCAGGCGCCCGCTGACCGCATCGCCGATCGAGATCACGCCCAGCATGTCCCCCTGACCGTCCACCACCGGCATGTGGCGGAACCGCCCCTGGGTCATGCGCTCCAGGATGGTCAGCGCGTCCTCTCCGGTGGTGCAGGTCTGGACCTGGGTGGTCATCACGCCGCTGACGGGCTGGGACAGCACGTCGGGTCCGTGCTTGCCCAGCTGACGGACGATGTCGCGTTCGGACAGGATGCCTTCGGGCCTCCGGCCATCGGTGGACACGACCACCGCGCCGATGCGCTTTTCGGCCAGCAGCGTCGCGGCCTCGCCCAGGGTGGTGGTCGGCGCGATGGTCACGATCGTCGCGGAATCGATCCACGGCTTGGCATTGTCGGACTTCATCGACAGCAACTGTTTGACCAGCATCACGGGCCTCCCTCGGACTTGTTCCCCTTCATCATTTTCGCCAAATCGGTTCGCGTCAAGTGCGACCATCGGGGGCCGCGGAAAGCTGCCCCTCCAGCCGGGCGACCTCGGTGCGGATGCCCTGGGCCACCGCCTCTGCCAGCAGGGTCAGCCGGCGCGAGGCGCGGTCGTCGGCATGCCGGATCAGCCAGAAGCTGCGTTTCAGCGCGATGCGCCCGGTCAGCACGCGGCGCACCCCCGGCGCAAAGGGGATCGCGAAATCATGCACGATGCCAAGGCCCGCCCCGGCGCGCACGGCCTGCATCTGCACAGCCACGGAATTGCTGCTGATCTGGGCCGCCTCGACCCCCGTCGCGGACAAATAATCCAGCTCACGATCAAAGATCATGTCCGGAATATAGCTGATCATCCGATGCCCGCGCAGATCCTCCAGCCGGTCCAGCGGCGGGTGGCGCGACAGGTAGTCGTCATGCCCCGCCAGGTGCAGATAATAGTCGACCAGCCGCTGGACCATCAGCCGCCCCGTGTCGGGCGGCGACACGGCGATGGCCATGTCGGCCTCGCGCCGGGTCAGGTTCACGACGCGCGGCAGGGCCACGATCTGGATCTCCAGCCCCGGATGGGCGGCGCACAGGTCGCGCGCGACCTGCGGCAGCAGATAGTTCGCGCAGCCGTCGGGCGCCCCGATGCGCAGCTGTCCCGACAGGCCCGCATCCCCGCTGACGGCCTCGGCGGCGGCGGTGGCGGCGCGTTCGGCGGCCTCGGCCGGGGCCATCAGGCGCGACCCTTCGGCGGTCAGCTGATAGCCGCCGGGCGTCTTGAGAAACAGCGCCGCCCCGACCGACGCCTCCAGGCGCGCGATGCGGCGGCCGACGGTCGATGCGTCCATCGCCAGCCTGCGCCCGGCGCCGGACAGGCTTTCGGCCCGCGCGACGGCCAGAAAGATGCGCAGATCATCCCAATCCATCGCCGTCCTTTGCAAAAACGCAAAACCCTTTTGCCAGCATTCCCCTTTCTTCCGCAAATCCGCAAGACTAGGCTGCGCCCAACAGTTGCAGGAGGACGCGATGAAAGAGATACATCACTGGATCGACGGCAAGGAATACAAGGGCACCTCTGGCCGGTTTTCCGAGGTCTACAACCCCGCCACGGGCGAGGTTCAGGCCCGCCTGTCGCTGATCACCAAGGCCGAGATGGACGACGCCATCGCCCGCGCCGCCAAGGCCCAGATCGCATGGGGCGCCACCAATCCGCAGCGCCGCGCCCGCGTGATGATGGCCTTTGTCGGCTTGATCAACCGCGACATGGACAAGTTGGCCGAGGCCCTGTCCAGCGAACACGGCAAGACCTTCCCCGACGCCAAGGGCGACATCCAGCGCGGCCTGGAGGTGATCGAGTTCTGCATCGGCGCGCCGCATCTGCTGAAGGGCGAGTTCACCGACAGCGCCGGCCCCGGCATCGACATGTATTCCATGCGCCAGCCCCTGGGCGTGGTCGCGGGCATCACGCCCTTCAACTTTCCGGCCATGATTCCGCTGTGGAAGATGGGCCCGGCCCTGTCCGCCGGCAATGCGATGATCCTCAAGCCCTCCGAGCGTGACCCCTCGGTGCCGCTGATGCTGGCCAAGCTGCTGCAGGAGGCGGGCCTGCCCGACGGCGTGTTGCAGGTGGTGAACGGCGACAAGGAATCGGTCGACGCGATCCTGGACAGCGAGGTCATCCAGGCCGTTGGCTTCGTGGGCTCGACCCCGATTGCGCAGTACATCTATGAACGCGCCGCCGCGACCGGCAAGCGCGCGCAGTGCTTCGGCGGTGCCAAGAACCACATGATCATCATGCCCGACGCCGACTTGGACCAGGCCGCCGATGCGCTGGTCGGCGCGGGCTACGGCGCGGCGGGCGAGCGTTGCATGGCGATCTCGGTCGCGGTGCCGGTAGGCGAGAAGACCGCCGACGCGCTGATCGAGAAGCTGATCCCGCGGATCGAGAAGCTGAAGGTCGGTCCCTGGACCGCCGGCAACGACATCGATTACGGCCCGGTCGTGACCAAGGCCGCCAAGGAGAACATCCTGCGCCTGGTGCAGTCGGGCGTGGATCAGGGCGCCGACCTGGTCGTCGACGGCCGCGACTTCAACCTGCAGGGCTATGAGGACGGCTTCTTCGTCGGGCCCCACCTGTTCGACCGCGTGACCCCGGACATGGACATCTACAAGACCGAGATCTTCGGCCCGGTCCTCTCCACCGTCCGCGCCGCGACTTATGAGGATGCGATCAAGCTGGCTCTGGACCACGAATACGGCAACGGCACCGCGATCTATACCCGCGACGGTGATACGGCGCGAGACTTCGCGAACCGCATCAACATCGGCATGGTGGGCATCAACGTGCCGATCCCGGTGCCGCTGGCCTATCACACCTTCGGCGGCTGGAAGAAATCGGGCTTCGGCGACCTGAACCAGCACGGCCCCGATGCGTTCCGCTTCTATACGCGGACCAAGACCGTGACGGCGCGCTGGCCGTCGGGGATTAAGGAAGGCGGAGAGTTCAACTTCAAGGCCATGGACTGACGCCGGAACCGGCCCTCCCGATGCGGGGGGCGCTGCGCGGGGGGTCCGGGGGGCAGCCAGCCCCCCGGCACCTCGCGGGACGCAAGCCCGGCGCGTCGTGGCAACCAGGACGGACCTATGTCGACTGATCCCGACTTCACCCTGGGCATCGAGGAGGAATATCTCCTTGTCGACGCCGACACGCTGCAGCTGGCCGCGGCGCCGGAAACGCTGATGCAGGCGCTCACGGCCGATCTGGGCGAGCAGGTCAGCCCCGAATTCCTGCGCTGCCAGGTCGAGATCGGCACCCCGGTCAGCGCCGACATCCGCGCCGCGGGCGATCACCTACGCCACCTGCGCGGCACCGTCGCCCGGCGCGCCGCGGAACATGGGTTGGCGCCCATCGCGGCCTCCTGCCACCCGCAGGCCGACTGGCGCGAACAGGATCATACCGACAAGGACCGCTACAATCAGCTGTCGCGCGACATGGGCGGCGTGGCGCGGCGCATGCTGATCTGCGGCATGCATGTCCATGTGGGCATCCCAGACCCTGCGCAGCGCATCGACCTGATGAACCAGCTGGCCTATTTCCTGCCGCATCTGCTGGCCTTATCCGCCTCCAGCCCCTTCTGGATGGGCGAGGATTCGGGCCTTGCCTCGTACCGCACCACGGTCTTCGGCGACATGCCCCGCACCGGCCTGCCGCCGCAGATGGGCAGCTGGGACGAATTCGAACGCTCGGTCCAGGCCCTGACCGACCTTGGCATCATCGAGGACAGCAGCAAGATCTGGTGGGACCTGCGCCCCAGCAGCAAGTATCCCACGCTGGAGACCCGCATCTGCGACGCCTGCCCGCGGATCGAGGATGCGTTGACCCTGGCTGCCCTGATCCAGACCACGCTGCGCATGCTGTGGCGCCTGTCGCGCGCCAATCAGCGCTGGCGGCAGTACGAGCCCTTCCTGCTTGCCGAGAACCGATGGCGCGCGCTGCGCTACGGCACCACCGAGGGTCTGATCGATTTCGGCGCGGGGCGGATCATCCCCTTCGAGCAGATCGCCGATGACTGGCTGGGCCTGGTCGCGCAGGATGCCGATGCGCTGGACTGTCAGCCCCATGTCGCCCGCCTGCGCGAGATGGTGGCGCATGGCACCGCGGCCGAGGCGCAGCGCGCCGTCCATGCCCGCGCCCGTCAGGCCGGGGCCGACCGCGACGACGCCTTGCGCGCCGTCACCCGCCATCTGGTGCAGGAGTTCACCCGCGACCTCTGACCGCTTGCAACACTGTCGCAACATCTGGCAATTAAACACACGTTCAATTCAGACCGGCCTGGGGAGGGGCTGCCGATGGATTTCGCACTGACCGAGGAACAGCAGGCCATCTTCGACATGGCCCGCGATTTCGGGGCCGACCGCATCGCGCCCCATGCCCAGGACTGGGAGCGTCAGGGCACCATCCCGCGCGACCTCTGGCCCGATGTGGCGGCCCTGGGCCTGGGCGGCATCTTCGTCTCCGAGGATCACGGCGGCACGGGGCTTTCCCGTCTGGACGGCACGCTGGTCTTCGAGGCGCTGTCGATGGCCTGCCCCTCGGTCGCGTCCTTCCTGTCGATCCACAACATGTGCGGCGGCATGATCGACAAGTTCGGCAGCGCCGAGGCCCGCGACCGCTGGCTGCCCGACCTGTGTTCGATGACCCGCATCTTCAGCTATTGCCTGACCGAACCGGGCTCCGGCTCGGACGCCGCCGCGCTGCGCACCCGCGCCGATCGCGACGATCATGGCTGGCGGCTGAATGGGACCAAGGCCTTCATCAGCGGCGGCGGCTACAGCGACGTCTATGTCGCCATGGTCCGCAGCGGCGGCGACGGCCCCAAGGGGATCAGCACCGTCATCGTCGAGAACGGCACGCCGGGCCTGTCCTTCGGGGGGCTGGAGGACAAGATGGGCTGGCGCTCGCAGCCCACCACCCAGGTCCAGTTCGACGATTGCACCGTGCCCGCCGACAACCTGCTGGGCGAGGAGGGGCGCGGATTCTCCTACGCCATGGCCGGACTGGACGGGGGGCGCCTGAACATCGCCGCCGCCGCCCTGGGCGGCGCGCAATCGGCGCTGGACCGGACGCTGGCCTATATGGGCGACCGCCGCGCCTTCGGCAAATCGCTGGACCAGTTCCAGGCCCTGCAGTTCCGCCTGGCCGAGATGGAGACCGCCCTGCAATCGGCCCGCATCTTCCTGCGCCAGGCGGCTTGGAAGCTGGATCAGGGCGCGCCGGATGCGACCAAGTTCTGCGCCATGGCGAAACTGCACGTCACCGACCGCGCCTTCGAGGTCGCGAACCAGTGCCTGCAACTGCATGGCGGATACGGCTATCTGGCCGATTACGGGATCGAGAAGATCGTGCGCGACCTGCGCGTCCACCAGATCCTGGAGGGCACGAACGAGATCATGCGCCTGATCATCAGCCGCGCCCTGTTGGCGGAAAGGGCCTGACATGGACGACCTGACCATCCGCACCGCCGGGCGCGCCGGGCGCATCACCTTCACCCGGCCCAAGGCGCTGAACGCCCTGACCCATGCCATGGCCCGCGCCATCCACGACGCTTTGGACGGCTGGCGCGACGATCCTGCGGTCGCGCTGGTCATCATCGATGCCGAAGGGGACCGCGCCTTCTGCGCCGGGGGCGACATCGCCGCCGTCTATCACGCGGGCCGCGCGGGCGATCACCAGGTCGGGCGCGACTTCTTTCGCGACGAATACCGCATGAACGCGGCCATCGCCGATTTCCCCAAGCCCATCGTGGCTTTCATGCAAGGGTTCGTCATGGGCGGCGGCGTGGGGGTGGGCGGTCATGCCAGCCACCGGATCGTCGGCGACACGACGCGCATCGCGATGCCCGAAAGCGGCATCGGCCTGATCCCCGACGTGGGCGGCACCTGGCTGCTGGGTCGCGCGCCGGGGCGGATCGGTGAATACCTGGCGATGACCGGTGGTCGGATGACGGCAGGCGACGCGATCCATGCTGGCTTTGCGGACATGTACATTCCCGAAGCGGACTGGCCGGGCCTGATCGCCATGCTGGAGGACAGCGGCGACGTGACCGGCCTGCGCGGCCACCCTGCCCCCGCGGCGACGCTGGACCGGCGCGACCTGTCCGCCTTTGGTGGCCGCACCCTAGCCGATATCACCGCCGCGTTGCAGGAGGCGGGCGACGACGAATCGCTGGAGGCGCTGCGGCGCAATTCGCCGCTGTCGATGGCGGCAGGGCTGGCGATGGTGCGTGCGGCCCGCGGCGACGATTGCATGCAGCAGTCGCTGTCGCGCGAATACCGCTTTACCGCCCGCGCCACGGCCGAAAGCGATTTCCTGGAGGGCGTGCGCGCCCAGATCATAGACAAGGATCGCAAGCCCGTCTGGCGCCGCGACGCGTCCGATGACACGCTGCGCGCGATGCTGGCCCCGCTTGGGGATGACGAACTGCAATGGGAGACTGCAGAATGAAGATCGGCTTCATCGGACTGGGCAACATGGGCGCGCCCATGGCCGCCAACCTGGCTGCCGCGGGCCATCAGGTCACGGGTTTCGACACCGCAGCCCCCGCCCCCGCGGGCGTGACCCTCGCCGCCAGCGCGACCAAGGCGGTGTCGGGCGCGGATGTTGTCTTCACCATGCTGCCCAATGGCCAGATCCTGCGCGACGTGGCCGACCAGATCATCCCCGTCATGCAGCAGGGCGCGGTCCTGTGCGACTGTTCCACCGTCGACGTGGACAGCGCGCGCGCCGTGGCGCAAGCGGCCCGCGCAGCGGGGCTGGGTGCGCTGGACGCGCCCGTCTCGGGCGGCACCGGCGGCGCACAGGCCGGCACCCTGACCTTCATGGTGGGTGGCGCCGAAGCCGATTTCGCCACCGTCCAGCCGCTGTTCGCGATCATGGGCCAGAAGGCCGTCCATTGCGGCGACAGCGGCGCCGGACAGGCGGCCAAGATCTGCAACAACATGATCCTGGGCGTCACCATGATCGCAACCTGCGAAGCCTTTGCCTTGGCCGACAAGCTGGGGCTGGACCGCCAGAAGATGTTCGACGTCGTGTCGACCAGTTCGGGCTATAGCTGGTCGATGAACGCCTATTGCCCGGCGCCGGGCGTGGGCCCTGTCAGCCCCGCGGACAACGGCTACAAGCCCGGATTTGCCGCCGAACTGATGCTCAAGGATCTTGGCCTGTCCCAGCAGGCGGCCGAATCGGTCGGCGCGCAGACCCCGATGGGGGCGTTGGCGCATCAACAATATGACGACTTCGTCACCCGCGAAGACGGCCGGGGACAGGATTTTTCGGCCATGCTGCCCCGATTTACGGCGCGGAACGGTTGATCGGAACGGGTTGTTAACCCCTGCCGTGGTGATATGCGGTGGCGAGCCTGCGAACGGGGTGCAGCCATCATGGACCGGATCTTGCGACGTCTCTCCTCCGCCCTGCTGATCGGCGCATGCGCGCTGGTCCCTCAGGACGGCTTTGCCCAGCAGCGCCCCACCGTCGGTGAGGTGCCGGCGCCCGAGCAGGTTCGCCAGATCGACAAGCCCGGCGCCGTGGGCCTTGGGCCGCAGCTGCCGGGCAGCGTCTATGCCGTCGTATCGGGCCATCTGGTCCGCATCCAGATCGGCAGCGGCAAGATCCTGTCGATCCTGCGGCCCCTGCCCGACTGAACGTGGCAGTTCCGCATCGGCATGCCTGCCATGCGGCGTCGCAGCGGAACCCGTCAGGCAATCCCGGGTTGACCCGTTGTAACTGATCCGAGGACATGATGACGCCGCTGCACCCCCTTGCCGCCGTGGCGGCCGGGACAATGCTCGGCCTCGCCGCCCTGACCGCCCCCAACACCACGCCGACCCGTGGCCTGCAGGCCGTGCCGGCATGCACGACGGAATGTCTGGGCGGGAATGCGACCATGCCGATGGTCGGTGACAGCGTTCCGGAGGACCAGCTGCATCGTGTCAGCGCACCGGGCCGCTATGGCCTGTCTCAGGCGCCCGATGGCGACAGCTATGCCGTGGTCGGTGGCCATCTGGTGCGGATCGATGCCGATGATGGGCGTATCCTGTCGGTGCTGCGACCCGCACCGCGGATTCTGGACTAACCGTCCAACAAGGCGCGCGCAGCCTCGGTCGCGGCATCGGTGACACGGTCGCCTGACAGCATGCGCGCGATCTCGGCCACGCGCTCGGGTTCGGGCAGCGGCGTGACGGTCGAGGTGGTCATCCCGTCGGTCACTGATTTCGACACACGGAAATGCACCGCGCCCAAGGCCGCGACCTGCGGCGAATGGGTGATGACCAGCACCTGCGCACCATCCGCCAGATTCTGCAGACGGCGGCCGACGGCATCGGCGGTGGCCCCGCCGACCCCGCGATCGATCTCGTCGAAGATCATGACCAGCGCGTCGTTCCCCCGCGCAAGACAGACCTTCAGCGCCAGCAGAAAGCGGGACAGTTCGCCACCGGAGGCGATCTTGTCCAGCGGCCCCGACGGCGCGCCCGGGTTGGTCGCCACCGTGAACGCCACGGTATCGCGCCCGTCCGGCCCGGGTTCGGCGGGCGACACGACGGTGCGAAAGACCGCACGTTCCATCTTCAGCGGCACCAATTCAGCGGTCACGGCGCGGTCCAACCGGGTCGCGGCTTCGGTGCGGGCGGCGGTCAGCGCATCAGCCGCGGCATCATAGTCCGCCTGAGCGTCCCGCGCGGCACGGCGCAGGTCGCCCATCCGCGCCTCGCTGGCGTCCAGACGCTCCAGCCGGTCGCGCAGCTGCTGCGCCAGCCCGGCCAGATCGTCGGGCAGGATGTCATGCTTTCGCGCCAAGGCACGCAGCGCGAACAGACGCTCCTCAGTCGATTCCAGCGCGTGCGGATCGAAATCCAGCGCGGCCAGCGTGTCCTCGACCCCGCGGGTGGCCTCGCCCAGCTCGATCAGCGCGCGTGACAGGGCGGCCAGGGGCTCGTCCAGTCGACCTTCGGCCTGCTCGGATGCGCCCTCCAACCAGCGCGCGGCGTCGACCATCGCGCCTTCGGCACCGTCTCCCGCCAGCATTTGCAGAGCGCGCGCCACGTCATCCCGGATGCGCTCCGCGCCCTGCATGGCGCGGCGCGCGATGTCCAGGCGCTGTTCCTCGCCGGGTTCGGGGGCCAGCTTGTCCAGTTCCGCTACGGCGTGGCGGAGGAACTCCTCCTCCTGCCGGGCGGCGGCCAGCGCGGCCTCGGCCTCGGCCAGTGCCCGGTCCGCATCGCGCCGTGCGGCCCAGGTCCGGCGGACCGCCGACAGGTCCATCGCGCCGAACGCGTCCAGCAGGGTGCGATGCCCGCGCGGATTCAACAGCCCGCGGTCGTCATGCTGCCCGTGCAGCTCAACCAGGACCTCGGACAGCTGCCGCAGAACCTCGCCCGACACCCGGCGGTCATTGACCCAGCCCGTCTTGCGCCCGTCCAGCGTGTTCACGCGGCGCAGGATCAGTTCGTCGTCATCGATCGTGATCCCGGCCTCGGCCAGCAGGGCGCGGGCGGGATGAACCTCCGGCAGGTCGAACACCGCCTGAACCTCGCCCTGCGCCGCCCCCTGGCGGACCAATTCGGCGCGGCTGCGCCAGCCCAGGACGAACCCCAGGCAATCCAGCAGGATGGACTTGCCCGCGCCGGTTTCTCCGGTCAGCACGTTCAGGCCGGGGCCGAACGACAGCTCCAGCCGGTCGATCAGCAGCATGTCGCGGATGTCCAGCGATCTCAGCATGGGCCACGGCCCCTGCGCACGGCCTGCATTACAGCCAGCGTCCCTGGATGGTCTGGCGATAGACGTTGGTCAGCCAGCTGTCACCGCGCACCTCGGCCGACAGGCCGCGGCCGCGCAGCTGCCGGAACGCGTCATCATAGAAGGGCGAGGACTGGAAGTTGTGTCCCAGGATGGCGCCCGCCGTCTGCGCTTCGTCCAGCAGTCCAAGGGCCAGATAGGCCTCGACCAGACGCAGCAGCGCCTCGGGGGTCTGGCTGGTCGTCTGGAACTCCTCGACCACCACACGGAACCGGTTCACCGACGCTGCGTAATGCCCCTGCTTCAGGTAATAACGCCCGATCTCCATTTCCTTGGCGGCCAGGTGATCGAACGCCAGGTCGAACTTCAGGATCGAACTGCGGGCATATTCGCTGTCGGGATACTGCTCGATCACCGTCCGCAGCCCCTGCAATGCCTGAAAGGTCAGGCCCTGATCACGCCCGACGTCGTCGATCTGATCGTAATAGGACAGCGCCAGCAGATACTGCGCATAGGCCGCATCCTCATCGGTCGGATAGGTGTCCAGGAACCGCTGCGCCGCGCCACGGGCCTCTTCGTAATTGCCCGCTTTGTGGTTGCCATAGGCCTGCATGATCAGCGCGCGCTTGGCCCATTCGGAATACGGATACAGCCGCTCGATCTCGCTGAAATAGACGACGGCATCCTCGGGATCGCCGCTGTTCTCCAGCTCGAACTCGCCCCGCTTGTAGATTTCCTCGGCCGTAAAGCGGTCCAGATTCTGCTTTTGCGCCGCGTCCCGGTTGCCGCCGCAGCCAGTCAGGACAACGCCCGCCAGCACCGCAGCCACCACCGAAGCCGAGATTTTCGAGCCCGCCATCTTTATCCTGCCCTACGATTTGCCGATGCGCTGCCCGCGTGCGGGCGGCGCTGCCGGGATCCTCTAGCACAGAACATCAGGGGGCGCAAAATGGCAATCCGTTGAATTCGGCCAAGGTCCCGGCGCCCCGCACCGTCATTCGGCCGCAAAGGCCGCGGCAAGTTCGGGGCGTGCATAGTCGGCGACACCCGCGCCCGGCAGGCGACCTTCCAGCTCAGGCGTGCACCGCTCCCAGGTCCATGCAGTGGGGTCGGCGAACAGCGCCCGCAGCAGGCGGTTGGTCATCGCGTGGCCCGCACGGTGGCCGGTATAGCGCGCCAGCAGCGGCGCACCGGCCAGCGCCAGATCGCCGGTGGCGTCCAGCATCTTGTGGCGCACGGCCTCGTCCGCGTGACGCAGACCGCCCGGCGACAGGACTCGCCCGCCATCGACCACGACCGCGTTCAGATAGGTCCCGCCCAGGGCCAGACCGTTGCGGCGCATCGCCTCGACATCCGACGCGCGGCAGAAGGTGCGGCTGTCGGCCAACTCGCGCAGGAACGCGCCATTGGCCATGTCCAGACGCTTTTCCTGATGCCCGATCGCGGCGTCGGTAAAGTTGATCTCGAAATCGATCTCCAGGTGGTCGGCGGGCGACAGGCGGGCAAAGGCTTCGCCCTCGCGGACCTCGACCGTGCGCAGGACGCGGATCGCGCGCAGCGATGCGGCCTGACGCGCGATGCCGGTATCCAGGATCGCGTCCACGAAGGGCGCGGCCGAACCGTCCAGAATCGGAATTTCGGGCCCATCGACGGTGATCAGCGCGTTGTGGATACCCGTGCCGGCCAGCGCAGCCATCACGTGCTCGACCGTCGAGAGGGTCACACCCAAACCGTTGTCCAGCAGCGTGCACAGCTTGGACGGCGTCACATGGTCCCACAATGCCGGAATGTCGACCGCAGGCGACAGGTCGGTGCGGCGAAAGACGATCCCGTGGCCGGGCCGTGCGGGATGCATGACCAGACGCGCGGGCGCACCGGAGTGGAGCCCGACGCCCTGCAATGTCACTGTGTCTTTCAGCGTCGCCTGCATGATCTGCCTGCCTTCGGATTCGTCGTGGGGCGCACTTGGCCCCTTCTGTCACTCCAGCTAGGTCCGGCAGTGAACGCATTCAATTAACGTTTTGTAACGGGGTGAAACATTCCCCTGCCCTGCCCTGCAACCCGATGGCCGTTTTCGCCCAAGAGGTTGACTGGCAAAGGGAAAGGGCCGCTTTGCAGCGGCCCTTGCAACCAGTGGATGTGCCGGTTTCGTGATACGTCAGTTGGCCTGACGGCGCAGGAAAGCCGGGATCTCGACATTGTCCTTGCCGTTCGAGTCGGGGCTGGCCAGATCGTCGAAGTCGGTGTCGTGCTGACGGGCGCGGACGGCGACGCGGTCGTTCACACGCTCAGCGATCGAGGATGCGGCCGGCTTGGCGCCGCCCGGCTGGTCGTTGCCATGGCCTGCCATGCGCTCCAGCATGCGGCCCAGACCGCTCATCCGGCTGGTGGCGGGCTGTGCAGGCTGCTGCTGCGGCTGTGCGGGGACGCGACCGTGGTTGTCCACGGCGCGGCGCAGGCGGTCCATCACCTCGGGTGCGGGCTGGCCGGCACGCGGGGACTGCGGCGCACGGGGCGCGACAAAGGCCGACGCGTCGTCGTCGATGCGCACGGCGTTCTGGCGGGCGCTGTCCTTCGGCTGATAGGCCGGCTGCGGCATGTCGTCCTCGGCGCGCGGGTCGTTGCGCGGGGCCTCGACGCGGGCCGTCTCGGCCGAGGATGCGATCGGGGGCGCCACGCGGCGCGCCGGGATCGCCGGCTGCTCCTCGGCGGCGGCACCGACCTGCGGGTTCTGGGTCAGCGGCGCAGCCATGCCGCGGCGGGGCGAGGGAACCTCGGCCACCGCGACGGCGGCGTCGATGCCGGTCGCCACGACCGAAACGCGGATCGTGCCGTCCATGTCGGGGTCCAGGGTCGAACCGACGATGATGTTGGCATCGGCGTCCACCTTGTCGCGGATGACGTTGGCCGCCTCGTCCAGTTCGAACAGGGTCATGTCATAGCCGCCGGTGATGTTGATCAGCACGCCACGCGCGCCGTTCAGGCTGATCTCGTCCAGCAGCGGGTTTGCGATGGCACGCTCGGCGGCTTCCTGGGCGCGGTTCTCGCCCGAGGCCTCGCCGGTGCCCATCATGGCCTTGCCCATCTCGTCCATCACCGACCGCACGTCGGCAAAGTCCAGGTTGATCAGGCCCGGCTTGACCATCAGGTCCGTCACGCCCTTGACGCCTTGGTACAGCACGTCGTCGGCCAGCGCGAAGGCGTCGGTGAAGGTGGTCTTTTCGTTGGCCAGCCGGAACAGGTTCTGGTTCGGAATGATGATCAGCGTGTCCACGACCTTCTGCAGGGCCTCGACGCCCTCCTCGGCCTGGCGCATCCGCTTGGTGCCCTCGAACTGGAAGGGCTTGGTCACCACGCCGACGGTCAGGATGCCCATCTCGCGCGCGGCCTGCGCGATGATCGGCGCTGCACCGGTGCCGGTGCCGCCGCCCATGCCCGCGGTGATGAAGCACATATGCGCGCCCATCAGGTGATCGACGATATCCTCGATCGTCTCCTCGGCGGCCTTGGCGCCGATCGTGGGCTTGGCGCCCGCGCCCAGACCCTCGGTGACCTTGGGCCCGATCTGAATGCGCGAGGTCGCACGCGACTGCTGCAGCGCCTGCGCGTCGGTGTTGGCGACCACGAACTCGACCCCGTCGAGCTGCTTCTGAATCATGTTGTTGACGGCGTTGCCACCTGCGCCACCGACACCGAAGACGGTGATGCGCGGCTTCAGCTCTTCTTCGTCATTCATCATCAGATTGAGGTTCATGGTGTCCGCCTGTTACCGCTGCTGCATTGGGGAGGCGGGTGTACCGCTCGAATCCCGTTTCTTAATGGTTACCGTAACAATTGGCACCAGTTCCGTCACCCGAAAAAGCCGGGCGTTTCGCAAAATCTGGAGGGGCTACCCTTGAAATAGGCGGCATCTTGCCATGTCTTCCGAATGTGGTGGGAAAACCCTTGCCACCCCCCAGAACCAAGGCGGTGCAATCACCAGTTGTTCTTGAACCAGCGATAGGCGCGACGCAGGCTGCGCGCGGGATAACGGTCGGCCGGCATCTCGAAATCCCACCATTCATCCTGCGGATGTGCGGCGAACAGCGCCAGGCCGACGGCGCTGGAAAAGCTGGGATCGGTCAGCTGATGGGCCAGACCGTCGATGCGCAGCGGCCGTCCGCAGCGCACGTTCGGACCCAGGATGCGGGTCGCCAGCCCGTCCAGGCCGGGGATCTGGCTGCCGCCCCCGGTCAGCACGATCTGCTGGCTGGGCATCCAGTCGAACCCGGCCGCGTCCAGCACCTCGCGGACATGCTCCAGCATCTCCTCGACGCGGGGGCGCATCACGCCGATCACGTCGGCGCGGCTGACCTGGCGGCGGTCCGCCTCCCAGTCCCCGGTCTCTCCGCCGACCTCGATCATGTCGCGGTCGTCGCGGCCCGTCGCCTCGACGCCCCCGTTCAGCGTCTTCAGGCGCTCTGCCACGGGCAGGCTGACACGCAGACCCTGGGCGATGTCCTGGGTGATCAGGTTGCCCCCGATGGGCACGTGATCGGAAAAGATCATGTGCTTCTTGACGAAGATCGACACGCCGGTGCCGCCACCGCCGAAATCAACACAGGCCGCACCCAGCTCCTGCTCATCCTCGACCAGCGACGCGCGGGCCGAGGCATAGGGCGCCGAGGCGATCCCCGCCAGTTCAAGATCACAGCGGCGGATGCACTGGACCAGGTTGCCGATGGAATCGCCGTCCACGGTCAGCACATGCATGTCGCAGAACAGCTTGTTGCCCAGATGGTCGCGCGGGTCGGCCAGGTTGCTGCGGTTGTCGACCGCGAAATTCACCGGCTGCGCGTGCAGCACCTCGCGGCCGCGGCCGAAATCGGGCGCGTCGCAGGCGGCCAGCACGGATGCCACGTCATGTTCGCCGACCTTGCCGGATTCCAGCACGATCTCTCCGGCCAGGCCATACGAGGCCGGCCGGCCGCCCGACAGGCAGGCGATGACATGATCGACGCGCACGCCCGCGACCTTCTGCGCGGCGGCGACGACCGTGCGGATCGCACGCTCGGTCTCGGCCATGGTTTCGATCTCGCCGCGGCGCATCCCGCGCGACCGGGTCGATGCCGCGCCGATCACGCGGAAATTGACCTGCCCCGCCATCGGGCCCACGCCGTCGGTTTCCCGGAAGGTGCCGTTGCCGTCGATGCGCAGGACAAGGCAGGCGATCTTGGACGTGCCGATGTCCAGGATGCCGATCACGCCCCGCTGCAGGGCCGCCCGGCGGATGTTACGCATCGCGCGTTGCGTCTGATACAGGTCCACCATTCCTCAGCCCTCCGTCTTCTTGTCATCGGGCAGCACGCTGCCATCGGGTCCCAGCAGCGGCAGGCCGCGTGCGGTGCGTATCGTGTTGCGCGCGTCGATCCCCAACCGCAGGACGGGCCGCGTCGGGTCGCGCAGATCGACGATGGTGATGTCGCGGCCCAGCATGTCCTCGGACCGGTCCATCGCGATCGCGGCCTCCAGCGCGATCACCGCGCCGGTCTCGGGCAGCAGGATGCGCTGGCCGTGATCCAGCACCAGGTCCCACCGCCGTTCGCCGCGCCGCACAAGGCCACGCACGCGGGGCAGGATCGGACCCGCGGCGTCGAACAGGGCCAGCGCCTCGGTCGTGGCCAGGTCCGCCCCCTCTCCGGTGATCAGCGGCAGGTCGGCGCGCACCTCGCGCGAGGTCAGGCTGGCCACGCGATGACCGCCGGCGTCCAGCATGTCGATGCCGCGCGCGTGGCGCCACAGGATCGCGGGCTCGCGTTCCTTGACCACCGCCGACAGGATGCCGCCCGGCTTGATGCGCAGGTCGATGGATTCGACCGCGTCCAGCTGCAGCACCTGCAGGCGCAGCGCCGCCAGATCGATGTCGAAGCTGGAGGCCGGCAGATCCACCGGCAGCATCGCGCGCAGGGCGCGGTCCACCACCGGGGTCGCCCCCTCGATCGTCATGATGCGGACCTGGAATTCGTCGCGGCTCTGGACCTTGGTCACCACGCTGGCGACGGTGTCGTTCAGCGCGGCGCGACGGTCCTCGTCGGCCAGCCACAGCCCCCCGACCATCGCGATGGCAAAGGCCGGAAGGCCCACGCGCAGCACCCGGCGGTACAGCGGCGTCAGCCACATCCGCTCCAGGCGGTACTTCAGGCGCGACGGCGCGGGGTCGCGGCGCTGCCGCGCGGCGGGCGGGGTGATCTGCTTTCCGGGACGGTGATCGATCACGACCGGCACAGCGCGTCCTCCACCATCCAGCGCATCAGCGCGGGAAAGTCGATGCCGGCATGGGCCGCCTGTTCGGGGGCAAGGCTGGTCGGCGTCATGCCGGGCTGGGTGTTCAGCTCCAGGATGATCAGCCCGTCCACGCCGCGCGTCTCGTCCCACCGGAAATCGGTGCGCGTCAGGCCGGTGCAGCCAAGCGCCTTGTGCGCGCGCACGGCCATCTCCAGGCAGGCGGCGCGGATGTCGTCGGGAATGTCCGCGGGGATCACGTGGCGCGACCCGCCGACGGTGTATTTCGCGGCGTAATCGTACCAGCCGCTGGTCAGGATCTCGGTCACGTCCAGCGCTCGGTCGCCCATGACCGTGGTCGTCAGCTCTCGCCCGGGGGCATAGGTCTCGACCATCAAGCGCTCGGGCATGTCGGCGGACAGCGCGGGCGGCTGGTTGGCGCCGTCATGGACGATATAGACGCCGACGGACGATCCCTCGTCATTGGGCTTGACCACATAGGGGGGCGGAATGACATGGCGCAGGCGCACCTCGGCGGCATCGGCGATGACGCTCTCGACCACGGGCAGGCCGGCGGCGCGGAACGCCTGCTTGGCGCGCGTCTTGTCCATCGCCAGCGCCGAGGCCAGCACGCCCGAATGGGTATAAGGCAGGTCCAGCCAGTCCAGCAGGCCCTGGACGCAGCCATCCTCTCCCCACCGGCCATGCAGGGCGTTGAAGACGACGTCGGGTGCGGCATCGGCCAGACGCCGGACGATCTCGTCCCCGCGCGCGGTGCCAAGATCGATCTCGGTTACCTGATATCCCGCCACCCGCAGCGCATCTGCGCATTCGCGCCCCGACGACAACGACACCTGGCGTTCAGCCGAGGGTCCGCCCATCAGAACAGCGACCGAGTGGGCTGTCCTGCTCGACCTGCCCGCCACTTTTCGCCTTTCGTGCCCGGTTGATCCGGGCTTGATCTGGTCCGCGCCCCCTTGAACGGAGGCGTCATGTCGCATCAGGTTACAAGCAAAGCGCGAACCGCAAAAGCTCAATTTCGGCTGTCTGCGCAGAATGTTGCGCAGCGGGCGTCAGTCCGTGTCGGGACCGGGGTCGCCGATGCGGATGACCTCCCATTGCAGGTCGTGGCCGCTCTCCTCCAGCACACGCCGTCGGACCAGTTCGCCCAGGGCCTCCAGCTCGGCTGCGGTGGCGCCGCCGGTGTTCAGCAGGAAATTCGGGTGCTTTTCCGACATCTGTGCCCCGCCCCAGCTGTGCCCGCGAAGGCCCGCCCGGTCGATCAGCGACCATGCCTTCAGATCGTGCACATCATCCGCTTGGCCCGTCGAACTGAACCCCGCGGGGTTGCGGAAGGTCGATCCTGCGCTGCGTTCGCGGGTGGGCTGGCTTTCGTCGCGGCGCGCCAGCTGATCGGCCATCTTGGCGTGCAGGCGGTCCGGATCGCCCGGCGCCGCGCGCAGCCGCGCGCTGGTGATCACCCAATCGGCAGGCAGATGCGTCTCGCGATAGCCGAAGCGCAGATCGGCAGGCGTCAGCGTGACGCGCACGCCCTGGCGCGTGACGGCCTGCGCGTCGATCAGGTGGTCGGCCAGATAGCTGCCATAGCAGCCTGCGTTCATGCGGACGGCCCCGCCGATGCTGCCCGGAATGGTGCGCAGAAAGGTCAGGTCCAGCCCCGCCTCCGCCGCCCGCCGCGCGACCTGTGCGTCCAGCGCTGCGGCGCCCGCAGTGACGGTGTCGCCGTCGATCTCGACGCTGTTGAAGGCACGGCCAAGGCGGATGACCACGCCGCGGATGCCGCCGTCGCGCACGATCAGATTGCTGCCCACGCCCATCGGAAAGACCGGGACACCGGGGTCCAGCGCGGCCATGAAATCGGCCAGGTCATCCTCGTCCGCGGGCTGGAACAGCCAGTCGGCGGGGCCGCCGACGCGCAGCCAGGTCAGGCCGTCAAGGGCTCTGTCAGGGATCAGGCTGCCGCGGGGGGTGGGAAGGTCGATGCTCATGGCCTTGGGTGGTAGCCAGCGGCGCCCCGCCCGTCAACCGCGGGACTAGAGAACCAGCGTCGCCGCGGCGGCCAGACCCGCGACCAGCATCGACGCCAGCGCCAGGACGATCTGGGGGCTGCGCCATGCCAGGCGGTGGCCGCGGATCCGCGCCAGTGCCAGCCCGGTCACCATGCCCAGCAGTGCGGGCAGGACGGTAAAGCTTTGCGCGACGACGGCCGCCAGGTCGTGAAAGCCCCCCTGCCCCTGCGCTGCCCGAAACAGCTGCAGCGCGATGGCCGCCAGCAGTGCCGCCAGGACCAGAAGCGGCCAGCGCAGCTGCAGCCGCGCGCTGCCCCAGGCGATGACGCCCGCGCCCGACAGGCACAGGCCCGCGATGATCCAGGGATTCATCGCTGTCCTTCGGCGGTGTTCATCGGGGCGGGCGTGGGCAGCCGCGCCGCGCGGCGCCGCGCTGTCGGACGGCCCAGCAGCATCAGCAGACCCAGTCCAAAGCCCAGAACGCCCAGGCCCGGTCCCCATTCCAGCGTCAGCCAGCCCAGAACCGGGACGCCTGCCAGTACCAGGACCCAACTGGCGCGTCGCTGCCAGCGGCGGTTCAGGCGCGGGGTCAGGCAGGCCAGCGCCAGCCAGACCGCCGCCCCCACCAGCGCCAGCAGCGGCAGGATCGCAAGATCGGGCGTGGCCGTCACGCGGCTTGGCCCTGCAACCGCGCGGGCAGCCCGTTGGCCCAGGTCGAGATCGTGCCAGCCCCCAGGCAGACCACCATGTCACCGGGCCGCGCCTGTTCGCGGACCAGTCGCTCCAGGTCGTCCTCGGACAGGATGGCGCGGGCGTGGCGGTGGCCGTGGGCGATCAGCCCCGCCACCAGGTCGTCGCGCGAAGCGCCGGGAATGGGCTCCTCTCCGGCGGAGTAGACGTCGGCGATGGCGACCACGTCGGCCTCGTTGAAGCAGGTGCAGAAATCCTCGAACAGGTTCGACAGGCGCGAATAGCGGTGCGGCTGGTGGACCGCGATCACGCGGCCGGTGCTGGCCTGGCGCGCGGCCTTGAGGACGGCGGCGATCTCCACCGGGTGGTGGCCGTAATCGTCGATGATGGTCACGCCATTGATCTCTCCGACGCGGGTAAAGCGGCGGCCGACCCCGCCGAATTTCGCCAGCGCGGTGCGGATCTCGGATTTCTTGATGCCCAGGTGGCGTGCGACGGCCACGGCCGCCAGGCAGTTCGAGACGTTGTGGTCGCCCGGCATGGGCAGGGTGCAGCCCTCGATCATCGGGATCGGACCGTCGGTCGCCTCGCCCTGCAGCGCGATGTCGAAATGCGCGATGCCCTTGTCATAGGTCAGGTTCATCGCCCGCACGTCGGCCTGCGCGTTGAAGCCGAAGGTCACCACGCGGCGATCGGTCAACCGACCCACCAGCGCCTGCACCTCGGGATGGTCGGTGCAGCAGACGGCCAGGCCGTAGAACGGCACCGACGACGCGAAGTTGGTGAAGGCCTGGCGCAGCGCATCGAAGCTGCCCCAATGCTCCATGTGCTCGGGGTCGATATTGGTTACGATCGCGATGTCGGCGGGAAGGCGGTTGAAGCTGCCGTCGGATTCGTCGGCCTCGACCACCATCCACTCGCCCGCACCGGCCCGCGCGTTCGAGCCATAGGCGTGGATCACGCCGCCGTTGATGACCGTGGGGTCCAGCCCGCCCGCATCCAGCAGGGTCGCGACCATCGTGGTGGTCGTCGTCTTGCCATGCGTGCCGGCGATGGCGATGTTCGATTTCAGCCGCATCAGTTCGGCCAGCATCTCGGCCCGGCGCACGATTGGCAGGCCGCGCAGGCGCGCCTCCTCCAGCTCGGGGTTGCCCTTCTTGATCGCGGTCGAGATGACGATGACGCCTGCGCCCGCGACGTTCTCGGCGCGCTGGCCCTCGAAGACGGTGGCGCCCAGGGTCTCCAGCCGGTCGGTGATCTTGGATTTCTTGGAATCGCTGCCCTGGACGCGATAGCCCAGGGTCAGCAGCACCTCGGCGATGCCCGACATGCCGATGCCGCCGATGCCCACGAAATGGATGGGGCCCAGCTCTCCGGGCAGTTTTGTCGCTGCGTTCATCGCGTGATCTCCTCGACGAGGTCGTACAGGCGGCGCGCCGCGTCGGGGCGCGCCAGGGTCAGGGCCGCCTGCGCCATGGCCGTGGCCTGGGCGGGGTCCGTCAGGATCGCGCGGATGTCGCGCGTGAGGCTGTCCGCGTCAAGCACGGATTCGGGATGGACATGCGCCGCGCCCGCATCGGCCAGCGCCTGCGCATTCGCGGTCTGGTGATCGCCGGTGGCGGCGGCAAAGGGGATCAGGATCGCCGGGCGGCCGATCACGGTGATGTCGGCCAGCGACGATGCGCCCGACCGGCTGATCACCAGATGCGCGGCCGCGATGCGGTCCGGCACGTCGGTGAAGAAGGGCTGAACCTCGGCCGCGATGCCGGCTGCGGCATAGGCAGCCGTGACCTGATCGGCATCCTCGGGGCGGGCCTGGTGGCTGACCTGCAGACGGGCGCGCAGGTCCGCAGGCAGGGCGGCGATGGCCGCTGGCACGACCTGCGACAGGACGCGCGCCCCCTGGCTGCCGCCGATGACGAGCAGGTTCAGCGTCCCCTCGCCCGGCGCGACATAGGGGCTGGCGGCCCGGTCCAGGACCGCGCCGCGGACCGGGTTGCCGACGTGCTGACCCGAAATGCCCTGCGGCAGGATCGTGGGCCAGGTGCCGCAGGCCACGCGGTGCACGCGCGCCGCGAACATCCGGTTCACCCGACCCATGACGCCGTTCTGTTCGTGGATCATCCGCGGCAGGCCCATCAGATGCGCCGCCGACAGCGCCGGAATGGTCGGATAGCCGCCGAACCCGATCACGACCGACGGGCGGTCGCGCCGGAAGGCCCGGCGGGCGGCCAGCACCCCGGCGGCGATCTTGAACGGTGCCGCCAGCTTGCCCGACAGCCCGCCGCGCGCGGTGGTCGCGGATTTCACCACCTGGCGCTCGACCGCCTCGGGGAAGCCGCCGGCATAGCGCGCACCGCGGTCATCGGTGGACAGCTTGACGCGCCAGCCCTGCGCCAGCAGCAGCTCGGCCAGGGCCTGGGCCGGAAACATGTGGCCGCCGGTGCCTCCGGCGGCGATCAGGGCAAGGGGGGCGGCCATCAGCGGGACCGGCGCAGGATTTCGGCGAACTCGCCCTGCGGACGGGTGCGGGTCAGCGCCAGCAGCATGCCAAGCGCGATGCCGGACGCGATCATGGACGAGCCGCCATAGCTGACGAAGGGCAGCGTCATGCCCTTGGCGGGCAGCAGGCGCACCGCGACGCCCATGTTGATCAGCGCCTGCACGCCGAAGGCGCAGGCCAGGCCCGTGCCGGCGATGCGGGCGAACGGATCGCGTTCCCGCACCAGCCGCAGCAGCGAGCGCATGACGATGGTCATGTAGAGGAGGATGATCGCCAGGACCATGATGAAGCCGTATTCCTCGGCCGCGACGGCGATGATGAAGTCGGTATGCGCATCGGGGAGCGACCATTTCACCGTCCCCTCGCCCACGCCGACGCCGAAGAAGCGGCCTTCCTGGATGGCATTCGTGGCAAAGTAGATCTGGGTGTTCGCATCGATTTCCGATGACAGGAAGCTGTTGATCCGGCGGGCAAAGTGTTCGGACGCGTTATAGGCGAACAGACCGCCCATCCCGGCCAGTCCCGCGACGCAGACGATCAGGATGACCGGCGACCCGGCGACGAAATACATCACCAGCCACGAGAACAGCACCAGCGAGGCCTGGCCGAAGTCGGGCTGCAGGGCCAGCAGGATGACGATCGTCAGCGCGGCGCCAAAGGAATAGATCCGCCCCGGAGGGCCGCCCGGTTCCTGCGCCGAGGCCATGAACCAAGCGCAAAGCGCCACGAAGCCCGGCTTGAGGAATTCCGACGGCTGCACCGACACGAAGCCGAGCGACAGCCACCGCGTCGCGCCCTTTCCGAAGTCGGTGCCGATGATCGGCAGGGCCAGGATCAGCAGGAAGGACACGGCAAAGCCCAGAACGCCGATGCGGCGGATCTGGCGGGGGGTCAGCATCGAGATGACCAGCATCACGAACAGGCCCATTCCCCCGAACACCATCTGCCGCTGGACATAGTAGAACCGCGGCAGGTTGTTCTTTTCTGCCAGGGGCACCGATGCGGCCAGCCCCAGCAGAAGACCGATGGCGAACAGGCCAAGGACGCAGGTCAACGACCATTTGTCCAGGGTTCGCCACCAGCGTGGAAGAATCGGGTCGCCCGCCCGAACGGGCGTCGTGCCGAAGACCATCTCGGTCATGGGAATACCGCCGTCACTGCCTCTGTCCTGTCCGGTTTGCCCGGATCTGGGCACAAGGATAGCGCGATTGTCGCAGGCGCGCTACCAGAGATTGTCCGCGGGGCGGGGCTCGCGCCGCAACGTGATCGCGCGACGGGGCCGGAGCCCGCAAGCGGCCTCCGGCGCGCTGCCGCCCGGCCCCGTGCCGGCTGCGCCGGCCGTGCGGTTCAGCCCAGGGTGGCCAGGGCGGGGAACGTCTCCAGCAGCCAGAAGCTGAAGGCAGAAAAGGCACCGGTCAGCAGCATGACACCCACGACGACCAGAAGCGCGCCCATGACGCGTTCGATGGTCTTGAGGTACGGCTTGACGCGGTTCATCAGGCCGATGGCCCGGTTGATGAAGATTGCGGCCAGCAGGAACGGGATCCCCAGCCCAAGGGCATAGACCGCCAGGAGTGCGGTTCCGCGGGACAGTTCGCCCCCGGTGGCCGCCAGCGACAGGATCATGCCCAGTTGCGGGCCGATGCAGGGCGTCCAGCCAAAGGCGAAGGCCAGCCCCAGCACATAGGCGCCCAACGCGCCGCCGCCTTGCTGGCCCGATTGCAGCCGGGCCTCGTGGTCCAGAAGGGGGATGCGGATGACGTGCAGGAAATGCAGGCCCATCACCACCACCATGACACCGGCGACGCGGGCCAGGATGTCCTGATACTGCAGGAAGGCGCGCCCGAAGGCCGACGCGGCAAAGCCCATCACCAGAAAGACCGTCGACAGGCCCAGCACGAAGAACAGCGCGGGCACGACGGCGCTGCGTTCGCGCGTCTTCAGCCCGTTCACCCCCACCCCGGTCATGTAGGCTAGATAGGGCGGCACGATCGGCAGCACGCAGGGCGACAGGAAGGACAGGACACCCGCCAGCAACGCCACGAAGGCGGCAGGCAGGAAGGCGGCGGTGGCGAGTTCGATTCCCAACATCGCGACACCTTAGCGGGTGGGGATGCAAAGGACAGGGGCCATGGCGTCACGGATGCGTGGGCCGGATGGCAAAAGGGGCGCGGTGTTGCCACCGCGCCCCTGGTTCAGCGAACCTTACCGGCCCGACCACCATCCGCGCCGCTTGGAGGGCGCGGCCTCGGCGACGGGTTCGGGCTGGGCCTCGACCTGCGGTTCGGGCTCCGTGGGTGCCGCATCGACCGGGGCCGCGGCAGTCTCGACCAGCGCCTCGGCTACCGCTTCGGCGGCGACGGGGGCGGCGTTCATGCCGGGCAGCGCATCGGCGCGGGCATCCTGGCTGTCCTGCAGATCAACGACCTCGGCCAGGGGCTGCGCATCGACCGGCTTTCTGGACCGCGACCGGCCGCGCGAACGCGTCCGGGTGCGACCGGCAGGAGCCTCCTCCTCGGCCTGGGGCGTATCGGCCTCGGGCTGATCATCGGCAGCAGCGGCAACCGGTTCGGCGGCGGCGGGGGCTGCCACGTCCTCGTCGGACTGGTCCTCGCCATCGTCGTCCTGATCATCATCGGCGCGCAGATCCTCGCCCTCGGGACGCTCGCCGGATTTCCGGCGACGACGACGACGGCGGCGACGCGACCGACCCTCGCCATCGGCATCCGCATCGGCGGGACGCTCGGCGCGCGGCTCGGCGGCGGGTTCGGACGCCTCGACGACCTCGGCCACCGGCTCCTCCTGCGGCTCGGCGACGTCCAGGTCCTCCTCCTCGTCGATGCTGGCCATCAGGTCGGCATTGACGCCCAGGGGAACGTGGCTGGGCTCGGGCAGCACGCGGGTCGCGGTCTTGAACTTCTCGATCGCGAAGTCCGGGGACACCAGTGCCGGGTCCGCCTCGACGCGCACGGACAGGCCGTAACGCGCCTCGATGCCCGCGACATGCTCGCGCTTGGCGTTCATCAGGAAGTTGGCGACGGCGACGGGCGCCTTGACCAGAACCTCGCGAGAACGCTTGCGGGTGCCCTCGTCCTCGATCGCGCGCAGGATGGTCAGCGCCAGGCTGTCATCGCTGCGGATCAGGCCGGTGCCGTGGCAATGGGCACAAGGCTGCGTGGTCGATTCCAGCATGCCGGGGCGCAGGCGCTGGCGCGACATCTCCATCAGGCCGAACCCCGAGATGCGGCCGATCTGGATGCGGGCGCGGTCGGACTTCAGCTTGTCCTTGATGCGCTTCTCCACGGCGGCGTTGTTGCGACGCTCGTCCATGTCGATGAAGTCGATGACGATCAGCCCGGCCAGGTCGCGCAGGCGCAGCTGGCGGGCGACCTCGTCGGCGGCCTCAAGGTTGGTCTTGAGCGCGGTCTCCTCGATCGAGCCCTCCTTGGTGGCCCGGCCCGAGTTCACGTCGATCGCGACCAGCGCCTCGGTGATGCCGATGACGATGTAGCCGCCCGATTTCAGCTGCACGACCGGGTTGAACATGCCCGCCAGATAGCTTTCGACCTGGAAGCGCGCGAACAGCGGCATCTGGTCCTGGTAGTGCTTCACGCTGTCGGCATGCGTCGGCATGATCATCTGCATGAAGTCGCGCGCCTGCTGATAGCCGCGCTCACCCTCGACCAGCACCTCGTCGATGTCCTTGGAGTACAGGTCGCGGATGTTGCGCTTGATCAGGTCGCCTTCCTCATAGATGGCGGCCGGTGCGATCGACTTGAAGGTCAGGTCGCGGATCTGCTCCCACAGGCGCAGCAGGTACTCGTAATCGCGGCGGATCTCCATCCGGGTGCGCTCGCTGCCCGCGGTGCGGATGATCAGACCGGCGCCCTTGGGCACATCAAGTTCGCCCGCGATGTCCTTAAGTTTCTTGCGATCCGCGGCATTGGTGATCTTGCGGCTGATGCCACCGCCGCGCGCGGTGTTGGGCATCAGGACGCAGTAGCGGCCGGGCAGCGACAGATAGGTGGTCAGCGCGGCACCCTTGTTGCCACGCTCCTCCTTGACGACCTGCACCAGCATGATCTGGCGGACCTTGACGACCTCTTGGATCTTGTAGCGGCGCGCACGCGGCTTTCGGGGTGCGCGGACCTCCTCGGTCACGTCCTCGTCGGCGACCGATTCGATCTCGTCGTCCTTGTCGGTCGCGTCTTGGCCCGCGTCGTCGGTCGTCGTTTCGTCCGAGGCATCGACCGCCTCGGCGCGGGGCTTGCGGCGCGAACGGCCACGCTCCTCCTCGGCCTCCTGGGCCTCGGCATCGGCGCGTTCCTCGGCCTTCAGCGCCTCGCGGTCGGCCGCGGGGATCTGGTAATAGTCCGGATGGATTTCCGCGAAGGCCAGGAAGCCGTGGCGGTTCCCGCCGTAATCCACGAAGGCCGCCTGCAGCGAGGGCTCGACCCGCGTGATCTTGGCCAGGTAGATGTTCCCGGCGATCTGGCGCCGGTTGGCCGTCTCGAAATCAAATTCCTCGACTTTGGTTCCATCGACCACGACCACCCGAGTTTCCTCGGCATGGGTGGCGTCGATCAGCATTTTCATTGCCATTGTTATGTCTTTCGCGCAGCCGAAGACCGGGTGGCGCCATCGGCATCCCCCGGTTCGGTCTGCGGTGTGATGAGGACACGGGCGCGTCACCGTCGAAGACGTCCGGTCGGACGGGGCATCCTGCCCGCCCGTCCCGAAGTCTGCCGTCCAAAGCGCGCGTCATCGCGTCTGTTCCCTAGGATGGCCCGATGCCGCAAGGCGGGGCCGCTGTTCATCTGACCTCCTGCGCCGCCCCGCAATGCGGTGGCGCGACGGAGGCTTGGTTTTCCGCGGGACACATGGCTGCCCGGTATCGGGATCAGAGGTGCCGCGCTGCGAAACTTTCGGCGCGTGGCAACCCCCGGTTGCGGGCAGCCCTGCGCATGGGGCCAACATAGCGGTGGAACCCATCAAAATTCAATGCCGAAAACGATCCGGGCCCGGCATGGGCGAATTTGCGGCAGCCGCGCAACGTCACGCAGCATTAACAGATTTTTCACGCGCCCGTCGCAGCCTGTCCCTAGTCCGGGATCGACCGGGAACGGAGGCCGCGATGCCCGTGATGCGGATGGATGCCGACCAGCCTGTGCCCCCTGCCCTGCGGGACGCCGCGCGCCGCCTGCCCGCGGGGGCGCCGGTCCTGGTGATGCTGCACGGCTATCGCTATTCCCCGGCCCATCCGGCGCATGACCCGCATCGCCACATCCTGTCGCCCCAGGCCGGTCCCGGCGGCATCTCGTGGCCGCAGCAGCTGGGCTTTCAGGGCGATCCGTCCGAAGGCCTGGCCCTGGCTTGCGGATGGGAGGCGCGGGGCAGACTGCGCCACGCCTATGACCGCGCCGCCGGGGCCGGGGCGGGCCTGGGCGCAATGATCAACGATCTGGCGACGCTTGCGGGGCGGCCCGTCGGGCTGATCGGGCATTCGCTTGGCGGCCGCGTGGCGCTGCAGGCGCTGGCCCATGCCGCGCCCGGCAGCATCGGCCGGATCGTCCTGCTGAACGCCGCCGAATTCCAGGAGGCCGCCCAATCGGCGCTGGACAGTCCGGCGGGCCGCATGGCCGAGGTGCTGAACGTCACCGCCCGCGAAAACGACCTGTTCGATTTCGCGCTGGAACAACTGCTGTCACGCGGGCGCAGGCGGGCGCTTGGCGCAGGACTGGCGCAGGCCCGCGCCAACTGGGTCGACCTGCAGATCGACGATGCCGCCACCCTCGAGGCGCTGGAGACCTTGGGCTTTCCCACCGCCCGCGGAGCCCGGCTGATGTCGCATTGGACGCCCTATCGGCGCCAGGGACTGTTCGCCTTCTACCGTGCGGCGCTGTGCCACCCCTGGGCCCTGCCCTTGGGCCTGCTGCGCCATCACCTGCCGCTGCGGCCACAGCCGCGCTGGTCGCGGCTGCGGGCGGGGCCGGTGTCCCTGGGCGGAATGCGGGCCTAGGGCTGGGCGTCGTCCTTGGCGGGCAAGGCGTGATCGCGATACAGTTTCGCATTGCCCAGCAGGAACGCGAACAGCAGAACCGGCAGGCCGAAGGTCTTGAACCAGACCCAGGTGCTGTCCGACAGGTTGCGCCAGACCAGTTCGTTCGCGATGGCCAGCGCCACGAAGAACAGCGCCATGCGCAGCGTCAGCTTGCGCCAGCCTTCCGCGTCCATCGGCAGCGCCTCGGACAGGACGGCGCCCAGCCAGTTGCGGCGCAGCATCAGCCCGACGCCCAGGATGGCCGCGAACAGCAGATAGATGATCGTGGGCTTCAGCTTGAAGAAGCGCGGATCGTTCAGCCAGACCGACAGCCCGCCAAAGACGATGACCAGCACCAGCGTGGCTACCTGCATCGGCGCCAGCTTGCCGGTGATGCGCCACTGGACCGCGGTCGTCAGCATCAGCGCGGGAATGAAGGCCAGCGTGGCCAGGATGAACCCGCCATAGCTTTCCCCCGCGATGGTCACGGTGTCGTTGCGATACAGCATGAACACCGCAAAGAACAGGATCAGGGGGCCGAACTCCAGCGCCGGCTTGACCCAGGGTTTCGTGTTTTCCATCCCGACTGCCTTCCTGTGGCCGCCCGTCAGGCGGCGAATTCCACGATGACCGCGCCAAGCGCGATCAGCGCCATCAGCGCGACGCGCCGCGGCCCCACCTTTTCGCCCAGGATGACCCAGCCCACAAGGGCGGCGAACACGGTCGAGGTCTCTCTCAGCACGGCGGCGCGACCCACGTCGTCGATGCGCGTGGCCAGCATCACCGACCCGAAGCTGGCGAATGCCACCACGGCGCCGATCATGCCGCGCGCAGCCAGGGGCGCGACCTCGGCGCGCGGCAGGGCGGCCAGCCGGCGCCAGCTCAGCAGCGGCATGAACAGGCCGTCCAGCACGAAGAACCATGCCAGAAACGTGAACGGGTTCGCCGCCAGCCGGATGCCCCAGGCGTCATAGGTCGTATAGGCCGCGACCGTCACGCCGGTGATCAGCGCCCAGGCCAGCGCCGGGACCAGCGTGTCGCGACCGACCTTCAGCTTGCGCAGGCTGTTCAGCGCCAGCCCGAAGATGCCGCCGACCAGCAGGCCCAGCCCCACCCACTGCACCGCGTTGAAGCGTTCGTCAAAGACGATCATCGCGACCAGCACCACGACCAGCGGCGCGGACCCGCGCACCACGGGATAGACGACCGTGAAGGCCCCCCGCTGATAGGTCTTGGCCTGCGCGATCTTGTAGGCAATGTGTATGCCCATCGCGCCCGCCAGCACCGGCCACAGATGCGGATCGGGCCACGGCACCAGGAACAGCGCGACCGGCAAGGCCAGCACCAGATAGGACAGGTCGATCGCGGCGCGGCTGATCCAGGGATCGTGCCGCCCCTTCTGCAGCGCGCCGAAGACCGCGTGCAGGAAGGCTGCCGTGATCGCCAGGATCGACGCAAGCCGCGCACCCTGTTCGGTCCCGGCGATCTGGATGATGAAATCGCCCATCCCGCCTGATGGCCCCGATTTGCAGGATGTGCAAGACGCGACGGGTCAGTCCAGCCGGATGGCCGCCACGATCGGTCCCGGCAGGGCACGCTTGCCCATCATCTGCTGGACGAGCAGGGCGTAGCGCGTGTCGTCGGGAAAGGACGCATCGCCGACCAGGTCCGCGCGCACCGTCAGGCGCAATGGCTGCAGCCCGTTCCACCGGGTCAGATGCTGCATCCCCAGGACGACATTGGTATAGATGACGGTCTTGCCGCGGTTCTCTCCGGCGGTCATGTCGACGGGGCGTTCGGGGGCATAGCGAACCAGCAGCACGTCGACCTTGCCGCCCAGATCGGACAGGGGCTGCAGCTCGATCGTCTCTCCGGCATCGGTGCGCTCTCGCTGGATGGTGACCTCGGCGGGGGCAAAGCGGTGGGCGTCGATCAGGCCCATCAGCTGCGCGGGCCCCGGCGCGACCGCGGTGTCCTGTCCGTCCACGATCATCTGCGGCGTATAGACGGACCGTTCGCCCACCGCATGGGCATAGGCGCTTTGGCGTTCGGTGAATTCGGGCCGGGCAAAGCTGTCGGCCCAGCCCAGATAGTCCCAGTAGTCGACATGGAAGGACAGTGGCAGCACGTCGTGCTGTCCCGCCAGCATGGTCAGCATCGCATCGGCCGGGGGACAGGACGAACAGCCCTGAGAGGTGAACAGCTCGACCACGACCGGCAGGTTGGCCGAGGGCAGGTCCGCCGTCACCGGCGGCGCGGCCTCGGCAGGGACGAAACCGTTCACGCCGCCCGATTCCGTCAGCGACATCGTCGAGGGGCTCTGCCGGCCCGGATCGTCGGGCGCCAGGATCAGCGGCGCCTCCGGGCGGTTCATCTGGCTGGGCGCGGGGCTTGGCGCGCTGCGCTGCGTGATGTCGGCATGGCCGCCATCCTGCGCCAGCACCGGCGCCGCGGCCAGCATCGCCACCAGCATCATGGTCCCGCCCATCCCGCGGCAGGGCCGCAACGCAGATCGGGGCCACAGGGCCATAAGATGTTTCCCGTCATGTTTCACATCCAGCGTGTTAACGGGTGGCGCGGTGAAACACCAAATCAAGGCTTCGTCAGCGCGTGCGACGGACCGATGCGTGCCTCTTGAGCAACAGCGCGAAAGATGGTATGCAATCGCATACAATTCACGACGCAACCCTTGCGCGATGCCCCCCGATGGGGCAAAGCAAGGCACACGCCGGACCCATCCATTCTTGCAGACAGGGAGGCCTTGATGCCCATCCAGACCGGAACCGACACCGCCAAGACGCGCCGCACGCTGAGCGCGGGCGCGCAGAGCGTCGACTATTACTCGATCGCCGCCGCCACCGAGGCGGGGCTTGGCGACTTTTCGAAACTGCCGGCCGCGCTGAAGGTCGTGCTGGAGAACATGCTGCGCTTCGAGGATGACGGCCGCACCGTGTCCGTCGACGACGTCAAGGCATTCGCGCAATGGGCCACCGACGGCGGCAAGTCCAGCCGCGAGATCGCCTATCGCCCGGCCCGCGTGCTGATGCAGGACTTCACCGGCGTTCCGGCGGTGGTCGACCTGGCCGCGATGCGCGACGGCATCAAGGCGCTTGGCGGCGACCCGCAACAGATCAACCCGCTGAACCCGGTCGACCTGGTCATCGACCACTCGGTCATGATCGACGAATTCGGCACCCCCCGCGCCTTCCAGCGCAACGTCGAACTGGAATACGAGCGCAACATGGAGCGTTACACGTTCCTGAAATGGGGCCAGAAGGCGTTCAACAACTTCCGCGTGGTCCCGCCCGGCACCGGCATCTGCCACCAGGTGAACCTGGAATACCTGGCCCAGACCGTCTGGACCGACACGGACCAGAACGGCAAGACCGTCGCCTATCCCGACACGCTGGTCGGCACCGACAGCCACACCACCATGGTCAACGGCCTGGCCGTCCTGGGCTGGGGCGTGGGCGGGATCGAGGCCGAGGCCGCGATGCTGGGCCAGCCGATCTCGATGCTGATCCCCGAGGTCGTGGGCTTCAAGGTCACCGGCGCGCTGCGCGAGGGCGTCACCGCCACCGATCTGGTGCTGAAGGTCACCCAGATGCTGCGCGCCCACGGCGTCGTCGGCAAGTTCGTCGAGTTCTACGGCGAGGGGCTGGACCACATGCCGCTGGCCGACCGTGCGACCATCGCCAACATGGCCCCCGAATACGGCGCCACCTGCGGCTTCTTCCCGATCGACGACGAGACGCTGCGCTATCTGCGCCAGACCGGTCGCGAGGAGGACCGCATTGCCCTGGTCGAGGCCTATGCCAAGGAGAACGGATTCTGGCGCACGGCGGATTATGCGCCCGTCTACTCCTCGACGCTGGAGCTGGACCAGAGCACGGTCGTCCCGGCGATTTCGGGGCCCAAGCGCCCGCAGGACCACGTTCCCCTGACCGAGGCCGCGACCGCCTTCGGCGAATACATCCGCGGCATCCGCCCGGCACTGTCCGTCCCGGCCGAGGAGAAGGCCGAGATGACCGAGGAAGCCGGATCCCCCGATCCCGCACCCGAGGAAATCCCCGGCGGCAGCCACGGCCACCTGAACAGCGGTGCCGTCGAGGGCGAGGACTATACCCTGCGTGACGGTTCGGTCGTGATCGCCTCGATCACCTCCTGCACCAACACCTCGAACCCCTATGTGCTGATGGCCGCGGGCCTGGTCGCCCGCAAGGCGCGCGCCCTGGGCCTGACCCGCAAGCCCTGGGTCAAGACCTCGCTGGCACCCGGCTCGCAGGTGGTCGAGGAGTACCTCAAGGCTGCGAACCTGCAGGAAGACCTGGACGCCCTGGGCTTCAACCTGGTGGGCTTCGGCTGCACCACCTGCATCGGCAACTCGGGCCCGCTGCAGCCCGAGATCTCGAAGGCCGTGAACGACAACGACCTGGTCGCCGTGTCGGTCCTGTCGGGCAACCGCAACTTCGAAGGGCGCATCAGCCCGGACGTCCGTGCGAACTATCTGGCCAGCCCCCCGCTGGTCGTGGCCTATGCCATCGCGGGCGACATGAACATCGACGTGACCAAGGACCCGCTGGCGCACACGCCCGACGGCAAGCCGGTCTACCTGAAGGACATCTGGCCCACCTCCAAGGAGGTCGCGGACCTGGTCGACACCATCGTCACCCGCGAGATGTTCCAGGCGAAATACGCCGACGTCTTCAAGGGCGACGAGCGCTGGCAGGGCGTGGAGATCACCGACAGCGAGACCTATGACTGGCCGGCCTCGTCGACCTACATCCAGAACCCGCCCTATTTCCAGGGCATGTCCAAGGATGCGGGCACGATCAGCGACGTGAAGGGCGCCCGCGTCCTGGCGCTGCTGGGCGACATGATCACGACCGACCACATCAGCCCCGCAGGTTCGTTCAAGCCTACCACTCCGGCAGGCAAGTACCTGACGGAGCGCCAGGTCTCGCCGCGCGATTTCAACAGCTACGGCTCGCGTCGCGGCAACCACGAGATCATGATGCGCGGCACCTTCGCCAACATCCGCATCCGCAACGAGATGCTGGACGGGGTCGAGGGCGGCTACTCCAAGGACGCGTCGGGCAACCAGGCTGCAATCTATGACGCCGCGATGTCCTATGTCGAACAGGACACCCCGTTGGTGATCTTCGGCGGCAAGGAATACGGCGCAGGTTCGTCGCGTGACTGGGCGGCCAAGGGCACCAACCTGCTGGGCGTCAAGGCCGTGGTCGCGGAATCCTTCGAGCGGATCCACCGGTCGAACCTGGTCGGCATGGGCGTCATCCCGTTCGAGTTCACCAATGGCGACACCCGCCATTCGCTGAACCTGACCGGCGACGAGGTCGTGACGATCGAGGGGCTGGCCGGCGACTTCAAGCCGCTGTCGATGGTGCCTTGCACGATCAAGTACGCCCACGGCACCGAGAAGACGATCCAGTTGAAGGCCCGCGTCGATACCGAGGTCGAGATCGACTATCTGAAGAACGGTGGTGTGCTGCACTATGTGCTGCGCAACCTCGCCGCCGCCTGATCGGCCCGCGCTGCGAAAAGGAAACCCCCGGCACCGCGCCGGGGGTTTTTTCATGACCAAGGCCAGGATGGGCGCCGACCACGGCGGGGCGGGCATCTTTGTTGCCGAAAACCCCGCGAGGACCGACGCGGGGACAGACCCCGCCCGGCGCTGATCAGCCGCCGATGGCGACACCCTCGCGGCGCGGGTCGGCGCCGCCCTGCAACCCGTCGGGGGTGACCACGATCCCCTGCAGGCCCGACGTCAGCTCGGTCTCGTTCAGCTCGAACCCCATCGCGGTCAGCCCGTCGGTCAGGGCCACGGGCAGCCCCGCCTCGACGTCCATCGGGCCGAAACGGTTCACCAGGTTCGGCCCGGCCACGGCGGCCTGGATGTCCAGGCCCCAGTCCAGATGCGCCACGATGGCCCGCGCGACATAGCCGATGATCCGGCTGCCGCCCGGCGATCCGATCACCATCACCGGGGCGTCGTCCTTCAGCACGATGGTCGGCGCCATCGACGACCGCGGCCGCTTGCCCGGCGCGATGGCATTGGCGATGGGCCAGCCGTCCGCGTCATGCGTCTCGAAGCTGAAATCGGTCAGCTCGTTGTTCAGCAGGAACCCCGCCGCCATCATCCGCGACCCGAAACCGTTTTCGATGGTGGTGGTCATCGACAGCGCATTCCCGTCGCCATCCACGATCGAGATATGGGTGGTCGAGGGCAGTTCCAGCGCGCTGTCCTGGCCCCACAGAGCGGCGTGGCTCCACCCCGGCTGGCCGGCGGTGACCTCTGGCAGGCTGTCGTCCCCCTGCAGCAGGGCTGCGCGTTCGTCCAGATAGGCCGGGTCGATCAACCCTTGGGTCGGCATCGCCACATGATCGGCATCCGCCATGAAGCGGCCCCGATCCGCGAAGGCCAGGCGCGAGGCGTCGCCGATCAGGCGCCACGCCTCGGGACTTTCGGCGCCAAGCGAAGCCAGGTCATAGCCGCCCAGCATCCCCAGGATCTGCCCCACCGTCAGACCCCCGGAGGATGGCGGCCCCATGCCGCAGACGTCGTGATCGCGATACTCGACACAGACCGCCGGACGCTCCACGACGCGATAGGCCGACAGGTCGGACCGGGTCAGCAGGCCGGGATTGTCCTCGGCCCCGCGGACCGCCGCGACGATCTGGTCCGCGATGGGACCGTCATAGAAGGCATCCGCACCGTCGCGGGCCAGCGCCCGCAGCGTGTCGGCATAGGCGGGGTTGGTCAGGGTTGCCCCCTGCGCGATGGGTTGACCGCCGGGAAAGAAATAGTCCGTCGTCGCCGGATAGCGGGCCAGGGCATCGCCTTCGGACGCGACCAGCGAGGCCAGCCGCGGCGACACCGTGAACCCGTTCTGGGCCAGATCGATGCCGTCCTGGAACAGCCCGGCCCAGTTGGCGCGACCCCATTTGCGGTGCGCGGTCTCAAGCAGGCGCGGCGTGCCGGGGGTACCGACGGACCGACCGCCCACCACCGCCTCCATGAAGTCCAGCGGCTGACCCTCGTCATCCTGGAACAGCGTGGGGGTCACGGCCATCGGTGCCGTCTCTCGGCCGTCCAGCGTGGTCACCTCGCCCGTGGCGGCATCGTACCAGACAAGGAACGCCCCGCCACCCAAGCCGGAGCTTTGCGGTTCCACCAGGCCAAGCACGACCTGGACCGCGACCATCGCGTCGGCCGCGCTGCCGCCCTGTTCCAACACACGGGCGCCGGCCTGCACGGCCAGCGGGTGGGCGGCGCTGATCATCCAGTCGGGGGCGGTGACCGCACGACCCTCGGCCTTGGCGGCCAGCCCGTCGCGGGCGGCCTGCGTCAGATCACCAAAGCCTTCGGTCGTGATCCGCGTGCCCGACGCGGCCTCGGGCGCGATCGCGTCGGTCGCCTGCTGGGCCATGCCCCAAGTGGTGCTGCCCATCAGCAGCGCCAGTGCCAGACCTGTCCGTGTCATCTGCCGTCTCCCCTATTTGTGCGTGCCTTTGGGTCAGCATGTCGCGCAAGGGGACTGGGTGCAAGCAGCCTAGTCTTGGTCGGCCAGTGCGCGTTCCAGCTCTGGCAGAAATCGCGTCTGGTAATCGGCGTCGACCAGCGGCCCGGCGAACCGGTACAGAACCGTCCCTTCGCCATCGACGATGAAGGTTTCCGGCGGCGCGGTCACGCCCCAGTCGATGGCTGCCCGTCCGCGCGGATCGGTCGCCAGCGCCGCGAAGGGGTCGCCGTCGGCAGACAGGAACTGCAGCGCGTTGGCCTCGACATCGCGCAGATCGACGCCATAGACGGGCAGCTGTTCGGACAGCGCCATCAGGGTCGGATGTTCGATCCGGCAGGGCGGGCACCAGCTTGCCCAGAAGTTCACCAGCTTGACCCCCGGTTCGCGCAGCATCGCGTCGGTCAGCTGGGTCTTGCCGGGCAGGGTCGTGGCGGGCACGGGCGGTGCCTGACGCCCGATCATGGCCGACGGCACGCTGCCCGGATCATCGCGGTTCATGCCCCACAGGAAGGTCGCGGCCAGCGCCGCGAAGGCCAGCGGGGGCAGCAGCATCAGCGGCGCGATCCTAGCCATTGCGCTCGAACTCCTGCAGGGCGCGGCGGGCGCGGGCATTGGCCGCGACGGTGTGCCAGACCAGCCCCGCGATCAGCACGATGCTGACCCCATAGGCTGCCAGCACGGTGCCGGCATACCGTCCAAGATCGATCATGCGCGCATCTCCCTGGCTTGCAGCGCGGCCAGGCGGCGCTTGCGGATTTCGGTTCGGGTGCGGATCAGGATCAGCGCCAGCGTCAGCAGGAAGAACCCCAGCATCGACAGGTACAGCGGATGGCGATAGACCGCGGACATCCGCTCTCCGGGGGCGACGGACAGGCTGGCGCCCTGGTGCAGGCCCTGGTTCCAGAACAGCACCGCATAGCGCGACAGCAGCGCAAAGACCGACCCCACCAGGCACAGCACGCCCGTCAGGTCGGCGGCGCTGTCGGGATCCTCGACCGATGCCCAGAGCGCGATATAGCCGATGTAGAACAGGAACAGGATCAGGAACGAGGTCAGGCGCGGGTCCCATTCCCACCACGTCCCCCACATCGGCTGGCCCCAGATGGCCCCGGTCGCCAGCGCGATCAGCGTCATCACCGCCCCGATGGGGGCCGCGGCCCGGGCGGCCAGCGCGCTGACATGGTGGCGGCGGATGATCCAGATCAGCGACGCGACCAGCATCATCACCCAGATGTTGATGGCCATCATCGCGGCGGGCACGTGCAGGAAGACGATCTTGACCGTCGATCCCTGGCGAAAATCCTCGGGCGTCAGGAAGCCCCAGACCACCCCGCCCACGCAGCAGATTGCGGCGCTGCCGACCAGCCAGGGCAAGGCCCCTTCGGTGGTGCGCATGAACTTGGCGGGGTTTGCGTATTCCCAGATCGACATGTGTCCGTGTATTCCCTGTTTTCCCCGCGCCCTCAAGGGCGTCTCACCGCAGATTGACGCGCAGTGCCGCCGCTGCCGCCAGCGGGATCAGCGCCAGCACCGCCAGCGTGATGCCCGCCAGGAACACCAGCGGCGTGCCGATGGCCTGCCCCTCGACCCCGCGGCGGGTGATCTCGGCGCCGAAGATCAGTGTGGGGATATACAGCGGCAGGACCAACAGCGACAAAAGCAGCCCCCCCCGGCGCAGTCCGACGGTGATCGCCGCCCCGAAGGCCCCCAGCATCGACAGCGCCGGCGTGCCCAGGGCCAGCGACAGCACCAGCGCCGGCACGGCCTGCAGCGGCAGGTGCAGCAGCAGCCCGAAGATCGGGGCGGCCAGCACCAGCGGCAGGCCGGTGGTGATCCAATGGGCCAGGGCCTTGATCGCGACCGCCCCCTCCAGCGGCAGGGGGGCGGTGGCCAGCAGGTCCAGGCTGCCGTCCTCGTGATCCAGCGCAAAGATGCGATCCAGCGACAGAAGGCATGCCAGCAGTGCCCCGACCCACAGGATGCCCGGCGCCACGGGGGCCAGCGTCGCACGGTCCGGACCGACGCCGAACGGCACCAGCGCCGATAGGATCAGGAAGAACGCAACGCCCAGGCCGAACCCGCCGCCCGCCCGCGTGGCCAGACGCAGGTCGCGGATCAAGAGCGCGATCATCCGAACGCCTCGTTGAAGCCGGACGGCCGCGCGACGGGCGCGCCGGGCCGGGCGCGGAACGGGGTCAGGTCCAGGACGCGCGCCTGCGGCAGGGTCATGTCGATATGCGTGGCGATCAGCGCCGCACCGCCCTGCCCCAGATGGTCGGCCACCACCTGCGCGAAGCGCGCGACCGAGGCGGCATCCAGCGACACCGTCGGCTCGTCCAGCACCCACAGCGGACGGCCCGTGACCAGCAGTCGCGCCAGCCCCAGTCTGCGTTTCTGCCCCGCCGACAGCGCCGCGGCGGGACGCGTGGCCAGCGTGGTCAGGTCCATCGCGGCCAAGGCCCGATCGACGCCCTGCCCGCCAAAGACCCGCGCCCAGAATGTCAGGTTCTCGCGCGCCGTCAGGGCCGGTTTCAGCCCGTCGGCATGGGCGGCATAGGCGACGACGTCGTCGGCCATGTCGATCCGCCCTGCGACGGGGGATTGCAGCCCCGCGACCGTGCGCAGCAGCGTAGTCTTGCCCAGCCCGTTCGGGCCGCGCAGGATCAGCGCCTGACCGGGGTCCAGGGCAAAGCTGACGCCCTCGACCGTCCGCAGACCTCCGCGCGCGACGGCAAGGTCATGGACGGCCAGCAGGCTCACACGGGGATCAGGGCGCAGGCGACGCGCCGCCCTTCGGACAGGGTGACGTTGTAGGTGCGCGCCGCGGTGGCCGAGGCCATCGCCTCGACCCGCACGCCAAGCGCGTCCAGCTGCGCTGCCAGGTCGCGCGGGGCATAGCCGACCTGCGCCCCAAGCCCCAGGAACAGCACGTCCACGCGCCCGGCCAGCGCCAGCAGCGGGCCGGGATCGTCCAGCCCGCCCCAGGGCGTCACGCGATCGGCTTCGACCACCTGCGCGCCCTGATGGACCTTTCCGGCAATGCGGAAGAAGCCGGGTCCATAGCCGTCGACCGCGTTCTGGCCGGTGAAATCCGTAGGCGTCAGGGCGGGCATCAGACCTCCTCGGCGCCCTCGAAGGGAGACACGTTCTTCTTGGGACCGTCGCCGTCCTTGGACCAGTCGCGTTTCACGCCCAGCCACAGAACGACGCTTTTGGCGACATAGACCGTGGAATAGGTGCCCACGAACACGCCCCACAGCATCGCGAAGACGAACCCGCGCACCACGTCGCCGCCCAGGACCAGCATCGCGGTCAGCGCGATGGCGGTGGTCACCGCGGTCATGACGGTCCGCGACAGCGTCTCGTTCACGGTCAGGTTCATGACGTCGATCAGCTTCATCGTCTTGAACTTGATCAGGTTCTCCCTCAGCCGGTCGAAGACCACGACGGTGTCGTTGACCGAGAAGCCCAATGTCGTCAGCAGCGCCGCGATGGTCGTCAGGTCGAACTTCATCTGGAACAGCGCGAAGACGCCGACGGTCAGGATGATGTCATGCAGAAGCGACACCACCGCGCCGACCGCGAACTGCCATTCGAACCGCAGCCAGATGTAGAGAAGGATGCCCACGGTCGCCGCCGCCACCGCCATGATGGCGGTGCGGATCAGTTCGGCCGACACCTTGGGTCCGACGGATTCGACCGAGGCGAAGGTCACCTGCGGGTCGACCTGCTGCAACGCAGCCTCGACCTCGGCCAACTGCTCGGGAGAGACCGATCCCGCCTCGTCCGTGGTGCCGATGCGGACCATGGCGACGTGGCGGTCGGCCCCGAAGGACGGGTCGAACACCTCGGTGATGGACACGTCGCTGAAACCCATGCCGTCCAACGCCTGGCGATAGTCGCCGATGTCGAAGGCGGTGGTGCTTTCGGTGCGGATCGTCGTGCCGCCCCGGAAGTCGATGCCGTAGTTCAGCCCCATGAAGATCGTGGCCAGGATCGACACGACCACCGCCACGGCGGACGCCCCGACGGTCAGCCATTGCCAGCGGAAGAAGTCGATCCGGGTGACGTCGGGGACCAGTTTCAGACGGAAGGCCATGATTGCGTCCCCCTTACAGGTTCAGCTGGACGGGCTTGCGCCATTCCAGCCAGGTGAGGATCATCAGGCGCGTCAGGAAGATCGCCGTGAAGACCGAGGTGACCAGACCGATGGTCAGCGTGACGGCAAAGCCCTTGACCGGGCCCGAGCCTAGATAGAACATGACCGCCGCCGCGATGAAGCTGGTGACGTTGGCGTCCATGATCGCGCTCATCGCTTCGCGGAAACCGTCCTCGATGGCGCGGAACGGTCGTTTGGCGCGGCGCAGCTCTTCGCGGATGCGCTCGAAGATGATGACGTTGGCGTCGACCGCGGTGCCCACCGTCAGGACGATGCCCGCGATGCCCGGCAGGGTCAGGGTTGCGCCCATCATGCTCATGATCGACAGGATCAGGATGACGTTGACCGTGACCGCGATCGAGGCGAACACGCCGAACAGCCCATAGCTGGCGATCAGGTAGGCCGCGACCAGCCCGGTGGCGACGATGGCCGAGATGCGCCCGGCCTCGATGCTGTCCTGGCCCAGTTCGGGGCCGATGGTGCGTTCCTCGAGGAAGGTCAGCTCGGCCGGCAGGGCGCCGGCGCGCAGCAGGATCGACAGCTGGTTCGCCTGGTCGAAGTCCATCGAGCCCGAAATCTGGCCCGATCCGCCGGTGATCGCCGAGCGGATGACCGGGGCCGAGATGACCTCGTTGTCCAGGACGATCGCGAAGGGCTGGCCGATATTGGCCGAGGTATAGGCCCCGAACGCCCGCGCCCCCGTCGGGTTGAAGCGGAAGTTGACCGAAGGCAGGCCGTTCTCGTCGCTGGCGGGCATGGCGTCCACCAGATCCTCGCCGGTGACGACGGGGCTTTGCTCCAGGATATAGAACAGGTTCGGCTGGTCGATGGACGGTGCGATCGTCTGGCCGACGCCGGGCTGGGCCTGCGGGTCGGCAGTGGTGCCCACGACCGGGTTGAAGGTCAGCTGCGCGGTGGTGCCGATCAGCTCCTTGAGTTCCGCGGCCGATCCGATGCCCGGCACCTGGATCAGGATGCGGTCCTCGCCCTGGCGGGTGATGGTGGGTTCACGCGTGCCGACCTCGTCGACGCGGCGGCGCACGATCTCCAGCGATTGCTGGATCGTGCGGTCGTCGGTGACGGCCTTTTCGGCATCCGACAGCTGGATGGTCAGGGTCGCGCCCTGGGTGCTGATGGCCAGCGACTGCTGGCCCGCGCCGGTCAGCGTGGTGACGGGCGTGGAAAATCCGCGCACGATCTCGGTCGCGGCGGCCATCTGGTCGGCATTGCCGATCTCGATGGCCAGGACGCCGTCGGGGGAGGCCACGCGGCGGACCGATCCGACGGTGTCGCGGGCATCCGACAGCGCGCGGCGCAGTTCGGGCCACAGCGCATCCATGCGCGACTTGTAGACCTGGTCGACCTGCACCTCGCCCAGCAGATGGGCGCCGCCGCGCAGGTCCAGCCCCAGATTGACCAGATGCGACGGCATCCACGACGGCCACCCATCCCGCGCCGCGGCCAGTTCGGGCGTCTCGACGCCGGTGGCCTCGATCTGGGCCACGGCATCGTTATGCGCCTCGACGCGGGCGTAGAAGGCGTTGGGCAAGGCATATAGCAGGCCCAGAAGGCAGATCCCGAAAATCAGGACGCGCTTCCATCGGTCGATCTGAAGCATCTTGGCTAGGGCCTTTTCAGCTGTTTGCGGCGACAGGTTCGGTCTTGGTGACGACCTGTGCCAGGGTGCTGCGGATCACGCGGACACGCACGCCGGTCGCGATCTCGACCTCCAGCTCGTCCTCGCCCACCGACACGACCTTGCCCAGGATGCCGCCCTGGGTGACGACGCGGTCACCCTTCTTGACGTTCTCGACCATCGTGCGATGTGCCTTCAGACGCTTCTGCTGGGGGCGGATCATCAGGAAGTACATGATCGCGAAGATCAGGAGCAGCGGGATGAACTGCGCGAATGCAGCACCGGCACCGGCGCCGCCGGCGGCTTGGGCATAGGCGGGGGTCACGAACATCAAGGGTCCTTTCGGTCTGGGGGCGCGACCGGGGCCGCGTCAGGATTGGCGCGCAACCTAGCCGCGCTGTCCGCCCTTGGCAAGAAAGCGCCCGCCGCCTTGCTGGCAAGGGCGGCGAACGTCCTTGTGATCAGGGTTGCGCCGGCTGCGCGCGTTCGACAAGCCGCGCGAAGAAGCTGGCCCCGACCGGAGAGATTGCGTCGTTGAAGTCATAGGCCGGGTGGTGGACCCCCGCCCCGTCCCCCTGCCCCAGGAACAGGTAGCAGCCGGGCCGCGCGTTCAGCATATAGCTGAAATCCTCGGCCCCCATCTCGCGGCCGGCGTCGGGATCGACATTGGCGGGGCCGGCGATCTCCTTGGCGACGCGCACGGCAAAGGCGGTCTGTTCGGCGTCGTTGACCGTCGCGGGATAGCCTTCCTGATAGTTCAGGCGGATCTCCACGTCATAGGCCTGGGCCTGCCCGTCGCAGATCTGGGTCATGCGGCGGCGCACCATGTCGCGCACATGGGGCGCAAAGGTCCGCACCGTCCCGCAGATATAGGCCGTGTCCGGCACGATGTTGTCGGCGCTACCGGTGTGGATCTGGGTGACCGACAGGGCCAGGTCGTCGGCGGTATGGTGGTTGCGGCTGCTGATCGTCTGGATCGCCCCGACCACCGCCACGGCGGCCACGATCGGGTCGGCGGTCAGGTGCGGCATCGCGCCATGGCCGCCGCGGCCCTGCACGTCGATCTCGAACGTGTCGACGGCGGCCATGATCGGACCGGGGGTGGTCTGGAAGCTGCCGGTCTGCTGGCCGGGATTGTTGTGCATCGCAAAGACGCGTTCGATGGCAAAGCGGTCCATCATCCCGTCCTGGACCATCGCGTCGCCGCCGCCGCCGTTCTCCTCGGCGGGCTGGAAGATCAGCGCGACGCGGCCGGCAAAGTTGCGCGTCTCGGCCAGGTACTTCGCGGCCCCCAGCAGCATCGTCGTGTGCCCGTCATGCCCGCAGGCATGCATCCGCCCCGCCACGGTCGAGGCCCAGGGAAGGCCCGTCGTCTCGGTCATGGGCAGGGCGTCCATGTCGGCGCGCAGGCCTATGGTCGGGCCCTCTCCCTGCCCGCGGATGATCGCCACGATCCCGGTGCGGCCGATCCCCTCGTGGATCTCGTCCACGCCGAACTCGCGCAGGCGCGCCGCGACGAACGCCGCGGTCTGGCCGCAGTCGAAGCCCAGTTCGGGATGCTGGTGCAGGTGGCGGCGCCATTCGGTCATCTGATCTGCGAAATCGGCGATGCGGTTCAGGACGGGCATGTGGACTTGGGCCTTATGCTGTGGCAGTCGATGGGCCATCTTCCGCCTGACGAAGGGAATTGCAATGACCCTCGACCCTGCCGCGCAGATCACGCGCCTGCTGGACATCATGGCCGCCCTGCGCGACCCCAGGACCGGCTGCCCCTGGGACATCGAACAGGACTTCGCCTCGATCGCGCCCTACACGATCGAGGAGGCCCACGAGGTCGAGGACGCGATCCAGCGCCAGGCCTGGGACGAGCTGCCCGGAGAACTGGGCGACCTGCTGCTGCAGGTGGTGTTTCACGCCCAGATGGCGCGCGAGGCCGGGATGTTCGATTTCGCCGACTGTGCCGCCGCGATCAGCGACAAGCTGATCTTCCGGCATCCGCATGTCTTCGGCGACGAATCCCGCGACAAGTCCGCCGAACAGCAGGTCAAGGACTGGGAGGCGATCAAGGCCGTCGAACGGGCCGGCAAGGCCGAACGCGGCACGCTGGACGGGGTCGCCATGGGCCTGCCCGCGCTGACGCGGGCGCTTAAGCTGCAGAATAGGGCAGCGCGTGTGGGCTTTGACTGGCCCGGCCCCGCGGATGTCCTGGACAAGATCACCGAGGAGACGGCCGAGCTGGTCGAGGCCCGCGACACCCTGGGCCCCGACGCGATGGAGGAGGAGTTCGGCGACCTGCTGTTCGTGATGGCCAATCTGGGCCGCCACCTGAAGATCGACCCCGAACTGGCCCTGCGTCGCGCCAACGCCAAGTTCACGCGTCGCTTTGCTGCCATCGAGGCCGCGCTGGCCGCCGACGGCCGCCGCCCCGAGGACAGCGACCTGGCCGAGATGGACCGCCTGTGGAACGCGGCCAAGGTCGCGGAGAAGACCGCCGGTTAGGCCAGCGCGGCCTCGGTCACCTGCGCCAGGGCCGCGTCATAGACCTCGATCCCGCCCTTGGACGCCCCCTCGGACAGGGTGCGCTTCCAGGCGCGGGCGCCGGGCTGGCCGTGGAACAGGCCCAGCATGTGCCGCGTGAACTGGTGCAGCCGCCCGCCTTTGGCGATGTGGTCGACGATGATCGGGCGCATCGCCACGGCGACCTCGGCCGGGGCGGCAAAGGGCGGAACGTCGCCCCACAGCGCATCCGCGCCGCCCAGGATGTTCCACGGTTCGTGATAGGCCGCGCGGCCGATCATCGCCCCGTCCATCACAGCAAGCTGGTCACGGGCCTGATCCAGCGTCGCGATGCCGCCGTTGATCGACAGATGCAGCGCCGGGAACTGCGCCTTCATCGCGTGGACCAGCGGATAGTCCAGCGGCGGGACCTCGCGGTTTTCCTTGGGGCTAAGGCCCTTGAGCCAAGCCTTGCGCGCGTGGATCGTCACCCGCCGGATGCCGGTGCGCTGCAGCATGTCCAGAAATTCGGGCAGCACTTGTTCGGCCTGCTGGTCGTCCACCCCGATGCGGCACTTGACGGTCACGGGCACGGCGCTGGCGTCCTGCATGGCCGCCACGCAATCGGCGACCACCTGCGGCGTGGTCATCAGGATTGCGCCAAAGGCGCCGGACTGCACGCGGTCGCTTGGACAGCCGCAGTTCAGGTTGATCTCGTCATAACCCCAGGGGGCGGCCAGGCGCGTGGCCTGGGCCAGTTCCGCAGGGTCCGATCCGCCCAGCTGCAGCGCCACCGGGTGTTCGGCGGCGTCATGATCCAGCAGGCGCGGCCGGTCGCCGTGGATGATCGCCGGCGCGGTGACCATCTCGGTGTACAGCAGCGCACGGCGCGACATCAGCCGATGGAACCGCCGACAGTTGCGGTCGGTCCAGTCCATCATCGGCGCGACCGAAAGGCGCGCGGCATCACTGATCGGGTCGGGCATGGGCGGTCCGGGATTGCGGGTCAAGGCCGCCGATATAGGCGCCCGCGGCGAAAAGCGCAAACCGGCAAGGGAAATGGTGGGTGATAAGGGATTTGAACCCCTGACATCTTCGATGTGAACGAAGCGCTCTACCACTGAGCTAATCACCCGTCGGGCTGGTCATTACCGCCAGCCGCAGCCGGTTGCAAGAGGGCGATGCGCGTTTCGCCTAGCTGTTTTCCACGCCATCAGGCCGGTGGGGGGCACGGCGGCGCAGCCGCAGCGTGATGACATCGCCGCCGCGAGCGTCACGCTCCAGATTGATTCGCGCCCGCCCCAGGGGCGGCACTGCAAGGGTGTGCCCGGCGGACAGGACCATGCCAAGCTGCGCCAGCGTCGCCTCGATGATTGGGCGCGCATCGGTGCGCCGGGCGCCCGTCGCGGCCACGACCCGGTCGATGAAGTCGCGCTTCTGAACGACGATCGCCACATGCGGATCGTGCAGCACGGGCGTCGGGCCGTCGGCCCCGATGATTTCGGCTGGCATTGCTGTTCCCCCCCGTCAGGCAATGATGGGATCAGCCTAGCGCGATTTGACGTTGCGTCAATCTTTGTTAACGCCCGCCCGCGCCATGGAAAAAGGGCCGGGGATCGCCCCGGCCCTCTCCCTGTCAGTGTGCGACGGCGCTGCCCTGTCCATCGCTGCCGCGATGGTTGGCAAGCCGCGCGGCCTCGGCCGCCTCTTCGGCGGCCTCGTCCCATTCGATGGCCTTAGGTTGGCGCACCAGGGCGTGGCGCAGAACCTCGCGAACGTTGCTGACCGGAATGATCGTCAGCCCCTGTTTGACGTTGTCCGGGATCTCGACCAGATCCTTTTCATTGTCCTGCGGGATCAGCACCGTCTTGATGCCGCCACGCAGGGCCGCCAGCAGCTTCTCCTTCAGCCCGCCGATGGCCAGCACATTGCCGCGCAGGGTCACCTCGCCGGTCATGGCGATGTCCTTGCGGACCGCGATTCCGGTCATGACCGAAACGACCGAGGTCACCATGGCGATGCCCGCCGACGGTCCATCCTTGGGCGTGGCGCCCTCGGGGACGTGGACATGGATGTCGCGCTTGTCGAATTCCGGGGGCCTGACCCCGATATCCGGCGCGATCGAGCGCACGAAGCTGGACGCCGCGTCGATCGATTCCTTCATCACCTCGCCCAGTTTGCCGGTGGTCTTGACCCGACCCTTGCCCGGCAGGCGCAGCGCCTCGATCTGCAGCAGATCGCCCCCGACCGAGGTCCAGGCAAGACCCGTCACCACGCCGACCTGGTCCTCCTTCTCGGCCAGGCCATAGCGGTGGCGGCGCACGCCAAGGTATTCCTCGACCTTCTCCGGCGTCACCTCGACCGACTTGACCTTGCCCTTCAGGATCTCGGTCACGGCCTTGCGGGCCAGCTTGGCGATCTCGCGCTCCAGCGAGCGAACCCCGGCCTCGCGGGTGTAATACCGGATCATGTGGGTCAGGGCCTCGTCCGAGACGCTGAACTCTCCCTTGCGCAGACCGTTCGCGGCGATCTGCTTGGACAGCAGGTGGCCCTTGGCGATCTCTCGCTTTTCGTCCTCGGTATAGCCCGACAGGCTGATGATCTCCATGCGGTCCAGAAGCGGGCCCGGCATGTTGTAACTGTTGGCCGTGGTCACGAACATCACGTTCGACAGATCGTATTCCACCTCAAGATAGTGGTCCACGAAGGTCGAGTTCTGTTCCGGATCCAGCACCTCCAGCATGGCGGATGCCGGATCGCCCCGGAAATCCTGGCCCATCTTGTCGATCTCATCGAGAAGGATCAGCGGGTTGGTCGTCTTGGCCTTCTTCAGCGCCTGGATGATCTTGCCCGGCATGGACCCGATATAGGTCCGGCGATGACCGCGGATCTCGCTCTCGTCGCGCACGCCGCCAAGGCTGATGCGGATGAACTCGCGCCCCGTCGCCTTGGCGATGGACCGTCCAAGCGAGGTCTTGCCAACGCCCGGAGGACCGACCAGCGTCAGGATCGGGCCCTTCAGCTTCTGGCTGCGGGCCTGCACGGCCAGATACTCGACGATCCGCTCCTTGACCTTGTCCAGACCATAGTGGTCGGCGTCCAAGATCGCCTCGGCGCGGCCAAGATCCTTGCGGGTGCGCGACTTGACGCCCCAGGGCAGCGACAGCAGCCAGTCCAGGTAGTTGCGGCTGACGGTCGCCTCGGCCGACATGGGTGACATCGACTTCAGCTTCTTCAGCTCGCTGTCGGCCTTGTCGCGGGCCTCCTTGCTGAACTTGGTGGCGGCGATCTTCTGCTCCAGCTCGGCCAGCTCGTTCTGGCCGTCCTCGCCGTCGCCCAGCTCCTTCTGGATCGCCTTCATTTGCTCGTTCAAATAGTATTCGCGCTGAGTCTTCTCCATCTGGGTCTTGACGCGCGACTTGATCTTCTTCTCGACCTGCAGGACAGACATCTCTCCCTGCATGTGGCCATAGATCTTCTCAAGGCGTGCCGCGACCTCCAGCGTGTCCAGCAGGTCCTGCTTGCGCTCCAGGTCGATGCCCATGTGGCCAGCGACAAGGTCGGCCAGCTTGCCGGGCTCGGACGCCTCGGACACGGCGGTCACGACCTCCTCGGGGATGTTCTTGCGGACCTTGACGTAACGCTCGAACTCCTCGGTCACGGTGCGCACCAGCGCGGCCACCGTGGCCTCGTCGCCCATCGTCTCGTCCAGGACGCGGGCCTCGGCCATGAAATGGTCGTCATGGGGCACGAAGTCGGTGATCTCGACACGCTCGCGGCCCTCGACCAGCACCTTCACGGTGCCGTCCGGCAGCTTGAGCAACTGCAGCACGTTGGCCAGAACACCGGCGCGGAAGATGCCCTCCTCGGTCGGTTCGTCGATGGCCGCGTCCTTCTGGGCGGCCAGTAGGATCGGGCTGTCCGATTCCATCACGGCCTCCAGCGCGCGGACCGATTTCTCGCGTCCGACGAACAGGGGAACGATCATGTGCGGGAAGACGACGATATCCCGCAGGGGCAGCACCGGATAGGTCTGGGTGGTGAATTCCGTCATGGTATGTCCTTTCTGCCCGAAGCCGCGGCCCCGTCATGGCGACGCGCGGCCTCTGCATGCGATCAATCTAGGGGTGTCGCCCCCCGCGTTCAATATGACCGCAACAATGCCACCTATTTCGTCAGCGCGGAATGACGATCTCTGCCCGCAGACCGCCCAGACGCGGGCCGCGGCCAAGCCGCAGCTGCCCGCCATGCGCGCGCGCCACGTCCGCAGCGATGGCCAGGCCCAGCCCGGCCCCCTGCGCGCTGTTCCTGCGCCGCGACGGATCCAGCCGGGTAAAGGGCCGCATGGCCGCGTCCAGGCTGTCCTCCGGGATGCCGGGGCCGTCATCCTCGATCCCGATCCGCAGGCTGCGCGGGCCAAGTGAGGCGTCCATCTCGGCCCGGCTGCCGTAACGCACCGCGTTGCCGATCAGGTTCTCCAGCGCACGGCGCAGCATGTCGGGGCGGAAGGTGGCCAACCCGTCCCGATCGCCCTCGAACTGGACCAGGCTGGCCTGCTGGCCGGCGCGTTGCGCGTCCGCGACAAGGCCCTCCAGGAAACCCGCGGCGGCGATGGGCTGGGGCGCGCTGTCCTGCGCGTCGTCGCGGGCATAGTCCAGAAAGCCGTCGACCATGCGGTTCATCTCCGCGATGTCGGCCTCCATCGCGCTGATGTCACCGGGCTCAGGCGGCATGTCGGGCCCGATCATCGACAGCCCTAGCTTCATCCGCGTCAGCGGCGTGCGCAGGTCGTGGCTGATTCCAGACATCATCAGCTTGCGCTGGTCGTTCTGGCGCTCCAGCCGGTTGCGCATGTCCAGGAACGCGGTGCCCGCGCTGCGCAGCTCGACCGCACCGGACGGGCGATAGGGCACGATCCGCCCCTTGCCGTATTCCTCGGCCGCATAGGCCAGCCGCCGGATCGGCCGCAGCTGGTTGCGCAGGAAGATCATCGCGATCCCCGTCATCAGGAGCGACGTGAACACCATCAGCACCAGCAGCTGGTGCGGGTTCGACGCGCTGACCCGCCGCCGCTCGAAGCTCAGCGCATAGGGTCCGTGCGGCCCGTCCAGCGCCACCGACACCCGCCGGTCGCTGCTGGCCAGATCGACCGAGATCACCTGCGGCAGCGCGTCGCGCAGCACCTCGGTCACCACCCGTCCCGAAAAATCGTAGAACAGCCGCCGATCCTCGGTAGGCGGATCGACCGGCAGCGCCAGTTCCAGCTCCAGCGGGCGCGCCACGGACACCCCGGCGCGCCGCGCCGCGTCGGGCGTCGCGGCACTGTCGATCAGCCGCGCGACGAAGGTCAGTTCGTGCGACATGCTGGCGGTCATCTGCCGCGTCACGCCCTCGAAATGGCGCTGCAGGAACATCACGCTGACCACAGTCGTCACCACCACGACCGGCAGGAACAGGATCAGCGCCGCGCGCGCATAGAGGCCCCGCGGGACCAGCTTGCGCATCTGCATGGCGTCGGCATTGTTCGACATGGCGGCCTCCTGCGTTGCGCGCTAGGCTAGCCCCATGACCCCGCCTGCGAAAGAGCCGCTGCAGATCCTGGCCCCGAATCCGTCCCCCCTGACCGGGCCGGGCACGACCACCTTCCTGCTGGGCGACAGCCATGTCGCGGTGATCGACCCCGGCCCCGACGATCCCGCCCATATTGACGCCGTCGCCCGCGCCGGCCGCGGCCGCATCAGCCATATCCTGATCACGCACGCGCATCGCGACCACAGCGCCGGAGCCGCACGCCTTTCCCGCCTGACCGGCGCCCCGGTGCTGGCCTTCGGCGATGCGCTGGCAGGGCGGTCGCCGCTGATGTCCCGCCTGGCGCTGGAGGGTCTTGGCGGGGGCGAGGGGCTGGACCACGCTTTCGCGCCCGACCGCCACCTGCGCGACCAGGAGGTGATCACCACGCCCGACTGGTCGCTGACCGCGTGGCACACGCCCGGTCATGCGGCAGGGCACCTGTCATTCCAATGGGGTGACCGGATCTTCTGCGGCGACCTGGTGATGGGCTGGTCCTCGACTCTGATCTCTCCGCCGGATGGGGACCTGGCGGAATACTTCCGCTCGCTGGAACGGCTGGCGGCACTGTCGCCGCGCGTCCTGCTGCCGACCCACGGGCCCGCGATCACGGCCCCGCAGGACCGGATCGCGGAACTGACGCGGCACCGCCGCGACCGCACGTCCCAGATCCTGGCCGCCCTGCGGGTCCGGCCCGATTCCGCGGCGGGCCTCGCGCGCCGCATCTATGCGGTGCCCGAACCGGTCCTTCCCATCGCCACGCGCAACGTCCTGGCCCATCTGATCGCCCTGTCCCAGATCGGAGCCGTTGATTTTCCCGGCGTTTTGACGATCGAGACGGTTTTTTCGACCGGATGACAAAAAACCCCAGAACGCCACTGGACGCCCCTGACCGAGGTTGCTATATCCGCCCCGTGTTCCGGCGTAGCTCAGCGGTAGAGCAGTTGACTGTTAATCAATTGGTCGTAGGTTCGATCCCTACCGCCGGAGCCAGACCTCTCTAAGTTCTTGAGTAGGTTTGGTTAAACACACGGGTGTCGGACGGACGGCACAGCACTCTCCCAACTTCGATGATCCCCGCAGCGCCCTCACGTTGGTATCTCTTACATTCTACCTGCCGCCCTGCAGTCGTCTGACCGCAGGGCTGTCCAATAGCTCAAGCTGTCCGCCGTCACACTTCGCTTGCCGCCACCGCCAGGTCTGCAAGATGCAAAGCGGCGTCGCGATCGGCGGCCACGGCGATAAAGCGGGCATTGTGACAGAAGCGCGCCCCGGGAACGCCCGATGCAGCCTCGAAGGCGCCATCGGTCAGGCCGGCCCAGGCTGCCGGCAGGTCTGCGCGCAGGGCGAACCCGTCCGCATCGCGGCGGATGCCGGTCAACGCCCAGTCCGTGTCCCGCGGATGGATCACGAACAGCAGATGGTCCGCCCCCGCCGCGGTAATGGCCGAACGAAACGGCATCCCCATCGGCAGTTCCAGAACCCGGCCGTCGCCCGCGGCGGCAATGGCTGCCTTAACGACGGCCTCGGCGCGATGTTTTGCGGCCTTGCGGGCCACGGCCGCCTCGACGAAGGCGCGGGCGATCGCGACCGCACCGTCAAAGGCACGGTCGTCGGCGTCGGGGCTACGGTCATCGAAGACGGGCTTGAGACTCTCCAGCAGCATCGGCAGGGACAGATCGGCCAGCGGCCCCGTCGGCGACAGCGCGCCGTTGTCGACCAGGTCGATGGGCAGCACCAGGTCGGCGTCAATCGCCGCATGGATCGCCCCGAGATCTGCTTCGGGCACCTGCAGCGCGGCCAGGTAGTCGCGCCCGAACTGCCGCCAGATCAGTCCGAAGGAACTGTAGGGCTGGCCGTCGTCGCGCAGCGGAGGAGATTTCTGATGGTGATCAAAGATCATCCGCGCGGCGTCGAAATCGCGGCCCACGTCATAGATGATCCGCCCTTCCGCAGGCGTGATCCAGTCGGCGTCGCGCGTCCGCATGATCCGAGCCTGCGGGTGCAGGCGGGTCAGGATGACCGAGGACAGGACCTCATCGGCGTGAAAGCCGCCGGAATGGGTGACGAGATGCGTGACGGTCATGGAATATCCCTCAAATGCAGATGACCGCCCGGGGGCGGTCAGCAAAGATTTGTGTCGATGGCGGATGCGGCCTCAGTGGCTCCAGGGCTCGCGGCGGTCGGTGGCGAAATTCTCGCCATAGCCGCGGGGGCGAATGTTCGTGCCGCGGCGGTGCGGTTCCTGCACCACGAATTCCAGTCCATGATCGCGAGCGTAATCCTCGGCCTGCTTGCGGGTGTCAAAGCGCAGGCGGACCTGGCTTTGGGTGTCGCCGCTGCTGGTCCAGCCCATCAGCGGATCGACCTCGCGCGCGTCGGCGGGCGGAAATTCCAGCACCCAGCCCTTGGTCTTGGCGGTACCGGACTGCATCGCGGTGCGGGCGGGCTGATAGATGCGCACGGGCATGGGTGATCCTTCGGATTGACTGTCCGCTGTATCGCCAAATCCGCGCGGCGGATCAAGCCCCCTGCCCCGGTCATGCCGACGCAGGTCAGGGCTGTAGGGTATCGGGCAGATCCTGGAACGGAACGCTCAGCTGCGCCACGCCTGTCTGCTTGTCCAGCAGGCAGACCGACAGTTCCGAGGGAAGGTCCGGCAGCGTGGCGACGACCAGTGCCAGCGCGTGGGTCTCGGTGCCGAATTCGTTCGGGGTCACGGACAGTTCCGCGTCGGGCGCCGCGTCCTCTGCCAGGCGTGTGCATTCCGCCACGGTGCGGTCGCGCAGTTCGGCCCATGCCTCGTCCGTCGAGGATTGCGCGACGGCGGGCCAGAATGCCACCATCGCCACCCAAACCGTATGTTTCATCATCTTGCCACCGGAACAACTGAACATGGCCCACGTTGGCATTCCAACACGCCGTTGTCACATGAGAGAGACGTGATCATGACCCCCTTTCGCCACCCTGTCCTTTGCGCGTCGCTGCTGATGCTGACCCTGGGCGCCTGCGCCGGCAGCCCTTATGACGTTCCCGCCCGCCAGTGCGACCTGTCCCAGCACCAGGCCCTGGTCGGACGCAACATCGGAGAGGTCCGTCTGCCGCCCAACCTGCGCAAGCGCGAGGTGCACAACCAGGGCGTCATGACGCGCGATTACAATCCCGCGCGCCTGACCATGTTCCTGGACGCCAAGGGCTGGATCGCCCGGGTGGAATGCAGCTAGCGGCCGCGCTTGGATCGCTTGTTGCCGCCTCGTTGACCGGCCCGTCCGGCGGTCGAACGGCCCGATGACTTGACGGCGGCCTCGGCCGCCTCCTCGATCACCGACTGCCGCGCCATCGGATCGTCCGAGATCGCCAGGTCCACCGCCTCCAGCCGCTTGACCTCGTCGCGCAGGCGCGCAGCCTCCTCGAACTCCAGGTTCTCTGCGGCCTTGCGCATCTGGGTGCGCATCGCGTCCAGATGGGCGGCCAGGTTCGCGCCGATCAGCGGCTTGTCCACCTTCGTGGTCACGCGCGACTGGTCGGTGTCGCCCTGCCACAGGCCTGCCAGCACGTCCTCGACGTTCTTGCGGACCGTCTGGGGCGTGATGCCGTGCTCCTCGTTATAGGCCATCTGCTTGGCGCGACGCCGTTCGGTTTCGGCCATGGCGCGTTCCATGCTGCCGGTGATCCGGTCGGCATACATGATGACCCGCCCTTCGGAATTTCGCGCCGCCCGGCCGATGGTCTGGATCAGCGACGTCTCGGACCGCAGGAAGCCTTCTTTGTCGGCGTCCAGAATGGCCACCAGCCCGCATTCGGGAATGTCCAACCCCTCGCGCAGCAGGTTGATGCCCACCAGCACGTCGAACGCGCCCAACCGCAGGTCGCGCAGGATCTCGATCCGCTCGATCGTGTCGATGTCGCTGTGCATGTAGCGGATCTTGATGCCCTGCTCGTGCAGGTATTCGGTCAGATCCTCGGCCATGCGCTTGGTCAGCGTGGTGACCAGCGTGCGGTAACCTGCGGCGGTCACGCGGCGCACCTCGTCCAGCAGGTCGTCGACCTGCATCTCGACCGGGCGGATCTCGATCTTGGGGTCCAGAAGGCCCGTCGGGCGGATGATCTGTTCGGTGAAGACGCCGCCGGTCTGGTCCATCTCCCATTGCGCAGGCGTGGCTGACACGAACACCGACTGGGGCCGCATCGCGTCCCATTCCTCGAACTTCAGCGGGCGGTTGTCCATGCAGGACGGCAGGCGGAAGCCGTGTTCCGCCAAGGTGAACTTGCGCCGGAAGTCGCCCCGATACATGCCGCCGATCTGCGGAACCGACACGTGGCTTTCGTCGGCAAAGACGATGGCGTTGTCAGGGATGAACTCGAACAGCGTGGGGGGCGGCTCTCCGGGCGCGCGCCCGGTCAGATAGCGGCTGTAGTTCTCGATGCCGTTGCAGACGCCGGTCGCCTCAAGCATCTCGATGTCAAAGGCGGTGCGCTGCTCCAGGCGTTGCGCCTCCAACAGCTTGCCCTCCTCGGTCAGCTGCTTCAGGCGCATGGCCAGTTCCTGCTTGATGCCCTTGATCGCCTGCTGCAGCGTCGGGCGCGGCGTCACATAGTGGCTGCTGGCATAGATGCGGATCTGCTTGAAGCTGTCGGTCTTGACCCCGGTCAGCGGATCGAACTCGGTGATCGCCTCCAGTTCGTTGCCGAAGAAGTCGAACCGCCAGGCGCGGTCCTCAAGGTGGGCGGGCCAGACCTCGACCAGATCGCCGCGCACGCGAAAGCTGCCGCGCTGAAAGCTGGTGTCCAGCCGCTTGTACTGCTGCGCGACCAGCTGGCCTAGGAACTCGCGCTGGTCATAGCTTTCGCCCACGACCATATCCTGGGTCATGGCCGAATAGGTCTCGACCGAACCGATGCCATAGATGCAGCTGACCGAGGCCACGATGATGACGTCATCACGTTCCAGCAACGCCCGCGTGGCGCTGTGGCGCATCCGGTCGATGGCCTCGTTGATCTGCGATTCCTTCTCGATATAGGTATCGCTGCGGGCCACATAGGCCTCGGGCTGGTAATAGTCGTAGTAGCTGACAAAGTACTCGACCGCGTTGTCGGGGAAGAACCCCTTGAATTCGCCGTACAACTGGGCGGCCAGCGTCTTGTTGGGCGCCAGGATGATCGCGGGACGCTGCGTCTCCTCGATAATCTTGGCCATGGTGAAGGTCTTGCCCGTCCCCGTGGCCCCCAGCAGCACCTGGTCGCGCTCTCCGGCGCCGACGCCCGCCACCAGTTCGGCGATGGCCGTGGGCTGATCGCCCGCCGGTTCGAATTCGCTTTTCAATGCAAAGCGTTTCCCGCCCTCCAGCTTGGGGCGGGTCACTTCGGGAACGCGCATCACGGGCGCGTTGGTGTTGTTGTGACCCATGAGGTTCCTGATCCGTTCGGAGTTGCCCTCAAGATGTGATGGCAGCCGCCCGGTTTCAACCGCGTTTCAGGCGCCCGGGCTGAAGTTCCGCCCAGCCTTCGCCGCCCGACAGCTCATCCGCCAGGATTTCGGCCGTGACCGGGCCCAGGGTAAAGCCCTGGTGGCCGTGACCGAAATGCGCCCACAGGTTCGGCTGGTCCGGCACGCGGCCCACCACGGGCAGCATGTCGGGCATGCAGGGGCGCCGTCCGGTCCAGGGTTCGGCCTCGACCGCCGCCCCGATGTCGAACAGCTCGCGCGCGGCCTTCTCGCCATGCTTCAGCTGCGGCGGCGACAGGCGCGGATGGGGCGTCAGCTCGGCCGCGGTGGCGATGCGCAAACCGCGGCGCATGGGCGACAACACGACTGAATTGCCGAAATCGGCGATCGGGTGATGGGGCGGCAGCTCCATGTGATAATGCTTGTGATAGCCGCGCTTGAACACCATCGGCACCTTGAGGCCAAAGCGCTGCGTCAGCATCGGCGACCAGGGCCCAAGTGCGATGACGGCATGTTCCGCCTCGACCTCGTCGGCGCACCAGCCCGCGCCATGGCGGTGCAGGTCACCGGCATCACCGTTCACGACGCGCCCGCCCCGCTTCTGGAACAGCGCCGCATAGCTGGCGACCAAGCCGCCCGGATCGGCGCAGTTCCAGCTGTCGGACCAGTGAGTCGCGCCCTCGACCTCGATGCGGATCGCGGGCTCCATGGCGCGCAGCTCGGCCCCGCTCATCAGCCGCGCCTGCACGCCGAACTCGGTCGCGAAACGTTCGGCGGTCTTTCGGGCGACATCCATCTTGGCGGGGGTGCGGTGGATCTCGATATAGCCATTGCGGCGGATGATGTTGTCGGCGCCCGCCGCCGCGATCAGCGGGCCGTGACGGTCGGTCGACTGGCGGATCAGCTTGCCCCAGGTCACCGATGCCCGCCTGTGCGCGGCAGGCCGCGAATTCCACGCATAGGTGGCCACCGCGCCCAGTTGCGACAGCAGGCCCTGTGGCGTCCATTTCACGTCATAGCCGCGCCCCAGGGCGATCTGGAACAGCGCGCCGGGCGACAGCGGCATGGCATAGGGCTCGACCGCTTCGGTCTGGATCAGGCCAGCATTGCCATAGCTGGTCTCGCGCCCCGGTACGCCGCGTTCGATGATGGTGACGTCATGCCCGCGCGCCTGCAGCGCCAGACCGGTGCTGACGCCCACCATACCCGCACCCAGAACCAGAACCTCGGCCATTCCCGCCCCCATCGCTGATGATGGGTCAGGGATGCAGACATTCCCGCCATCCGGCAAGATTTATCGGGCATTCTTCGACGCCCCTCGAAATCTTTGCAAGAATCAGGCGAAAAGCTCGCGGCAGAAGATCAATCCTTCGACCAGCGCGTCCACATCTGCCTGCGTGTTGTACATCGCAAAACTGGCACGGGCGCTGGCATTGATTCCCAGATGCTCCATCAGGGGCATGGCGCAATGGCTGCCCGCACGGACCGCGATTCCCTTCTTGTCCAGGATGGTCGAGATGTCATGCGCGTGCGCCCCGTCCATCGTCATGGAGAAGATCGCGCCCTTGCCCGGCGCATCGCCCTGCACCTGCAGCCAGTTCAGCGCCCGCAGGCGGTCGCGGGCATGATCGCGCAGCGCGCGCTCATGGGCGGCGATGTTCTCCATCCCCAGGGACATCATGTATTCCAGCGCGACGCCCAGTCCGATCTGGTTGACGATGCCGGGCGTGCCCGCCTCGAACCGCAGGGGCGGGTCGTTATAGGTGACGGCGTCGCGGCTGACGGTGCGAATCATGTCGCCGCCGCCCAGAAAGGGCCGCATCTCGGCCTGGCGGTCGGCGCGGATCCAGATCGCGCCCGAGCCGGAGGGACCGTAAAGCTTGTGCCCCGTGATGCAGTAGAAATCGGCGCCAAGCGTCGACAGGTCCACCGGCATGTGGACCGCGGCCTGCGACCCGTCCACGACCATCGGCAGGTCGGTGCCGCGGCGGATCGCCGCGATGTCCACGACCGTCCCGGTCACGTTCGACATGTGCGTCAGCGCCAGCATCCGCGTGCGCGGCGTGATCGCGGCCAGCACCTTTTCCGGCGGAAGGCTGCCATCCGCATCGGGTTCGACCCATTTCAGCACCACGCCCTGGCGTTCGCGCAGGAAATGCCAGGGCACGATATTGGCGTGATGCTCCAGCAGCGACAGCACGATCTCGTCGCCGGCCTGCAGGCGCGGCGCGGCCCAGGCATAGCTGACCAGGTTCAGCGCCTCGGTCGAGCCACTGGTGAAGATCACCTCGTCGACCGCGGGCGCGTTCAGGAACCGTGCGATGATCCCGCGGACGCGTTCGTAATTGTCGGTCGCAAGGTTCGACAGGTAATGCAGGCCGCGATGGACATTGGCGTATTCGCCTTCATAGGCGCGGGTGATGGCGTCGATCACGACTCGCGGCTTTTGCGCGCTGGCGCCGCTGTCCAGATAGACCAGCGGGCGCCCGTTGACCGTCGTCGACAGGATTGGAAAATCGGCGCGGACGGCGTTGACGTCAAAGCTCATTGCGGCATCTCCGGCATGAGGCCAAGCGCGGCCATGAAGAACGACAGGACGAATCCCATGACTAGCAGCGTGCCGAACATGACCAGCAGCACCTTGGGGCCGCTGGTGAACCCGTGGAGCGCCTTGGTGAACTGCACCGTCAGCCACAGGAACAGCGCGACCGCGATGATCCCCAGGATCCCCGCCAGCCCCGGCAGGGCCAGCGACAGCACGATCTGGGCCAATTGCACGACCAGCAGCATCACCTCGATCCAGACGGTCAGCAGCAGGGCATCCTCGAACCGGCCGTGGCCGCCGAACATGCGCCCGACCCCGGCCATCAGACCCGCGCCCAGAACGATCGCGACCAGCTGCATTCCGGCCAGGACCAGCGGCTGCCGGCTGATCGAGAACACGGCCGCCCCCTCGTCCGAGGGCAGCGGGAACAGCAGGGTCGAGCCGTAGGCCAGCAGCCCCGACAGCGACACCGCCAGAACCAGCGCCATCCAGCGCACCTGCATCGGCCAGCGCTGGTCGATCAACCAGCGGGCCGCCCCTTCGGGATCGCGCAGGGTCCGGCGCGCCAGCGCCTTGAAGTCGTCGAAGGTCATTTGCGTCTCGCCAGCGCCATGATCCCGGCGCCCCAGATGAACAGGAATCCCGCACCCGCCACCGTGCGGGTCAGGGTCAGCGCGGGGGACGGGCCGATCAGCCCCGCCACCATCCCGCCCAAAAGCGTCGCGGGCGCCACCGCCATCAACGCCCAGAACAGCGCCAGACGTGCATGGCGCGCCTCCAGCCGCCACGGGGTCAGGCGGCTGAGCAGCGCGGTCAGCCCCGCCATGGCATAGGCCACCAGCGGCATCATGAACATGGTCCCAAGGGCCGCACCCCCGATCCGCGCGTCCAGCGGGATCGACGGGTCCAACTGCGCCGCGCGCGACAGGCCCGGCGCCTGCCCGACCAGCGTGATCAGCATTGCCACCATCAGCACGACCAGCAGCGTGCTGTCGGGCATCGCCGACAGGCCCCGCACCACCCGGCGCGGGGCCCACCAGCTTTCCAGCACGCGCAGCACCATCCCGCCGCGCGGGCCGGTCATCCCTGCGGGCGTTCGGTCAGCCACGCGTCCAGCCGTTCGTTGATCTCGTCGCGCAGGCTCTCGTCGTCGACCTCGGCCAGGGCGTCGGCCAGGAACGACAGCACCAGGAACACGATCGCCCGGTCATAGGGCACCCCGCGAGAGCGCAGGTAGAACAACGCCCCCTCGTCGATCGCGCCCGTCGTGGACCCGTGCGAACACTTGACGTCGTCGGCATAGATCTCAAGCTCGGGCTTGGCCAGGAACTGGCTGGCCTCGTCCAGCAGCAGGGCCTGGCTGATCTGATAGCCGTCGGTCTTCTGCGCGCCGTTCTTGACCAGGATCTTGCCCTGGAACACGCCGGTCGCCCCGTTCTTCAGGACCTTCTTGAACACCTGCCGGCTTTCGCCGCGCAGCGCGCCATGGGTCACGAAGACGGTGTCGTCGTGGTGGAACGGACCGACATCGCCGTCGCCCAGCACCGCCGCGGCGACATGGGCCACCGCGTCGTCACCGACCATGTCCACGACGGCCTCGTGGCGCATGGTGGTGCCGTTCACGACCAGCGCGAAGCTCTTCAGCACCGCACCCTCGCCCACGCGGGCGAACAGGTGCGACAGGCCGACCTTGGGATCGACGGCGCGCTTGGCCGCGATGTGGTGCAGCGTGGCGCCCGGCAGCAGATCGGCCTCGATCATGCCGTTCGACCGCGCGCCGACCATGCCGCTTTCCAGCAGCGTCAGTTCGGCACCCGATTCGACCCGGATCACGTGATGCCAGACGGCATCCGCGCGGTCCGACCCGCGGCGATGCAGCACATGCACCGGACGCGAGGGCTTGCCTGTCACGCGGATCAGCAGGCCATCGGCCGCCACGGCCGTATTCAGCGCCGCGAAGGGGCGCTTGACCGGGGTCTGACCTGCCAGTTCCAGCGTCCCGTACAGGTCGGCCGACCAATGATCGCCCGCCCGGTCGGCCTGCGCCAAGGTGGTGATCTCGATCCCTTCCAGCGACAGGTCGTCGGATGCCGAGGCGTCGAACGCGCCGTCGACAAAGACCAGCGTCAGTTTGTCACGCGCGGTGAACAGCGGCGATTCCGGGCCCGTATCGATGGCCAGCGCCTGCGGCTCGGGCGCGTTGAACGGGCGCGGGTCGGTATAGCGCCAGTATTCGTCACGCGGGCCCGGCAGGCCCATGGCGCGCAGCCGTGCCAGCGCGTCGGCGCGGGCGGCGGCGGTGAACCCACCCGTGGGCAGCGTGGTCGCGGCCAGCCGCGCATCCAGCGCATTGGCGGGCTTGGGCGCGCCGGTGACCTGCGGGGTCTGGATTTCCTGAACGGCGGATTCGGACATCAGCCGGCCTCCGCCAACAGGTCGCCATAGCCGTTCTCTTCGACTTCCAGCGCCAGTTCGGGGCCGCCCGACTTGATGATCCGGCCGTTGGACATGATGTGCACGACGTCCGGCTGGATATGGTTCAGCAGGCGCTGATAATGGGTGATGACCAGAAAGCTGCGGCCTTCGCTGCGCAGGGCGTTCACACCGTCGCTGACAAGGCGCATCGCATCGACGTCCAGACCCGAATCGGTCTCGTCCATGATGCACATGCGGGGCTCCAGCATGGCCATCTGCAGGATCTCGTTGCGCTTCTTCTCGCCGCCCGAAAAGCCGACATTGACCGGGCGCTTCAGCATGTCGGGGCTGATCTGCAGCTCTGCCGCCTTGGCGCGCACGACCTTCAGGAACTCTCCTGCAGTCAGCTCGGCCTCGCCGCGCGCCTTGCGCTGCGCGTTCACGGCGGTGCGCAGGAACGTCATGTTGCCGACGCCCGGAATCTCGACCGGGTACTGGAACGCCAGGAACAGGCCCGCGGCCGCACGCTCCTCGGGCTCCATGTCCAGCAGGCTCTCGCCGTCCAGCGTGGCGCTGCCGTCGGTGACCTCATAGCCGTCGCGGCCCGACAGGACATAGGACAGCGTGGACTTGCCCGATCCGTTCGGGCCCATGATCGCATGGACCTCTCCGGCCGGAACCTCCAGCGTCAGACCCTTCAGGATCTGCTTGTCCTCGTCCTCAAGTTTGACGTGCAGGTTGTTGATTTTCAGCATATTTCCCTCAAACGGCAAAGGCGCCACCGGGGCGCCGCATCTATGGTGGCCGGGCAGCAATGCCCGGCCGGATCGATCAGCCCACCGAGCCTTCCAGCGAGATCGCGACCAGCGCCTGCGCCTCCATGGCGAATTCCATGGGCAGGGCCTGCAGGACCTCGCGGCAGAACCCGTTGACGACCAGCGCCACGGCCTCTTCCTCGTCCATCCCGCGCGACCGGCAATAGAACAGCTGGTCGTCGTCGACCTTGCTGGTCGTCGCCTCGTGTTCCACGCGGCTGCTGCTGTTCTTGACCTCGATATAGGGCACGGTATGCGCCCCGCACTTGTCGCCGATCAGCAGGCTGTCGCACTGGGTATAGTTGCGGCTGTTCGTGGCGCGCGGGTGCATGGTGACCAGCCCGCGATAGGTGTTCTGCGCCTGCCCTGCTGAAATCCCCTTGGACACGATCCGCGAGCGCGTGTTCTTGCCCAGGTGGATCATCTTGGTGCCGGTATCGGCCTGCTGCCAGTTGTTGGCGATGGCGATCGAATAGAACTCGCCCTGGCTCTCATTGCCGCGCAGGATGCAGGACGGGTACTTCCAGGTGATCGCCGAGCCGGTCTCGACCTGCGTCCACATCACCTTGGCCCGGTCGCCGCGGCAATCGGCGCGCTTGGTGACGAAGTTGTAGATGCCGCCCTTGCCGTCCTCGTCGCCGGGGAACCAGTTCTGGACGGTCGAGTACTTGATCTCGGCATCCTCAAGGATGACCAGCTCAACGACTGCGGCATGCAGCTGGTTTGTGTCGCGCTTGGGCGCGGTGCAGCCTTCCAGATAGCTGACATGGGCGCCCTTGTCGGCGATGATCAGGGTCCGTTCGAACTGGCCGGTGTTCTCCGCATTGATGCGGAAATAGGTCGACAGCTCCATCGGGCACTTCACGCCGGGCGGGATGTAGACGAAGCTGCCATCCGAGAAGACGGCGCTGTTCAGCGTCGCGAAATAGTTGTCCGACTGCGGCACGACCGATCCCAGGTACTTGCGCACCAGTTCGGGATGCTCGCGGATCGCCTCGCTGATCGAACAGAAGATCACCCCGGCCTTGGCCAGCTCGTCCTTGAAGGTCGTGCCCAGGCTGACGCTGTCGAAGACGGCGTCCACGGCCACGCGGCGACCCTCGGCGGGCGCATCCTCGGCGCCCTCGACGCCCGCCAGGATCATCTGCTCGCGCAGCGGGATGCCCAGCTTGTCATAGGTCGCCAGCAGCTTGGGGTCCACGTCGTCCAGCGACTTGGGCTTCTCCTCCATGCTCTTGGGACGCGCATAGTAATACTGGTCCTGATAGTCGATCTCGGGATAGTTCAGCATCGCCCATTTCGGCTCTGCCATGGTGACCCAGCGGCGATAGGCTTCCAGCCGCCATTCGGTCATCCATTCCGGTTCCTGGTTCTTGGCCGAGATCAGACGGACGATATCCTCGTTCACGCCCTTGGGCGCATAGTCCATCTCGATCTCGGTGTTCCAGCCGTATTTGTAGCTGCCCATGTTCTGGACAGTCTCGACCGTTTCCCGGTCTACGCCTTCGCGCACGTCAAGATCGGTGATGTCCGTCATCCTTCAGTCCTTTTCCTCAAATGGCCGCGGTCGGTCCATTCCTGTCGCGCCAGCGTGAATACGCCTTTTCCCAAGCATCCGCAAATCGGTTGATCTGATCGTCCCCAACAGCGGGGCTTATCGAGATCCGGATCGCCGATTGCGCAAGCTGATCATCGAACCCCATCGCCTGCAGGGCACCGCTGGCCCGGACCTTGCCCGACGAACAGGCCGAGCCGGCCGAGATCGCGAACCCTGCCAGATCCATCTGCATGACCTGGGTTTCGCCCTTCCACCCCGATGTAAGAAGGCATGTCGTGTTCGGCAAGCGCTGCGCGGCCTTTCCGACGATCACCGCGCCGGGCGCGATGTCGCAGATCCGCGCCTCCAGCGCGTCGCGCCGCTCGCGGACCGCGTCCCACAGCCCGGCGTCCAGATCACGCTGCGCGGCCGTAGCGGCGGCGGCAAAGGCCAGGATGCCGATCAGGTTCTCGGTCCCCGCACGGCGCCCCTGCTCCTGCCCGCCGCCCTTGATCAGCGGAGGCAGGTCGGTGCCTTTCTTCAGGATCAGCGCACCGATTCCCTTCGGCCCGCCCAGCTTGTGTGCGCTGACGAAGCCTGCCGTCACGCCAAGCCAGTTGAACGCCATGGGCACCTTGCCGAAGGCCTGCGTCAGGTCGCTGGAATGCAGCCCCTGCGGCAGGTCCTGCATCACGCCGGTCTCGTTGTTGGCCAGCTGCAGGCTGGTTCGTGCGGGGTCGGTCACGGTGACGAAGCCGTCGCCGTCAACGGCAAGGTCCGCCTCGCACCAGACCTTGACGGCGCTGTGTTCCACGGGGGCGCAGTGGAACTTACCCTGCCCCAGGACCATCGCCGCGGCCTCGGTCGCACCCGCGGTGAAGACCACGTCGGCCCCGTCTGCGCCCAGGGCCACGGCCACCTGCTCGCGGGCGCGTTCCAGTGCCATCTTGGCGGCCCGCCCCTCGGTATGGACCGATGACGGGTTGCCAGAGATTTCCAGCGCCTCGGTGATGGCGGCCTTGACCTCGGGGCGCAGCGGCGTGGTGGCGTTCCAGTCCAGATAGGTTCTCATGCCAATGCCTCCGCGATCCGCGCGGCCAACCGGGCGGCCACGGCATGCTTGTCCATCCGCGGCCAGTCCTCGACCCCGGCTTCGGTGATCAGCGTGACGGTGTTGTGGCTGCCGCCCATGATGCCCGTGGCCGGGCTGACATCATTCGCCACGATCCAGTCGCAGCCCTTGCGCGCCCGCTTGGCGGTCGCATGCGCCACCACGTCCTGCGTCTCGGCCGCAAAGCCCACGACCAGGCGCGGCCTGCGCGCATCGCGGCTGAGCCAGGCCAGGATATCCGGGTTCTCGGCCATCTGCAGGGCGGGCGGCGCACCGGTCTTCTTGATCTTCTGGTCGCTGCCATTGGCCACGCGCCAATCGGCCACCGCCGCCGCCATCACCGCCGCATCGGCGGGCAGCGCCGCCTCGACCGCCGCCTGCATCTGGGCCGCAGTCTCGACCGGGATCACCGCCACGCCCGCGGGCGCGGGCACGCTGGCCGGTCCGGTCACGAAGCTGACCCGCGCGCCCAGATCGCGCAGGGCCGCCGCGATCGCCGCCCCCTGCGCCCCGCTGGAGCGGTTGGCGATATAGCGCACCGGGTCGATCGGCTCATGCGTGGGCCCCGAGGTCACGATCACATGCCGCCCCGTCAGCGGCCCATCGGTCAGGGCCGCACGGATCGCGGCCACGATCGCCTCGGGCTCGGCCATCCGACCGGGGCCGTATTCGCCGCAGGCCATGTCGCCCTCGTCCGGGCCCACGACCATGATGCCATCGCCGCGCAGCGTGGCCAGGTTGCGCTGCGTCGCCGGATGCTCCCACATGCGGACGTTCATCGCGGGCGCGATCAGCACGCGCTTGTCCGTGGCCAGCAGCAGGGTCGAGGCCAGATCATTCGCCAGCCCCTGCGCCATCCGCGCCATCAGATCGGCGGTGGCGGGCGCCACGACCACCAGATCGGCCCGGCGCGACAGCTGGATATGGCCGATCTCGGCCTCGGCACCCTGATCCCACAGCGTGTCGTGCACCGGCTCTCCGGCCAGCACGGACAGGGTCATGGGCGTGGTGAACTGCGCGCCCGCAGCTGTCAGCACCGGCGTCACCGACGCGCCCGCCGCGCGCAGCAGCCGGATCAGCGCCGGCGCCTTGAAGGCCGCGATCCCGCCGCCCACGATCAGCAATATCCGCCTGCCCTGCATGCGCCACCCCCATCGGTCCTGCGCCCCAGATAGCGACGCGGCGCCGCTGCCGCAAGGAAAGCGCGCCCGTTAACGCTTCCTTAAGCCCGCTGCCGTTAACCATTCCGGGACAACCGAGGGGTAACATGGTCGCCATCGCCTATTCCGTGGCCTTCGAAGGCATCGAGGCCCGCCTGGTCGAGGTGCAATGCGCCGTGGCGGCGGGCCTACCCGGCTTCTCCATCGTGGGTCTGCCCGACAAGGCCGTCAGCGAGGCCAAGGAACGCGTCCGTGCGGCCTTTGGCGCGCTGGCCATTGCGCTGCCGAACAAGCGGCTGACCGTGAACCTGTCCCCTGCCGATCTGCCCAAGGAGGGGTCGCATTTCGACCTGCCAATCGCGCTGGCGGTGCTGGCCGCGCTGGACATCGTGCCCCGGGAGGAACTGGCCCGCTGCGTGGCCCTGGGCGAGTTGGCGCTGGACGGGCGGCTGGTCGCGGTCGCGGGCGCGCTGCCTGCCGCCGTCGCGGCCGCGGATGACGACCGCGCGCTGATCTGTCCGCGCGCCTGCGGCGCCGAGGCCGCGTGGATCGAACAGGTTCCCGTTCTGGCCGCCGACACGCTGCGCGCCGTGGTCGATCACCTGACCGACCGCGCGCCCATCGCGCCGGCCCGCCCCGGCCAGGTCGTCGACGGTCCCCAGCCCCCGTGCCTGTCCGATGTCCGCGGCCAGGAACGCGCCAAACGCGCGCTGGAGATCGCCGCCGCGGGGCGTCATCATCTGCTGATGGTCGGTCCCCCCGGCGCGGGCAAATCCATGCTGTCGGCGCGCCTGCCCGGCCTGATGCCGCCCCTGACCGCACGCGAGGCGCTGGAGACCTCGATGGTGCATTCGGTAGCGGGGCTGCTGAAGAACGGCCAGATCTCGCGCCGCGCGCCCTTTCAAAGCCCGCACCACACCGCGTCATCCCCGGCCATCGTCGGCGGCGGCCCCAAGGCCAAGCCGGGAGAGATCAGCCTGGCCCATAACGGCGTGCTGTTTCTGGACGAGCTGCCGGAATTCGACCGCAAGGTGCTGGAAAGCCTGCGCCAGCCGGTCGAGACGGGCGAGGTCTTCGTCAGCCGCGCCAACGCGCATATCCGCTATCCCAGCCGGTTCCTGCTGATCGCGGCGGCCAACCCTTGCCGCTGCGGCTATCTGGCCGATCCGGGCCGGGCCTGTTCGCGCGCGCCGGTCTGCGGCGACAGCTATCTGGGCAAGATCTCCGGGCCGCTGATGGACCGGTTCGATCTGCGGCTGGAGGTGCCGGGCGTCAGCCTGACCGACCTGGACCTGCCGGCGGGCGACACGTCCGCGACGGTGGCGGCCCGCGTCGCGGCGGCCCGCGCGATCCAGGCAAAGCGGTTCCGCAACCATCCCGGCGTGACGGTGAACGCCGATGCGCCGCCACCGCTGCTGGACGCGATCGCCGCGCCCGATGCGGACGGGCGCGCGCTGATCCTGAAGGCGTCGGAAAGGCTGGGCCTGACGGCCCGCGGTTATCACCGCATCTTGCGCAGCGCGCGCACCATCGCTGATCTGGACGGGTCGGACCATGTCCTGACCCGCCACCTGGCCGAGGCGATCAGCTATCGCCTGCCCTTCGTCGCGGGGGGTTAGCCCTTGGCGGCCACGCGCCGCTCGATCGCCTCCCAGATGGCCTCGGCGGCATTGATACCGTCGAACCGCTCCAGCTCCTGGATGCCGGTGGGAGAGGTCACGTTGATCTCGGTCAGCCAGCCGTCGATGACGTCGATGCCGGTGAAGATCAGGCCCTTCTCGCGCAGCACGGGAGCGATGCGGGTGCAGATCTCGAATTCGCGCTCGGTCAGGCCGATCTTCTCGGCGCGCCCGCCGACATGCATGTTCGAACGGGCCTCGCCCTCCTGCGGGACGCGGTTGATGGCGCCCACGGGTTCGCCGTCGACCAGGATGATGCGCTTGTCGCCCTTGACCACGGCGGGCAGGTATTTCTGCGCGATCATGGGTTCGCGGTTGATGCCCGCGAAGGTCTCCAGCAGGGCCGACAGGTTCGGGTCGCCGGGCTTCAGGTGGAACACCCCCGCCCCGCCATTGCCGTAAAGCGGCTTGACAATGATCTCTCCGTGGCGCGCCCGGAACGCCTTGAAGGCAGCGGGGTCGCGGGCGATCATGGTGGGCGGTGTCAGGTCGGGAAAATCCAGCACCATCAGCTTTTCGGGGCAGTTCCGGACCCAGAACGGGTCGTTGACCACCAGCGTCTGGGGATGCACCCGGTCCAGCAGATGGGTCGAGGTCACGTAACCCATGTCGAAGGGCGGGTCCTGGCGCAGCCAGATCACGTCGAAATCGCCCGCCTCGACCTCGGTCCAGTCGCCGAAGGTGACATGGTCGCCCTCGGTCCGGCGCAGGGTGACGGGGCGGCCGCGCACGACGATGCGCCCTTCGTCATAGCGCAGCTGATCGACGGTGTACTGGAACAGCCGATGGCCGCGGGCCTCGGCCTCCAGGCCGATGCGGAAGGTGCTGTCGGCGTGGATCGAGACATCCTCGATCGGGTCCATCTGCAAGGCGACATACAGGCTCATGGGGCCCTCCTGAATTTCGGACAAGTTGTGACCCGCCGCCGGGGCGGATGCAAGCCTGCCTCAGACCTCGCCGAAGGCATTGCGGATCAGCTCCACCCGACCGGTGGCATCCACCAACGCCACGTCGAAACGCATGGAAACCTCGCCCAGGCCCTGTCGGTCGCAATATTCCAGCGCTGCTTGGGTGATCCGGCGCATCTGCGCGGGCAGCAGGTGCAGGGCGGCGTCGGCATGGCTGCGCGACGCCTTGACCTCGACGAAGACCAGGTCGGGACCGTCCTGCACGATCAGGTCGATCTCGGCCCCCTGCCCGCGCCAGCGCGTCGCCAGAACCTGTGCACCGTGCTGGTGATACAGGCGCAAAACAGCTTCCTCGGCCAGGCGACCGGACAGGTCGGCGGTGCGGCCCCGGCCCGCGCGCCTGCCGCCAAGCTCAGTCACGATCCGCTAGCCCAAGCGCCAGCTGATAGACGTCGCGGCGCGGCAGGCCCAGCTCCTGCGCGGCCTCGCGGGCGGCGTCCTTGACGGACATGGTGCGCATATGCGCAGTCAGGACGGCGCGCACGTGGTCCTCGTCCATCTCCACGGCAGAGGGGCGGTCAAGAACCATCACCACCTCGCCCTTCAGCGTGGCCATGCGCGGATCGGCGGACAGGTCGGCGGCGGTGCCGCGGATCACCTCCTCGAACTTCTTGGTCAGCTCGCGCGCGACGACGGTGATGCGGGCGGGGTCGATCAGGGCCAGATCCTCCAGCGTGCGGGACACGCGGCGCGGACTCTCGAACAGGATCAGCGTCGAATCGACCGCCATCCAGCGGCGCAGCCAGGTCTGGCGCGCGGACTGGGTGGGCGGTGGAAAGCCCAGGAACAGGAACCGGTCGCTTGGCAGCCCCGCCAGCGTCAGCGCCGCCAGCGCCGAGGATGGCCCCGGCAGCGCATGCACCCGCGCCCCGGCCTCTGCAGCGTCCAGCGCCAGCCGATAGCCGGGATCGGCCACCAGCGGCGTGCCCGCATCGGAACAGTACGCCACGCTGGCCCCGTCCGACAGCGCCGCCAGCAGCGCGGGACGCGCCCGGTCGCCGTTGTGGTCGTGATAGGACAGGATGCGCCGCCCGCGCAGCGGCACGCCGTGGATGTCCAGAAGATGGCGCAGCACGCGCGTGTCCTCGGCCGCCAGCATGTCGGCGCTGTTCAGCACGTCCAGCGCGCGCAGCGTGATGTCGCGGGCAGCCCCGATGGGGGTCGCGACCAGGTACAGGCCGGGGTCCAGGCGCGCGGCCTCGACATGCGCGGCCAGGCGGCGGGCGGGGTCCTGCCCAGAGTTCGGCATAGGGTTCGGCCCAGGGTTCGGCCTGGGGTTCGGCCCATGGTTCGGGGGGTCGCGGCGGTCGGTCATCCTGCCTCCGGTTCCGGCCCGCACGGGGCCGGCGCTGATTGCCAATCGCAAAGACAGGACATAGGCTGCCGCCATCCGCGCGCGTCATAACATAAAGCAGGGAAGTTTCACATGTCAGCCTTCGCCACAACCCGGCCTGCGGGTCTGCGCCATGTCCTTTTGAAAGCGGCGACGGTGGTATCGGCCCTGTTTCTGGCCGCGTGCGAGCCGATCGGCGGCACCACGCAGGCCAGCGGCCCCGAGACGGGCCCCCTGATCGACCCGTCCGAACCGGTGCGCGTGGCGCTGCTGGCGCCGGGCGGGACCGGGTCGGACGACCTGGAATGGCTGGCCCGCAGCCTGAAGAACGCGGCCCGCATGGCCGCGGCCGACGCCCAGGGCGCGACCATCGACCTGCGCGTCTATGACAGCGGCGCATCGACCGAAAGCGCGGTGGCCCAGGCCAACGCCGCCGCCGACGCGGGCGCGCAGATCGTGCTGGGCCCGCTGTTCGCCGAAGGCGCCAACGCGGTGGGCAACGCCATGAAGGCGCGCAACATCAACGTGCTGACATTTTCCAACAACACCCAGGTCGCGGGCGGCAACGTCTTTATCCTGGGCAACAGCTTCGAGAACGTGGCCGACCGCCTGGTCGGGTACGGCATGACGCAGAACAAGCGCAACGTGCTGGTCGTGGCCGAGAACGACGTGGCGGGCCAGCTGGGCGGCCGCGCGATCGAGGCCGCGATCGCCCGCAACGGCGCCCGCATGGCGGGTCGGGTCGACCACCCGGTCTCGATCACCGGGGTCGACGGCGTGGTGCCCCGCATCACCCAGGCCGCGACGTCGGGGTCGATCGACGCGGTCTTCATGACCGCCAACAACCAGGCCGTCCTGCCCTATCTGACCGAACAGCTGGCCGCGGCGGGCGTGCGGTCGCCCGGCACGCAGATGATCGGCCTGACCCGGTGGGACCAGCCTTCGTCGCGTCTTGGCATGCCGCAGCTGGCCGAGGGGTGGTTCGCGATCCCCGACCAGACCCTGCAGCGCCAGTTCGAGGCCCGCTATGCCGGTGCCTATGGCGAGGCGCCCCATCAGCTGGCCTCTCTGGCCTATGACGGGGTCGCGGCGATCTCCTCGCTGGTGCGCAATGGACAGCGCAACGCGCTGACCACCACGGGCCTGACGCAGCGCGCGGGCTTCAACGGCGTGGGCGGCGTCTTCCGCCTGCAGCGCGATGGCACCGTTCAGCGTGGCCTGGCGGTCGCCACCATCCGCGGCGGCCAGTTGGTCGTGCTGGACCCCGCACCGCGCAATGCGCGCGGGCTGGGGTCGTGACCGGGGCCGGACGCACCGACCGATGACCATCGTCGCGGCCCGACCCGACCTGGACACCGACCAGCTGCTGGCCCGCCTGGACCGGCAGCTGGCGGGAACCACCGACCCCCGCCAGATCCGCGCGCAGACCGTGGCGATGCTGGCCCTGACGCGATCCGTGACGATGGAGGCGATCGAGGCCGCCTTTGCCACCCATCCCCGCGCCGCGCGCGAGACGGTGCGTGCCATCGCCATGATGACGGATGCGCTGGTCACCGCGGTCCACCACGTGGCCACGACGCGCCTGCACCCCCAGCAGTCCTCGTCCAAGACGCAGCGCCTGGCCGTGCTGGCCGTCGGCGGCTATGGCCGGGCCGAGATGGCGCCCTCCTCCGATGTGGACCTGCTGTTCCTGACCCCGTGGAAGATCACCCCCTGGGCGGAAAGCGTCGTCGAATCGATGCTGTACATGCTGTGGGATCTGAAGCTGAAGATCGGCCATTCGATCCGCAGCGTGGACGACTGCCTGCGCCTTGGTGCGGCGGATATGACGATCCGCACCTCTCTGGTGGAACACCGCCTGGTCACGGGCCACGCCCCCCTGGCCGAGGAGCTGCGCACCCGCCTGTGGGCGGAACTGTTCGAGCGGACCATCCCCGAATTCATCGAGGCCAAGCTGGAGGAACGCGCCGCGCGCCACACCCGGCAGGGCGGCCAGCGCTATGTCCTGGAACCCAACGTCAAGGAGGGCAAGGGCGGCCTGCGCGACCTGCAGACGCTGTACTGGATCGCGAAATACATCCACCGCGTCGACCGGGCGGTCGAGCTGGTCGATCTGGGCGTCTTCACCCGCGACGAGCATCTGGCCTTCTGGCAGGCCGAGGATTTCCTGTGGGCGGTGCGCAGCCACCTGCATCTGATCGCGGGGCGGCCGTCGGACGTGCTGTCCTTTGACATGCAGGTCGAGGTGGCGCGGCGCATGGGCTATGTCGATACCACCGCCCGGCGCGCGGTCGAGTACTTCATGCAGGACTATTTCCGCCACGCCACTCGCGTCGGAGAGCTGACCCGCGTCTTCCTGACGGAACTGGAGACCCGCCATGTCCGCGCAGCACCCTTCCTGGGCCGCATCTTCCGTCGGCGGCGCAAGATGCGCGCGGGTTTCGTCGATCAGCAGGGTCGCCTGTCCTATGAAACCGAGGCGACTTTCCTGGCCGACCCACTGAACATCCTGCGCCTGTTCGAGGAGGCCCTGCGCACCGGCGTGCTGATCCACCCCGAGGCGCTGCGCCTGGTGGCCGCGAACCTGGACCGCATCGACGACAAGGTGCAGTCCGACCCTGAGGCGATCCGCATCTTCATGGACCTGCTGCTGCGGCATGGAAACCCCGAACGCGCGCTGCGGCGCATGAACGAACTGGGCGTGCTGGCCGCCTTCATCCCGGAATTCGAACCCGTCGTGGCGATGATGCAGTTCAACCTGTATCACCATTACACCGTGGACGAACACTCCATCCAATGCGTCGCCGCCCTGGCCGAGATCGAGCGCGGCGAACACCCCGAGGACCTGCCACTGTCGTCGGAGATCATCCAGGCCGGCGTGAACCGTCGCGTGCTGTATCTGGCGACCCTGCTGCACGACATCGGCAAGGGCCGCCCCGAGGATCATTCGATCCTGGGGGCGCGCATCGCGCGGCGGATCGCGGCGCGCTTCGGCTTTGCCCAGGACGACATCGACACGGTCGAATGGCTGGTGCGCCATCACCTGCTGATGTCCGACGTGGCGCAGAAACGCGACATCAGCGACCCGCGCACGCTGCGCGACTTTGCCAAGGCGGTGAAGACGCGCAAGCGGCTGGACATGCTTCTGGTGCTGACCGTCTGCGACATCCGCGGCGTGGGGCCCGGCACCTGGAACAACTGGAAGGCCGCGCTGCTGCGCCAGCTGCACCAGGAGACCGCGGCCGCGCTGGAGAACGGGCTGGAGGAGCTGAACCGCGACCGTCGCCAGACCGAGGCGAAACGTTCGCTGCGCCACCTGCTGATTGCCAAGGGCTGGGACGCCCGCACCATCCGCGCCGAACTGGGGCGCCATTACGACGCCTATTGGTCGGGCCTGCAGACGCAGACGCAGGCCGTCTTCGCCGACCTTCTGTCCGGCCTGGGCGCGGACGAGATCCGCATCGACCTGCGCGCCGATCCCGACCGGGATGCGACCCGCGCGGCCTTCGTGCTGTCGGACCATCCGGGCATCTTCTCGCGTCTGGCGGGCGCGCTGACGCTGACCGGGGCGAACGTGGTCGACGCGCGGACCTATACCACGCGGGACGGATATGCGACGGCGGTATTCTGGGTCCAGGACGCGGAGGGCCACCCCTTTGCCGAGGATCGCCTGCCCCGCCTGCGCCAGACCATCCTGCGCACCCTGGCCGGAGAGATCGTCGCCCGCGAGGCCTTTGCAAGCAGGGACAAGCCGAAAAAGCGCAACCGAGAGTTCAAGTTCCCGACCCACATCACCTTCGACAACGAAGGCAGCGACATCTATACCATCATCGAGGTCGACACCCGCGACCGCCCCGGCCTGCTGTACGACCTGACGCGGACGCTGGCCGCGAACCACATCCAGATTGTCAGCGCCGTCATTGCGACCTATGGGGCGCAGGTGGTCGACAGCTTCTATGTCAAGGACATGTTCGGCCTGAAGCTGCACAGCCCCGCGAAACGTGACGGGCTGGAAAAGAAACTGCGCACGGCGATCGCCGACGGCGTGAAACGGGCCGAGGCTGAACAGGCATGAAATCCGGATTGGTGCGGGGGTTCCTCTCCGTTGGGCTATGGACGCTGATCTCGCGCGCGTCGGGTTTCGTGCGCGACATCCTGATGGCCGCCTGGCTGGGCACCGGCGCCGTGGCTGAGGCGTTCCTGATCGCGCTGTCCCTGCCCAACATGTTCCGCCGCTTCTTCGCCGAGGGCGCGTTCAACACCGCCTTCATCCCGATGTTCTCGAAGAAGCTGGACGATCCGGCTGACGCGCAGCGTTTCGCGCGCGAGGCGTTCTCGGGGCTGTTCATGACGGTGCTGGCGCTGTCGGCGGTGGCGATGATCTTCATGCCGGGGCTGGTCTGGCTGATGGCGTCGGGGTTCGCGGGCGATGAACGGTTCGACCTGGCGGTCGAATACGGGCGGATCACGTTCCCCTATATCCTGCTGATCTCGATGGCCTCGATGATCTCGGGCGTCTTGAACGCGAACGGGCGATTTACGGCCGCGGCGGCGGCGCCGGTGCTGCTGAACCTGCTGTTCATCGTGGCGATGGGGCTTGGGCGCTGGCAGGGATGGGACCTGGGCCTGACCCTGGCCTGGGCCACGCCCGTCACCGGGGTGGCGCAGCTGGCGCTGGTCTGGTGGGACGCGCGGCGGACCGGATACACGTTCTGGCCGCACCGCCCGCGCCTGACGCCCGACATGCGCCGCCTGATCGCGGTGGCCCTGCCCGCGGCCTTCGCGGGCGGCGTCGTGCAGATCAACCTGCTGGTTGGCCGCCAGGTCGGATCCCGGTTCGAGGGCGCGATCGCCTGGCTGTCCTATTCCGACCGGCTGTATCAGCTGCCTCTGGGCGTGGTGGGCGCGGCGGTCGCGGTCGTCCTGCTGCCCGAACTGGCCCGTCGCATCCGGGCCGAGGATCACGCGGGCGGCCAATCGGCCTATTCCCGCGCCACGGAATTCGGGCTGTTCCTGACGCTGCCCTCGGCCTTCGCGATCGCGGTGATCGCGGAACCGATGGTCAGCACGCTGTTCGAACGCGGCGCCTTCACCGCCTTCGACACACAGCAGACGGCGGCGGCGCTGATTGTCTATGCCTTCGGCCTGCCCGCCTTCGTGCTGCAGAAGATCCTGCAGCCACTGTATTTCGCGCGCGAGGATACCAGGACCCCGTTCCGCTTTGCCCTGATCTCGATGGTGGTGAACGCCGTCGCGGCCTTTGGCCTGATGCCGATCTTCGGGTTCCTGGCGGCGGCGCTTGGCACGACCATCGCGGCCTGGATCATGGTGGCGCAGCTGTGGTGGGGCACCCGGTCGATGGGTCAGGCGGCGCGCGCCGATGCGCGCCTGCGCCGGTCGTTCCCGCGCATCCTGCTGGCATCGGCGCTGATGGCTGCCGTCCTCTGGGCGACCCGCGGCTGGCTGGAGGCCGCGGGCCTGGGTCGCGGCGCGGGGCTGGCGATCCTGGTCTTTGGCGGCGCCGCGCTTTATTTCGCGCTGGCCTTTGTCATCGTTGGCTATCGCCCGTCGGAGCTGCGCGCCGCCGTCCGGCGCGGTTAACGCTGGCGCAGCTGCGCCAGCGCGCGGGCCATGCCCCCGTCGACCAGCACGAAGGACAGCGCGAACCCGAACCCAAAGCCCGCGATCTCGGCAATCCAGCCAAGGCCCGCGCCGCCGAAGATCAGGCCGAAGACCAGCTGGAACAGCAGCAGCATGCCGATCAGCGTGAAGGCCCGCATCCGGTTCGCGTTCTCTGCCGCCAGCCGCGTCCAGATCAGGAAGGTGAACGCCCCCACCAGCCCATAGACCGCCGGATAGCCGCCGATCAGCGGCGCGGACCGCGCGCCCACCGCCTGGATGATCGCGGCATAGACCAGCGCACCGCCGATGGCCGACCCGAAATACAGCGCCAGCACCGCCCAGGGGCGGAAGTTCTGCGCGACCATGTTCCCCAGGGCCAGCGTGAACACCACGACGAACAGCGCATGCATGGCGTTGACATGGATGAACACGAAGCTGAGGAACCGGTACATCTGTTCCAGATCGAACGCCCCCAACGTCCAGGCCCGCTGCGCCAGTTCGGGCGGAAACGCCGCCATGCGGATCGCGGACAGGCGCAGGCCCACGCCCTCGGCCCCGCCGATCAGGCCCGCGCCGCCCAGGGCAAAGATCGCCTCGGAGGCGATGACGGGCAGGGTCAGCAGCCAGATCACGGGCGGCAGCGGGTTCAGCGGCGATTCAGGCAGGCTTGATCGCATGGGGTTTCCTTGGGTTGCGAAGGCACCGGTCAACCGCTAAGCCAGCGGGCAGGAAATTCCAAGGCAGGCCGCTCATGTCCGACCCGATCAACGCCCAGTTCCGCCCGCGCATCTTTTCCGGCATCCAGCCGTCGGGCGGGCTGACGCTTGGCAACTACCTTGGCGCGCTCAAGCGGTTCGCGGCCCTGCAGGGCCCGGACGCGCAGACGATCTACTGCATCGTTGACCTGCACGCGATCACCGTCTGGCAGGACCCCCAGATCCTGCTGTCGCGCACGCGCGAGGCGGCGGCGGCCTTCATGGCGTCGGGCGTGGACCCCGCGCAGTCGATCCTGTTCAACCAGTCCCAGGTCAGCGCCCATGCCGAGATGGCGTGGCTGTTCAACACGGTCGCGCGCGTGGGCTGGATGTACCGGATGACCCAGTTCAAGGACAAGGCCGGCAAGAACGCCGAGAACGTCAGCCTGGGCCTTCTGGCCTATCCGGCGCTGATGGCGGCCGACATCCTGACCTATCAGGCGACCGCCGTGCCCGTCGGAGAGGATCAGAAGCAGCACCTGGAACTGACCCGCGACATCGCGGCCAAGTTCAACCACGATTACGGCGTCACGCATTTCCCGATCACCGAACCGCTGATCGAAGGCGTGGCCACCAAGGTCATGTCCCTGCGCGACGGCTCCAAGAAGATGTCGAAATCCGATCCGTCGGATGCCAGCCGCATCAACCTGACCGACGATGCCGACACCATCGCCCAGAAGATCCGCAAGGCGCGCACCGATGCCGACCCCCTGCCCGGCCAGATGGACGGTCTGAAGGACCGCCCCGAGGCGCGCAACCTGATCAACATCTATGCCGCCCTGACGGACGAGACCCCCGACCAGGTCCTGGCCCGGTTCGAGGGTCAGGGCTTCGGCGCGTTCAAGCCCGCCCTGGCCGAGGTCGCGGTCGAGGCGCTGTCCCCCATCACCCGGCGCATGTCCGAATACATGGCCGACCCCGCCCAGATCGACGCGATCCTGGCCGACGGTTCCGACCGCGCGGCGGCCGTCGCCATGCCGATCCTGGAGCGGACCAAGGACATCATGGGCCTGCTGCGCACCCGCGGCTGAGGCCCCCCGACCGCAAGGGGGTTGCGCCAGCGGCCTCTTTGCGGCTATCAGCCCGACACGTGCATGGACCCGGTGAGATTCCGGGTGGCTCTTCCGGCCGCCGATCCGCCGGACAATTCGAACCTTGACATTTGACTGTCGGACCGCAGGCCACGACGGCCCGGTCAGGAACGGATGACACATGTTTTCACTGACGACCTACAAGAATGAATGGCTGGGCAACATCAGGCCCGACCTGCTTTCGGGCCTTGTCGTGGCCCTGGCGCTTATCCCCGAGGCCATCGCCTTTTCCATCATCGCGGGCGTGGACCCCAAGGTGGGGCTGTATGCCAGCTTCTCGATCGCGGTCATCACCGCGATCACCGGCGGGCGTCCCGGCATGATCTCGGCCGCGACGGCGGCGACGGCGGTGCTGATGATCACGCTGGTGCGCGATCACGGGCTTGAATACCTGCTGGCGGCCACCGTGCTGGCCGGCCTCATCCAGATCGGCTGCGGCCTGGCCGGTCTGGGACGCTTCATGCGCTTTGTCTCGAAATCGGTGATGACCGGGTTCGTGAACGCACTGGCGATCCTGATCTTCATGGCGCAGCTGCCCGAACTGGACCTGTCCGCACCCGGCGTGACCTGGTTCACCTACGTGCTGGTCGCGGCGTCGCTGGCGATCATCTACCTGTTCCCGCGCATCACCAAGGCGATCCCGTCGCCGCTGGTCACCATCGTCGTGCTGACCGGACTTGCGATGACCTTCGGATGGGACGTGCGCACGGTGGGCGACATGGGCGCGCTGCCCGACACGCTGCCGATGTTCCTGATCCCCGACATCCCGCTGACGCTGGAGACGCTGCAGATCATCCTGCCCTATTCCATCGCGGTCGCCATCGTGGGCCTGCTGGAAAGCCTGATGACCCAGAACCTGGTGGACGAGCTGACCGACACGCGCAGCAACCGCAACCAGGAATGCATCGGCCAGGGCCTGGCCAACACCGCCACCGGCTTCATCGGAGGCATGGCGGGCTGCGCCATGATCGGACAGTCGATGATCAACGTCAAATCCGGCGGGCGGGGGCGGCTGTCGTCCTTCACCGCCGGGGTGGCGCTGCTGATCCTGGTGGTGGGTCTGGGCGATCTGGTCAGCCGCATCCCCATGCCGGCGCTGGTCGCGATCATGATCATGGTATCCATCGGCACCTTCAGCTGGTCGTCGCTGGCCAACCTGCGCACCCATCCGCGCTCGTCCTCGGTGGTGATGCTGGCAACCGTCGCCACGGTCGTCTGGACCCACAACCTGGCCATCGGGGTGCTGGTGGGCGTGCTGCTGTCGGGGATCTTCTTCGCCGCCAAGATCGCGCAGCTGTTCCGCGTGACCTCGACCCTGTCGACGGACGGCCGCAGCCGGACCTATGTCGTCGAAGGGCAGATGTTCTATGCCTCGGTCGAGGATTTCATGGCCGCGTTCGACTTTGCAGAACCGCTGGATCATGTCACCATCGATGTCAGAGGGGCGCATATCTGGGACATCAGCTCGGTGCAGGCGCTGGACATGGCGATCCTGAAGTTCCGGCGCGACGGCGCGCAGGTGCAGCTGATCGGCATGAACGCCGCCTCGGAGACGCTGGTCGACCGGCTTGCCATCCATGACAAGCCCGGCGCCCTGGACAAGCTGACGGCGCATTAGAGGGGGAGACGGCACATGAACGACAAGATCATCGCCCTGGTGGACGGCTCGGTCTACGCGGCCTCGGTGTGCGAACATGCGGGCTGGCTTGCGGCGCGCAGCGGCATGCCGGTCGAGCTGCTGCACGTCCTGGGCCGCAGGTCCCCCGCCCCGTCGCAGGACCTGTCCGGCACGATCCGCCTTGGCGCGCGCAGCGCCCTGCTGGACGAGCTGGCAAGCCTTGACGAACAGCGCGCGCGCCTGGCGAACGCCCAGGGCCGCGCCCTGCTGGAGGATGCGCGCAACCTGACCCTGGGCGCCGGCGCCGCGCGGGTCGAGACGCGCCTGGAACAGGGCGACCTGATCGCCCATGCGACCGGCAAGGCCGCAGGCCCCGCCCTGATCGTGATCGGCAAGCGCGGAGAGGCCGCCGATTTCGCGGCCGACCATCCCGGATCGAACCTGGAACGCGTGGTCCGCGCGGCCAAGGTGCCGGTCCTGGTCGCCGCCCGCGCCTTCCGCCCCATCGCCAGCGTGATGCTGGCCTTTGACGGCGGGGCCTCGGCGATGAAGGCAGTCGATCACGTGGCCTCCAGCCCGGTCTTCGACGGGCTGCGGATCGAGGTGGCGATGGCCGCCCCGGCCAGCCGCGAGGCGCAGGTCCAGCTGGAGGAGGCGATCCTGCGCCTGCGCGCCGCCGGCCGCGATGCGCGCGCAGAACTGCTGGACGGCAGCGCCGACAGCGCGCTGATCGCACGGATCGAACAGCAGGATCACGACCTGCTGGTCATGGGGGCCTATGGGCACAGCCGCATCCGCCGGTTGATCATCGGATCGGTCACCACGCGCATGCTGATCGATTCCCGCAGATCCGTGCTGCTGTTCCGCTGACCCGTAAATAAACAGTTAACAGCGCACAAATTTACAGCCTCCAGTTGCAGAGCCGACGCGGACGCCGGCCTCCGGCCTCCGCGTCGGATCAACCCTGACCGGCCCTGCACAACGTGCAATGTGAACCGGAAAGTTCATAGTTTAATCAACCAATTGCACGATGTGCGACGCGGGTCGTGAAAAACGCGCCCACGCGGCGCGGGCGCGTGGATTTTGTTGACAACCGCCGGGGTGCGGGCGTAACGCCATTGAAACAGGGTTAACAAGAATCGTTTTCAAGAGGGATGACTGTCATGGCCACGATCTTTGGCAGCTATGATGGCGATGGCGCGACCATTCTTCAGGGCAACTCCTCGGAGGGAACCCAGAACGTCACGTTGTCGGACTGGGCGTTCAGCCGGCAAACCGAGCCGGGCGACAACCGCAGCGTGTACGACATCAGCATGAAGGGCGGCGACGACACGCTGGAGGGCGGAAACCTGTCCGGCCAGGGCGCCCGCGTCGCCTTCGGCCAGGTTGACATGGGCACCGGTGACGACATGGCCCACCTGTCGCGCACCACCTTCGAGACGATCTCTACCGGCGACGGCGACGACACGCTGAAGCTGGAGCAGTCGTTCGGCGGGCGCGTGGACCTTGGGAAGGGCGACGACGTCCTGTGGTTCGACATGAAGCCGGACCACAGCCTGTCGGATGCCGACAAGATGCGCAGCGGCGCCAAGCTGGATGGCGGCAAGGGTCAGGACACGCTGAACCTGCGCGGGGACTGGACCCTGACGCTGTCCAGCGGAAACGTCACCATGGACACCGACGGCGACGGCAAGGCCGACCTGGTCACCAACGTCTACAGCGACAGCGACATCGGGTCGATCCTGGCCTATCCGCGCATCCTGCAGGGCACGGTCTCCTATGGGACGATGACGCTTCGCGACGGATCGACTGTGGCATCACGGTCGGGCTTTGCCAACTTCGAGGCGATCAACGCGGTCTGCTTCACCGCCGGCACGCTGATCGACACCCCCCGCGGCGCGGTTCCGATCGAGACCCTGCGCCAGGGCGACACGGTCATCACCCGCAACGGCCCCAAGGCGCTGGCCTGGATCGGTTCGCGCAGGCTGGACGCGGTCGATCTGGCGGGGAATCCCAAGCTGCTGCCGATCCTGGTGCCCGCCGGCGCCTTCGGCAACGGCCTGCCCCTGCGCGACATCCGCTTTTCGCCCCAGCACCGCGTCGTCATCCGCTCGGCCATCGCCGAGACGATGTTCGGCGCCCCCGAGGTACTGGTCGCGGTCAAGCAGCTGATCGGCGTGAACGGCATCGACGTGGACGGCGACGCCCGCAGCGTCCAGTACCTGCACCTGATGTTCGCAGACCACCAGATCCTGTCGGTCGAGGGGATCGAGGCCGAAAGCCTGTTCCCCGGGCGTCAGGCGCTGACTTTTCTCAGCCAGGACCAGCTGTCCGAACTGCGCGCGATCTTCCCCGATTTCGACGCGATGACCGAGACCGATCCGGCCATCCCGTTCCTGAAGGGTCGCGAAGGACGATCGCTGGCCGCCCGCCACGCCCGCAACGACCGCCCGCTGTATTCGTAAGGACCGGCCTGCGGTCATTGGACAGGCCCAGCATGTCGGCAACGGCAAGGCTGGGCCGCTTGGGATCATGACACTCCACACCGACCTGCCCCCCGCCCTGCTGCGCCGCACCGATGTCACCGTCGGCAGGCACGCGGCCCGGCCCGACCTGATCGTGCCGTTGGCCCGACAGATGCACCGGGAAAGCCTGTTCGCGGACCTGCCCTTCGACCAGCCGCAGGTGGAACGCCTGCTGGCACAGGTCCATGACGACAGCGGCTATCACGGTGCTGTCGCTGTGTCGCTGGAGGCCGAGCCCGTGGCCTTTGCGCTTTTCGCTTTCGAACCGATGCGGACCCATTCCGCCAGCTGGATCACGGTGATCCACACCGCGCATCTGCGCAGCGACATCCGCGACACCGCCACGGGGTCCGCCGTCTGGCAGCGGGTGATGCTGGCCGTGCGCGGCTGGTCCGCGCCGCGCGGGGTCCGGGGCATCCAGGTTGCCCTGGGTCTTGGCGTCGCCGTTCCGCGGATGGATGCGTTGCTGACCGCGGATGGCGCCACGCCCCTGGGCGGCGCCTTCTTCAGTCGGCTGTAATGTCCGCGCGGGCCCCACGATGACCGCCCAGCTGACCCATGATGACCCCAGACTTGGTCTGCGCCCGGCAGAGGCGCGGGCCGACGATCCGCTGACCGGTGTCGCGATGCGCCTGCTGGGCGATGCGCTGACGGACAGCGGCGACGGATGCGTCTGTGCCCCTGCCCTTGGCGTGCCGGTGCGCCTGCTGGCCCTGCGGCGCGGGGCGGACCTGATCCACGTGCTGAACCCCCGCCTGTCGTCACTGTCCGACCTGCACCTGAACCGCGCCGAAACGCGGCCCCAGACCGGCCCCGTCCAGCGCCATGCCTGGCGCGCGCGGCGCGTGACCCTGGCCGGTACGCAGCCCGGCGGCCTGCCCCTGTCGCTGGACCTGGACGGTCCGCTGGCCATCGCCGTCCAGCAGGCGGTCGAGCTGCTGGACAACCGCGACGCGTTTTCCTGGGTCACGCCCTTCCACCGCGCCTGGCTGCGGGCGACCGACGCCCCGGTCCGGGCCCGCGCGCGGGCGATCAATCACGGCCTGCACCGCCCGGATGGGGCGGCGCTGCGCCTGCTGGACGACCGCCGGGTGCAGGTGCTGAGCGATGACGGCACCCCCCTGGGCGTGATCGACGCGCTGAACCCGGCCATGCCGGTCGAGGGTTGGGCGCGTCGCTGCCTTGGGCTGCTCTGCGCGACATCGGCCCTGCGGCACGTGATGGTGACAGGGCCGGCGCATCTGCCGCTGGCCATTGCGGCGCTGGCCCTGGTGCCCGGCCTGACGGTGCATCACCCCGCGGTGGGCTGGCCCCTGGCGGCGATGCAGGCGCTTGACCTTGGCGCGGCGTTCCGGCCAGCGCAGCTGTCGGATGCGGCACCCGACGCGCCGCGGCTGGATGCGATCGTCGCGGGGGCGGATGACGAGTGGCTGCACGGTCCGGAGGCGCTGGCGCGCATCCGCCACGCCGGGCGGCGCCTTTCGGGCGATGGCGGCGTCCTGCTGATCCATGGAACGGGCCCCCTGCCCGCGATCCGCGACCTGCTGCAGGCCGCGTTTCCCGCAGTCCACGCGGTCCTGGACGGCGATGCGACGTTCCTGGTCGCGACCAAGGCGCGGCTGGACCTGGGCGTCGCCCATGCCCGCGTGCAGGCCATCGTGAACCGCACCGATCAGCAGCCGCTGCTGGCGGCGGGCTGCACGGGCTGGCAGACGGTTCCCCGGTCATGACGGTCGCGGCATCCGTGGCGCAGCGGCCGCGCATCCTGTTCCTGCACCTGTCCGGCCCCGGTCAGTTCGAGTTCCTGGGCCGCTGGCTGGCGGGCCAGGGCTGGGACGTCACCTTCATGCATGGCGGCATCGACGCCGAGCCTGCCCATGACGGCATCCGCACCCGCCGATTCGCGCTGCGCGACACCACGATCCCCACGGGCGATCCGCGCCACATCCTGGACCACGCCGCGCAGAACTGCCGGGGCGCGACCGAGCTGATGTTCCGCATGCGCCATTCCGAAGGCTATGTCCCGGACGTCGTGGTGGCCCATGCGGGCTGGGGCGTGGGGCTGGGGGTCAAGCTGGTCTGGCCGGACTGCACCTATGTCGCCTATCACGAATGGTATTACACCGACCGCAACTGGGACAAGCGCCGGGCGGAAAAGCCCGCCGACCTGGCGGTGATGATCTCGGACCGGATGCGCAACCTGCCGATCACCGGCGAATTCGACCTGGCCGATGCCAGCTGGTGCCCGACGCTGTTCCAGGCGAGCCGATTTCCTCCGGTCCTGCGCCGCCAGATCACCGTGATGCCCGATGGGGTCGATTGCGACCTGCACCGCCCCGACCCGCAGGCGCGCATCGATTTCGACTGGCTGCGCCTGCCCGCCGACCGCCCCGTGATCACCTATGCCACCCGCGGGATGGAGCCCTTGCGCGGCTTTCCGCAATTCCTGCGCGGCGTCGCCCGCCTGCAGGCGCGGCGTGACGACTTCGACACGGTGATCCTGGCCAATGACAGCGTGTCCTATGGCCGACCGCTGGCGCGCGGCGACAGCTGGTGGCTGCGGATGATCGACCAGCTGGACCTGGATCACCGCCGCATCCACGTGAACGCCATGCGCCCGCGCGATGAATATGTCCGCACGCTGCAGGCCTCGCACGCGCATGTCTATTTCACCGAGCCCTTCGTCACCTCCTGGTCCCTGTCCGAGGCGATGGCCACCGGATGCCTGGTGATCGGATCGAACACCGCCCCGGTGCGCGAACTGGTCCGTGACATGGAGAACGGCCTGATCGTCGACATGGACGACGCGGACGAGGTCGCGGACGCGATGGCCTGGGTGCTGGACAATCCGGGTGACGCGGCCGACCTGCGCCGCGCCGCGCGCCGGACGATCCTGGCCGATCACGATGCGGCGCGGGTGTTTCCGGCCAAGGATGCATGGCTGCGCGCGGCCATCGGCGCGCCGGTCCACTGACCTTGTTGGACAAATTGCCGCGCGACCCCGCGTCGCCGTCGAAAAGGCTCGCAATCGGGCGTGAACCGTTCCAACATGGGGACTGTTGACGGTGGATGACGGGTCACGGGGTGCCGCCCCGGCCTGACCTTCCCGCCAGGTCAGAACCCAAGCGCGAAGGCACTGATGAGACGAGACGTCAACCCGATCCACGCCACCCTTCTGCAGACCAGACTTGAGGAGATCGCCCAGGGATTCGGTGCCGTGTCGCAGCCGCTCGGCGCGGCCATGAGCCATGGCGCGCTGTCCTCGGGCAAGCGTTTCCGCGGCATGCTGATGCTGCTGGCGGCCGAGGCTTCGGGCGGGGTCTGCGACACGATCGTCGACGCCGCCTGCGCGGTCGAGATGGTGCATGCCGCATCGCTGATCTTCGACGACCTGCCCTGCATGGACGATGCCGGGCTGCGCCGCGGCCAGCCCGCGACCCATGTGGCGCATGGCGAAAGCCGCGCCGTGCTGGGCGGCATCGCCCTGATCACCGAGGCGATGGCCCTGCTGGCCGGTGCGCGCGGCGCGTCGGGCACGGTGCGGGCGCAGCTGGTGCGGATCCTGTCGCGGTCCCTGGGGCCGCAGGGCTTGTGCGCCGGCCAGGACCTGGACCTGCACGCAGCCAAGAACGGCGCGGGGGTCGAACAGGAACAGGACCTGAAGACCGGCGTGCTGTTCATCGCCGGGCTGGAGATGCTGGCCGTGATCAAGGAGTTCGACGCCGAGGAGCAGACCCAGATGATCGACTTTGGCCGTCAGCTGGGCCGGGTGTTCCAGTCCTATGACGACCTGCTGGACGTCGTGGGCGACCAGGCGGCGCTTGGCAAGGATACCGGCCGCGATGCGGCGGCCCCCGGCCCCCGGCGCGGCCTTCTGGCCGTGTCAGACCTGCAGAACGTGTCCCGCCACTATGAAGCCAGCCGCGCCCAGTTGGACGCGATGCTGCGCAGCAAGCGCCTGCAGGCGCCGGAAATCGCGGCGCTGCTGGAACGGGTGCTGCCCTACGCCGCCCGCGCCTAGGCGTGGTGCGGCCGGGTCCAGAGGCCCTGCCGCGACACGCCCGCCCCCGGCAGGCGTGACCGCGCGACGTCCCAGCCCCCGATGCCCAGCAGGCCGATCTTGGCCGCCTTGGACGTGCTGATCCGCTGGCGATAGGCCTGCGGCCCGCCCTTGCGGATGCGCAGGCCGATGGCGCGATAGATCCGTAGGGCGGCCGCGATCGACCAGGCACAGCGCGGCGGCAGGTCCGCCAGACCCACACGCGCCGACGCGTAATAGGGTTCGGCCGCATCCAGCAGCCGCAAGATCACGGTGTACAGTTCCGGCGACGGCACCGGCCCGTCGACCCGCGCGCCCGCCTGATCCAGCCAGTCGCCTGGCAGATAGCACCGCCCGATGCGCGCGTCGTCGATCACGTCGCGCGCGATGTTGGTCAGCTGGAACGCCAGCCCCAGGTCGCAGGCACGGTCCAGGACAGGATCGTCGCGCACGCCCATCACACGGGCCATCATCACGCCGACGATGCCCGCGACGTGATAGGAATATTCCAGCACGTCGTCCAGCGTGCGATAGTCGCGCGCCTCGACATCCATCGCAAAGCCTTCGATCAGGTCCATGGGCCAGGCCTGCGGGAAATCATGCCGCCGCGCCACCGCGCGCAACGCCGCAAAGGGCGGGGTCACCGGACCGTCGCCCTGCAGGGCCGCCAGCGTGTCGGCACGCAGGCCGTCCAGCCGCGCCTGCGGGTCGTTCACCGCCTCGGGGCGGCTGCCCAGGGCCTGACCGTCGATCACGTCATCCGCGTGGCGGCACCAGGCATAGAGCATCACCGTGTCGTCGCGGATGCCCGGCGGCATCAGCTTGGCCGCCGTGGCAAAGCTTTGCGACCCTTGGGTGATCGCCTCGGTCGAGGTCAGGACCAGATCGCTCATGCGCCCGCCAGGTCGGACAGCATCACCTGGGCCGTGGCCTTGGCCGAGCCCACGACGCCCGGAATGCCCGCGCCCGGATGGGTGCCCGCGCCGACCAGATAGAAGTTGCGGATCGTCTTGTCGCGGTTGTGCGGCCGGAACCACGCGGATTGCGTCAGGATCGGCTCGACCGAGAAGGCGCTGCCGTGATGGGCGTTCAGTTCGCTGGCGAAATCGGCGGGCGTGAAGATGCGCGTCATGGTCAGGTTGGCGCGCAGGTTCGGGATCAGCCGCTCCTCCAGGGACGCCAGGATGCGGTCGGCATAGCGCGGCCCCTCGACCGCCCAATCGATCTCGGCGCGGCCCAGATGCGGCACCGGGGCCAGCACGTAATGCGTGGACATGCCCGGAGGCGCCATGTCCGGATCGGTGGTGCAGGGCGAATGCAGGTACAGCGAGAAATCCTCGGCCAGCTTCGGACCCTTGAAGATCTCGTTGACCAGCTCCTTGTAGCGGGGGCCGAACAGGATGGTGTGGTGGGCGATGTCCTTGGGCGCCTCGCGCAGACCGAAATGCAGCACGAACAGCGACATGGACCAGCGCTTGCGGTCCAGCGATTTCGCGCGGCTCTGCCCGCGGGCCGTGTGGCCCAGCAGGTCGCGATAGTTGTGCATGACGTCGCCGTTGCTGGCGACCATGTCGGCCCTTAAAGACCGCCCGTCGGCCAGGGTGACGCCCGTGGTCCGCGCGCCCTCGGTCTCGATCCGGGCGACCTTGGCGTTCAGCAACATCTGGCCGCCAAGCCGTTCGAACAGCGCGACCATGCCCGCGACCAGCTGGTTGGTGCCGCCCTTGGCGAACCACACCCCGCCGCGCCGCTCCAGCGCGTGGATCAGCGCATAGATCGAGCTGGTCGAGAAGGGATTCCCGCCCACCAGCAGCGTGTGATACGAAAACGCCTGCCGCAGATAGGGGTCCTTGATGAAGGTCGCGACCTTGGCATGGACAGACTTATAGGCCTCCAGCTTCATCAGCGCGGGCGCGGCCTTGAGCATCTGGCCCAGCTTGAGGAAGGGCACGGTGCCCAGCTTGACGTAGCCCTCCTGGTACACCGCCTCCGCGTAATCGCGGAAGCGGCGGTATCCTTCCAGGTCGTCCGGGTTGAACTGGGCGATCTGGCGCTCCAGCTGATCGGCCTCGTTCACGTAATCGAAGACCTTCCCGCCCGGCCACATCAGCCGATAGAAGGGCGACACCGGCATCAGCGTCACGTCGCGCGCCATGTCCTGCCCGGTCAGCGCCCACAGCTCTTTTAGCGCATCGGGGTCGGTGATGACGGTCGGGCCCGCGTCGAAGACATGGCCCTGATCGTGCCAGACATAGGCGCGCCCGCCGGGCTTGTCCCGGGCCTCGACCAGGGTGGTGGCGATGCCCGCGGACTGCAGGCGGATGGCCAGGGCCAGCCCGCCAAAGCCTGCGCCGATCACGATGGCGGTCTTGGCCGCGGGCGAATGGGCGTTCATGCGTTTTCCTTCAGCAGGGGACGTTCGGGCAGGCAGCGGATGGCCGTGCCAAGGGGAATGGGAGGCTTGCCGGTCACAATGCGCAGCTGATCCGCCACGCTCAGCCGGCCAGCATAGAACCGTTCGATCAGTCCATGCGGCATGCGGTAGAACCGCTGCAGCAGGGTATAGCGCCGGTCGGGCGCGCAGCCGCGGAACAGCATCCGGTTCAAAAGGCGCAGAAAGCGGTCGCGGCGTGCCCGGTCGATCGCGTAATCGCGGATGGCGCCGCGCAGCGCGTCGGTGCCGGGCGGCCCGGACAGGCCCGCCACCACGTCCGCCACCTGCGCCGCATAGGGCAGCGAATAGCCGGTGACCGGGTGAAAGAACCCCGCGCGCAGTCCCACGGGAACAGGCCCCGCCGCGTGATCGGCCCAGAAGCCCGCCGCATCATGGGCCAGCGCAATGGGAAGGATGCCGCGTTCGCGCCGGACCTCGGCCCCGGTCCAGCCCTGCTGGCGGGCATAGTCGTGGGACGCCGCCGCCAGCGCGTCGTCGTCCAGATCGCCGCCATCGGAATAGCGCGTGTCCTCGATCAGGATGCGCGTCGGAGAGAAGGGCAGCAGATAGATGAAGCGGTACCCGTCCTGCTGGGTGACGGTCGCGTCCATGATCATCGGACGGGGCACGCCGTGGGGGCGGTCGGTCTCGATCTCGACACCCACGAATTTCTGGAAACCCACGGTCAGATGCCGCGACGGCTGCGCGCCCCGCCCGTCCAGGACCGCGCCCGCCTCGATCCGGGTGCCGCAGGACAGTGTCGCCCCCTGCGCATCCAGCAGGGCGATGTCGCAGTTCCAGCGGATCTCGGCGCCCGACCGGACCACCGCATCCGCCAGCGCCGCCCCGTCCAGCGACCCGTAACCGGTGGCCAGCCGCCGGGCATGGCGGGGAAAGCGCACCTCCTGGTCGGGCCAGTTGGCGCGGCGCAGGGGCTTCAGCCGCGCCAGCCAGTTCGGCGACAGGTCGGGGTCGTGGCAGGACCAGGTGTGGCCGTCTGACGGTCCCGCGGCATGGTCCAGCAACAGCACGCGCAGGTCGGGCCGCGCCGCGCGCAGCGCCAGGGCGATCAGCCCGTTCGCAAGGCCCGCCCCTGCCAGCAGCACGTCATGGGTCACGTGCGCTCCTGCGCCTCGGCCCGCAGCACGCCCGACGTCTTAAGGTCCTGCTTCAGCTTGTCGACCGGGGGCGCATAGATGAAGCCGAAGCTGACGCAATGGTCGCGCCCCTCGACCGCATGGTGCAGGCGGTGGGCCTGATACAGGCGGCGGGCATAGCCCTTGCGCGGGACATAGCGGAACGGCCAGCGCTGATGCACCAGCCCGTCATGCAGGACGAAATAGATCAGCCCATAGACGGTCATGCCCAAGGCGATCCACCACAGGACCGGTGCCCAGATCCAGCCCACCGTGAACAGCACCGTGGCGATCACCGCAAAGACCAGGCCGTACAGGTCGTTCTTTTCCAGCGCGTGGTCGTGTTCCTCGTGGTGGGACTTGTGCCAGCCCCAGCCCAGGGGGCCATGCATGATCCAGCGGTGGACGGAATAGGCCGTCAGCTCCATCACCAGCACGGTGGCGACGACGATCAGGAAATTGGTCATGCGGTGTCCCCCTTGGTGCGGGTGCTGGGCAGGCGCCACCAAGGCACCGTCGGGTGCAGGTGGTGTTCGTGATGATAACCGCCAAAGTGAAAGCAGGTCAGCAGCGACACGGGGTCGCTGATCCGCGACGACCGCGCATTGTGGCGGTCCGGGAACGCGTCGTGGCCGGGGCGGTGCGGCAGCCAGGTGCCGAACACGAACAGCTGGATCGACGCCAGGATCGACGGCAGCGGCCAGAAGACCACGTACATCCAGCGATCCCCCAGGATCAGCGCATAGACCGTCACGATGACCGGCAGCAGCAGCCCCTCGCGCCAGCCGAAATAGGTGCCGATGAAGTGGGCGTACCAGCGGACCGGGCCGCCATGGTCGAAATCGGGGTCGTCGTCGGTTCCGGCATGGCGGTGATGGGCCATGTGCTTGACGATCATCTTGCGCCACGAAAATCCGGCATACAGCCACAGGACCAGCTGGCCCATCGCCGCATTGGCGCGCGGACGCCCCGGCACCACCGACCCGTGCATCGCGTCATGCGCGATGATGAACAAACCGACCGACAGCCAGGTCAGCCCCAGGAAATTTGCGATCGCCAGGATGGGATGCGCCGCTGCGTCCAGAAACCACAGCGCATGCACATGCAGGGCCAGCCAAGCGGCGATGATGCCGCTCGAGACGATCAGGCTGGTGGCGGTCAGATCTGCCTTGGGCAGGGCATGTGCGCTCATCTTGTCCCCCGGACCGGCGATCCGCGCAGACTACAGTCCCGCATCGCCGGTTTCCATCCCCGTTGCTTGCGACCATTGGCCACCCGGCCCCGGCACCAGCAAAGGCGCGCGGCGCAGCGCCGCAAGGTCGCCCGATCCGGTGCAGAACATCGCGATGCGCAGCTGGGTCACGACGTCGGACAGGTGATCGGACAGGGCCTCGGCGCTGTGGCGCGCGGCGGGCAGCGCGCGGGCCGCCTGCCCCACGAGGTCCGCGCCAAGGCGGATGGCCCGCGCGGCGTCCAGCCCGTGACGCACCCCGCCCGACCCGACCAGAACCCGGTCCGGCCCCATCATCGGCGCGATGGCGCGCAGCGACGCGGTCGTGGGGATGCCCCAGTCGTGGAACGGCACCGCCAGCGCCTGCAGGCGGTCGGGACCGCGTTCGGCCTCGACACGCGCCCAGCTGGTGCCGCCGGCGCCGGCGACGTCCAGGATCGTCACGCCCGCATCGATCAGACGACGTGCCACGGGCGCCGACAGCCCCGCACCGACCTCCTTGACGCCCAGAGGGACTGGCAGGCTGGTGGCAAGTTCCTCGATCCGAGGCAGCAGGGCCGCAAAATTGCGGTCTCCCCCCTCCTGGATCGCCTCCTGCAGCGGGTTCAGGTGCAGGATCAGCGCGTCGGCCTGGATCATGTCCACCGCGCGCTGCGCCTGCGCCACGCCAAAGCCATAGTTCAGCTGGACCGCGCCGATATTGCCCAGGATCGGAATCTGGGGCGCCCGTGCCCGCAGGCTGGCGCCCAGGCCGCCATTGCCGCCCGCTTCGACCGCGATGCGCTGCGATCCGACGGACAAGGCGATGCGGTGATGGGCACAGGCCTCGGCGATGTGCAGGTTGATGCGTTCCGCCTCCTCTGGACCGCCGGTCATGGCCGAGATCAGCAGCGGCGCCCCCAGGCTGCGCCCCAGGAACCGCGTTCCCGTATCGACGGCATCCATGTCCAGATCGGGCAGCGCCTGATGCAGGAACCGGACCTGGTCGAACCCGCTGTCCAGCCGGTCCTGCGCCCCGCGGCCTTCGGTGACGATGCGCAGGTGATCCGACTTGCGACGAGAGATTTCGGTCATGTCCTGCCATCCGGTTGCGTCATCCGACTATCGCGTCAATGCCTTCCGGGTTCCAGCCCCAGTTCCAAGAGGACGAACTGTCGCGCGCCACGGCCCGGCGCCGTCTAACCCCTTGGACGGCGCCGCGCGGAGATCTGCAAAAAGGGGCCAGAAAGCCCCTTGCCCCCCCTTGGCGACATCCATATACGGGTCGGCGGAGACGTGGCCGAGTGGTCGAAGGCACACCCCTGCTAAGGGTGCAGGCCCGAAAGGGTCTCGAGGGTTCGAATCCCTTCGTCTCCGCCATCACCTCACCGTCATGATATGATCAACTGACCTGATGCGGTTCTGTGGTCGTCGTGAGTGTCGTCGTGCGCCTCCGTCGCATGACCAAAGCATTGTCGGCCATGGGCCAGGCAAACCATCATTCATTCCGTCCGCGGCGATGAGGATGCCGGTCGCCCGACATCCTCACCGCAGCAGATGCACGTCTTTGGACGGTCAGCGGTGGGGGATGATCCGGTCCGCCTCGAGCTGTTCGAACAGGTCGAAGAACGCCTCATCCGTCGCCTGATAGGCGGTGAAGCCCAGCTTGCGGCTTTTGGACATGTCGGTCACGACCTCGATCGGCCGACCCAGGTCGGCGTCGGTGTGCCACGGCGACACCAGGCGGGTGATGTCCGGCTCGGCCAGCCCTTCGCGTTCGGCGATGCGTGCCCAGATCGCGGCGTCGTCCGCCATCTGGTCGGCCAAGGGGCGTTCGGTGCCGTCGAAATCCTCGGCTTTGACGCCGAACCAGTCGGCCAGACGGTGCCACATCCAGTTCCAGCGAAAGACGTCGCCGTTGACGATATTGAAGGCCTGGTCATGCGCGGCGGGTGTGGTCGCCGCCCAGATGACCTGGGCGGCCAGCTGGCGGGCGTCGGTCATGTCCGTCAGGCCGTTCCACTGCACGGCCGATCCGGGAAAGCGGAACGGGCGCCCGGTCTCGCGGCAGATGGCGGCATAGACGGCCAAGGTGGTGCCCATGTTCATGGCGTTCCCGACCGCCTTGCCGATGACGGTGTGGGGGCGGTGGATGCTGTAGGTGAAGCCGTCGCTGCGCGCGGCCTCGAACAGTTCATCCTCCTGCGCGTAATAGAAGTTCGCGACGTCCAGCCGCCCCTGATCCTCGCGGAACGGGGTCTTGGGCAGGCTGCCCTTGCCATAGGCCTCGAACGGTCCAAGGTAATGCTTCAGCCCGGTCACCAGCGCCGCGTGGCGCACGGTGCCAAGCGGACGCAGACCGTCGAACAGGTTGCGCAGCATCAGGGCGTTGACGCGGATGTTCTCGGCCTCGGTCGGCTGGCGCAGCCAGGTGGTCAGGAACACATGCGTCGGGGCCAGACCGTCCAGGGCGGCGGCGACGGATGCGGGGTCCAGCAGGTCGGCGGCCACGGGCGTCACGCCCTCCTGCGGCTGCGGATTGCGGCTGAGGCCCAGGACGGCCCATCCGTCGCGGACCAGTTGGGCGGCGATGGCCTGGCCCTGAATGCCGGTGGCGCCGACGACCAATGCGGTGCGGGTCATGAATCTCTCCTGTCTTTGTGCTGTCAGAGGATCTAGTCAGCGCGGCGCGGTCGTGCCAGACGGCACCAAATTGGGACATAGCCACCGAAAGGTAACCACCATGGAACCCGGCAGCATCGACACCGACTGGCGCGAGGATTGCGCCCCCCGCCGCACGATGGAGATCTTTGCCACGAAATGGACCAGCATGATCCTGCACACGCTGCATGCCCAGCACGGGGGCGCGGCGCGCAACGGGGTGCTGCTGCGCAGCCTGCCCGGGATCTCCAAGAAGATGCTGGTCCAGACCCTGCGCGAGATGGAGGACAGCGGCCTGATCGACCGCCATGTCGAAAGCACGGTTCCGCCGGCGGTCGAATACAGCCTGACGCCGCTTGGCAGGCGCTTCGTCGACCTGGTCGAGACGGTCTATGCCTGGGGCCGGGCCAATGCCGACGCGCTGGATCAGCTGCAGGCCCGCGCGACGTCCCGGCGGAACCGCTAGGCCCGCGACCAGTCGCGCAACCAGCGCATCGCGTCGAATCCTCGCGCGCCGGCGGGGGCATAGATCTGGTGGTCCAGCTGGCGCAGCAGGGCCTGCCTGCGCGGCCCGCCGCCCCCGCGCCACGCCAGATGTGCCGCGGCGGCTGCACGCAGCCCGGTCAGATCGCCGCTGGCTGCCGCCCTGCGCATCGCGGCCGCATGCGGGCCGGGCCGCAGCCGGCGCAGGCCGCGCCCGATCGCGGGCAGCCTGCCCCACAGCACCACGGCCAGCGCGACCACCCCGCCCGACAGCGCCAGCCCCGCCATCTGCCAATGCAGGGCGACGCCCGTTCCCGATGCGGTGCTGAAACCCGCGAAGCCGAAGGGAATGGGCTTCATCGCCGCCACCTCGATCCGGCGGCTGTCGGTGTCCAGCCAGGGAAAGGGGATCGCGGGCAGGACGCCTGGCTCGCCCGTGCGGGGGCGCATCTGCCATTCCCAGACCACGCGGGCGACCGGGCCGTCCGGGGTGGGGATCGTCTCGCGGGTTTCCGGCAGGGTAAAGCTGATCAGCCAGGGCTGGGCGATGTCGGGGCGCGGCGGCAGGTGATGCGCCATCGCGCCCAGAGCCTCGATGGTGACGCGGCGGGTCAGGATGTCGTCCTTGGCCAGGCGGCCGGGCGGTGCGGACAGCTCGTCCGTCAGCACCAGCCTGCGTGCCGTCAGGGGGCGGCCCGAATGGGGAAAGGGCTTGACCGTCAGGCGCGTGGTGCCAGACGTGACGCTGACCTCCTCGCGGACGCCGCTGCGGGTGATGTTGGTCAGGTTATGGGTCAGCGGACCGATGGTCAGGTCCCCTGCCCGGCGCGGAAACAGCGCGATGTCCCGTTCGAAGATCTGGATCATCCGCCCGCCGATGCGTTCCTGGAACCAGCGGTCGCGGTCGATCTGCATCCAGTCATAGGCGTCGGACGACGGAAAGGTCAGGCTTTCCAGCGACACGGTCAGGTCGTATTCGCCGCGCAGCGTCAGGCGCACCATCTCGGCCACGACGGGGTTGCCGTGATCGTGCAGGATCAGCAGGCGCGCCTCTCCGGGGGCCAGGGGCGCGGGGCTTTCGGCGCGCAGCGGCGTGGCCAGAATCAGCAGCAAGAGGATCAGCCGGATCACCACGGGTCACCAGCCTCGGGCCGGATCAGGCCCAGCCCGGCGCGCCGGTCGTGTTCGGCCTGCAACCGCAGCGCCAGGAATTCGCCCGGATCGTCGGCGATGGTTTCCAGCCACGCGTCGCTGGCGGCCATGCCCCGCGCCTCGACCGGTCGGCGCCAGCTTTCGGCAGCGGCGTCGGTCAGGGCGTTGGCGATCATCTCGTCCGGGGCGGGACGCCCGCCCCGCCCCAGGATGCGACCCGGCGCGACGCTGTCGCCCTGCTGCGGCGGAAACATCGTCGCCACCAGGTCGCGGCTGGCGCGGGCCTGTTCGTCGGCGGGGTTGGCGAACAGCACCGCGTCGAAATAGGCGACCGCCAGGGGATAGTCGCCCGTGGCGGCCAGCGACAGCGCGCGGTTGTAGGTCTGCGACCGGCCCGCGCGGGCGAAATCGGCATCGGCCAGGCCGTGGTCGCCCAACCGGTAATGGGCCACGCCCCGTGCGCCCGGATCGTTTAGCAGGATCAGCGCGACCCGGTCCCACCCCGCCCGCAGCGCCAGCGCACCAAGCGCCGCGGGGCCGGCAAGGACCAGCGCCGCCACGGCCAGGACCAGAAGGACCGCCGCCGCCCTCATTGCCGCCGCCTCAGCATCTGTAGCAGCGGCAGGGCGGCCAGCGCGGCCAGGAACGGCCCCAGATCGCGATAGCCCAGGGCCGTCACCGCCGGATCGCGACGGCGATCGCCCCCCTGGCGCAGCCGGTCGGCCAAGCCGTCGACATCCTGTGCCAGCACCATCTGACCGCCCGATTGCACCAGCTGCGCCAGCGCATCGGGCGCAGGGGTGGGCGCCTGCGGCGCGGCGCCCACGACCCGGACCGCCCAGATGCGCGTGCCCAGGGCGGCCAGACGCCCGGCCTCGGCCACAGCCTGGCCATCGACCCCGGCCCCGTCCGAGATCAGGACCAGATCGGCCTGCCCTGCATCGCCGAACATCTGCCCGGCCAGGCCGATGGCGGCTGCGGGCCTGCTGCCCTGACCGGGCACCGTGTCGGCATCCAGGACCGCGATCAGCGTCTGCAGCGTGCGCGGATCGGTGGTGGGGGCGGATGCGGCATAGGCCTCTCCGCTGTAGAGGATCAGGCCGACGGGCCGGCCGGCCAGCCCCTGCAGCAGGGCGGCGGCGGCCTGTTGCGCCTGTGCCAGCGCCGGTCCCCGCGCGACCGAAGGGGACAGGTCGATGGCGATCAGCACGCTGTCGGTGCGCGCCAGGACGGGCGCATCGGCGCGCGGCAGCGCCGGCCCGGACAGGCCCAGCACCAGCAGCGCGGCCGCCCCCACGGGCAGCAGCGGACCCCACCGGCCGGTGCTGCCGCCCAAGGCGCCAAGCGCGCGCATCGCGGCCAGCATGTGCGCCGGCATGACCTGTTCCCACCCGCCGGCGGACGGCCCGCGACGGTCCAGCCACCACGCCAGCGCCAGAAGCGGCACCAGACCCGCCAGCCACCACGGCCGCAGCAGCAGCGCGCCGGTCATTCCCGCCTCCGGATCGCGGCCAGCATCAGGCAGGCGACGCACAGCATCGCGGGCCAGATCCACAGCGACCGCCAATAGCGCAGCGGCGGCCGTTCGCCCGGGCTAGGCTCCAGCCGGTCCAGCGCCTGCGCCATCGCGGTCAGGTCAGCGGTGTCGCGCACGCGAAACAGCGCGCCCCCTGCGGTTTCGGCCACCGCGCGCAGGGTCGCCACGTCGACGGCGTCGCGGGCGGTGGGACGGGTCTCCAGGTCCTCGGGGCCCAGGGCGATGGTGTGGATGCGCAGCCCGTGCGACGCCGCCAGGCGCGCCGCGTCCACCGCCAGCACGCTGCCCGAGGTGTCGACCCCGTCCGACAGCAGAACCACGACCCGGCCGGGCGACGTGCTGTCCTGCAACCTGCGGATCGCCAGGCCCAGGCCGTCGGCGATGGCCGTGCCGCGGCCCGACACGCCGATCTGCGCCTCGTCGATGGCCTGCACGACGGCGTTCAGATCGAAGGTCAGCGGCGCCGCGACATAGGCGCGTCCGCCGAAGATCACCAGGCCGATCCGGTCGCCCGTCCGGCTTTGCACAAAGGCGCGGGCGGTGCGCTTGACCGCATCCAGGCGGCTGACGGGCTGACCGTCCAGGGTGAAATCGGCCTGCTCCATGCTGCCCGACAAATCCAGTGCCAGGACGATGTCCCGCCCGCTGGCGGGAACCACCTGGGCCTGGCGTTCCACCTGCGGCCCCGCCAGGGCGATGACAAGCAGCACCCAGGCCGCGGCCGCCAGCCACGGGGCGCGGTGCAGCGGCGGCAAGCTGCCAGGCGTGGCATGAGGCAACAGGTGGTCGGGCACGTCCAGCGCCGCGCGGGGCCGGACCACCGGCGGCAGAAGCCAGCGCAGCAACAGCGGCAGCGGCAGCAGCGCCAGCAGCCAAGGTGCGGCCAGGCTCATCTGCGCCACAGGCGACGCAGGCGGGCGCCGCGGGCGATCGCCTCGATCCGGCGGTCGGACGGTGGCGGGGCCGCGCCATAGGCGGCCGGGCGCAGCGCCGCGGGCAGATGGCCCAGCACGCGGGCGATGGCCAGCAGGCGGTCCGGCACCGGCAGCCCCCGCAGCGCCGCCACGCGCAAACGCGGGCGGGCCGCCCGACGGCGCGTGAAGGGCAGCAGCGCCAAGGCCAGCACCAGCCCCGCGATGATGCCCAGTGCCAGAAGCGCGGCCATCTCTGCCGTCGACAGGATGGCCATCGGCGTGGGCAGGCGGACCGGGGACAGGGCCTGCATCAGCAGGTCATGGGTCATGGCCTCGGGCGTCACGGCTCGACCCGTCGCGCAACGGCGCCCATCGCGGCCAGGCGGTCGGTCTGGCCACCCAGATCGGCGGGCTGCAGGCGCAGCAGCCGCGTGGCGCCGCCCTGTCGAACCGGCAGCGGGCGGGCGGGTGGCGCGGTCTCCAGCGGGTCCAGGATCAGCGCGACCTCCACCCGGCGGCCGCGGGCCAGGCGTGACAGCGCGGCATCGGCCCCCTGCCAGCCATCGGGCAGGGTGGCCAGGACGACATGGGCACCCGTCGGCGCGGTGCGGGCGGCCAGGGACAGCGCCTCGGTCAGGGGCGCCGTGCCGGGGGGATCGGCCAGGGCGACGGCATGGCGGTCGACCAGCAGGCGGCACAGGGTCAGCATATGGCCCGCGCCGATCGCGGGCGGCAACACGCGGACCCCCGCCCCTTCGGCGACGATCAGGCCGACTGCACCCTGGCGCGCCACCGCCTGCCAGCCAAGCCCCGCCAGATGCCGCGCGCCGCGCACCGACCGCAGCGCGTCGCCCGTGCCCCACAGCATCGGCCCGCGCAGATCGGCGATCAGCAGCGTGATGTCGTCGCGATCCTCGTGCAGGGCGCGCACATGCGGCACGCCCGTGCGCGCGCTGGCCGAAGGGTCCATCCGGCGCGGATCGTCGCCGGGGACATAGGCGCGGATCTCCCTCAGGTCCATGCCGCTGCCCGGATGGCGCGAGGCCATGACCCCCGCCCGCCGCGCCATGGGCCGCTGCCGGGGCATGGCGCCCTGCCCCGCCTGCAGGTCGACCAGCGCCTCCAGCGTCAGGGCGATGCCGGGCGCGGACCGCCAGCCGCTCATGGCGCCCCTACCACGGGGTCACCTGGCGCAGCGCCTCGGCGATCAGGCGGCGGCCGTCCTGCCCTTCGCTGGCGGCCTTCCAGTTCGGGACCAGCCGGTGGGCCAAGGCATCGGGGGCCAGGGCCTGCACGTCCTCGGGCAGGCCGTGATCACGGCCCTGCAGCCAGGCGCGCGCGCGCACCGCCGCGGCCAGCGCCAGCGTCCCGCGCGGAGAAACCGGGTGTTCGACCGCCTCTGCCAGCACCCCGCCGGGCCGCGTCGCCAAAACCAGCCGGATAATGAAATCCTTGAGCACGGGGGCCAACGTCACCCCCGCGACCTGCAGGCGCGCGCGATCCAGGTCGGCGGCCGTCACCTGCGACAGCACGGCCGCCATGCTGCCCCGGCCCTCGGCCTCGACCAGGTCCAGGATGGCGCGTTCGTCCTCGGCGCCCGGCAGGTCCAGCCGCAGGTGCAGCAGAAAGCGGTCCATCTGCGCCTCGGGCAGCGGAAAGGTGCCCTCGTGCTCGATCGGGTTCTGGGTGGCCACGACCATGAAGGGATGCGGCAGGGGGCGTGTCACGCCGCCGGTGGTGACCTGCCCTTCGGCCATCGCCTCCAGCAGGGCCGACTGGACCTTGGGGGGCGCGCGGTTGATCTCGTCCACCAGGACGATGTTGTGAAAGACCGGGCCGGGCAGAAAGTCGAAGCCGCCGGTCTCGGGACGGAACACCTGGCTGCCGGTCAGATCCGACGGCAGCAGGTCGGGGGTGCACTGGATGCGCGCATGCTCGCCTGGCAGACGCGCCGCCAGCTGCTTGACCGCGCGCGTCTTGGCGATGCCTGGCGGCCCCTCCAGCAGGACATGGCCGCCGGTCAGGTACGCGATCAGCAGACGTTCGACCAGCCAGTCGTGGCCCACCAGCGTCCCCGCCACGTCGTCGGCCACGGCCCTGACACTGGCGCGGGCCAGATCGACATCAGCATGATCGTCCATGAGCGCCCCTCGGATTGCTTACAGATGGTGCAGCGGCTTTCCCATCATGGCCAGCCGGGCCGCGCCGCGCTGCCACCAAAGTCGGGCAGGCCCGCCAGCGCTGTGCGACGGCCCCGCCTCGCCACCGCAAGTGGAATCACGCCATTGTGGGGGGCGGAACGGGCCGCCGCAGCATCGATAACCGGGTGGATTCGGCATCTTCCCCTTGCCCTGCAGGCCCTGGCGCGGGATGGTGCACGGCGCGCAATCCAGCGCCCATCGCATACGGAGCGGACAGTGCCTGACGTCGGTCTGAGAGAGTGGTTCGCGGTCGGCCGCGCCATCGCAAGCGGCAGCCTGCTGCGCTATGACAGCGGGGCCAGCCGGACGGCCCTGTTCGAACGCGAGATGGCCGCCCAGACCGGCGCCGCACATGTGCTGGCCGTCAATTCGGGGACTAGCGCGCTGGTCGCGGCCCTGGCCGCCGCCGGGATCGGTCCGGGCGACGAGGTGCTGGTGCCGGCCTATACCTGGATGGCGACCGCCGCCGCGCCGGTGCAGGTCGGGGCCGTGCCGATCCTGGTCGACATCGACGAGACGCTGACCATGGACCCCGAGGACGTCCGGGCCAAGATCACCCCCTATACCCGCGCGATCATCCCCGTGCACATGGTCAACGCGCCCTGCGACATGGACGCGATCATGGCGATCGCCAAAGAACATGGCCTGATCGTCATCGAGGATTCGTCCCAGGCCGTGGGCATCCGATACAAGGACCGGCATTGCGGGGCGATCGGCGATCTGGGCGTCTTCAGCTTCAACCGCATGAAGAACATGAACATCGGCGAAGGCGGGGCCGTCCTGACCAGCGACGAACGCTATTTCATCCGCGCGCGCAGCTATCACGATCTGGGATCGATGGTACGCCAGCACGGCGACCGGCTGAACGAGCCCGAATTCGTCGGCATGAACATGAAGGTCACCGAGATGGACGGCGCCATGCTGCGCGTCCAGCTGAAGAAGGTGGTCCCCATGCTGCGCCGGATGCAGAAGCGCCGCGCCGTCCTGGCCGATATCTTGCAGCACAGCAGCGAATTCAGGGTCACCCCGCACAACGATCCCGCTTCGGCCGTCAGCCTGTCGATCCTGGCCCCGACCCGAGAGAAGGCGATCGAGCTGACCGGCCGCCGGGGCGTGCACAACCGCCTGCGCGACAGCTCCAAGCACCTGTACACCAACTGGGAGCCGATCCTGAACAAGCGGACCTTCCATCCCAAGATGAACCCCTGGGCCTGGGCCAAGCGCGACATCGAATACACACCCGACATGTGCGCCCGCACGCTGGAGATTCTGGACCGGACCTGCATCGTCACGCTTGGGATGCGCTATCCCACCCCGCTGATGGCGATGGTGGCCCGCAAGCTTGCGGGCCAGCGCTGATCAGCGGGCGGCCGCATGCGCCGCGGCGCGTGCGGTCAGCATCATCATCGTCAGGGTCGGGTTGTGGACATGCTGGCGCGGAAAGCACGCCCCGTCCGTGACATAAAGGCCCGGCACGTCCCAGCATTCGTTGTGCATGTCCACGACGGATGTCGCGGGGTCGGTTCCCATCCGCGCCGTGCCGCATTCATGCACGCTGGTGCCGCCGGGTGACAGGTCGGTGTTCAAGATCACGTCCGTCAGACCGATATCCGCCGACAGCTCGCGGATGATCTGCGCCTGACGGTCCGCCAGGGCGCGCTGTTCCGCCGAATGGCGGAAGCGGATCACCGGGACCGGGATGCCGTACCGGTCGGTCTGCGACGGCGACAGCGTCACCCGGTTCCACGGGTCGGGCAGCATCTCGGCGAACGAGACGATGTCGACGCGCGCGGCCCCGTCGGGACGGGGATGGACATGGATCTGCATGCTGATCGACGGATGCAGCGAGGGGTCGGGCGGAATGTGGATGCAGCGGCCGGGCTCGGCCTGTTCGGGCAGGACGTCGTCCGCTCCGTCGCGATATCCGGTTCCGCTCATGACCGCGTGGTCCATCAGGTGCCGGCCCAGGGCTGGCGATTCCGTCCCAATGCCCGCATCATCGCCCACCGACCGCGACAGCAGCAAAATGCGCGTGCTCTCGATCGCCGAGGCGCAGAGGAACACGACCGGCGCGTGGACGGTCCGGACCGCGCCCGTGCGGCCGTCGATCCACTCGACCCCGCTGACCGCGCCCGACGGATCCTTCAGGACGCGGCGCACCACGGCGCCGGCCTGGAACGCCATGCGGCCCGTGCCGGCCGCGATGTCCAGCCATGACAGGGGCGGCGCGAAATTCCCCAGCACCGGCCGCGCCCGCGGCCATCTGGACCGGATCGCGCCGATGATCGCCTGCTCGGACGGGGTGGGCTGCAGGACGCCGGCCAGGCGGCTGGTGTCCGGGCCGGGAACGGCCTGATCGCCGCCGCGCAGCTGCAGCTTGTCCTCGACCCATCCGTACCAGTCGGCGACATCCTCCAGCGCAAAGGGCCAGGCATTGTCGGCGCTGTTCGAGCCATCCGACTTCATGCCGGACAGACGATAGTACTGGCGCCCATGGCCGGGAACGGTCATGCGCCCCCCCGGCTGGCGGGCGCGGAACCACAGGAACTGGCTGCCATCCTCGGTCTGGTAGGGACAGTCGCGGTCGTCGACCAGCACGTTGGGGGCCATCGCCCAGGCAAAGCAACGCGACTGGACCGGCTGGCGAGCGCGGCCCAACAGTCGAAAGGCGCGTTCGCCAAAGCGGGCCAGGCTGGGCGGCATCCGGCTTTCGGCCCTGGTCCTGTCCAGGAACCGGGCCACGGCCGTCAGGGCCTTGGTCACGGGGTTGATGCGGCCGGGCCCGGCATCGCCGGCCTCTAGGACCGCCACGCGCATCCCCGCCTCGGCCAGCGCGGTGGCGGCGACGCCACCTGCCGCGCCAGAGCCCACGACGATCGCGTCAAACCGGCTGCCATCCGCGATGGATGCGTGCCTCCACGTTGCGGCGCCGGTCATGGTCTTGCCGATCGTTGAAGGTGATCCCAAAGGCCGGAGGCCGGCCACGATCGGGTGGGGGCGCCCATCGCGCTGTGCAGGGCGGACCGACGCAGATCGTCGAACGGAAAGGACGTGTGGAAAAGGAACTGGCTGAAATTCACCTGATCATCCTTGTGGTCGCAATATGCCACGGTCCTAGACGTTTCCAACGGGGCAGGTCGTCGACGTCCGTTCCGTCATGACAGACCGCATGCTCTTCGCCGACGTGACAAGGTTGCGCACCGGCAGGTCAGGGGAACAGCTCATTAAATACTCCATGCGTCAAAACGGGCATCATTCATCGTGCCGCACCGCACCGACCGGAAATTGAATCGTTCGCACGATAATATTGCGAAAAGCATACAGGTTCGGCATCGATTGCGGGAATAAGACATGTCCGTGACTGTGACAACAGTCCCGCGATCGACCGGCCTGCGCGCAAAAAAATTGCGCAGACAACCACAGCGGGCGTCGCGCGGTGCTAAGGTGCTGTAGTCTATTTGTATTATTAATTTCCCGCCGCAATCTCAAACGGTAAATTTATCCATTAACCACCGTCACAATACGTCAATATATATATATTGGCAGTTTCGGCCGTCATTTCGCAATCGAGCCGGGTCGCTTTGCATATATCAATCCGCAACATTCGGCGGGGCGGATTTTTCCGGAAGATTGAACAGGTCCATGAAGCGACGCAGGTCGCAAGCCGCGCCCCTACAGGTCACGCCGACCGTTTCAGGTGCGACCTTGCCATAGAACAGCGCGGCCATACGGGGTGCCGCATCCGCCTCGAAGACCAGATCGGCCGCGTCGGGAAGCCCGCGGGTGACATCCAGACACGCCTGTTCAAGACGCAGGCCGAAGGAGGAGCCGCCGATGGTGATCGCCACCGTCAGAGTCAGGCCCGCGGCCGCCTGGCGATCCAGCATGGTCCGCAGGGACATGATGAATGACGCCGCCGACAGGGGCAGCGTCGGGTCATGCAGCGGAGAGGCGGCAGCCCACCGCCCGATCTCCTGCAGGATGGGTTCGGCCGACCGGCCCCAAGGCGTCAGCTGATAGACCTGCGCGGGCACCGGGTCGGACAGGGTGATGCGGGCCAGGATGCCGCTGCGCTCCATCCCGGCCAGCCGTTCGGTCAGGATCTTGGCGCTGATGCCGGGCAGGTCCGCGCGCAGGTCGGTGAACCGGCGCGGCCCGAACATCAGTTCGCGCAGGATCAGCAGGGTCCAGCGTTCGCCCAGCAATTCCATGCCAAAGGCACTGCCGCAGGCATCGTCGTACCAGCGGCCATGGGCGGGTTCCGGCCTGATGGTTTCTTTTTGTAACTTCATGGTTGCCTCAGGTAACCAATCGCCCCCATCCTGTCAACTGCACAGGAGGAGCGAATCGATGACCCGGATGATCTTCGTCAACCTGCCCGTCACGGACGTGGCGCGGGCGACCGCCTTTTACGAGGCGATCGGCTTTACAAAGAACGAGGCCTTCTCGAACGAACAGGCCAGCGGAATGGTCTGGTCCGACGCCATCCACGTGATGCTGCTGGATCACACCTTCTACGCCACCTTCACCGACAAGCGCATCGTCGACGCCCGTACCCAGTCGGGCGTGCTTCTATGCCTGACCTTCGACAGCCGCGCGGCCGTCGACGACATCCACCGCCGCGCGCGCGAGGCGGGCGGGCACGACACGCGCCAGGTCGAGGACCAGGGCTTCATGTATGGCGGTGCCTTCGACGACCCCGACGGCCACGGATGGGAGACGGTGTGGATGGACCCCGCCGCGACGCGGGACGGCCCCCCCGAAATGCAGGATGCGGGGGGCCGCCATGCCGGTTGATCCCGCGGCCAAGATCACCATCACCGCCTTCGACTGGGTTCCGGATTTCGCCAGGGGCCAGGTCCGTGACCTGCGCGTCCGGTGGGCGCTGGAGGAGGTGGGCCAGCCCTATTCCGTGCGCCTGCTGTCCCAAGGCGCGCAGAAGCGGCCGCCGCACCGGGCGCGCCAGCCCTTCGGCCAGGTGCCGACGCTGGAGGACGGTGACCTGATCCTGTTCGAAAGCGGTGCGATCGTCTGGCACATTGCCGAACGCTTCCCCGGCCTGATGCCAGGCACGGCGGCGGCGCGGGCGATGCAGCTGGAATGGGCATTCGCCGCCCTGAACACGCTGGAACCGCCGTTCATGGACCACGCCATGGCCATGCTGTTCGAGGCCGACGCGCCCTGGTCCGCACCCCGCCTGCCCGCGGTCATGGCCCGCATCGACGAGCGCCTGCACGAGGCGTCGGACCGGCTTGGCACGGCGGACTGGTTCGGCGGCGAATTCGGGCCGGGCGATCTGCTGATGGTGTCGGTCCTGCGGATGGCGGACGGGATGCTGGACGACCACCCCAACCTGGCCGCCTATGTCGCACGCGGGACGGGGCGCGATGCGTTCGGCCGCGCCTTGGACGACCACATGGCCGGCTTCACCGGCGCCCCGCCTCCGGTCGGCCCGGAAGGGGCGCCGCCGGACGGGCCATGACCGCCCACTGTCGCACAAGCGCCATCAGAGTGTCGCAAGGCCGTCACCGACCGTGATCAAAGAGGACCCCGAACCAAAACGGGGGATTCCACGGTGCAAAGACTTGCCCTTCTGACGTCGGCCGTCGCGCTGGCCACGGCCATGCCTGCGATGGCTCAGACCACCTTCGACCGGATCGCGACATTCGCCACGCCCGACAACATGGCCGCGGCAGAGGACCGGTCGCGCCCGACCTCGGCCGAGATCATCTCGGCCTCCGAAGACGGCAACACGCTGGTCTATTCCGACAGCCCGCTTGGGGTGCTGGGCTTTCTGGACATCACCGACCCGGCCGCCCCCCTGCCCCTGGGCACCGTGCCGATGGACGGGGAACCCACCACTGCCGTGATCATCGACGACCGGGTGTATGTGGGCGTGGACACGTCGACCTCGTTCACCGAACCCTCGGGGCAGCTGCGGGTGCTGGACCTGAAGACCCGCGCGGTGCTGGCATCCTGCGACCTGGGCGGGCAGCCGGATGCGGTCGCCCGTACCGATGACGGCAGCTTTCTGGCCGTCGCGATCGAGAATCAGCGCGACGAGGACCTGAACGACGGTGCCCTGCCGCAGATGCCCGCGGGCCATGTGGTCACGCTGGCCGTCACCGACGGCACACTGGACTGCGACGGGCAGACCCGCATCGACCTGACCGGTCTGGCGGACATCGCCCCCGACGACCCCGAGCCGGAATATGTTGACATCAACGCTGCGGGAGAGATCGTCGTCACCCTGCAGGAAAACAACCATGTCGTCGTGATCGGCGCGGATGGCACCATCGCCGCGCATTTCAGCGCCGGCACGGTCAGCCTGGACGACATCGACACGCGCGACGACGGGGCGCTGACCTTTGACGGGGCGCTGACGGACGTTCCGCGCGAACCCGATGCGGTAAAGTGGATCGACGCCGACCATTTCGCCACCGCGAACGAGGGCGACTATCAGGGCGGATCGCGCGGATGGAGCATCTTTCACCGCGACGGCACGGTCGTCTACGACTCGGGCAGCAGCTTCGAACACGCGGTCATCCGGGCGGGCCACTATCCCGACAAGCGCTCGGACGCCAAGGGTGTCGAACCGGAATCGATCGAGGTCGCGACCTTTGACGGCATCCCGCATGTCTTCGTCGTCTCGGAACGCGGATCGCTGATCGGCGTCTACGATGTCAGCGACCTGGCGGCGCCGCGGCTGACGCAACTGCTGCCGTCGGGCATCAGCCCCGAAGGCATCGTGGCCCTGCCCGCCCGCGACCTGCTGGTCACCGCCAACGAGGCCGATCTGGGCGCAGAGGGCGGCGCGCGCGCCCACGTCATGCTGTTCGGCGCAACCGACGGTCCCCCCCGCTATCCGACGATCACCGCGGAGGGCGCGGACGGGCTGATCGGATGGGGCGCGCTGTCGGGCCTAGCCGCGGGTGATGCACCGGGCCAGCTGTTCGCCGTGTCGGACAGCGCCTATGGCGCGCAGCCCGCGATCCATGCCATCGACGCCACGCGGACACCCGCGCGGATCACCGCCAAGACGATCGTGACCCGCAATGGTGATCCGGCGCAGAAGCTGGACCTGGAGGGCATCACGCCCGACGGTCAGGGCGGCTTCTGGCTGGCGTCCGAGGGTCGCAGCGACCACCTGATCCCCCACGCCATCATCCATGTCGACGCCCAGGGCGAGATCCAGGAGGAGATCGGCCTGCCCGCCGAACTGCTGGCCCACGAGGACCGCTATGGGTTCGAGGGGATCGCCCGGCAGGGCGACCGCCTGTGGATGGCCGTCCAGCGCGAATGGGGCGACGACCCCGCCGGCCAGGTCAAGCTGGTCTCCTATGACCTGCTGACGCAGGACTGGGGCGCCGTCGCCTATCCGCTGGACCCTGCGGGCGACGGCTGGACGGGCCTTTCGGAAATCGCCATCGACGGTGACTGGGCCTATCTGATCGAACGCGACAACCTGATCGGCGACGCCGCCGTGCTCAAGGCGCTGTTCCGCGTGCCGCTGTCAGAGATGGTGCCCGCAGGGCTGGGCGCCCCCCTGCCCGTCGTGACCAAGGAGCTGGTCCGCGACCTGATCCCCGACCTCAAGGCGCAGAACGGCTATGTCCTGGACAAAGTCGAGGGGTTCGCAGTCGACGCGGCCGGTATGGGCTGGGTGGTCACCGACAATGACGGCACCGACGACAGTTCCGGCGAAACACTGTTCTGGTCCACAGGCCTGATGCGCGCCGCGCAATAGGCCGCGGTTCCACGGCCGCCGCTAGAACGGAACACCGTGCCCGGTCCGATCGGACTGGGCACAGTCGTGAGTGGCCCTTGACCGTCGGGTGATGCGGCTGGCACGCTCGCCCAAAACCGCTCCCGACATTCGCACGGCGATCCGGGAGGATGACGCGGGGGCATGAATCGGGCCATGCAGCCATCAGCTGCGCCGAACCGACGCGGGTCCGGATGCATCCCCCAGACCGGCCGCGCCCGATCAATCCGGCATTCCGACTCCCGGCGCGGCCTGCGCCGGCATTCTGGCACACGATGGCGGGACAGCCCGACATTAACGCCCGGTCAACCACGATCGGCAAAAAAGGCCTGCGTCGCGCGGGATGTTAACCTTGCAGAACATGCAAATCCCTAAGGGTCGGGAAAACCCTGCAGAAGGACATTCCCGTGATCACGTTCAGCATTCGGGGCGATCAGCTGATCGTCGATCCCGCCGTCGGCACCAACTCCTCTCAAGGCACGGCCACGGTGCAATGGGGTCGCCAGATGTGGGCCAAGGATCACCGGATCGAGATCACGGCCATCGACGACACGGGGACCGAGCTGACCGGCAGAAGCGGCATCACCGGGATGAAGGTCTTTGACGGGTCGGGCCGGCAGGTGGCGGAATACCGGCCCATGAACCCCGGCCAGACCGCCAATATCCAGGGCGACCTGTCGGGGCTGGGGGATCACTATGCCCGGATCAACACCTCGGTCATGCAGCCCGCGGCGGGGTCGCCCTGGATCGGGCCGATCATGATCACGAACGGCGACCGCTCCTTTGCCACGCTGCCGCAGACGTTCCAGGTCGGCAACGGCGCCTATGACATCGCACCCGCCCCGCAGCGACAGGCAGCGGCGCCCTGTTTCGGACCGGACGTGCAGGTCGACGTCGCCCGCGCCGGCGTGATCGCGGTTCGCGATGTCCGCGCGGGCGACGCGATCATGACGGCCGACGGACGCCAGCCGGTGCTGTGGACGGGCGCGCGGCACTGTTCCGGGCAGACCCCCCAGGATTGCCCCGTCGACCTGAACGGAGAGCTGTTCTCTCCGCTGCACCGGATCCTGTGGCGCGGGCGTTGGGCCAAGGCCAGGCACCTGGCCGAGGCCGGGCGCGCCATGGCGCGGCCCGATCATGGGCCCATCGACTATCACCACATCCTGCTGCCGGTGCATTCGGTCATCCTGACCGCGCGCAACCGGGTCGAAAGCCTGCTGATGACACCCTATTCCCTCGACCTGTGGAAGGACGCCCCTGCCCTGCGCAATCATGCAAGCGCGTCGACGCGCTTGCGCTATGAGGAATGGCGGCGGGGCGATCTGCTGCGCCACGAACGGCGCACAGGCGGATCGGGCGACGCGCGGCAGGACCACGACGCCCACGTCCCGGCGCATTAGGCACAACTATTCGCCATAGCCGCGCGACAGCACGGCATCGACATGCAGCAGCGCGTCCTCCAGCATGCATTGCCATGCGGGCCAGTCATGGCCCGCTTCGATCACGCGGAAACGGTGGCGGATGCCCGCATCGCGCAGGGCGACGTGCAGCTGGGCCGTGCCCTCGAAGAAGCTGTCATCCGACCCGGTCTGGACATGGATCGACGGGATGCGAGCCAGCCGGGCCGCATCCGCCGACGCGGCCATCGCTGCGGGCCGGAACGCGGCCCACCGGTCGGTCAGCCGCGCCGCACCCTCAAGATCCGGGCCCAGCAGGGTCGCGAAACGGTCGGCATAGTCACCCGGCGACAAGGCCAGCAGCTGGTCGTCCGTGCGCAGCGCCGGGCTGAGGGCGGCGGCCCCGGCGAACAGGTCGGGATGCTCTAGCCGATAGACCAGCGCGGCGAACCCGCCCATCGAAATGCCCATGACCGCCCGCCGTCCGGGCAGCACCGGGTGACGGGCCTCGATCCCCGGCATCGCGTCGTCCAGAAAGGCGGTCTGCCACCGGGCGGCCCCGTCCGCATCGTCCAGGAAATAGCTGGCCGGCCCGTCATCCGGCCGCCGACCGTCGGGCGCAACCGCGATCAAGGGCCTGATCCGCCCCTGGGCGATCAGCCGGTCCAGGACCTGGTCGATCCCCGCCAGGGTGAACCAGTCCGACGGCTGCCCCGTCCCGCCGCCATGCAGCAGGTACAGCACCGGATAGGCACGCGTGCCCCCTTCGCTGCCCGGCGGCAGGTAGATGTCGTAGGACAGCGCACGCCCCAGGACGGGGCTGAAGACCGTCTCTCCCATCCAGACGTCAGCCCGCGACACGGTGGGCGGGGCGATGGCCATCAGCAGGATCAGCAGGACAAGGCGGATGCGGGTCATCGGGCTCTCTCAGAAGGACAGATCGTAGGTCAGCGACAGGGTGCCGTCGCGCAGCCCGGCGCCGGGCCCGTCGCCCCGGTTCCAGGGAAACCGGTTGGCGGCGTAATTGCCATAGCCGATGCGCAGGCGGTCGGTCACCTTCCAGGTCGCGCTGTAGGTGTAATCAGGGTCCCACGGCCGTTGCACCCCCGACGCATAGGCATGGGCCGAAACGCCCAGGGACAGCCGCTCGGTCAGCCTGAGGCCACAGGACAGGACCAGCGCATCGCGGGTCGGATCGGGCAGCGTGACGCGCATCCGGCAATCGGCCCCCCGTCCCGCAGGCAGGGGGATGCGCGGCAGGGTCAGTTCGGCCCGCAGCCTGCCGTCCAGCAGGCCGCTCCAGGACCCGTCCATGCGGATGGGCCTGCTGGCATAGCTGAGCGACAGGCGGTCCGTCGCGCGCCAGGTCAGGGCATAGCTCAGGTCGGGGTTCCGCCCTGCCCCGCCGCGTCCGGTCACACCCAGGTTCAGCGTCACACGATCCGACAGCCTTGTTCGACCGCCCCTCGGTCAGGCCGCGCAGGACCTGGGTCTCGCGTGCGGTCAATTCGCCCACGGGGGCGTGGTCGTCCTGTTCCAGATAGCCGTAGGGCACGAAGATCTCTCCGGACGCGATGAAGGTCACGGCCGCGGCCAGCGACCGCGCGTTCATCGTCTTGGGCAGAAAGCCCCGCGCCCCCGCCGCCATTGCGTCCCGCGCCACGCTGCGCGAGGCGGTCCCCGACAGGATCGCGACGGGGCGCGGATCCATCAGGCCGCGGATCACGGCCAGTCCCGCCAGCCCGTCCATCCCCGGCATGTCGTAATCCAGCAGCGCCAGATCGAAGGGAACATCCCCCGCCTGCGCGATCGCCCGTTCCGCGCCGGCGACATCGCCGACCTCGACGACCTGGGCGTCGATCTGCGCGCCCAGATACAGGACCAGGGTCTCTCGGATCAGGTCATGGTCATCAGCCAGTAAAATTTTCACGACTTCACCTCTTACGCGGCAAGCCAGACATGCTAGCCTGTGTTGCCGGGGTCCGTGATACCCGATGATCGGAGTTCTTCGATCCGCCCGTATCCGCATGGCCCGCCCGTCTGCGCCAAAGGATACAACCGGACTATCCGTTCGTATAGCGTCCGATACGAATGATGTCGTGCGTGTCTGTGTCGTCCATGCGACATTTCCGACCATGATCGCCAGACTGCATCGGGATACCCTCATGGTTCGCACATTCCTCCACGGCACCCTTCTGTCCGCCGCCCTTGCCCTGGCCGGGCCGGCTCTGGCACAGGAGGCGGCCCTTCTCAGCGTCGACGGCCCGGACGGGTCGCGCAGCTATGGCCTGCCGGCGCTGCAGGCCCTGGGCGAGGCGCAGATCAGCACCTCGACCGTCTGGACCGAAGGGGTGCACGGATTCACCGGCGTCCCGCTGGCCCGCATCCTGGCGGATGCCGGCATCGCCACCGGCCCCGGCAGCACAGGAGAGGTGTCGGCGACCGCGATCAACGACTATGCCATCAGCATACCCCTGGCCGAGATCGGCCCGGACGTGCCCCTGGTGGCCTATCTGATGGACGACCGCGAGATGTCGGTTCGCGACAAGGGACCGCTGTGGATCGTCTATCCCTATGACGCCGACCGGCAGTACCAGACCGAGGTGATCTACTCCCGCAGCATCTGGCAGCTCAACCGTCTCAGCACCGCCCCGGTACCATGAGCGCCATCCGCACCCGGCTGCAGGTCGCGGTGGCCGTCCTGACGGTCTCGATCGCCGTGTGCGGGTTCGTGGTCTGGGTCGTCAGCGCGGATGCGCGGCGCCAGATCGATCAGCTTGCCACCGCGAATTCAGACAGCATCCAGTGGTCGCTGGCCCAGTCAGAGGTCGAGCTGCTGGCCCTGCTGGTCGCGGTCGGCGACGCCCGCGAGCAGCCCGGCGACCCCGCGATGCCGGCCGAGGTCAGGACGCGGTTCGACATCCTCTATTCCCGCATGCGGACGCTGACGACCGGACGCGTGTTCCAGACCCTGCGTCAGGACGACCCCGCCCGCCGCAGGCTGGACCAGACAGAGGCCGCGCTGGACGCCATCGTGCCGCTGATCGACGGGTCCGACGACCGGCTGCGCGACGCGCTGCCTACGCTGCAGGCCCGGGTTGCGGCCCTGCGCCCGGTGGTGCGGTCCGCGTCGCTGGAGGGGGTGCGGCTGTTTTCGGGGCAGTCCGACCGCCAGCGCGAACAGGTGTCCGCGGCCATGCACGACCTGGCCCTGCTTGTCGGGATGATGGTCGTGGCGGTGACGCTGGTGGTCGCGGCGCTCGCGGTCATGGCGGACCGCGCACGGCGCCAGGCGGCACGGATCGCCACGACGCACGCACGGCTGCGCACGGTGATCGCCACATCCCACGACGCCATCGTCGTGGCCGACACCGACGGCCGCATCCTGGATTTCAACGAATCCGCGCAGCGTATCTATGGCTATGGCGCGGAAGAGGCATTGGGCGTCGACATGCTGACCCTGATCGTCCCCGAGGCCGCCCGCGCCGAGGTGCGGGGGTTCCTGGCCGACATCTCCACACCGGCCACCGATCCGGGCCGTCCGGTCCGGGCGACGGCGATGCGCAAGTCCGGCGAGATCTTTCCCATCGAGGTCACCGTCGCCCGCGCGCCCAGCGAACGGGGGCCGGTCATGATCGCCTTCGTGCGCGACGTCACCCGCCAGGTGCAGGAGGCTGATGAGCTGATCCGCGCCCGCGACCGCGCCGTCGCCGGAGAGCGTGCCAAGGACGAGATGCTGACCGTCATGAGCCACGAGATGCGGACCCCCCTGAACGGCCTGCTGGGCACGCTGGACCTGCTGTCCGCCACCCCGCTGAACCCGCAGCAGCGCCGCTATGCCGAGGTCATGGCCCAATCGGGCGCCCTGCTGCTGGGGCATGTCAATTCGGTCCTGGACATCGCGCGGGCCGATGCGGGGGCCATGCGGCTGGAGCAGGTTGCCTTCGACCCGCACAGGCTGGTGCTAGACCTTCTGGAGGCGCTGCAGGCGCGGGCGCGGCAACGCGGGAACACGCTGTCGGCGCAGATGATCGGGGACGCAGCCTGCCCTGTCCTGGGCGATCCGGCGCGCCTGACGCAGATCCTGATGAACCTGATCGGCAATGCCATCAAGTTCACCGAAGGCGGCCGCATCACCGTCACCATCGACCGGCGACAGCGCGGTCTGGTCGAATTCCGCGTGCATGACACCGGCATCGGCATCGCCCCCGAGGATCACGCACGCATCTTCCAGGAGTTCGTGACCCTCGACCCGTCGTTCCGCCGCACGGTCGAGGGGACGGGCCTGGGCCTTGGCATCGTGCGCCGCCTGACCCGGCTGATGGACGGCGACATCCGCGTGGAGAGCGCGATCGGACAGGGCGCCTGCTTCATCCTGACAGTGCCGCTGGCCGACCAGCCGCTGCCGCCCCCGGTAACGACCCCCGCCCGCCCTGCGCTCCCCGCGCCCAGTCCCCGGCGCCGCGTGCTGGTGGTCGAGGACAACGAGGTTAACCGGATGGTCGTCCGCGACATGCTGCATGCCCGCAACAGCGACGTCGTCGAGGCCGTGGACGGGCAACAGGGCGTGGATGCCGCGCTGGCGCAGCGATTCGACTTGATCTTCATGGACATCAGCATGCCCCGCATGGACGGCATTACCGCCGCGACGCGGATCCGCGCGCAAGGCCCGAACGTCGCTACGCCGATCATCGCCCTGACGGCCCATGCCCGGCCCGCGGATCAGGACCGGTTCCAGGCGGCGGGCATGTCGGCCACGCTGACAAAGCCGCTGTCCTTCCAGGCCCTCGACCCCTTGCTGGATCGCGTCGCGACCATGCGCGGCGCGTCCCCGGCCAGGGACGCCGCCCGGCGCCATCTGGCCGGCAACATCGGGGCGGAGCATGCCGACAGGATGCTGAACCGCATTTTGTCTGAGTTCCACGACGGGCTGGCCCGGCTGGATGACCTGACGGCCGATCCGGCGACCCTGTCGGACGCGGCGCATCTGGCCCATCGGATGGCCGGGTCCGTGGCGCTGCTGGGCCTGTCCGAATTGCGCGATGCCCTGAGCGACCTTGAGAGCGGGCTGACGGCCGGCACGCTTGCGCGGCCCGACATCCTGAACCGGCTGGCGGCCATCGGCGCCATGTCCCCGTGATGCTGCTGCCCGCACCGGGGTTCGTTGGGGCCCCGCCGGACCCTGGGTCATCGCGTGCCGTCAGGGCCGCCGCCTCGCCCCTTGGCTTGGCTGGTCGGGACCGCGGGGGGGTGCACACTCGGCCTCCAGCACGCCGTACTTGGCCAGCCGCGAATACAGCGTCGTGGCCGCAACGCCCAGCAGGGCCGCGGCGCCGTCGCGGCCCGACACCATGCCGCCCGCCTCGCGCATGGCGTTCAGCACGGTGTCGCGGGCCAGGATGCGCATCTGGGCATCCGTCATCACCGCCCCGCCAGGATAGACCGGGGCGCATTCGTGGTGATCCTGTGCCATTCGGGCTGCGGAAAACAGACGATCACGAACATCCTGGCGGGCTTGGCGCAAACCACCTCCGGCGTCGTGACCATGGACGGGGCCGAGATTTCCGGCCCCAGCCTGGACCGCGGCGTGGTCTTCCAGAACTACGCGCTGCTGCCGTGGCTGACCGCGCTTGGCAATGTCCGCTTCGGGGTGCGCCCGCCATCCTGACCGGATGCGCGCACAGGTCGACGAGGTCGCGACCCGGTACCTGTCGATGGTCGGGCTGAGCGCGGAGGCGATCCACCGCAAGCCCAGCCAGCTGTCGGGCGGGATGCGCCAGCGCGTGTCCATCGCCCGCGCCTTTGCCAACCACCCCAAGCAGCTGCTCTTGGACGAGCCGTTCGGCGCGCTGGACGCGCTGACCCGCGGCACCATCCAGGACGAGCTGCTGAAGATCTGGGGCGGCACCAACCGGACCGTCTTCATGATCACCCATGACATCGACGAGGCGATCCTGCTGGCCGACCGCATCCTGCTGATGACGAACGGACCCTTTGCGCGGGCGGCGGAATCAGTCCAGATCACCATCCCGCGGCCACGCGCGCGCACCGACATCGCCGATCACCCGAGCTACTATCCGATCCGCAACCACCTGGTGCAATTCCTGGGCAGGCGGTCCGCGGAACTGGCCGGACAGGCCCCGCGCGGGGCGGCGCAACGCCCCGATCCGGTGCGCATCGACCTGACCGAACCGGTCCCGGCGCATCTGCGGGCCATCGGAGAATGACCCGCCCGCCGGTGCCGCCCTTCTCGCGCGAAAACGCGATCCACAAGGTCCGCATGGCCGAGGACGCGTGGAACGGCCGCGATCCGGCCCGCGTCGCACTGGCCTATACGCCCGACACCGTCTGGCGGAACCGGTCCGACTTCCTGCATGGCCACGACCAGGTGCAGGCGTTCTTGATCCGCAAGTGGCAGGCCGAACAGAGCTATCGCCTGATCAAGGCTTTGTGGTGCCACGCCCCCGACCGCATCGCGGTGCGGTTCTGTTATGAATGGCACGATGCCGCGGGCCGGTGGTTCCGGTCTCACGGCAACGAGAACTGCCGGTTCGACGCGGACGGCCTGATGACCGCGCGCCACGCCTCGATCAACGATGTCGCCATCGGCGATGCCGACCGCCTGTTCCGCTGGCCGCAAGGGCCGCGCCCTGCCGATCATCCTGGCCTGACTGACCTGGGCCTGTAACCCCCTTCACCCCAAGGAGACGACCATGAAAGACCAGATTGCCCACACCCTGACCGGCGAGGACGTGACCGCCCTGATCCTGGCCGCCAGAAAGGCCAAGGGCCTGTCCTGCGGGGGATCGCCCAGCGCATCGGCATGTCGCAGGTCTTCACGCATTCGGACTGCATGGGCATGAACGCCTTTCCCTTCGACAAGGCGCAGGAACTGGTCACGGCGCTGGACCTGCCCGCCGATGCGGCCGACCTGCTGTCCGCCCACCAAGATCTGGAGCCAGGCGGTGCCGACGGACCCCTGCCTCTATCGCCTGTACGAGATCGTGGGCGTCTATGGCCCCACCATCAAGGCGCTGATCGAGGAGAAGTTCGGCACCGGCATCATGTCTGCCATCGACTTCGAGATGTCCGTGACCCGATAGACCAACCCCAAGGGCGACCGCGTCGAGCTGAAGATGCCGGGCAAGTATCTGGCCTATAACGCCTGGTGACGGCCGCAGCCCGGGAGCCGGGGACTTTGGGACGCCCCGGACGGGGCCGCGGGCCCGATGCGGAGCCGTCCCTCAGTCCTGGTCCCGGGGCGTGTTGCCGATAGGGAACATGTCCTCGCCGTAATGGTGCAGCTTGACGTGATGGGTGCGGCACAGCCAGCGCACGGCCAGCGGCTGGTCATAGTGGTCGTGATGGGCATCGACCGTCTCTGCGCCGCAGACCTCGCAGGGCCGCTTTTGCAGCTGCCCCGAAGCCAGCGCCCGCTGTACCGCCAGATGGGCGCTGTATTTCAGCAGGTTGGCGCGGCGCCAGTTGGTCTGCCGCGTGTCGCTTTTCAGTGCAGGGGGCATGGGGCCCGCGGGATCGGGGGTCACCGACCCCTGATCGCCCTCATCCTGCTGTGGCACTGTCTGTCCCTGATCCATCGGGCCAGCATATGCCCGACCCGCGCAAAAGACAAAAGGTCGCTTGATGCGCATCGCCGGGCGCGGCGTCAGGCATCCGCCCCGGGCCCGAAATCCAGCGTGACTCGGGCGCGCGCGTCGGTCATCGCATAGCGCATCGCAATCCCGTGGGCCGCGGCCATGCGCGTCACGATGGCCAGGCCCAGCCCGGCACCCTGCGACCCCGCGCCCTTGTCGAAGGTCGCATGGCGAAAGGCCGCGCCCGGCCCGACCGCATTGCTGACCGTCAACGCCGGCCCCGCCGAAATCAGCACCCGCAGGTCCCCCGTCCCGTGGTCGACCGCGTTGCGCAACAGGTTGCGCAGGATCAGCGCCAGCGCGTCGGGATCGACGGCCACCGGGGCCTGCGTCATCTCTCCGTCGTCGAACATCACCGGCTGGCCGATGTCGTCGATGACCATCCGCGCCACGCGGATCAGGTCGCACGGGCCCGCGCCCATCGCCCCCGCCTCGGCCCGCGACAGCTGCAGCAGGCGTTCGACCAGGTGGCCCATGCGGGAAAGCGCGCCCGCCAACCGCCCCGCCGCCGCGTCGTCGGCCAGACCCGCCGCGATCAGCTGCGCCTGGCCGGACGCGGCGGCGATGGGCGTGCGCAACTCGTGCGCGGCGTTGGTGGCGAATTGGCGTTCCGCATCGATCCGGGCGCGGATCGTGTCCAGATAGCCGTTCAGCGCCTGCGGGATCGGGTCCAGTTCGATCGGCAGGTCCGGGGTCGCGACGGGGGACAGGTCCTGGGCCGACCGCCGGCGCAATTCGCCCGCGAAGCGCGTCGCGGGCCGCAGCGCCGACCCGACCGCCCCGCGGATCGCCAAGGGCGCGGCCAGCAGGACCGGCAGCATCAGCCCCACCAGCCAGGTCAGGCTTTCGCGCAGCTCGTCGCGGCGCCAGGCGGTGGTGTGGCCGACCTCGACGACCAGATCGCCCGCCGGATCGGCCAGGCGGAACACCCGCCAGCCGGGCAGGTCCTGGCCGCCATCGGCGGTGACCGGCGCCCAGGGCGCGTCGGTCACCGCCACGCCCCCGTCAATGATGCGGATCGCGCTGTCGCCCGGGGCCAGTGTCCCGACCTGACCCGCGCCACGGTACAGCGACAGCGACAGGCGGGCCGATGCCTCCAGGCTGTCATCCATCAGCTCGGACATCTCGTGAGAGATCACCGTCGCGGCCAGCGCCACCCCCGCCAGCCACGCGGCGCAGGCCCCCAGCACGACCCGGCGCACCAGCCTGCCGCGCAGGGACCAGGGCCGCGTCACGGGATCAGGTATCCCAGGCCGCGCCGCGTCTGGATCGCATCGGCCCCCAGCTTGCCCCGCAGCCGCGAGACATAGACTTCGACCGCGTTCCCCTCGATGGCGTCGTCGAAGGCATAGAGGCGATCCTCCAGCACCTGCTTGGACAGCACCCTGCCCCGCGCGGATAGCAGTGCGTCGAACAGCGCCCATTCGCGCGAGGTCAGCCGGATCTCGGCCTCGCCCTTGAACAGGCGGGCTCCGGCGCGGTCCACCCGCAGCCCGCCAAGCCTGCTTTCCGTCGCCGGATCGCCCGATGCGCGGCGGGCATTGGCGCGCAGACGCGCCTCGATCTCGGCCAGGTCATAGGGTTTGACGACGTAATCGTCCGCGCCCGCATCCAGCCCGGCGATGCGTTCGGTGATCTGGTCGCGCGCGGTGGCGATGATCACCGGCACGCGGTTGCCGCGATGGCGCTGCTCGCGCAGCAGCACCAGCCCGGACCCGTCCGGCAGCGCCAGGTCCAGCAGGATCGCGTCGAAGCCCGCAACCTCCAAGGCCGCGCGCGCGGTGTCCAGGTCCGGCGCATGATCGACCGCATGACCCTGCGCCCGCAAGTACCGGACCAGCGCATCGGCGATATCGGCCTCGTCTTCGATCAGCAGCACACGCATCCGATTTCCCTTCGTTCCGCCAAGACATGGCGGGACGGGGGGCCCGGATCAACGGAAAAGAGCGCCTCACGGCGTCGTGATGATGGCATCGCTGTCTGTAAGCCTGCTGCAAGCTTTGCCCGTCAGATCAGGGGCACGAACCACGCAAAGGCCCCACCATGCATGCACTGCGCCACCTGTCCGACCACGCCATGCACATGCAGATCCTGCAGCCCCTGGACCCCGGCTGGCAGGCCGCGGCCCTGATGATCGAAGGCCATTTCCATGACGCCTTCGACGCCCGCGTGACCCTGCCCGCGGTCCCCCTGGCGGTGGCGCGGTCGGCCTCGGGCGCGGTGATGGGGGCGGCGGGCCTGCGCGATGCGGCGGCGGGGTTCTTTTCACAGGTCTATCTGGACCGGCCGGTAGCGCAGCTGCTGTCCGAACGCAGCGGCCGTGCGGTTCACGACGACGACATCCTGGAGGTCGTGTCGATGGCCTGCCCCCGCCCCATCGCCACCCTGCCCCTGATCGAGGCCATCGCCGCCGAGGGCCGCCTGCAGGGCAAAAGCTGGGGCCTGTTCACGGCCACGACCGCCCTGGTCGCGATGCTGCAGCGGACCGGCGTGCCGCTGCTGGCGCTGGCACCGGCGCGGGCGGAATGCCTGCCCGATGCGGCCTGCTGGGGCCGCTACTACGACACGAACCCCTGGGTCTGCGCGCTGGCCGAACGGTCCGAACCGCTGCGCTTCATGCCCCGCCCCTCCCGCAGCTTCAGCAAGGTTTCCCCCTGATGATCCCGATCTTCGACGCCCTCGCCCGCCACGCCCGGCAGCAGCCTGATGCCATTGCATTCCGTGACGGTGACCGCACGATCAGCTGGGCGGGCCTTGCCCGTGCCGTCGGTCATGCGGCCGCCGGTTTCGCGGGCGGGCCCCGAACCGTCGGTCTGCGCCTTGTCGGGCTGGACTATGTCATCGCCGATCTGGCCGCGACTTTGGCCGGGTGCCGCGTGGTGCCGGTGCCGGGCTTCTTTTCCGCCGGGCAGATCGATCACCTGCTGGCCGATTCCGGCGCCACGCTGATCGACCGCCTGCCGCGACCCGACGCCACGATGCCGCTGGCCTATGCCGGGGGGGCGGACCGGGTGATCTATACCTCCGGGACGACGGGGCGGCCCAAGGGCGTGGTGCTGGGCGACCGCCAGCTGACCGCCCAGACCCGCGCATTGGCGGCGGCCATCGGGGCCACGCCCCAGGACCGCTATCTGTCCGTCCTGCCCCAGGCGCAGCTTCTGGAACAGATCTGCGGCATCTTCGTGCCGGTGCTGATCGGCGCCGAAACCGTCATCGCGGCCGAGGGCGCGGCCTGCCTGTTCACCGGCGACGGAACCGCCCTGGCGCGCGCGGCCGCAACCTGCCACCCGACCGTGACCGTGCTGGCCCCGCGCCAGCTGACGCTGTGGGTCGCGGCCCTGCGGCAGGGCGCGCGCGCGCCGGACAGCCTGCGCTATATCGCGGTCGGGGGTGCGCCGGTCTCTCCGGTCCTTCTGGCCGAGGCCCGCGCCCTGGGCCTGCCGGTGGCCGAGGGCTATGGCCTGTCCGAGGCGTCATCGGTCGTGGCCATGACGCCCGCAGGCGGCACCGCGATGCTGCCCCTGGACGGCGTGGACCTGCGCATCGAGGATGGAGAGATCGTGGTCGACGGCCCCGCCGTTATGTCAGGCTATCTTGGCCATGCACCCCATCGCGGACCGTGGCGGACCGGCGATCTGGGCCAGCTGACGAATGGGCGGCTGACGGTGCTGGGGCGGCGCGACGCGATGATCCTGCGCGCCTCGGGGCGCAACATCGCGCCCGAATGGGTCGAGGCCGCGGCCATAGCCGATCCGGCCATCCCGGCGGCTGCCCTGATCCTGACCGGGGACGATCGGCTGATGCTGGTCCTGGCCGCCACGGGCAGCCCCGACATGGCGGCGCTGACGGCGCGGCTGGCCGCCCTGCCCGACTATGCCCGCCCCGACACGCTGGTCTTTGCCGACCCGCGCGAGGCCGGGCTGATCCGCGCCTCGGGCACCGCCGATCGGCAGGTGGCCGCGCGCATCGCCCGCTGCCCAGGGGCGCTGCTGGTGCCGCTGCCCGCTCCTGCGCCGGCAAAAGCAGGGGTGGCGGCATGAGGGTCCTGATCACGGGGGCCGGGTCGGGCATCGGGCGGGCGCTGGCCATCCAGGCCGACCGCCAGGGCCACGGCCTGATCCTGGTCGGCCGCCGCGCAGGCCCTCTGGAACAGACCGCGGCGGGACTGCGCGATGCGCTTGTCCTGCCCGCGGATGTCACCACCCCCGACGGCCGCGCCAGCATCGCGCAGGCGGTGGCAATGACCGGTCTGGACATCCTGATCAACAATGCGGGCATGGTGCCCTCGGGCGCCGCCGACACCGCCGACGACGCGCAGATCGCGGCCACGCTGGCGCTGAACCTGGCCGCGCCCATGGCGCTGACCCGCGACCTGCTGGGACCGCTGACGGCCAGCCGGGGGCAGGTCGTGAACGTGGGCTCGGTCTTTGGCGACATCGGATTTCCGTACTTCGCCCTCTATTCCGCGTCCAAGTTCGCGCTGCGGGGCTGGTCGGACGCGCTGCGGCGCGAACTGGCCCCGCGCGGCATCGCCGTCACCTATCTGGCGCCGCGCGCGACGCGCACCGATGCGGCGCAGGGGTTTGACGCGCTGATCGGGCCGATGGCGATGACCCTGGACAGCCCGGACGCCGTCGCGGCCCATGCCTGGCGCGCCATCGCCGCGCGCCGGCGCGAACAGATGCCCGCCTCGCGCGAGCGGCTGTTCGTGGCCCTGCAACGCCTGCGCCCCGGCCTGATCGACCGGGCGCTGATGCGCCTGGCCCGCGACCCGGCGGTCATCGCCGCCGCGACCCTTCCCAAGTGATGAGGATCCCCATGAGGTACAATATCCTGCGCCACCGCGACCATCCGGGCGGCCTGACCGATCCGGGCCTGCTGGCCACCATCCGCGAGGACCTGGCCCGTGACGGCTGGACGCTGCTGCGCGGCTTTCAGCCCGACATGGAGGCGTTCTCGGGCGTGGTGACGACGCTCTGCCGCCGCGTGACCTTCGATCCGGCGCGCAGCCATACCACGGACACGACGCAGATGGTCGATGCGGGGCTGGGCCCCATCGGCCTGCATATCGAGAACGGCAACACGCCCCGCTGCCCCGACATCGTGACCTTCTTCGCGCAAACCGCCGCCTTCGAGGGGTCGCAGACCACCATCTGCGACGGGCGCGCGGTCTGGGACCGGTTCGACGATGCGCTCAAGGCCCGCTGGTCGCAGCGCATGACCGTCGAACGCGTCCTGCCCGAGGCGCTGTGGAAGCGCTATCTTGCGAACGAACACCCCGCCATCTCGGACCCGGCGCAGGTCACGATGGAACACGTCCTGCAGTTCAAGGCGGCGATCCCGAATCAGGACTTTGCCCTGCACCCGGACGGCTCGCTGACCTATCGCCTGACGCTGGACCCGGTGCGCCCCTCGGCCCTGGGCGGAGAGACGCGCGGCTTTGCCAATGCCGTCCTGGGTCCGTCGCACAACTATCAGCCGCCGCGCTATGCCATGGCCGACGGGACCGCGGTGACCCTGGACGAGATCGAGCAGATCCGCGCCCTAGCCGAGGAGGTCACGCACGAGATCAACTGGCAGGACGGCGACATCGCCATCCTGGACAACACCCGCGTCATGCATGGCCGCCGCGCCATCGCGGATGCGAACCGCAACCTGTTCATCGGCATGGGAACGATCTGACATGAAAACCCGCATGACCCGCCTTCTGTCGCTGCTGACCGCACTGGCCCTGGCGCCTGCCGCGATGGCATCCCCCGGCGCCAGCGTCCCCGCATCGGGGCGCCTGGCCTTCGACGTGATCCGCAAGGACCGCGACATCGGCGACTATGTCGTAACTTTCCGCGGATCGGGCGACGACCTCACCGTGGACATCGCCACCGACGTCAAGGTCAAGGTCCCGGTGATCGGCGTCGCCGCCTATCGCTTTTCCCAGACCAGCACCGAGACCTGGCGCGGCGGCCAGCTGGCCGGCCTGGCCTCGCGCACGGATGACAACGGCACGCCGCATGACATCCGGGTCGGTGCGACCTCGCTGATCCCGGCCAGCCTGTGGAACGCCGACATGGTGCGGTCATCGGCGGTGCTGAACACCATCGACGGCAGCACCGACCCGATCAGCGTCAGCAACCTGGGCACAGAAAACGTGGCCACCGGGTCGGGCACGGTCGCCGCCACGCATTACGCGCTGCGCGGCGGGCTGAACCGCGACCTGTGGTATGCGGGTGCGACGCTGGTCCATGTCCGATTTGCGGCCGAGGACGGATCGCAAGTCGACTACGTCCTGCGCTAGCCCCTGCCCCCGGCCCGCCATACACGCGGGCCGGGCACCTTTCGCGCCCCTTGCGCGTTGCATGGATGAACCCGCTGCATCCCTGGTGCGCCTGTCCGCTTTGGTCGTGCCCGAAACCCCGACGACAGGACCCGCATGACCCCCTGGACCGAAGACGATCGACCCCGGCTGCTGTCCATCGCCACCGCCGTCCCGCCCAACCTGCTGCGCCAGGACGATATCGTGACGGAATCGCGCGCCTTGCTGCAATCGCGCTTCTCTCAGTTCGACCGGCTTGCCCCGGCGTTCCAGAACGCCGGCATCGACACGCGGCATTCCGTCGTGCCGCTGGACTGGTTCCGGCAGCCGCATGGCTGGGTCGACCGCACCCGCGCCTATGCCGAAGGGGCCGCGGCGCTGTTTCGCGACGCGGCCGGGCTGGCGCTGGACCAGGCGGGGCTGCGGGCGGATCAGGTGGACATCATCGTCACCGTATCCTCGACCGGGATCGTGACGCCGACGCTGGAGGCGCTGACCGCGCGCGACCTGGGCTTTCGCGCCGACGCGATGCGCGTGCCGGTCTTTGGCCTGGGCTGCGCGGGGGGCGTGTCGGGTCTGTCCATCGCCGCCGACCTGGCGACCGCCCGCCCCGGCGCCGTGGTCCTGATGGTCGCGGTCGAGACCTGCACCGTCCTCTTTCGCCTGGACCGGCTGGCCAAGGCCGACATCATCGCCACCGCCCTGTTCGGCGACGGGGCCGCGGCGGTCGTGCTGCGCGCGGGCCACGCGGCCGACGATGCGCGCCCCCGGATCGGACGGGGCCGCCAGCACATGTGGCCCGACACCCTGGGCATCATGGGCTGGACGGTCGAGGAAACCGGTCTGGGCGTCATCTTCGACCGATCGATCCCCAGCTTTGCCGAGGCGGAATTGCGGCCGGCGCTGGACGGCCTGATCCCGGATCATCCGGTCGACCGCCACGTCTGCCACCCGGGCGGCGCAAAGGTCATCACCGCGCTGGAGACCACGCTGTCCCTGCCGGAGGGGTCGCTGGACGTCGAACGCCGGGTTCTGGCGCAGAACGGCAACATGTCCGCCCCGACCGTCCTGTTCGTCCTGGAACAGGTGCTGCGCGCGGGCACGCGCGGATCACTGCTGGCCATGGCGCTTGGGCCGGGCTTCACGCTGTCGGTCTTGCCGATCACGGTGCAGTAGGATGGAGCATCACGCCGCATCCCTGGCCTTCATCGCCTTCCTGCTGCTGCAGCGCGGAGCCGAACTGCTTGTCGCCCGGCGCAACACCCGCCGCCTGCTGGCCCAGGGGGCGGTCGAACATGGGGCGGGGCACTATCCATTGATCGTCGCGATGCACGCAGCCTGGCTGGCGGCCATCTGCATCTGGGGATGGTCCAACCCGGTCCACCCCGGGTGGCTTGCCGCTTTCGTGGTCCTGCAGGGTCTGCGGGTCTGGGTGCTGGCCAGCCTGGGGCCGCGCTGGACCACGCGCATCATCGTGCTGGACGCGCCGCTGGTGGCACGCGGGCCCTATCGCTGGATGTCGCACCCGAACTATGCCGTCGTCATCGCCGAGATCATCGTGGCGCCGATGGTCCTGGGCCTGTGGGGGGTCGCGGCCCTCTTCACCATCCTGAACGCCTGCGTGCTGACGATCCGCATCCGTGCGGAATCCCGCGCGTTGGCCGGGCGCTGACCGCGTCAGGCCTCGCGCGTCGGGTCGAAGGCCAGCAGCCGCAGGGCGTTCAGCGTGACCAGCACCGTCGCGCCGGTATCGGCCAGGATGGCAATCCACAGCCCGGTGACGCCCATGACCGTCGTGACCAGGAACACCGCCTTGAGCCCAAGCGCCAAGGCAACGTTCTGGCGGATGTTGCCCATCGTCGCCCGCGCCAGCCGGATGATCGCCGGCGCATCGGTAACGTGATCGCGCAGCAACGCGCCGTCCGCCGTCTCCAGCGCGACATCGGACCCCGATCCCATCGCGATGCCGACGCGGGCCTCCTTCAGCGCCGGGGCGTCGTTGATGCCGTCGCCGACCATCATCACGCCGCCCTGGCGGTTCATCGCACGGATCGCGGTCAGCTTGTTCTCGGGCAGCATGCCCGCGCGATGATCCAGCCCGATTTCCCCCGCGATCGCGGCGGCCGTGCGGGCGTTGTCGCCCGTCAGCATCGTCGCGCCCAGGCCCATCGCCGACAGCTGGCGAATGGCGGTGGCCGCATCGGAACGCGGTTCGTCGCGCATCGCGATCAGCCCCAAGGGCTGTCCCGTCCGAAACACCGCGACGACGGTCCGGCCCTGTTCCTCAAGCGCGGTGACGCGTGACAGAGCCGCGGGGTCGACGCCGCCCGCCTCCGCGGCGTGAGAGGGAGATGTGACCCAGGCGGGCGCGCCGCCGACGGTGGCCACCGCCCCACGTCCAGGCAAGGCACAGGCATCCCGCGACGCGGGCACCGAAGCGCCTGCGGCCTGTGCCCGGGCAACGATCGCCTGCGCCAGGGGGTGACCCGATCCGGCCTCGACGCCCGCGGCGATGGACAGCAGGTCGATCTCGGCGACGCCCGGTGCCGGGATCAGGTCGGTCACGACCGGGCGCCCGCGGGTCAGCGTGCCGGTCTTGTCGAAAACGACATGCGTCACCCGCGCCGCCGCCTCGATCACGGCGCCGCCCTTCATCAGCAGCCCCCGCCGCGCCCCCGCAGACAGCGCCGATGCGATCGACGCCGGGACAGAGATCACCAGCGCGCAGGGGCACCCGATCAGCAGCAGCGCCAGACCGCGATAGATCCAGGTGGTCCAGTCCTGCCCGAAGGCCAGCGGCGGCACCAGGATCACCAGCGCCGACAGCGCGATGATCGCAGGCATGTAGATCCGAGAGAAGCGGTCGATGAACCGCTCGGTCGGGGCGCGCGCGTCTTCGGCGTCTTCGACGAGGCGGATGATGCGGGCGATGGTGTTGTCGCGGGGTTCGCGCGTCACGCGCATCCGCAACGCGGCCTGGGTGTTGATCGCGCCGGCAAAGACCGCGTCGCCCACGCCGCGGGTCTGCGGAACGCTTTCGCCGGTCACGGGGCTTTCGTCGATGCCGCTGGTCCCCTCGATGATGTCCCCATCCGCGGGGATGCGGTCGCCGGGGCGGATCAGGACCACCTGCCCGATCGTCAGGCTGTCGGCGGGGACGGTGCGTGTCCCGCCCGACTGCTCCAGCATCGCGGTCTTGGGCACCAGATCGGCCAGTGCGCGGATGCCCTGGCGGGCCCGGCCGGCGGCGACGCCTTCCAGAACCTCGCCCACGGCGAACAGGAACACGACCAGCGCCGCCTCCTCGGCCGCGCCGATCAGCAGGGCGCCGCCCGCGGCGATGGTCATCAGGCTTTCGATCGTGAAGGGCTGGCCCATGCGCAGCGCCGCAACGGCGCGCCAGGCCACCGGGGCCATCCCGATCAGGCAGGCCGCGACGAATGCCGCATACCCGCCGCCCGCGGGCGTCAGCAGCGCCACGATCCAGGCAAGCGCCAGCAGCAGTCCGGTCAGCACCACCAGCCGCCCCTTGGCCGTCCGGTACCACGACGGGTCCGCACCCGTCGCGGGGCGGACCGCCTGTTCGGGCACGTCATCGACCGCCACCGTCGGCGCGATGCCATAACCCAAGGCCCGGACGACCGCCTCGATCTGGTCCGATCGGGTGATGCCGGGGTCCAGATCGACGCTCAGCCGTTCGGCCATCAGCGCGACCCGGGCCGCGCGGACGCCGGGCATCCGCTCGACCGCGCGCACGACCTTGGCCGTGCATCCGGCGCAATCCATGCCCGTGACGGTCCATTCCCGCCGGTGTGTCGTGTCATCCGTCATGTCGCATCCTGCCATGGGTCTTTTCGTCCTGTAGCCAGGAAGATAGGATCTCTAGCAACTAGAGCTTCAAGGGGTGTTTCATGCTCAGCATCGGAAAATTGAGCGCGGCCACCGGGATCAAGGTGCCCACGATCCGCTATTACGAAAGCATCGGCCTGCTGCCCGAACCCGAACGCAGCGCGGGGAACCAGCGCCTCTTTGGTCGCAAGCAGCAGGAGCGGCTGGCCTTCATCCGCCACGCGCGCGACCTTGGCTTTCCGCTGGACAGCATCCGCGAGCTGCTGAGCCTGTCGGATCGTCCCGACATGCCCTGCGCCGCCGCCGATGTCATTGCGCGGCGCCAGCTGCAATCGGTCCGCGACCGGATCGTCCGGCTGGAGGCCCTGCAGCAGGAGTTGAGCCGCATGCTGGCCCAATGCGCGCATGGGACGATCTCGGACTGCAAGGTCATCGAGGTGTTGGGCGATCACGTGCATTGCCAGCACGACCATCACGGCGATGGCGTGCCGTCATAGGCGACATTTCTCCGTGGCGGTGACTGCGGGCGCTGCTTTCCATGCTTCCACGAGCTGCCGGCCTGGCTCAAGGCGTTGGTGCTAATCGGCTATGTGCCAGATGATCCTGCTTGCGATGCGAACCGCACAGAATTCCGCCGATCACAACGACCCGGTGATATCCGGGCCAGATCGCAGTCGTCATGACCCTGTCAAGGACGCCGTCTGCACAACCGACGATCACGCGGAACGCCGCCCGGCGACCGATCCTTGCCCGACCAAGGCGCGACACCGGCGCGCTTTCGGCGACCCCTGTTCTGTCGTAGAAGGCGGGATGGCCCGTCGGAGCCCAGGCAGCGCCGCGGGAATAACCGGCATCCGCCCCGAACTGCCCGGAAGGACCGATGAAGACGCAATCCCCCACGAACATCGCGCAGAACGCCGCCCGGCGCAATCTGGCACAGCTGAACCGCATGCGCTGGATCGCGGTCGCGGGACAGCTGCTGGCGATCTGGGGGACGGTCGTCCTGCTGGACGTGACGACGCTGCCATGGGGGCAGATGCTGCCGGTGGTCGGGTTCCTGATCTTCCTGAACCTGTTCTCCGCCTGGCGGCTGCGCCGGGGGCACCCGATCACCGACCTGACCGTGACGGCCGAACTGCTGATGGATGTGGCCAGCCTGACGATCCTGCTGTATCTGTCGGGCGGCGCCTCCAATCCCTTCGTGTCGCTGTTCATCCTGCAGGTCATCCTGGCGATCGTGCTGCTTCCGCAGTGGCATGCGGCGCTGATCCTGCTGGCGACGATCGCGGCGCATTTCTGGCTGACCGGCAACGGCGTGCCGCTGCCGCTGCCGCATCTGTGGCACGGGGCGGGGCCCAGCTTTCTGGACCTGCACCTGCAGGGGATGTTCCTGTCCTTTCTGCTGGCCGCCAGCCTGCTGACCTGGTTCGTCACCCGCATCACCGCGAACCTGCGCGATCGCGACGCCCAGATCCAGGCCCTGCGTCAGCAGATGCTGGAGGAGGATCACCTGGTCCGTCTGGGGCTGCTGTCCAGCGGGGCGGCGCATGAATTGGGCACGCCCCTGACCACGCTTGCAGTCACCCTGGACGACTGGCAGACGCTTGGCGCGCCGCAGGGGGACGAGCTGGACGACAAGATCGCCGTCATGCAGCGAGAGCTGTCGCGATGCCGCCAGATCGTGTCCGAGATGCTGCTGTCATCGGGCCAGGAGCGCCTGGACGAGGCGCAGGCGATGCGCGCGCGCGCATTCCTGGAGGCGGCGATCGAGGGACTGGCCCTGCCCGTTCGGATCTGCTTTGACATGCGGTGCGATCCGGTGATCATGGCCGATCCGATGCTGGAACAGGCGGTCCGCCAGCTGGTGGACAATGCCGCCGAGGCGGGCAGCCGCAACATCCGCATCTCTCTGTCGCCGGGGGGGCCCGAACAGCTGGCCTTGGTCATCGAGGATGACGGACCGGGTTTTCCCGACGCCATCCTGGCCGACCCCGGCCAGCCGTTCCAGAGCGACAAGGGCGGCGCCGGGCGAGGTCTGGGCCTGTTCCTGACGGGCAATGTCATGCGCCGCCTGAACGGAGAGATGCGCCTTGCCAACCTGCGGCACGGCGCGCAGGTGACCCTGCTGCTGCCAACATTGGAGACCGCCGCATGACCCGCCGCCTGCTGATCGTCGAGGATGATGCCGCGCTGGCCGCGACGCTGACGGAAAGCTTTGCCCGCCGCGGCTATGACGTCCGCCATGCCTCATCGACCGACGAGGGGATCGCGCTGGCGCAGCAGAGCCCCCCGGACCTGGCGCTGGTCGATCTGAAGCTGCCCGGGCGGAGCGGGCTGGAATGCGTGCAGGCGCTGGCCGGCATGGACCCCGCGCCCCGCATCGTCGTGCTGACCGGGTTCGCCAGCATCGCCACCGCGGTCGAGGCCATTAAGCTGGGCGCGGCCCATTACCTGGCCAAGCCCGCCACGACGTCCGAGATCGAGGCCGCCTTTGCCCGCGAGGCGGGCGATCCGTCCGTCGAGGTCACGGCACGCCGCACCAGCCTGCGCACCCAGGAATGGGAGACGATCCAGTCGACGCTGCGCGATTGCGACTTCAACATCTCGGAAGCCGCGCGGCGGATGGGCATGCATCGGCGCACCCTGGCGCGCAAGCTTGCCAAGCGGCAGATCGGCTGATGGGCTGATGGGCTGATGGGCTGATGGGCTGATGGGCTGATGGGCTGATCGCAGTGGCGGTATGGGTGGCCGATGCCAAGGGCCGGGAACGCTGACGCACGCCCGATCGATGGCGGGTCTGATCGATGCCACGGACCGTCTAACGACCGTGCGGCCGGTGAATGAAGACCAGCAGGAAGGCCAGCCCCGCCGCCATCGCGAACCAGGTCAGCGCATAGCTGAGATGGCTGTTCGGGAAGGACACGACGGTCAGCCCCCCGATGGGCGCCCCCTGAACCGGACCGCGGTCCAGGTCCAGGAACCACGGCGCGACCGGATCCAAACCGACGGCGGCGCCGATGGCCTGCGTATCGCGCGAGAACCAGCGCCCCGCCTGCGGATCGTTGTCGCGCAGGAAGGCCCCGCCCTCCTGACTGGCGCGCATCAGGCCGGTCAGGACCTGATCCGGCGCAGCCGGCGCGGGGGCATAGTCGTCGGTCCCGTCGGCCGCGACGAAGCCGCGGTTGACCAGCAGGGTCCAGCCCTGATCGGTCCGGAACGGCGTCATCACCCAATAACCCGCGCCCAGGGCCGTGACGGCACGCACCAGCGTGTCCGAGGCCTGAAGATAGCGACCGGACAGCATGACGCGGCGGTATTCGAACGTGTCGTCCCCCGCCACGGCCTGGGGGGACGGCGCCGCCACCGGGGCGGCGGTGACGGCGGCCTGGGTCCGCGCGATCAGGTCGCGCTTCCATTCCAGCCGCTGCACCTGCCAGACGCCCAGCGCCAGGAAGATCAGGCACAGGGCGGTGCCGGGGATCACGATGCCCCATCGGACCGGTCCGCGCCACGCCGCCATGTTACGTTCCGAAGCCGGACAGCTGCGGCATGCCGTCATGGTTCATCTGGGGCATCATGTTGGCGTTCATGTTGTGCATGACCCACAGCGACCCGGCCAGGATGATCACCACCACGACGACGGTGAAGATCAGCGCCATCATCGTCCAGCCTTCGTCGGACCGGCCGTTCATGTGCAGGAAGTAGACCATGTGCACCAGGATCTGGATCGCCGCTGCGCCGATCACGATCCCCGCCGTCAGCAGGCGGCTTTCCAGGCCCCCGGCCATGACTAGGCCGAAGGGGATCGCGGTCAGCACGACCGACAGGATGAACCCGATGACATAGGACCGATAGGTGCCGTGGTCATGGCCGTCGGGGTGATGGACATGGGCTGCGGTCTTGGCATGTGCGGTGTCGGCCATCAGATCATCCCCAGCAGATAGACGAAGGTGAAGACGCCGATCCAGATGACGTCCAGGAAGTGCCAGAACATCGACAGGCAGGTCATCCGCCGGATGTTGGCTCCGGTCAGCCCGTGCCGGGTGATCTGGACCATCAGGGTGACCAGCCACAGGCAGCCGAAGGCCACGTGCAGCCCGTGCGTGCCGACCAGCGCGAAGAAGGACGACAGGAAGGCGGACCGCTGCGGGCCTGCGCCCAGATGGATCAGGTGGTGGAATTCATAGATCTCGACCGCTAGGAAGGCGAGGCCCAGGACCAGGGTCGCGCCCAGCCACATCATCGCCGGACCCTGCCGGCCCGCCAGCGTGGACAGCATCGCGAACCCGAAGGTCAGCGACGACAGCAGCAGGAAGGCGGTGTTGATGGCGACCAGGTGCAGTTCGAACAGCGCCTGCGGGCCCGGGCCCGCGGCATAGCTTTGCCCCAGGACGCCGAAGACGGCGAAGAGGACGGCGAACATCAGGCAGTCGCTCATCAGGTAGATCCAGAACCCGATGGTCGTCGAGGCCCCCTCCTCGTGGTGATGGGGTTCGGTGTCCCAGTACTGGACGTCGGTTGCGGTCGCGGGTGTCATCATGTCCTCCGATCAGGCGCCAAGCGCCGCCAGCTGGCGGTCGCGCGCGGCCTCGGTCCGTGCAACCTCTTCGACCGGAATGTGGAAGTCGCGGTCATAGTTGAAGGTATGGGCGATCGCCACGGCGATCATGCCGATGAAGGACGCCGCCGCCAGCCACCAGATGTACCAGACCAGCGCAAAGCCGCAGACCGTCGCCGCACCCGCCAGGATCACGCCCGTGCCGGTGTTGCGGGGCATGTGGATGGGCAGATAGGTTCCCTGCGGGCGGGTCTGGCCGACCTGCTTCATGTCGTTCCACGCGTCCAGGCCGTGAACGACCGGCGTGAAGGCGAAGTTGTAGGCCGGCGGGGGCGACGAGGTCGCCCATTCCAGCGTGCGCCCGTCCCAGGGATCGCCGCTTTCGTCCACCAGCTCCTTGCGGCGCCAGATCGAGACGCCGAACTGCATCAGCATCGCACCGATGCCGCCCGCGACCATCGCGACGCCCAGGCCGGATATCGCGAACCAGATCCACAGGTCCGGGTCGTCGAACACGCGCATCCGCCGCGTCACGCCCATCAGGCCCAGGATGTAGAGCGGCATGAACGCGAACCAGAAGCCCACGACCCACAGCCAGAAGCTGATCTTGCCCCAGAAGACGTCCAGCTGGAAACCGAAGGCCTTCGGCCACCAGAAGTTGATGGCCGCGAACAGGCCGAACAGCACGCCGCCGATGATCACGTTGTGGAAATGCGCCACCAGGAACAGCGAGTTGTGCAGCACGAAGTCCGCGGGCGGCACGGCCAGCAGGACCCCCGTCATGCCGCCCACGGTGAAGGTCAGCATGAAGGCCACCGTCCACATCATCGGCAGGTCGAACCGGATGCGGCCGCGATACATGGTGAAGATCCAGTTGAACAGCTTGGCCCCCGTGGGAACCGAGATGATCATCGTGGTGATGCCGAAGAAGGCGTTCACCGACGCGCCCGACCCCATCGTAAAGAAGTGGTGCAGCCAGACCAGATAGCTGAGGACCGTGATGCAGACGGTCGCATAGACCATCGAGGTATAGCCGAACAGCCGCTTGCCCGAGAAGGTCGCCGTGACCTCGGAGAAGACACCGAACAGCGGCAGGATCAGGATGTAGACCTCGGGGTGGCCCCAGATCCAGATCAGGTTCACGTACATCATGGCGTTGCCGCCAAGATCGCTGGTGAAGAAGTTCGTGCCGACATAGCGGTCCAGCGTCAGCAGGACCAGCGTGACCGTCAGCACCGGGAAGGACGCGACGATCAGGATGTTCGTGCAAAGCGCCGTCCAGGTGAAGATCGGCATGCGCATGTAGTCCATGCCGGGCGCACGCATCTTGATGATGGTCACCAGCAGGTTGATGCCCGACAGCGTCGTCCCCACGCCCGCCACCTGCAGGCCCCAGATGTAGTAGTCGACCCCGACCCAGGGGCTGAAGCCGATGCCCGACAGCGGCGGAAAGGCCAGCCAGCCGGTCTGCGCGAACTCTCCCACGAACAGGGAGGCCATGATGATCACCGCGCCGCCCACCGTCATCCAGAACGACAGGTTGTTCAGGAACGGGAAGGACACGTCGCGCGCGCCGATCTGCAGCGGCACCAGATAGTTCATCAGGCCGGTGATGAAGGGCATCGCCACGAAGAAGATCATGATCACGCCATGCGCCGTGAAGATCTGGTCGTAGTGGTGCGAGTTCAGGTAGCCCTCGGACCCGTTGAAGGCCAGCATCGACTGCAGCCGCATCATCACCGCGTCGGCAAAGCCCCGCAGCAGCATGATCAGCGCCAGCACCATGTACATGATGCCGATCTTCTTGTGGTCCACGGTGGTGAACCATTCGTGCCACAGATAGCCCCACAGGCGATACTTGGTCAGCACCGCCATGAGGCCCGCACCGCCGATCGCGACGACGACGAAGGTCGCCCACACGATGGGGTCCTGGGGAATTGCGCTGAGGTTCAGACGGCCAAGAAGAAAGGTCGTGCTGTGGTCGATCGTGGCCATGGTTCTTATCCTGTCTCTCGGCTCAGAGCTCGTCGGCGTCGGGGTCGCGCGACAGGCCGGTCAGCACCCGGGCGGGGCGGCGCAGCATGTCGACCAGCCCGGTGCCCGGATGGTCCAGTCCGTGTCCCCGCAGGGGCGCGGCGTCGACGGGGGGCGGCGGCAGGTCCGCCCGCAGCGTCAGCATCAGATCCTCCTCGGCGGGCGAACAGAACCCGCTGACGTAGAAGGGTTCCCAGCCCAGGGTGGGCGCGCGCTCTCCGCGCTGCGCGACGCGGTCCTGGACCAGCGACTGCATGTTCATGGTGCCGGCCAGGCCCGTGCCGCCCTGGCGGTCCAGATCCATCATCTCTGCCATGCAGATCTTGCCGTCCTCGACGCACATGTTGACCACGCGCGGGAACAGCTGCGCATCCACCGCGCCATAGCGGTGGGGCGCGACGTTCTCGGAGGGGCGCGCCAGGTCCAGGTACTCGGCTCGGTCCAGCTCTCCGCCGGCCTCGCGTGTCTCGGCCGCCCACTGGTCGAAGTCGGCGTCGGTGATGGCATGGGCCTTGAACCGCATGCCCGAGAAGCCCGCCCCGGAATAGTGCGACGCCATGCCCTGGAACGTGCCCTCGGCATTGAAGATGCCGTGCAGCGTCGTCTCCATCCCCGGCATCGAATAGATCATCCCCGCCATCGACGGGATGTAGAACGCGTTCATGACCGAGGACGATGTCAGGCGGAACTCGATTGGGCGGTCCACCGGCACGACCAGTTCGTTGACGCTGGCCACGCCCTGTTCGGGATAGATGAACAGCCATTTCCAATCCAGCGACACCGTCTCGACCACCAGCGGGGTCTGGTCCGTCAGCGGCGTGTCCGCCGAGACGCGCTGGATGGGGCGGTACGGGTCCAGGTGGTGCGTGCCCACCCATGTCATCGCGCCAAGCGCGATGATGATCAGCGCGGGGATCGCCCAGATCACCAGTTCCAGCTTGGTCGAATGGCTCCAGTCCGGGGCATAGCTGGCATCGCGGTTCCGGGCGCGATAGCGCCAGGCGAACAGCACGACCAACACCAGCACGGGGATGATGATGATCAGCATGATCCCCGTCGCCCAGACCAACAGGTCACGCTGCTGGGCCGCGATGTCGCCAGTGGGGGCCAGGACCTCGGCCTTGCAGGCCGAGAGCGCCATCAGGGGGATCAGCCAGGGGGCTCGCTTGATTATCCGCATCATAGCTTCATCAATCCGGGTCAATGGCACGGTCGTCTGCGCGCCGGGTGATTCGCCTTCGAAAGTCGAGACGGTGTTTTGAAGGCAGGCGGTATTGCGTCGGGGCGGCGGGCGACATTGGACAAGTTGACCTATGACAACTTGTCCAATTCCAATCCGGCCGTGCCACGGGCAAGGGAGCGGGTGCCCGGATCATTCCGGCCGTGCACCCCGCGTCAATGCAGCATCTATCAGGAGGCGTCTTGCCATGGCGACGTCAACCCACACCGGCTCCCGGCTCAATACCGGCCAGGACGCGGACGACCACCACGTCTCTCCCTCCGACATCGCGGTCGGCGTGATCATCGGCCGCACGTCCGAGTTCTTCGACTTCTTCGTGTTCTCCATCGCCTGCGTGCTGGTCTTTCCGGCGCGCCTGTTCGGCTTCCTTGACCCGGTCGAGGGGACGCTTGCGTCCTTCGTGCTGCTGGCGCTGGCCTTCGTCGCGCGTCCGGTGGGGACGGTGATCTTCATGGCCGTCGACCGCGCCGTCGGGCGCAAGGGCAAGCTGACGGCCGCGCTGCTGCTGCTTGGGACGTCGACGGTCGCGATGGGCCTTGTGCCCAGCTATGACACGCTTGGCTGGTGGGCGATCGCGATCATGGCTCTGCTGCGGATCGGTCAGGGCCTGGCCCTTGGTGGAACCTGGGACGGTCTTCCGTCGCTGCTGGCCCTGTCGGTCAGTCGCGAAAAGCGCGGCTTCTATGCGATGATCCCGCAGCTTGGGGCGCCCATCGGCCTGGCCGTGGCGGCATTGCTCTATGCCTATCTGCTGATCAACGTCTCGGCGGACGAATTCGTGGACTGGGGCTGGCGCTATCCGTTCTTCGTGGCCTTCGCCATCAACGTCGTCGCGCTGTTCGCCCGCCTTCGGATCGTGGCTTCGCCCGAATTCGACGACATGCTGAACTCCAGCGAACTGCGCCCCTCGCGCATCCGCCCGACGCTGAAGCAGGACGGCAAAAGCATGATCCTGGGCATCTTCATGCCCTTGGCCAGCTTTGCGATGTTCCACATGGTCACGATCTTCCCGCTGTCCTGGGTGTTCCTCTATTCGAACGATCCCCCCGAGGCGGTGCTCTATTCGCTGATCTGGGGTTCCGTCGCGGGCATCGTGTCGATCGTGGCCTCGGGCTACATCGCCGACAAGATCGGCCGCCGCCGCCTGCTGATGCTGGGTGCCCTGGCGATCGGCGCCTTCGCCGTCCTGGGCCCGCTGCTTCTGGCCGGCGGACGCGAGGGAGCCACGACCTACATCGTGCTGGGCTTCGTCCTCCTGGGCCTCAGCTTTGGGCAAAGCTCTGGCGTCATCGCCTCGCTCTTCGGCAAAAAGAACCGCTACACCGCCTCGGCGCTGGTGGCGTCGCTGTCCTGGATGTTCGGGGCGGGCTTCGCCCCCCTGACGGCCCTGTCGATGTCCAGCGTGCTGGGCCTGTGGGCCGCGGGCGTCTATCTTGGATCGGGCGTGATCTGCACCGTGATCGCGATCCAGTCGTCCCGCAGGGGCCAGATGGAGATCACCGACGAATAAGATCCCGCCGCGTCTTTCGGCGCGGCGAGACCTTGCACACGTGCCGCCCGGACAGCTTCGGTCGTGTTCGGGCGGCGTCGATACCAGTCATGTCGACCGCTGCTCCAAGACATGAGGAGCGATCTACTAGCACGCAGACCGGCGGTCCGGCCAAGGCGGTTTCGACGTCAGGAAATTGCATTTCGCTTTACAGGACCCATCGCGCCTCTTTCATAAGCGAAGATTTCTGACGGTCAGCACGGATTGTCTTTGGCCCTCCGGTACCATCTGCTGAGCACAGAATGACAACGACCCACCGGCACGCAGATTGGACAGCGGCATCACGCCACGCCTGTCCATGCTGAAAAATCGAATGGGCGCAGTTGCCTCGCCTGTTCTCCCAGACCGATTTGACGTGCCTCGCGCCTGTTCACCCATGACGTTGGCGGTGAACGGGTGCCCGTAAATTATGCGGAAGGGGCCAGACCGACCAGCGATGCGGCGTTTCCATTTCCGGTCTGCCGCCCCGCGATATCGCGATCTGGCAGAACCGACCTCGAATGCTCAGACGGCGCCGAAACCGGCGATCAGTCTTTGAAATGCACTCTCTCCCATGATCTGTATGGAATGCCCTGCATCCCGCATCTGCACGGCCTTATGGTGCTTGGCGCTGCGCAAGGCGCCGTCGTGTTCGAGCAGGTCCTGATCCCCCACGACGAGGTGGGTGGTCTGCCGTGTCACACCCGCCCTGACATCCATCCCGGATCGCGCCGCCATGTCCGCCGCCATTGCGCGCGGCATGCCAAGTGTGCCCGTGAAAACCACCGTGGACCCCGCCAGCGGCCCCGCGGGATTTCCCGCCAAAGTGATCGCAGGCGGCTGGCGCTTTTTCACGACCGGCTTGATCAGGTCGTCGAAGGGCAGGCCCAGGCGGCGCTCGGCATGCTGCACGACCATGGCCGCCGCGCGGGCGTCCTCTCCCGCGTCGTGGTGGTGGAACCGAAGGTTCAGCACGCGTTTGAGGTTTGCCAGCCCATGCCCTCCGTTCCCCTTCAATTCGGGCCAAGCCCGCCTTGCGATCGTGACGCTGTCGCTCCAGCGCAGATCGGGAACGTTCAGGCCGCAGGTCCGGCAGGCGGCATTCATCGCCTGCTTGTCAAAATTGCTGTGCTGCACAAGCTGATGGCGCGTCAGCAGGGGCAGCAGCATCTCCAGCGCCTCGGCAAAGCCGGGGGCCTGTGCCACATGGTCCGGACCGATGCCGTGCAGACGAATGTTGAACGAGTCAAATCGCGACCTGGGGTTGACCAGCATCGAAAACGTCTGAATTTCGCCATCCGGCTGCACGCAGGCCAAGCCGATCTGACAGATGCTTGCCGCGTCGCTGCACGCCGTCTCGACGTCCAGCGCGACGAAGCGAAAGTTGCCCACGGGAACCTGATCGGCATGGCCGAAGGCTGGCCTGGCAGCCTGCAGATCGATCCCGGACGTCGGCAGACCGCGACCCGCCCCGCGTCGATCACCAGGGTGTGCGTCGGGCATGGTCCCGAAAGGCCGATCGAACCGGGTCATGCAAATCCTCGCCACCAAGGCCGCCGCGTCACGTCAGACGGCTCCGACATGGTCGGACATCTGCCGGCACGGTGCAACCGCTTCGCAGCGTCAGTTCGGCCGCGATGCATTGACGATCGGATGCCCTCCGGTTCGCCTGACCAGATACCACGATTGCAGTGCAGCCACGTCCCTGGTCAGACAACCCTGCCCCGCGGGCCGACGCCAAGCCCGGCGGCGACTATGCAAACCTACCCCTTAAGTTGGGCAAAAGGCGTGCCGGGGATCGGCACGCCTTTCCGATCTTCAGGCGACCAGCGCCTTTCGGTTGCGGGCATGGCGTTCCGCTAGCTTTCGTCCCAGCCGCCCGGTCAGCATGGGGCGCACGGCCGCACGCGACGTTCCATCGGCCAGGTCCGGGAACAGGGCCAAGATTTCGGCACGCGCCTCGACGGGAACCGCCTTCAGCGCCTCCTGTCCTGTGTGAAGCGACTCGGTCTCCGCACCGTTGGACAGGACGATCTGGTGGTCGTCGAACAGGAAGTGGACATAGGTCACCTCGGCCAGATCGTCGGCCACGTCGATGCCGTCGGCGGCCATCAGCTGCTTGGCGGCGACCAGGACCTCGGGCGCGCCGACCATGCGCGTGGCGATCTTCGATCGCACCAGGATGCGGTGCTGTGGCGAGACGATCAGATCGCTGCTGGGCAATGCCTGGCCCAGGGCGCCGGCGCGGATGCGGATGGGCGCAAGTGCGGGCCGATCCGCCAAGGCGGCCGCATCGATGACGCGCTGACCGATCCAGCGGATGGGCTGCGCGCCGTTGTCGCGGGTCAGCACCATGTCGCCCACCTTCAGCGCACCGGCCGGCACGGGACCGTCCACCGTCTGGATCAGCGCGTCCGACCCGAAGCACAGCACAGAGGTCGAGCCTTCGGTCAGCTGCGCCGCCGTCACCGCCGTTCCGCCGTTCTGGATCCTCAGCGTGACGTTTTCGGCAAAGCCCGCATCGGTCCGGATGCTGTTCAGCACCCCGTCATCGGCCTGATCCGCCCTGAGCCAGCCCAAGGCGGAGTTGTAAGGTGTCAGCCCCGCCGACACCCGCTGCGCATTGATGATCGCCAGGTTGTCATCGTTGTAGAAGGCCGTCAGATCCACGCTGTCGTTGTTGGCCGGGTCGCCGGTCGTGAAGTCGGTGATGAGATCGCCGTTCGACACGACGAAGACGTCGTTCCCCGCGCCACCGGTCAAGGTGTCGGCGCCAGGGCCGCCGTCCAGATAGTCATTTCCGTCGCCACCCAGAAGAACGTCGTTGCCGGCGCCCCCCAGCAGGCTATCGTCGCCGGTGCCGCCGCTCAGCTGGTCGTCGCCCGTGCCACCCAGCAGGGTGTCGTTGCCCGCACCGCCGGCGACGGTGTCGTTTCCGGCCCCCGCATCGACATAGTCGTTGCCCTCACCCGCATCGACAAGGTCCTGCCCGTCCCCCGCGTTGACGACATCCGCACCGCCACCCGAGACGATCGTGTCGTCGCCCGCCCCGCCATCGATCGTCTCGGCACCAAGGCCGCCGGTAAAGCTGTCATTGCCCGCACCCAGGGCGAAGCTGGCGGCCGAGGTGTTGGTCGCCGCGTTGACCGTATCGGCCCCCGCGCCTGTGGTGATCGCCTCGATGGTATTGAAGCTGGCCGTGCTGCCACCATTGGCAAAGGTGCCGGTGCCGTTGGTGAACGTGACCGTGGACGCGCCCGTCAGCGTGGCCCCTGACAGCGTGTCGCTGCCCGCGCCGCCGGTGATTGTGTCGCTGCCGAACGTTCCGGTCAGGTTGACCAGGTCGTCGCCGTCGCCCGCATTGATGGTATCCGCGCCGGAACCGCCCGCGTTGATCGTGTCCGCCCCGGCGCCCGTGGCAAAGCTTCCCGCGGCGGTCCCGCTGATGGTGACCGTATCGGCGCCGGCGCCGGTGGTGACGGCCTCGATGGTGTTGAAGCTGGCCGTGCTGCCTCCGCTGGCAAAGGTGCCGGAGCCGCCGTTGAATGTGACGGTGGACGCGGCCGTCAGTGTCGCCCCGGACAGCGTGTCGCTGCCCGCGCCGCCGGTGATGGTGTCGTTGCCGAACACCCCCGTCAGGTTGACCAGGTCGTTGCCTTCGCCCGCGTCGATCAGATCGTTTCCAAGGCCGCCGTCGATGGTGTCGCTGCCCGCGCCCGCGCGGATACGGTCATCGTTGAAATTGGTGCCCGCGCTGGTCAGCCCGTCATTGCCGTCGACCCGGTCGGAGCCGCCGGCGGCAGGCTCTACATAACTGGGACCGATCAGGTCGGCCCCGGCCGTGCCATCGACAAATCCATCGTCGAATATCCCAAGCTGGCGGTCGATCAACAGGTTGACGTCATTATTTGCCACCGAATCCAGCCGGATCGACTGGATCGGCTTGAGCGTCAACGCCGCGTTCGAACCCGTGGCCGGCGGCGGCGCAAGAAACAGTTCGCCCGTTTCCGCCTGCACAACCAGCAGCGTCACGTTCGACGCGGTCGAGCCATCCGCATAGGTCACGGTGCCGTTGTAATTGACCAAGGCGTCAAAGTTGAAGGTCTGGACTCCGGCGCCAATGTTGGTCGTAAAGCGATCCGCCGATGTGCCGACGGCCGTATCCGTGTCCAGCGCATTGTCGCTGCCGCTGCGGTTGATCATCGTTGCAGAGGTGATGCTGTTGTAGAGCGGCGCGCCTTGCGAACCGAACACCCGGGGCCCCGAACCGGACGCGGCGGTCAGGAGGCTGGATGCGTTTTCGGCGCCGGCAATTACCTCTGACGGGTCGACCGTGACGATGCCGCCGGTGGCGTTGCGGGGCGTTCCAAGAGAGATCCAGTTGAAGGTCGTCGGCATGATGTATCCTGTGTCCAGCCCATGGTCCGGGCATGATGAAGAGACACCGCGGATCGCGGCGCCGGCTCAGACATGAATGTGCACTAGGTACGAATGGGCAGACGGGTCCGCGAATGCGGCCTTTCCCGGAACTGCCCGGCAGTCTGCGTCATGGAGGGCTGTCGCCGTGGCGCATGTCTGCGGATTGCACGGGGGTGCGGAGTTTGGACAGGCAAGCGTGCAACCTTTGCAATCGGGTTGTTGTCAGTCGGTGGTCTGCTTTGCTCGACCACCACCATGAAGGTTCGGCGTAGCAAGACACCGTTAACCAATCAACTCACGATTGTATTTGTCGGCACATTTGCGCCGGTGATGGCGAAATCGTTACCATGCACCTGACGACGATGCGACGGGGCCCATGGGGTTTATGGTCACCGCAGGACGCTTGGTACGGTGTGCTTGCCATCCCACTCAGCCAGCCGCACCCCAAGATGGATGACATAGCGGGCCACGGCGCTGTGCGCATCGTCAGGCGCCAGATATCCATCCAGCGTCAGATAAATGGCAGCCGCATTCCGATATTCTTCCTCGGAGGTGATTTCAGCAGCCCCACCATAAAGGTCGAAATAGGAGAGGATGGGATCAACCTGGGTTTCGGGCACGCCCGCGGCCACGAACCGGTCGCGCAGTTCACGATCGATCATCAATCACCCAGGTAGCGCGCGGCCCTGTAACCCGCACCTCACTCAACCGTTCATTCATTTCGCGGCATTCTCCATCACCGCGTTGCTAGGTAGCGCTTCCCACCGTTGTAAGGTCAAGACACCTACGACACTGCGATCAATTGTGATCGCTTTGTCTATCCTAAAGCGACGTGTCGGACCTCATTGGAAGGACGTTGCTCCAAAAATTGAAACTGTCGTAAGTTTTGCAAATTATTTGTCGCTCTATAGTAAGCAGTCTCAGGATGCCGCGTTCTGGTCTAAAATATTGCGAACTATTCGGGCAGCGGCCGAATCAATTGCATATTAAGTTCCGGAGAATTGAGTTCATCTATCCAAACTTCGGTCGATAATAAGTCTGTGGCTGAACCTAGTCAGCATTGGCACAATCCGGCCGCTTGCATCAAATTTTCATTGTTGATTCAGCCTGAAACTATTAAATCGTGACGACTGCGAGGAGCATACCGTTTTCGTGTACGGGTACCGTAGCAATGGGCAATCAGCTGTTGCGATGCGCCGAAGTGTTGAAACCGGTGTAACACCCCGGTCGTGACGCTCTCAACGCGTTCCGAAACATACCGACAAGCGCCAACTTCAGATTGCAGGCCATAATCCATCTCGTGGAACACATCAGGTGTTCATCTTGTGGAGGTACGTACAGGCCAATGCACAGCATTCGATAACAGGAACGCTTTCACGTGAAAAGCATGCGATGGCGGCAGGCCACGCCTGGAAGTGCACTCGATCTGAGGTTCCAAATAAAACAGCCTACCTGCAGGCCGTGGTGGGTAGCAGGAAAGAAAGCAACGTCGCGACAAGATGCAAGTCAGGGCGGCGGTGCGGAACGCAATAACCGTCAGCTCGACGTTCCTCCCGCTCCGGTTCAGATAAAAATCCTTTTCCTGGAACATCAGGCGGGGGTTCCGGTTCAGACGCTGCACAGACCAAGGCTTGATCAATGGCGACGATCCGAAAGAATACCACGCGCGCGCGACCCAAATCAGACACAAAGTCGAAGGCCGCAAAGCACGTGCCTCCGATGAAAAGCAGGTCGGCCATGTCGGCGCCCGCCTTTCTGGACAAACTGATAGAGTCCAAGGTCGATCAGGCGATACGGCTGCTGAAGAATTACAGGAAGAGCTAAACGCATTCAGGAAGCACGGCTTGCAACCTTGTGCATAGCTTCGATCGGGATGCATTTCCATCGTCGACCGTATGAATTGATATTGCTAAGTTCATCTTCCACTGATCGTTAAATGCTGCCGCAACTTCCTTACCGCCGAGATAATACGTTCAACACGTTAAATATGGCGGGCCAGGGTTGCTGATCTGCTACGGAATTTTTCCTTCACTGAGGTGCTCCCCATTCTTTTGACAGGATCTGGCGCTTTTCAAGCTCTGATCTGCTCCTGCTGATCGGGTTGCGTTGCTTCTCCTGTCAGTGAGGAGACCACTGCCGGCGGTCGGCCGCCAGGGGCCTTGTGCGGCCGGCGGTGGTTGTGGAATTCCATCCAGTTGCGGACACGGGTGCGTGCCTGTGATCCGGTCTCCCAGGCATGCAAATAGACGCATTCGTATTTCAAGGCGCGCCACAGGCGCTCGATGAAGATGTTGTCCAAGGTGCGCTTGCGAACGCCTTTGCCATCCATCGAGATGCGGACGCCCGACCGTCGCAGGCGGTCTGTCCAGGCAAACGACGTGAAGTGGGACCCTTGGCGTCGCATGGCCGCTTGGACCGATGG